>CACJRN010000001.1:0-12500 GCA_902595845.1 uncultured Gammaproteobacteria bacterium
TCGAGTTTCTCAAAAAAAGGAAACATCAGGTTCATTCGATGCATTTGGAACTCATCCAATTGTTGGAGATGGGTGGAATTGCAGATCCATTGATATCTCAAATGGACCGGGGATTTATCAAATGAGGGCTTTCATGCCTTCCTTGGATCATCGTGGCGCCACACCACCCATGATTTCAGAATTAACCATAGGTGTTGAATATCATGGACTGGAAGAAATTAATGTTCAGGCTGGAACGTTTACCTGTCATCGCTTTAGTTATATAGATGATGTTGGTTTTAATGAAGGTGTGAAACATCCTCCTTATGACATATGGGTCACCGAAGAGGATTATGTTTGCGTCAAGGCTGAGGTCACAGGATATATGATGACTTACTATGAGCTTGTATCAATTGAATATGATTAGTCAGGCAATTAAAAGATCTCTTTGAGTGCATCTTTAACAACATCAATCGGGTCTTCATTCGCTTGAAAGCGAATGGCCTTCCCTCCATTATTTTGCCAATCTTCAATATTGTGAGGCCTATCATCAATCAGTACATTAGGCTTTCCTTGATACTGAGCAAGCTCCCCCTTATCTCTTTTGATGAAAATTTCATCTGGCTTCAGTAAGAGTTTTTCTTCAATCCAAACTTTTTTCCAATGAGCACAATTGTCTTCATCGCCTTCTAAAGGAGAAGATAAGATCGAGTAGCCACCAGAGATATTTGATACGAATTCAATTAACTCATCGCAACACCAAGTTTTAGGTATTTTTGCAAAAAAATCGGTCCCCTTGATTGAGTCAATTTTTTGCATGAGATCCTCGTGCTCCAACTCTTTCCAGTGATTTACTCCACAATAGCTTGAAAAGGCTCCAAAGAAGTCAGCCAGAACACCATCCATATCCAAAAAGATTATCGGAGTTTGATTCACAGAGTTTAGATTTTTGATAATTTCTGGCCAAGCAATCTAGATAAAGCAATGATCGGTCGCCACTGCCATGGAAGAATGTAAGTTTTCTTTCCAGCCTCAATAGCTTTAATCATTTTTCTTGCAGCAACATCTGTATCCATTAGGAAAGGCATTTTGAATTCATTGACATCTGTCATTTCACTTTTTATATAGCCAGGGCAGATTGTTGTGACATCAATTTTGTATTTCTTTAAAGATCTTCTCCATGTATCTCCCAATCGTCTCACTGCAACTTTTGATGCCGCATAACCACCAAAATAGGGCGGCGCAGTAAAACTTGCAATCGATGAAATGATCACGAGTGAACCCGATTTTTGATTTTTCATATTTGGAATAAAAGGAATAATTGTATTAGTTACGCCAAGAATATTTATCGCAAGTGTTTGATTAATTTGCTTTGGATTACCTGAGGAAAGGCTATCTGAGAATGCGACACCTGCATTTGCGATCACCACATCGATGCCTTCTCTTTTCAGATTCATAAAATCTTTCGCGACAGTCATCGATTCTTCTTCATTGGTCACATCTAGGTTATATGTTTTAACATCTTCTGCTCCCAATGATTCACAACTGGATTTTATTTGCTCTAATTTATCCTGCCTTCTTGCAGCTAGGCCAATGATTGCTCCTTGTTTCGCATATTCTTCTGCAAGGGCTGATCCTATTCCACTACTAGCACCCGTGATAAATACTTTTAATTTTGATTCCATTTGCCGTCCTTAATAAAAAAATTTAATTTAGCTTAATTCACACAGGTCTGCATCATTTTAATTCGTTCTTCAATAAGCCAAATACGATCTTGACCCCAAACAACCAGTTCTTCTTTTCCTTCTTTGTTTTTAAGTATTATTGTTGGAGGGCCCCATTTACCCAATTTGAACAATGTTTCTTTATTTTTCTCAACCTCATTCTTCCAGTTTTCTGAATCCAGTTCTTTTTTTGCGTCATTCCAGCTCAAACCGATGGATTCGATAATATTTTTTAGATTCATTTCCAGATACCCGTGTTTACCATTTGCCCATACTGATTCGGCAAAAGCCCAAAGATACTTCTCTTCTTTACCATGCCTTTTAGCAAAAGGATAAAGTGAGTAACAACGTTCAACTGCATATCCCAATGGATCAACTATGTTTCCGAATGGAATACCGTTCTGATCAGCAATTCTTTTGCAATCCTTTGTAATGTATGTTCTTTTCTCAAGGCTTACTTTCATGCCCCTCATTACCATTGGCAGAATAATTTTGTAATTTAGATTTAGATGATATTTTTTCGCAAGATCTGATAATGGTTTCATTGCCAAGTAACTGTAAGGACTTCTTGCTGACCAAAGTACATCTATTTCCAAGTCTAATTTTTTGACCTCTTTCATCTCTTCTGATTTTCTTTCTACTACATCTGGCCCATCATTCTTTCTCAAGCCAAGTTTCTTCAATCTTTTCTCAAGAAGCGGCAACCGATCGATACCCCAATAACACTCACCTTCATAAACAAAGATGCCACCCAGATAGTGTCCAAATTTTTTCCTCAATTTAGAATTTGAAGAAAGTACATCATCGATAACATCATCATTCGGCATTGAAGTAATTATCTCTTCAATGCCTGGTAGGTTATCTTTCCATAAGAGATTGCCTATCTTAATGAGATCCTCTGATGTGTAATCTTTTAGAGAAATGAGGGCTGATTGAGCAATTCTAGTGATTTCATTATTTGGTAAATCCTTGACCAAGGGGAACTCCAAACCATAATAAGGCGCAATCGATTTTGCATCATCTAGACTATGTCTCATCAATAAATCTGGTTGTGGGGCCGCCTCTTTGGTTGGCGGAGGCACAAGGTAAGATTCCACCTCAATTTCATAATTTTCTTTGATTAAAGGAATCACTTGAGCGCACAGATGAGAGTAGGGGTCATCGACTTGGTGAAAATAATAAATCACATGATTCCTTCCTTCCCGTGATCTATTTTGTTCTCTTTTTTTCTTAGCTCTTTTGTCTCTCTCGGTATCTAGAAGAATACGCATAAGAATCCTTTTGAGTTCAAGCTCAAACCATTTAATTGGATTTGGAATCATTGTTTTAGAGCAGGCATGACCTGTTCGCCGATCATCTTAAGGCCATTCCAGGGATCGTCAAATAATCTGATTGATAAATCGGTTATTCCTCCCTCTTTAAATTGATAAAAACGCTCTAATTCCTTATCAATGTCACTCATGTCTCCCGCTGAACTGAGGTCATCTATTAATTTATTGACAAGGCCTTCCGGGACGTTTTCAATGACGCCTGAACGACTGATATATGCTTTAGCAAATTCATTATTTGGACCTGCATTGTAATTATCAATGACAATTTGTGCTTCTTCGTCAGTTAAAAAATGATGCAGGGAAAACGGAGGCAAAAGTGATCCTCTGAAAATCAATTCTCTTCTAGCCTCTTTCATCGATTCTTCCCTATCTTTTTTAATGTGCCAAGCCCAAAAGTTTCCAATTCTAAAATCATCAATTTCTGACTCTCTTTTAGCAATGCCGTCTTTAATATTTTGCATGGCTTCGCCAAGCATAGGTATAGCAACATCGCTCATCTGCAAACCATCAGCAAGCCTTCCACCCAGCCTCAACATTTGAGGCTCAGTGGAGCAGGTATATATTTTTGGCGGGCTTGCCTTGGCCCATGTAAAACCTTGCATATATGGTCTTGTTATTTTGAAAATATCGCCTTCAAAGCTCATATTAAATTTTTTGCTAGAAGCGTTATTCAGAACTTCTACAGCTTCTTTTACTGCCCTGATGATTTTAAATGGCGATAGTCCTGGACAAGAATCTTTGACACATGAATATTTCATTGCACCGAGTGTGCCTCCACCTCCACCAACGGCAATGATTGCTCTGCCATCTGCCAGCTCATTCAGAGTCAATATCGAGTTCGCCATTTTCAATGGATGCATTTCAAAAGGACTGACTGCAAGTGGACCGAGTAGGATTTTACTTGTTTTTTGAGCTGCCGGAACCAAGCTGATAAATGCATCCCAATTTTGGTGATAGTTTGATGACCAGAGTGCTCTGATTCCATACTCTTCAGCTTTTGCAGCAATTTCAGCTATCTCATTTGGATGCAGATCTGGCTCAAGTATGATCTCAATGTCCATGACTATTCTTTTGTTGCTTTCTCATGTTTCCAGAGCTGCTCCTCAGTTGAGGATTCTCTGGCCAAGAGTCTTGCGATTACAAAAAAAGCATCTGAGAGTCTGTTTAGGTATTTCAATGCAAATGAATTCACATCTCTCTCTTTAGACAGTTTCACTAGGGATCTTTCCGCTCTTCTACATATAGCTCTTGCCATATGGGTTTGGGCAGATCTAATCTCTTCACCAGGCACAACAAACTCCTTTAGAGCCGGTAGATTTTCATTAATTTGATCTATGAAATCTTCTACAGCGACAACTTTTTTCTCATCCAATGATTGAAATTCAGGAGCTGATAACTCGCCTGCAATATTAAACATTTCTTGTTGAGCAGATTGAAGAAAATCTTGAATATCAGGTGGAATATTTTCTTGGCAGGTGATTAGCCCAATCGCTGCACTGAGCTCATCAAGTTCCCCATAAACAATAATTTGAGAATCGAATTTCTCAACCCTGTTATTGCCTCCAAGATCCGTGGTGCCATCATCACCTTTTTTGGTGAAAATCTTTGTCAATCGGTTACCCATATTATCAATACTAACTAGATTGATGCTTTCGAGCCAATGGTTTTAGTTCATCATGTAATTAAAACCAAGGTAGATTTTCCTTTTTGGTGTGTTGTAGCCATTTGCAAGGACATAGTTCTCATCGAGTGCATTATTAAAAGAAGCATTGATCATCAGTTGTTGGTTCATACGCCATCGCAATGAAGCATTCATCAATGTATATCCATCAAGTTCCAATCCTCCAAAATCATATCTAGTCGATTCTCTTCTGATGTTTAGATTTACTGTCACTGCGCCAATGGTTCTTCCCATTGTCATGCCATAAGAATTTTTGGGCCTTCTGAGTAATTGACTGTTGTTGGTCAGATTTTTTGGATCTTGAATGGTGGCATTCAATTTTAGATCCCATTTATTGAGCTGTGTTGTCACATTCATATCAACCCCCCTGGTTTCTGCTTCCTCAATGTTATAAAGCTTCCAATCCACATAACTGAATGCGACTAGATCATCGATCTCATTATCAAAGAATCTCATATCCAATTCCGTTGACTCGCTTAGATTTGCTGAAAACCCAATGCCAAACTTTTTTGATTTCTCTGGGGCAAGCGAGGTGTTTCCGCCAAAACCATAAAGATCGAATGCGGATGGATTTCTGTAGGCAGACCCTCCTAGGATCATCACTCTTAAATTTGGATTGATTCTGTAACCGTATTCAACATTCCACGCATCTTTGTCTTTTGTGAAATCGCTATTACTCGTTCGAAATGCAATCAAAGCTTGATGATTTGATTTCGAATATAGATGTTCAATAAACATGGCTTTATTTTCAAAGTCCACATCGACTCCAACACCATAATTGCTGGCAGTGAATGTTTCATCTTCGATAATTATGCCAACAAGAGTTTTATTGAATTGATTGACTTCAAATCGATTGATCCATTCAAGGCCAGTTCGCTCACTGTGATTGAAATCATCACTGTTATTTTGATCTAGAAAGTCTTTGTTATATTTTGCTTCAAGACTGTAAGACCATTTTTCACCGACCTCTTGATTCAGTTTAAAATTCATTGTTGAGTTGTGGAAATCCTGACTGATTGAAGACAAGAAGAAATCTTTATAGTTTGTCTCACCTTGGCTAGTCCAAAAACCTCCCTCGATGGAAAATTTTTCAAAGTCTTTCTTAATGAAAGCATTCACCGACCGATTTTCATGAGGATCGTCAACATCGCTTCCTGTTTTACTTGGATATCCATCGGTATCAAAAAGCGTTGCAGAAAAACCATAGTGCGTGGAGTCGTTGTGAACCACTTTTGACAATGAGATTTCTTTTGTTTCATCCGACCCAAGGGTCACAGAATAGTCTTCTCGTTGAGAGTTTTTCTTAGTAAATATACTGACAACGCCACCCACGGCATTAGATCCATAAAGTGTTGCTCTAGGTGTCTTTACGATCTCAATCTTTTCGATCAGAGAGATGGGTATATTTTGAATGGCCGATATTCCTGTAGCCAGATCATTAATCGCAACACCATCCACCAAAACAAGAACATGATTGCTGTTTGATCCCTGCATAAATATCGACGTGAGCTGACCAACACCTCCATTTTGAGAGACATTTATCCCCCCGAGACTATGAAGAAGATCTGAGACCGATCTAAATCCACTCTGAGCAATTTCACTTTCATTGATTACCAATGCTGGTGTAATGACATCTTTTAATTTTTGTTCATTTTTTGAGGCACTGACAATGATGTTTTCAATCGCTTCATTTTCTTGTGCGTCTATTTGGCTTACAAAAGATAAACCTATTACAAATATAACTAAATATTTTGACCGCATATCTAACTCCCTTAAATAGCGGCAGATTGGAGAAATCAAATGGATTAATGATGACTCGTACCCACCGTACATTTATTATTTTCAATGAGTCGGTCTCCGGACTGACAAGAATTCTCTGATCTTTACCTTCCCATCTTTAGACAGTGGTTGAGATTTTTTCTCGAAAAGATCAGCTCACTTGATCACCGTTGCGGGGGCAGTGTTGGACTCTTAACCAACTTCCCTAACAGCAATTTGCTGAACTCATCGTAAGAGATTAAAACTTACTTTTTGACAAAAGTAAACTATGGTTGAATTCTGACTGAATTCCACCTTTTTTCTGCGTTAATGCTTTCATTTTCAATTCTTATCTTGCGTGAGAATTTGATTCGATCATGAAAGCGATTTTTCTGATTTTTCCAGAGTTCGATCTCTTCAATCCACATATCATAGCCACCCCAAAAATCAGGCCTTGGAATGTTGACTCCTTTTGCCTCTTCCAAGCTTTTTATTTGAAATTTATCCATAATGATTTGATAGGAATCTCCCATCTTTTCAAGAGATTCAATTTCCTTGCTCTGATCGCTGGTCCAAGCAGCGATCTGACTCCCAATATCACGTGTTGAAAAGTATTCATCATTTTTAGAATCACTGCATCTTTTAACAAAACCTTTGAGGCGTGCTTGAAGCCCAGATTTATCCCAATGAAATAGCGCAGAGCATTTTGAATTATTCTCAAGTTCTTCTGACTTGATGGAGGAATAATTGGTATAGAAAGTCAAATAGCCTTGATCGGTGTTTAATTCTTTGCAAAGCACCATCCGGGTGTTGGGACAGCCATTCGAGTCAACTGTCGCAATAGACATGCAGTTTGGATTGGGCTGAGTGTTGGATGCTGAAACTTCATTGATCCAATCATCAAGAGTATCCAATGGATTTAAGATATTCGCTTTTCTGAGATTAGTGTTCATCAATAGACGCTCTAGTTTTGTTATAATTATTCTTTCGAATCTCTAGTTTTTTCAGATTATTAGTATAGTCACTATTAGAAATACATGACATTAGATTAGAACAATTGCAATGAAGGATATAGAAACATTAAGAAAAGAATTGAGTGAACTTGATCTAAAGATCATCGAGTTGGTTCACAGACGTCAGGTATTGTCTGAGGAAGTAGGTGTGATCAAGCGGAAAAAGGGTCGCCCGACAAGGGATTATCAAAGAGAGAAATTGGTCATTGAGCTTGCCAAGTCTCATGCCAAAGAATTAGGTGTTGATCCATCAATGGTGGTCGATCTTATGCAGCTATTGATTCAGTCCTCACTTAAAACACAAGAAAGTGCTCGTGTAAAAGAAGAGGGACAAGGGAATGGCAAAAGGGTTTTGGTCATTGGAGGCCTTGGAAGAATGGGCGCTTGGTTTGAGGAGTTCATGAGCATGCAAGGCTATGAAGTTCATATTGCTGATATCAATCTTGATAAAGAAGATGATTCTCATTTTATTAATTGGGCTAATACAAATGATGATTATGACATAACAGTGATAGCCACACCACTCAGGCAATCAATTGAGATTCTTGAAGCAATTCTTGAAACAGGAAGGAGCGGCATGCTTTTTGATATTGCATCCATAAAATCTCCCATCAAAGAGATACTCTCAAAAATATCTGCAAAAGGAATGAAGGTGACATCAATTCACCCAATGTTTGGGCCTGATACAGATCTATTGACTGGAAAACATGTTGTGTTTATGAATCTTGATGACCATGGCACGCACCTTGAAATCATGAAGCTCTTCGAATCCACCACCGCTCAATTGATTGAGATGTCGATTGATTCTCATGACTATGCCATCTCATATGTCTTGGGTTTATCTCATATTATTAATATTGCTTTTTCAAAAGTTCTTCATGACAGCGGTCAGAAAAGTGAAGAATTTTCAAAAGTTTCAAGCACAACATTTAAAGACCAGATTGAAGTTGCAAGGAGGGTTTCTCAAGAGAACCCCAATCTCTATTTTGAGATTCAACATTTGAATACTCATAGCATGCAAACCATTGAAGAGTTAAATAGAGTGATCAAGGAAATCACTGATGCCATAACAATGGGTAGCGAAGAAGATTTTGTTGAAATCATGCATGCAGGAAATAAATATTTCGAAGGTGCTGACGATTAGCTCGGCAAATTTTCATAATGAGTGATCTAATTTTTGATGATGGTTATAGGGCAAATGTTGGAATTGTCATATGCAATCCTTCAGGTAAAGTTTTCTTTGGAAAACGAAGATATCAATCAGGATGGCAATTCCCTCAAGGTGGAATAAAAGAGGGTGAAAGCCCGAAAAAAGCAATGTGGAGAGAGCTATTAGAGGAAACCGGATTAAAAAAAGAAGACACCAAACTTATTAAGACTTCGACTAACTGGTATCAATACAATCTCCCAAAGAAGAATATCAGAAAAAATGGCAAAGGCACTTTGGTAATTGGACAGCGACAGAAATGGTTTTTACTCAGTTTCAGCAATGATGCTAATCTCATAAGATTAGATCAGAGCCCTGAACAAGAATTTGATTCATGGAAATGGATTGATCCAGAAATGTCTATAAATCAAGTCATTGGATTCAAAAAAGAAGTCTATAGGCAGGTAATAGACGAATTTATACCTTTTATATATGCCAATTAATTTTTATAATTCACCCAATGGAGAATGAATAGTGCAAGAAGAAGCAATAATCTTTACTGATGCAGCAGCAAATAAAGTAGGAGCCTTACTTCAAGATGAGGAGAATAATGCCATGAACCTCAGAGTTTACGTTACAGGAGGAGGCTGTGCTGGATTCCAATATGGATTTTCTTTTGATGAAAGCAAAGATGAATCTGACACAATGGTAGAAAAGAATGGTGTGAAATTAGTGGTTGATCCAATGAGTATTCAGTATCTTCTAGGTGCTGAAATTGATTTCCAAGAGGACTTACAAGGCGCTAGATTTGTTATTAAGAATCCAAATGCAAATACCACATGTAGTTGCGGTTCATCATTTTCATAAATCAGTTAAAAAACTGAGAATCTTATAACCCTTCATAAGATTAAATGTTCTTTCCAAATAATCAGCTATTTATACATATCCCCAAAACTGGAGGTACCAGTCTGGAGTTTGCTATATGCAGCAAATATTTTTACGAAAAAAATGATCAAGAAGAGTCTGAGAAAGCTTACAGAGAATTCATTGCTCAAAATGGATTTAAGAATTTGGATAGAAAAAAGATCGAAGAGGTATCTTATCAAAGATTCACTATCAATGGACATTATAGAAACCTGAAAAAAGGCCAAGGCGGTCACCCGCATAGCTTCATCAGTGATTACGCAGAGTTCCTAGATATCAATGACTATGAAAAGTTCGTTGTTTTAAGAAATCCTTTTGATCAGGTTGTCAGTCTTTATAATCAAATTAGAAAACAGGTCGAGATCAGCTCTTTGGATGATTTCATTTTGTGTAATGACAAACACAACATAGAAAAGTACAGACACTATATAGATCAATATGCATTTACACACATTGATGGCGTTTTGTCAGTTGATAAAGTTTTTGTCTTTGATCGATATCATGAAGCGCAAGATTATGTTGAAAATATCTTTGATATTCAGATTGATCGGTCCCTAAGGCTATGGAAAACTGAATATACTGAAGAAACAATTTCAGAATCATCCAAGATTTATTTTGAAGATATGTATAGTCAGTCTATTGAACTATATAGTCAGTTCATTTAGGTTTAATCAGGCTTTTGAATATCTCCGAGTTTGACCATCCCATCGGAGCCAGTAATCGTTGATGTATCTACAGCTTTATCATTGACTCTGAGATATGCAAGATAAGCGAAACCAGCAGCCTCTACCCACTCATGACTTATCCCCCAGCAATCAGTTTTTACAATCTCAGACGAGCTTTTTTCTCTGATTAGTTTCATCAAGAAATTATTTTCTGCTCCACCACCACAAATTGCTAGTTGATCAATATCACTATGACTCTTTATTGCTTCAGCAATTATATTGGCAGTATATTCAGCAAGTGTTCTTTGAATGTCAGTGTCACTGATTCGAAAATCAAATTGCTCCAATTTTTCATTTATCCATTTGATGTTAAAATAATCAGTACCAGAACTTTTTGGTGGTTTCTTTTGAATAAATTCTTCTTCCATAAGTTTATCCAGTAACATTTGATTTAAGTTTCCTTTTTCTGCCCATCTTCCATTTTCATCAAAGTCACACGATTTGATCTCTCTGCACCATGAGTCCATCAACACATTGCCTGGTCCGATATCGTATCCAGTTAGTTCTTTACCGAATATACTGATATTGGCGATGCCACCGATATTTATGACAGCCCTTATTATATTAGTTTCACCAAAAAACCGATCATGAAACAAAGGAGCCAGAGGTGCTCCTTGGCCACCAGCGTTAATATCTGCACGTCTGAAATCATTGACGACTAACAAGCCTGTTGTCTTTGCTACAATTTCACCATTGCCAATTTGAACACTGCTGGGATTTTGATCATCTGGATTATGTGAAATTGTCTGACCATGTAACCCCACGGCATTGATTATTTCTTTTTTTAAATATGATTCATCTATGAATGCTTCTATCGATTTTGCATATACATGAGCCAACTCATCTCCGAGAGAGCAAATTTTATTGTCATCAATGCTTTTTTGATTTCTTGAGTATTCTAAAATTTCATTTTTTAAGTTCTTAGGAAATATATAACTTTTGGCATTCAAAAGTTCGTAGCTCTGATGATCTATTGATAATGCCGCAATATCTATTGCATCGACACTCGTTCCGGTCATTACTCCTATGAAGATATTTTTCATCTCAATTCAAATCTATCAATGTTTTCTATGCCACACATTTAATCATCTATATAATATTTATGCATGACTTCAGGTAAGGAACAAATTCTAGAAATCAAAAGAGGTGTCGACGAAATCTTGGTCGAGAAGGATTTTTTAGACAGACTGAAGCAAAGTAAACCTCTTAAAATCAAGGTCGGTTTTGATCCCACTGCACCTGATCTTCACCTTGGTCATACTGTAATTATAAACAAGATGAGACAGTTCCAAGAGTTTGGCCATGAAGTCATTTTTCTTATAGGTGATTTTACTGGCATGATTGGGGACCCATCTGGTGTAAATGAAACCAGACCAGTGCTGACTAAAGAGCAGGTCAAAGAAAATGCTCGTACTTATAAAAATCAAATATTCAAGATACTCGATAAGGATAAAACCAGGATTGAATTCAATTCATCCTGGATGAATAAAATAACCAGTGCTGAACTCATTGACATTGCATCAAAATATACTGTGGCTAGAATGCTGGAACGAGATGATTTTAAGAAAAGATTCAGATCTGAAAATCCCATTTCAATTCATGAATTTCTCTACCCGCTTGTACAAGGCTATGATTCTGTTGCCCTTGGTTGTGATGTCGAAATGGGAGGAACAGATCAAAAATTTAATCTTTTGGTTGGAAGGCATCTCCAACAAATTTATGGCCAAGAACCTCAGACAATAATAACGCTTCCTTTACTAGAAGGCTTGGATGGAGTTAAGAAGATGTCAAAATCTTCTAATAATTATGTTGCTCTGAATGATTCTGGGGATGATATGTTTGGAAAGATAATGTCTATATCAGATGATTTGATGTGGAAATATTTTGAACTCTTAAGCACAAAGAATTTATCGGAAATAGAAAAGCTAAAGGATGCTGTTAAAAATGGTGCCAATCCAAGAGATATAAAATTTTTATTATCAGAAGAAATTGTGGAGAGATTTCACTCACTATCAATTGCAAAAAAAGCCAAGGAATCATTCTTGCAAAGATTCCAAAAAGGAGGGATACCAGAAGATATAGATTTGATAGAAGTTTCTATTAAAGATATTGAGAATGACAATGGTGAAATCAATCTCCCAAGACTTCTAGCGCGCACCAATCTTGTTAATTCTGTGTCAGAGGGTCATCGAGCAATCAAGGCAGGATCAGTCAGGAT
>CACJRN010000001.1:15000-270463 GCA_902595845.1 uncultured Gammaproteobacteria bacterium
ACTGAAACATCTAAGTACCTGGAGGAAAAGAAATCAACCGAGATTCCCTAAGTAGCGGCGAGCGAAAGGGGACCAGCCCAGACACCATAATCTTATCTCACTTAACAAAATGATCTGGAAAGTTCAGCCATAGTAGGTGATAGCCCTGTATGTGAAAAGTTAGATGAGTGAGTGTCGAAGAGTAAGACGAGGCACGTGAAACCTTGTCTGAACATAGGGGGACCATCCTCTAAGGCTAAATACTAACTACCGACCGATAGTGAACCAGTACCGTGAGGGAAAGGCGAAAAGAACCCCGGCGAGGGGAGTGAAATAGAACCTGAAACCGTGTGCGTACAAGCAGTAGGAGCCCAATTTATTGGGTGACTGCGTACCTTTTGTATAATGGGTCAGTGAGTTACTTTTAGTGGCAAGCTTAACTTTCTTAGGGAGGCGAAGGGAAACCGAGTCTTAATAGGGCGTTTAGTCGCTAGGAGTAGACCCGAAACCAGACGATCTATCCATGGCCAGGGTGAAGGTGGGGTAATACCTACTGGAGGCCCGAACCCACTTATGTTGAAAAATGAGGGGATGAGCTGTGGATAGGAGTGAAAGGCTAATCAAGTCTGGAGATAGCTGGTTCTCCCCGAAAACTATTTAGGTAGTGCCTCATGTATTACTCTCGGGGGTAGAGCACTGTTTCGGCTAGGGGGACATCCCGTCTTACCAAACCGATGCAAACTCCGAATACCGAGAAGTAGAGCATGGGAGACACACAGCGGGTGCTAACGTCCGTTGTGGAAAGGGAAACAACCCAGATCGCCAACTAAGGTCCCAAAATTACAGCTAAGTGGGAAACGAAGTGAGAAGTCAAAGACAGCCAGGAGGTTGGCTTAGAAGCAGCCATCCTTTAAAGAAAGCGTAACAGCTCACTGGTCAAGTCGACTTGCGCGGAAGATTTACCGGGGCTTAAGCTGTATACCGAAGTTGCGAATGCATATTTATATGCGTGGTAGGGGAGCGTTCTGTAAGTCTGTGAAGGTGTATCGCGAGATATGCTGGAGATATCAGAAGTGAGAATGCTGACATGAGTAACGATAATGCGGGTGAAAAACCCGCACGCCGAAAACCCAAGGGTTCCTGCGCAATGCTAATCAGCGCAGGGTTAGTCGGTTCCTAAGGCGAGACTGAAAAGTGTAGTCGATGGACAACAGGTTAATATTCCTGTACCGCAATTACTGCGATGGGGGGACGGAGAAAGCTAAGCATACCGGGTGTTGGTTATCCCGGGGAAAGTATGTAGGTAGGAAATCTTAGAAAATCTGGATTTCTATTACCAAGGTACGAGACCATTGATTTTTTAATCAAGAAGTTGCTGACGCTATACTTCCAAGAAAATCCTCTAAGCTTCAGGTAAATTGTGACCGTACCCTAAACCGACACAGGTGGGTGGGATGAGAATTCTAAGGCGCTTGAGAAAACTCTGGTGAAGGAACTAGGCAAATTGGTACCGTAACTTCGGGAGAAGGTACGCCTTTGTTGGTGAAAGAACTTGCTTCTAGAGCTGACGAAGGTCTCAGAAACCAGGTGGCTGCGACTGTTTAATAAAAACACAGCACTCTGCTAACTCGTAAGAGGATGTATAGGGTGTGACGCCTGCCCGGTGCCGGAAGGTTAATTGATGGGGTTAGCTTTATGCGAAGCTCTTGATCGAAGCCCCGGTGAACGGCGGCCGTAACTATAACGGTCCTAAGGTAGCGAAATTCCTTGTCGGGTAAGTTCCGACCTGCACGAATGGCGTAACGATGGCCACACTGTCTCCACCAGAGACTCAGTGAAATTGAAATAGCTGTGAAGATGCAGTTTAAACGCCGCAAGACGGAAAGACCCCGTGCACCTTTACTACAGCTTTGCATTGGACTTTGATTCTGTTTGTGCAGGATAGGTGGGAGGCTTTGAAGCATATGCGCCAGCGTATGTGGAGCCAACCTTGAAATACCACCCTGACATAATTGAAGTTCTAACCTAGGTCCATTATCTGGATCAGGGACATTGTATGGTGGGTAGTTTGACTGGGGCGGTCTCCTCCTAAAGAGTAACGGAGGAGCACAAAGGTTCCCTCAACTCGGTCGGCCATCGAGTTTAGAGTGCAAAGGCATAAGGGAGCTTGACTGCGAGACAGACATGTCGAGCAGGAGCGAAAGCTGGTCTTAGTGATCCGGTGGTTCTGTATGGAAGGGCCATCGCTCAACGGATAAAAGGTACGCCGGGGATAACAGGCTGATTCCCCCCAAGAGTTCACATCGACGGGGGAGTTTGGCACCTCGATGTCGGCTCATCACATCCTGGGGCTGTAGCAGGTCCCAAGGGTATGGCTGTTCGCCATTTAAAGTGGTACGCGAGCTGGGTTTAGAACGTCGTGAGACAGTTCGGTCCCTATCTGCGGTGTTCGTTGGAAACTTGAGGGAAGCTGCTCCTAGTACGAGAGGACCGGAGTGGACGTACCCCTGGTGTTCCGGTTGTCACGCCAGTGGCACTGCCGGGTAGCTATGTACGGAAGGGATAACCGCTGAAAGCATCTAAGCGGGAAGCCCCACCCAAGATTAGGTTTCCCTGGATCCATGAGATCCCTGAAGGGTCATCGGAGACTACGATGTTGATAGGTCAGGTGTGGAAGCTCAGTAATGAGTGAAGCTAACTGATACTAATTACCCGTGAGGCTTGGTCTTATAACAATCAAATAACTTTACAACAGTGATAGTTTTAAGCTAAATTCTTTTTTCTGGCGACCATAGCGTGTAGGTACCACCCGATCCCATACCGAACTCGGAAGTGAAAATGCACAGCGCCGATGGTAGTATGGGGCTTCCCCATGTGAGAGTAGGACATCGCCAGTTTATATTTAAGAACGAAGATGATTTACTATGAATCATCTTCGTTTTTTTTTGACTCAATGAATTATCAAACATCAAAATATTTAATGCTCATCAGACCTAGAAACTTTTCTAGCAATGAAGAGACATTGGAATCAAATGAATTCCAGAATGATTTCACAGAATCGACAAACTTGAGTCAAATAAGGGAACACGTAGATATCGAGTTTACTAATATGATTGATCGTTTGTCAGAACATAAGATCGATCATATTGTTTTTGATGATATTGAGGACTTAGGGAGTCCTGATGCAATTTTTCCTAATAATTGGGTTACATTCCATGGTGACGGAGCCGTTGTTCTTTATCCTATGATGTCACCCAAAAGACGAAACGAAAGAAGAATTGATATTATAGAGAAGCTATCAATTCAGGGTTTTTCTGTGACTAAGACCATTAATTTAAGCCACTTGGAGAACAATGGTCAGTATCTAGAGGGAACAGGGAGCATGATTTTAGACAGGCTTAACAAAAAAGCATATGCCTGTATCTCCTCAAGAACAACCAGGGAAGCTCTTGCTGTTTTTTCAAATACGATGAGCTATGAAATCATAGAATTTTCTTCAACGACCAATATCCCTATATATCACACCAATGTCATGATGAGTCTTGGCGAGGATACTGCATTGGTTTGCTTTGATGTTATAAAGGAAAAAGCCATATCTAAAAAATTAAAATCTGAATTAACAGACTCTGGTAGAACAGTGATTGATATCTCGATTGATCAAATGAAAAATTTTTTAGGTAATGCACTGGAAGTCAGAAGTAAAAATAATGAGAAATATTTGTTGATGTCAGAGACAGCGGAAGACTCTTTGACTGTTGAGCAAAAAAAACTAATTCAAAATCGAATTAATCTGCTTTCATTTCCCATACCTACCATAGAAAAGTATGGAGGAGGAAGTGTTAGATGCATGTTGGCTGAGATTTTTCTAGATAAAAGTGGATTAAAATGATTGAAGATAAGCTTAAGATACCAAGAGGAATCATCTTTGTTTTGATCGGCGCCTTTTTGATAAGCTTTTCACCTGTTTTTGTAAACCTTGTTGATTTGGAGCCTACTGTCAGTGGTTTTTACAGAATGTTTATTGGCTCAATTGGGCTTATTATTTTTTGTCTCATTAAATACAAAAAGCTACCTTCAGTAAAAAGGATTCCAAATTACTTAATCTTTGCTGCAATATTTTTCACTCTTGACCTTTGGTTTTGGCATAGATCAATAATTTTTGTAGGTCCAGGTCTCTCAACATTGCTAGCCAATCTTCAGGTTTTGATTCTACCATTTCTTGCATTAATTTTTTTTAAGCAGCCAGCTAATAGATTTCAAATTATTTCAGTATTTATAGGATTAATCGGATTATTCCTTATAACATCTGATAATTGGATTATTGCTCCTGATACATACAAAATTGGGATATTTTTTGGCGTTCTAACCGGCTTTTCTTATGCTGGATATTTAATTTCTATGAAATTTTCTAGCTTCTCAAATAAAGATTTATCAACACCAGTATTCAATCTTCTCATAATTTCTGTCATCTCATCTTTATTCCTGATTGCAATTATAGGTCTAGAGAAAGAATCCCTTGTAATTGATAACTCCAGAGATTTCATGCTCTTATTATGTTATGGTTTTTTGTCACATGTTGTCGGGTGGTATTTCATACTATCTGGACTTGAAACAATATCAGCTGTCACAACTGGACTAATATTGCTATCCCAACCAATATTTTCTTATTTTTGGGATGTTATCCTTTTCGAAAAGGATATTTTAACAAGGGAATATTTTGGAATATTTATAATTTTATTAGCTATGATTATATGTATATCCAGTGAGAAGTATTCAGAAAATAGGGTTTCAAATTAATGTTACATCTCGGAATTATATTTCTAACAACATATCTTGTGGGCTCAATTAATTTTGGTCTCATCCTCGGTTACATTCAGGGCCTTGATCTAAGAAGCCAAGGGAGTGGCAATGCAGGTGCGACAAATGCTTTGAGGATCTTGGGAGCAAGGTCAGGCATATTTGTTTTCTTTGGCGACGCTTTGAAAGGTTATTTTGCCTTATATCTATGTGAATCGATTGTTTCCCAATCAGAAGTTCTTTTATTTTCGTCAAGTGACTATCTTTTTCTCTCATTGATTTTTGCATTAATCGGTCATTGTTATCCAATTTGGTTTAATTTTAGGGGAGGAAAAGGAGCGGCCACTGCTTTGGGTGCATTTTTATTTATTGATCCCTACTTTATTTTATTCCCGGTTATAGGTTTTTTATTTGCGTTCTTGGCCAGTCGTTTTGTCGGGTTATCGACAATTTCTGCTTTTTTTATATTTTTTTTGCAAACTTTTTTTATAGATCATGGAATACATCATAATCTTCATGCGTTTTCTCTATTGATATTTATTTTCATTCTTTATACCCATCGATCAAATATTGAGTCTATGTATAAAGGCACCGAAGCCAAGCTCTGAAAATGCTTCAAAATTGCGATTTACTTAAGATTATCAAAGGAAATCACGAATCAAAGATTTCACATCATGAGATTGAGAAAGTGATTGGAACCACTATTTCAACTGAAAATGCAATTGAATTATTCGAATCAATTGGTATCACAATCACTCAATACGGAGATTCATATGAATTTAGAGAGGTTGATTTTCTTAATGAAGAATTGATCAAGAAAGAAATTGATCAAATAGAGGATTCTGAAAACATTAAACTTTCAGTTGAGCAAATCATTGAGACTACCAGCAGGTATTTCAGTCAGAAGGATATAGAAAAATATGAATATTCGGTATGTTTTGCAGATTTTCAAACACAAGGAAGGGGCAGGGGGAGTAACCAATGGCTGTCACCTTATGGTTCTGGTATTTGCTTCTCAGTTATTGGCTCCTTGTTTAGTGAATACTCACCACTTGGACTAAGTATTTATTGTGGCATTATAATTTCAAGAACTTTAAGAGATTTGGGTTATTCAGGTGCCTCACTCAAATGGCCCAATGATTTGTTGCATGGCGGCAAAAAACTAGGTGGTATTTTGGTTGAGTTGACCAGCCAGTCTCAAGACTATTATTCATTCAATATAGGCGTTGGTATTAACTACGATATTGGGTCAGATTTGAATTCAATGGCTGAGAATCTGTTTCCTCCAACCGATCTATTGAAGATCAACCATGATCTTTCTCTTTGCAGAAGTGAAATGTCTGGAATTCTAGCAAGGACAGTCATTGAATCACTTAAAAAATTTAATCAGAGATCAATACAAAGCGCCTTTAAATTTTGGCCTGAATACGATGCTTTGTTTGAAAAAGAGGTCAAGATTATCGAAGAAAATGACATCTTAGAAGGCAAGAATATTGGCATTGATCACACTGGTGCACTCTTATTGGATGATAATGGAGTCATTAAGAAGGTTTATAATGGCCATTTAGTCATCTAGAAAGCTTTCATTCATCGATAAAATGTTTATAATTCACGAAATTTATCAAGGTGATTGAACTAGTTTTGTTGCCGGAATAGCTCAATTGGCAGAGCAACTGATTTGTAATCAGTAGGTTGGGGGTTCAATTCCCTCTTCCGGCACCACAAAATTAATTGAAAATCTTGTTGACACCTATACTCCACAAAAAGAGAATAGTGGGTCATGTCCGCGGAGGGGTACCCAAGCGGTCAACGGGGGCAGACTGTAAATCTGCTGGCTTAGCCTTCGTAGGTTCGAATCCTACCCCCTCCACCACTGTAAATACAGGGGTTTGAGAGGTAGAAAGGACTGAGCAATTGGTATAAAGATTAGAAAAAATGAAAAGTTTAATAAAAATAAATTCGGGTTGTTCCGCATCAAACTTGCGCGGGCGTAGTTCAATGGTAGAACCTCAGCCTTCCAAGCTGATGATGTGGGTTCGATCCCCATCGCCCGCTCCAATTCAATTCGGATGTGCTTTTGCCCACATAGCTCAGCAGGTAGAGCACTTCCATGGTAAGGAAGAGGTCACCGGTTCAATCCCGGTTGTGGGCTCCGAACTAGTTTTTCAATCAATTTAATATATATAGTTTTTCTAAAAGGGAGTTAAATATGGCCAAGGAAAAATTTGAACGTAACAAACCGCATGTGAATGTGGGTACTATCGGTCACGTTGACCATGGTAAAACCACATTGACCGCTGCATTAACTAAAACTATGGCAGCTAAATTTGGCGGCGATGCTTCAGCTTTCGAGGACATTGATAATGCTCCTGAAGAAAGAGAAAGAGGTATTACAATTGCCACTGCACACGTTGAATACGAGAGTGAAGGGAGACACTACGCACACGTAGATTGTCCTGGACACGCTGATTATGTTAAAAACATGATCACAGGTGCTGCACAAATGGATGGAGCTATTTTAGTTGTATCCGCTGCAGATGGTCCTATGCCTCAGACCAGAGAGCACATACTTCTTGCAAGAAATGTAGGCGTTCCTAATATCGTTGTATTTCTAAACAAAGCCGATCAGGTTGATGATGCTGAATTGGTTGAGCTTGTTGAAATGGAAGTCAGAGAATTGCTATCAATGTATGACTTTGATGGAGACAATATTCCTATTATTTCTGGAAGCGCGCTTAAAGCACTTGAGGGAGATGACAGTGAGATTGGTGCCCAAGCAGTTGAAAAACTGGTTGCAACAATGGATGAATATTTCCCTGAGCCTGAAAGAGCAATCGATGGTGATTTCTTAATGCCAATTGAAGATGTATTCTCAATTGAAGGAAGAGGAACGGTTGTAACAGGTCGAGTTGAGAGAGGAGTTATTAATGTCAATGACGAGATAGAAATCGTTGGTATTAAGGATACTCAAAAAACAACTTGTACTGGCGTGGAAATGTTCAGAAAGCTTCTTGATCAAGGTCAAGCAGGTGACAATGTTGGTGTTCTTCTCAGAGGTACGAAAAGAGAGGAAGTTGATCGTGGACAAGTATTAGCGAAGCCAGGAAGTATCACACCTCATGTTAAGTTTGAGGCTGATATGTATGCTTTGACTAAAGAAGAGGGCGGAAGACATAAGCCTTTCTTCAATGGTTACAGACCTCAATTCTACTTTAGAACCACTGATGTTACTGGTG
The DNA here is from genome assembly GCA_902595845.1 of uncultured Gammaproteobacteria bacterium. Classification (GTDB taxonomy): domain Bacteria; phylum Pseudomonadota; class Gammaproteobacteria; order Steroidobacterales; family UBA11654; genus CACPJA01. The sequence goes on from CACJRN010000001.1 coordinate 23,013, forward strand.
CTGTTACATTAGCTGAAGGTACTGAAATGGTTATGCCGGGGGATGATACACACATCACTGTTGAATTGATCGCACCTATCGCAATGGAAGAATCACTTAGATTCTCAATTCGTGAAGGTGGTAGAACAGTTGGTTCAGGCGTAGTCACAAAAATAATTGAATAACTTATAGGCCAGTAGCTCAACTGGTAGAGCGGCGGTCTCCAAAACCGCAGGTTGGGGGTTCAAGTCCCTCCTGGCCTGCCAGTGATGGATGTCATAGTGATTGAAAGTAATAAAGAAATAAGTCAAGGATCAGAGATCCTCAAGTTGATGGCCTCACTAGCCATCTTACTTGGATCTATCTATGTGTTTTACACATATTCTGATCTATCGGTTCTTATTCGAACACTTTTGATTATATTTTCAGTTGTTGTAGCAACATTCATTTTCTTTACTACTCATAGGGGTTCTATCTTTTGGAGCTTCCTACAAGGCTCACGAGTCGAGATGAGAAAAGTTGTTTGGCCTACTAAAGAAGAAACATTACAGACAGCATTAACTGTTTTTATCTTTGTTCTAATACTCGGAATCTTTTTCTGGTTATTGGACTTCCTGCTTTTGTTTGTCACTAATTTTATTAGAGGGTAATTTTGATATGGAACATCAATGGTATGTACTTCAGGTATTCTCTAACTTTGAACATAAAGTTCAAAGGACTTTGACTGATCGTATTGAAATTACAGGCCTTCAATCTGATATCACGGATGTGGTTGTTCCAATAGAAGAGGTTGTAGAGCTCAAAGGTGGCGAAAAGAAAACCACGGAAAGAAAGTTCTTCCCAGGGTATGTGCTTATCAGAATGATTATGAATGATGAAACATGGCACTTTGTGAAGTCTATACCCAACGTAATGGGATTCATAGGAGGTACCAGCGAAAAACCAACTCCAATAACTGAAAATGAGGCTATGAATATTCTTAATAGAGTAGAAGACTCAGCTGATATGCCCAAACCAAAAATTACATTTCAGCCTGGAGAAGTCGTCAGAGTTATTGATGGCCCATTTAATGACTTCAGTGGTGTTGTTGAAAATGTGAATTATGAAAAAAGTAAATTGAGTGTCGCAGTTCAAATTCTTGGAAGACCTACTCCGGTCGATTTAAATTTTAATCAAGTAGAAAAATCATAAAGAATCATGGCTAAAAAAGAAAAGAAAGTTGAAAACATCGTAAAATTGCAAATCCCAGCTGGACAAGCTAATCCAAGCCCTCCTGTCGGACCGGCGCTTGGTCAAGCAGGTCTCAATATCATGGATTTTTGTAATGCATTTAATTCGCAGACAGCTAATTCTGAACCAGGTGTCCTTATACCGGTTGTGATTTCTGTCTATAAGGATAAGTCTTTTACATTCATTACAAAGTCACCGCCTGCATCAACATTGTTGAAAAAAGCTGCTGGTGTAAATAAGGGTAGTGGCACACCTAATACTGAAAAAGTTGGAAAAGTTACAAAGAAACAAATACAAGAAATTATAGAAATTAAAGGAAATGACTTAAATGCAGTTGACGACGAGGCAGCATTTAATATAATCGCGGGCACCGCAAAAAGTATGGGGCTGGAAGTAGATTAATTTTTGAGTTCAAAATGGGTATTTCAAAAAGACATAGAGAGAATAGGGAAGTAGTTGATAGTGAGGCTAGGTATGAGCTTTCTCAGGCAATATCAATTCTTCAAAATTCTAAGAAAACGAAGTTCGAAGAAAGTGTTGATGTTGCAATCAATCTTGGAATAGATCCGAAGCAAACTGATCAAAATATTAGAGGGTCTGCTGCACTTCCTAACGGAACAGGAAAGACTCTAAGAATTGCAGTTTTCGCAGAAGGTGATGAAGCAACAGAGGCGAAAGAAGCGGGAGCAGATAAAATAGGAATGGATGATCTTGCAGAAGAAGTGAAATCAGGAAACATGGATTTTGATATGGTCATTGCTACACCATCAAGCATGAAGCTTGTAGGCCAACTTGGTCAAATATTAGGTCCAAAGGGCTTAATGCCTAATCCTAAAGATGGAACCGTTACAAAAAATGTTAAAGATGCCGTAACCAATGCCAAGAAAGGTCAAGCCATGTATAGAAATGATAAGGCTGGGATTATTCACTGCTCAATTGGCAAGGTCGGTTTTAAAAGTGAAGAAATTCAAGAAAACTTCAATGCGCTTATCGATGACATTAAAAAATCAAGACCTTCATCCGCCAAAGGAGTTTTTATTAAGACAATCACCATGAGCTCAACTATGGGGCCAGGAATTAAAATTAAAGAGTCGTAAGAAGTATCTAGATATGCCATTGAATATTGAACAAAAGAAGGAAGTAGTAAAAGAGCTGAATATCTTTGCTAGTGAATCAGTCTCTGGCGCGATTGCAGAATACAGTGGTCTCAGCGTTCAAGATATGTTAGTTCTGCGCAATAAAGCAAGAGAATCTGGCGTTTATCTAAAAGTGGTCAAAAATACTCTTTCTAAGCGTGCATTTGAAGAAACAGATTTTAAATGTCTTGTGGATGATTTAAATGGGCCGATTATTATTGCATTATCAAAAGAAGATCTTGCATCACCAGCAAGATTATTTAATGACTTTTCAAAAGACAACGAGAAGCTTAAAACGGTTGGATTAGCTATCAATGGAGAGGCATTTCCTGCATCAGACATAGATAGAATTTCTAAATTACCGACCAAAGATGAGGCTTACTCAATGTTGCTCGGATTAATGAAAGCACCAATAGAGAAAGCGGTGAGTTTGATGAATGAAATCCCAACCAAGCTTGTCAGAGTTGTTAATGCTCAAAAAGATAAGCAAGAAGAGGTTTCTTAATTAATTAAATTTGTATAAAATTCCCAATCCTTTTTTTGGGATGAGTGTAAGGAGATAAAAAATGGCAAAAGCTAATGTAGCAAGTAAAGAGGATGTTTTAGAAGCAATATCTCAAATGTCCGTTATGGATCTTGTTGAGCTAATTTCTGAGATGGAAGAAAAGTTTGGCGTCACAGCAGCAGCACCAGTAGCTGTCGCGGCTGCCCCTGCAGCTGGCGATTCAGCTGAAGCAGCAGGAGAAGAGCAATCAGAATTTGAAGTTGTTCTTGCAGGAGCGGGTGATAATAAGATTGCTGTTATTAAAGCAGTTAGAGCTATCACTGGATTAGGGCTTAAAGATGCTAAGGACCTAGTTGAAGGAGCTCCTAAGCCACTTAAAGACTCTGTATCAAAAGATGAAGCAGAAGAGATGAAGAAGCAGCTTGAGGAAGCAGGCGCTTCAGTCGAATTAAAGTAATTCAATAATCTCTCTGTTTTTAATGCTAGCTAATTAAATTTATTTTAACCCGAGTCAATCTTAGCGATTGACTTGGCTTTTTTGGGTGTTCAAAGATATGTCGTTTTCATTTACTGAGAAAAAGAGAATTAGGAAAGATTTCGGAAAGCAAAGAGCTGCTCTTGATGTTCCGGATTTATTGACCCTTCAGGTCAATTCATATGAAGCTTTCTTGCAAAGGGATATTGATCCTGAAAAAAGAGAAAATGCTGGATTACAAGCAACTTTCAATAACCTCTTCCCCATTGAAAGTTTTTCTAAGAATGCAAGATTAGAATTTGTTAGCTATAGACTTGAAGAGCCTGAATTCAGTGAGCGTGAATGTCAGCTTAGAGGATTATCATATGCTGCACCATTAAGAGTTAAGACCAAGCTCATTACCTATGACAAGAATACAGATAAGGAAACCGTAAAAGAAGTAAAAGATATCAAGCAGACTGGTGATACCACTGATGTTTATTTTGGTGAAATACCCTTAATGACAGAACATGGTACATTCATCATAAATGGCACCGATCGTGTAATCGTTTCTCAGCTTCACCGTTCTCCAGGGGTATTTTTCGATCATGATAAGGGAGTTCAGACTTCTGGAAAATTATTGTTTTCAGCAAGAGTTATTCCATACAGAGGGTCATGGCTAGATTTTGAGTTTGACGCAAAAGATAACATTTTTGCTCGTATCGATAGAAGGAGAAAAATACCAGCAACTATCTTACTTCATGCACTTGACTTCTCTGATCAAGATATCATCGATATCTTCTTTGATAAGGATTCTTATCGTTTATCAAAGAAGGCTGTCGAGGTTGAAATTAATACAGACCATCTAAAGGGAACTATTGCTGAATTTGATATTAAGTTTGGTAAGAAGCTTATTGTTAATAAAGGGAAGAGGATCAATGCACTCCATATAAAGCAAATTAAGGAATCTAGGAAGAAGTATCTAGAGATCAATGAAAGTGACTTGATAGGAAAGGTTATTGCAGAAGAGATCATTAACAAAAAGACAGGTGAGCTCATTGCCAATGCAAATGATGAAGTTACATCTGAACTCATTGAGGTATTAAAAGAAAATGGGGTTAAAGACATCAAAACAATCTACATCAATGATGTTGATCAAGGGCCATATATTTCAAACTCACTCAGTATCGACCCCTCATCTGATAAAGAATCAGCACTAATTGAAATTTACAGAATGATGAGGCCAGGCGAACCGCCAACAAAAGAAGCTGCAGACAATTTATTCACTAACCTTTTCTTCAATGAAGACAGATATGACCTATCAGAAGTTGGACGAATGAAGTTCAATAGAAGGGTTGGTATTGATAAAGACGTTGGCAGCTCTGTTCTATCCAAGGAAGACATAATTAATGTTCTCAAGACGCTTATAAATATAAGAAACGGCTCTGATACCGTCGACGATATCGATCATCTCGGAAATAGAAGGATCAGAACAGTTGGAGAAATGGCTGAAAATGCTTTCAGAGTAGGATTAATTCGAGTTGAAAGAGCTGTCAGAGAGAGACTCTCGCTTGTTGAGCAAGAAGAGCTCATGCCAAGAGATTTAATCAATTCAAAACCTGTTTCAGCTGCGATCAAAGAATTTTTTGGCTCTAGTCAGCTTTCTCAATTTATGGACCAAAATAATCCTTTATCAGAAATTGCTCACAAAAGAAGAATTTCAGCACTAGGACCTGGAGGATTAACCAGAGAAAGAGCAGGATTTGAAGTTAGAGATGTCCACCCAACACATTACGGAAGGGTATGCCCAATTGAGACACCGGAAGGCCCAAATATTGGTCTTATTAATTCAATGGCGATCTATGCCAGAGTCAATCCATATGGTTTCCTGGAAACGCCTTACAGAGAAGTTTCAAATGGAAAAGCCACAAACAAAATAAAATATCTTTCTGCAATTGATGAGGGGAATTATGTCATTGCACAGGCCAATACTACACTTGATGCAAAGAATAAACTTGTCGATGAATTAATTTCTGCCAGATATCAAAATGAATTCACTCTCATGCCACCAGAATCAATCGAGTTTATGGATGTTTCTCCAAAACAGATTGTTTCTATTGCCGCATCTCTGATTCCATTTTTGGAACATGATGATGCAAATAGGGCTCTTATGGGCTCTAACATGCAACGTCAAGCAGTTCCTACTTTGCTTGCTGATAAACCACTCGTTGGAACTGGGATGGAAAGAAAAGTTGCAACTGATTCGGGTGTAACAATCGTTGCCAGAAGAGGTGGCATAGTTGATTCAGTTGATGCATCAAGAGTGGTTATTGCTGTCAATGATGATGAAGCCATTACTGGTGAGTCCGGTGTCGATATATATAACCTTACAAAATATACTCGATCTAATCAGAATACATGCATCAATCAAAGACCTCTCGTTAAGGTGGGTGACACTATCCAAAGTGGCGATGTGATTGCAGATGGTGCATCAACAAGTCTTGGCGAACTGGCCATTGGGCAAAATCTACTCGTAGCTTTCATGCCATGGAATGGTTTTAATTTTGAAGACTCCATACTCATTTCTGAAAGAGTTGTCCAAGAAGACAGATTTACAACTATTCACATAGAGGAATTACAGTGTATTGCAAGGGACACAAAATTAGGCTCAGAAGAAGTCACAGCAGATATTCCGAATGTTGGAGACACAGCTTTGAGGAAGCTGGATGAGTCTGGTATTGCGTACATCGGTGCTGAAGTTGTCGCAGGAGATATACTTGTAGGGAAGATAACCCCCAAGGGTGAATCTCAACTTACTCCTGAGGAAAAGCTACTTAGAGCAATCTTTGGAGAAAAGGCCTCTGATGTCAAGGATACTTCCTTAAGGGTTCCTTCTGGAATGGATGGAACTGTTATCGATGTGAGAGTTTTCTCAAGAGAAGGAGTTGATAAAGATGATCGTTCAAATGAAATTGAAGCGGCAGATATAGAATCAGTGAGGAAAGATTTGAAGGATCAGTTGAGAATAGTCGAATCAGATATCTTTAATAGACTTGAAAAGCTTTTGCTCAATAAGTCGGCAAAATCTGGACGTAAGACTATAAAAATCGACAAAGCTTTTCTTGAATCAATGGAGCAACATAAGTGGTTTGAAATTAAGCTTCAGAATCAAAAATTAAATAGCGAGCTTGAGGCTTACTATAAGGCTCACAAAGAGCTAGAAAAAGAATTTAAGCAAAAATTAGATGCAGCAAGAAAGAAAATTGAAGCATATGATGAACTCCCTCCTGGTGTTCTGAAGATGGTTAAGGTATTCCTTGCAGTCAAGAGACGTGTTCAGCCTGGTGATAAGGTGGCTGGAAGGCATGGAAACAAAGGTGTAATTTCTAGGATTGTTCCAGTTGAAGATATGCCGTATATGGAAGACGGAACGCCAGTTGATATAGTCTTAAATCCATTGGGTGTTCCATCAAGAATGAATGTTGGTCAAATTCTTGAGACCCATTTGGGTTGGGCAGCAAAAGGGCTTGGTAACAAAGTTAAGACCATGCTCAAAGAAAAAGAAAGTGCTGCACGTGTGAAGGCACTTAGAACTTTCTTGGACCAGGTATACAACACCAATAAATTATCTGAAAAAGTGCCGCTCAATAAATTAAATGATGACGAAATCATAGAGCTTTCTGAAAACCTTAAAGATGGCGTGCCTATGGGAACTCCCGTTTTTGATGGAGCTGGAGAAAATGAAATAAAAGATTTACTTAGGTTGGCCGATCTTCCAGAATCCGGTCAAGCAAGACTTATTGATGGAAGAACTGGCGAATTTTTTGATCGTCCAGTAACAGTTGGTTACATGTATATACTTAAATTGAACCATTTGGTCGATGACAAAATGCATGCAAGATCAACTGGTCCTTACAGTCTAGTCACTCAGCAGCCATTAGGTGGTAAAGCGCAATTTGGTGGACAAAGATTTGGAGAAATGGAAGTTTGGGCTTTAGAGGCTTATGGGGCTTCTCATACTCTTAGAGAATTGCTTACTGTTAAATCTGACGATGTTCAGGGCAGGACTCGAATGTATAAACAAATCGTCGATGGAACCAACGAAGTTGATACGGGCATTCCCGAATCATTCAATGTTCTCATGAAAGAAATTAGATCTCTGGGTTTGAATATGGATTTAGTCGAAGATCCTAAGAAAACTATTGAAAAATAAGCTGGAAGCTGAATATGAAAAATTTACTTAATATCTTTAATCAGAAACCTTTTGCAGAAGAATTTGATCATATAAGAATTGGTCTTTCGTCTCCTGAGATGATTCGATCATGGTCTTATGGCGAGGTTAAAAAGCCTGAGACCATTAACTATAGGACTTTTAGACCAGAAAGAGACGGACTGTTCTGTGCAAAAATATTTGGACCTGTTAAAGATTATGAATGCCTTTGTGGAAAATATAAACGCTTAAAACATAGAGGCGTTGTTTGTGAGAAATGTGGTGTAGAAGTCACTCAGAGTAAGGTTAGAAGAGAAAGAATGGGGCATTTAGAGCTCGCAAGTCCTGTTGCGCATATTTGGTTCTTAAAATCGCTTCCTTCGAGGATTGGCCTTTTGCTTGATATGACCTTGAGGGAAATAGAAAGAGTTCTTTACTTTGAAGCTTATCTTGTTACAGATCCTGGGATGACTGATCTTACTAAAGGTCAGATGCTTTCTGAAGAGCAATATATTGAAGCATTAGAGATGTATGGCGATGATTTTTCTGCTGCGATGGGAGCTGAGTCAATCCATGACATTCTTAAAGATTTAGATCTTCAAGACAGCCTAAATCAAATACAGGAAGACATGGAAGCAACAGCTTCACAAATTAAAATCAAACGTTATCAAAAAAGGTTAAAGCTAATAGAGTCGTTGATTTCTTCTGGAAATAGGCCTGAATGGATGATTCTAAAAGTTCTTCCTATTTTACCACCAGACTTAAGGCCTCTGGTTCCACTTGATGGCGGTAGATTTGCTACATCAGATCTCAATGATCTCTATAGAAGGGTTATTAATAGAAATAATAGACTCCAAAGATTACTGGATCTAAATGCTCCAGATATCATTGTTAGAAATGAAAAAAGGATGTTGCAAAAATCTGTTGATTCACTTCTTGATAATGGAAGAATGGGCAGAGCAGTGACTGGGTCAAATAAGCGACCACTAAAGTCACTTGCAGACATGATCAAAGGAAAGCAGGGTAGATTCAGACAGAATTTGTTAGGAAAAAGAGTCGATTACTCTGGTAGATCGGTGATTGTAGTTGGACCAACTTTGAAGCTTCATCAATGTGGTATACCAAAAAAAATGGCATTGGAGCTATTCAAACCATTTGTCTTTAGTAAATTGATTTATCAAGGTGAGGCATCCACAATTAAATCTGCAAAAAGACTAGTAGAGCTTGAGGGGGCCGAGATTTGGGATATTTTAGACGGTGTTATAAGACAACACCCCGTGCTTCTGAATCGCGCTCCAACCCTTCATAGGCTAGGAATACAAGCTTTCGAGCCTGTTTTGGTTGAAGGTAAAGCGATTCAATTACATCCTCTTGTTTGCAAGGCGTTCAATGCTGACTTTGATGGTGACCAGATGGCTGTTCATGTTCCACTATCAATTGAGGCACAACTTGAAAGTAGGGCATTGATGATGTCATCCAATAATATTCTTTCGCCTGCGAATGGCGAGCCTATTATTGTTCCATCTCAGGATGTAGTTTTAGGTCTCTATTACATGACAAGAGAAAAGGTTAAAGATACTGGTGAGGGTGGTATTTTTGCAAACATAGAAGAGGTTGAGAGAGCATTTCATAATAATTTCCTTGGTTTGCATGCAAAGATTAAACTAAAAATTTCAACCCAAAATGAAGAAAAGCCCACAGAAATTGTAGAAACTACTACTGGCAGGGCTCTATTCTCTAAGATCGTACCAGATGAAATTCCATTTGCTGTAATAAATAAAACAATGGATAGCAAGGAGATCTCCAGACTGATCAATCGTTGTTATCGAGAGGTTGGCCTTAAAGCCACAGTTATATTTGCAGACAAACTAATGTATCTCGGCTTTGAGTATGCAACTAAATCAGGAGTTTCAATTGCTCTAGATGATATGGTTGTTCCAGAAAATAAGGAAGAAATATTATCTGATGCTGAGTCACAAGTGAAAAGTATCCAGAACCAATTCACATCAGGCCTTCTTACACAAGGTGAGAGATATAATAAGGTCGTTGATATTTGGTCGAGAACAAATGATCAAGTCGCTAATGCGATGATGGATAAGCTTGGAAAAGAGCAAGTTACTGATAGTAAAGGCAAAAAGCAGGATCAAGAATCATTTAACTCAATATTCATGATGGCTGATTCGGGTGCTAGAGGTTCTGCAGCTCAAATAAGACAATTGGCTGGCATGAGAGGCCTGATGGCAAAACCTGATGGCTCAATTATTGAAACACCAATTACAGCTAATTTCAGAGAAGGGCTTAATATCCTTCAATACTTCATTTCAACTCATGGTGCTCGAAAGGGTCTTGCTGATACAGCATTGAAAACAGCAAACTCAGGTTATCTAACAAGACGTCTGGTTGATGTTGCACAAGATTTGGTTGTTACAGAAGAAGATTGTGGCACTAAAAACGGCATGACAATTTCAGCAGTAATTGAAGGTGGAGAGGTTGTTCAAAACCTCAGTGATAGGGTACTTGGTAGAGTTTTGATTGAGCCTGTAAAAGATCTTGAGAATAAGAAAAATGTCCTTAAAGCAGGTACATTAATTGATGAATCAAATGTTCATCTTCTTGAGGAGAATGGAACAGACTCTGTTGTAGTTCGTTCAGCAGTAACATGCGAAACAAAATATGGAATCTGTATCAATTGCTATGGCAGAGATCTAGCTAGAGGTACGCTTGTCAATATTGGTGAGGCAGTTGGAATTATTGCTGCTCAGTCAATTGGTGAGCCTGGAACACAACTCACAATGAGAACATTCCACATTGGTGGTGCTGCATCAAGTGCTGCTGCTCAAAACTCAGTTGAAGTTAATAATGATGGTGTTGCTAGTCTATTTAACTTGAAGACGATTAAGAACGCCGATAAGAATTTAGTCGCAACAAGCCGATCTGGTGAAATCATCATTTCTGATAAATTTGGCAAAGAGAAAGAGAGATATAAGATTCCTTATGGAGCAACAATCAATATTAAAGATGGACAAAAAGTGACTGCAGGTGATGTCATCTCAACTTGGGATCCTCACACTCACCCAATCATTACGGAGGCATCAGGAACGATAAAATTTGAGGACTTTATTGATGGAGTAACTGTTACTGAGCAAGTTGATGAGATGACTGGCTTGAGTAATATCATTATTATGGACTCAAAGAAAACTGGCTCAACAACAACAGTAAAGCCCAAGGCTTCTTTATTCAATGGTAGAGGGCAGCCTATAATGTTCTCTGGAACTGATACCCCAATTGTTTATACATTCCCTCCTGGTGCGATAGTAAATATCCAAGATGGATCAAAGATAAATGCCGGAGATGTTATAGCAAGAATTCCTCTTGAATCCTCTAAAACTAGTGACATCACAGGTGGATTACCTCGTGTTGCAGACCTTTTTGAAGCAAGAAAGCCTAAAGATGCTGCTATTTTGGCTAAACATTCTGGTATTACAAGTTTCGGTAAAGAAACAAAAGGTAAAGTTAGACTAGTCATTACAGATGAGGATGGCGAATCTCATGAAGAACTCATTCCTAAAACTAGAACATTGAATATCTTTGAAGGAGAAACCATTCAAAAAGGAGAAATAATCTCTGATGGCGAGTTGAGCCTTCATGATATTTTAGAAGTTCAGGGTATTGAAAGGTTGGCCGAGTATCTCGTCAAAGAAGTACAGGATGTATATCGACTTCAAGGGGTGCCAATCAATGATAAACACATTGAAATCATTGTTAAACAGATGATGAGGACCGTTGAGATCATTGAATCAGGCGATACAAAGCTTCTACCTAAAGAACAAGCAAATAGGATTGATGTTATAGAAACCAATGAAAGAATGATTAAAGAAGATCTTCAGCCTGCAACATTCAGGCCTTTGATCATGGGTATTACAAAAGCATCATTGGCTACCACATCATTTATTTCTGCTGCTTCTTTCCAGGAAACAACCAGAGTATTGACTGAGGCTGCAGTTAAAGGATCTGTAGATAAACTAAGAGGGCTTAAAGAGAATGTTGTCGTTGGGAGATTGGTACCTGCAGGCACAGGATTTAAGACTGAATTAGATGCTGCTTCTATAGCTGAAGAAGAATTCTCTCAAGCTCTAAAGGAATTAGAGAGTACTAGTGAGGAAGCCAATCTTGAAGTTGCAGAATCATCTTAGATTTAACTTGAACCTAGATGAATAGAAGAATAGAATCCACCCACAATTTCTATAAATGAAGCATTATGACAACAATTAATCAATTAGTAAGAAAGTCTAGAAAGAGAAAGGTAGTAAAGAACAATGTACCTGCTCTTGAAGGCAAACCCCAAAAGAGGGGGGTTTGCACCCGTGTTTATACTACTACACCAAAGAAACCAAACTCTGCTCTAAGAAAAGTAGCTAGAGTTAGACTTACTAATGGTTATGAGGTCACTAGCTATATTGGTGGTGAAGGCCATAATCTTCAGGAACACTCTGTTGTTTTGATTAGAGGTGGACGTGTTAAGGATCTCCCAGGAGTTCGATATCATACCATAAGAGGTGCACTTGATTGTTCAGGTGTTAATGATCGAAAACAAGGTCGGTCAAAATATGGTGCAAAAAGACCTAAGGGGTAAAAAATGTCTAGAAGAAATGCAGCCATAAAAAGAGAGATATTGCCTGATCCTAAATTTTCGAGCAAGGTACTCGCTAAGTTCATCAATATGATTATGAAAGATGGCAAAAAGAGCACCGCTGAAAATATTGTTTATCAGGCTTTAGATACTGTTATTTCAACTCTAGGACAATCCTCAGATACTACCCCTCAAGTTTTCGAAGATATTCTTGATAAGGTCAAGCCTGTTGTCGAAGTAAGGTCAAGACGAGTCGGTGGTGCAACCTATCAAATTCCTGTAGAAGTCAGACAGGAAAGAAGAGAAGCTCTCGCAATGAGATGGTTGATAGAGTCTGCAAGATCAAGATCTGAGAAAAGCATGAAAGTTAAGCTAGCTAATGAATTACTTGATGCCTCAAACGACCGTGGTAACGCGATCAAGAAAAAAGAAGATACCCATAAAATGGCAGAGGCCAATAAAGCCTTTTCACATTTTAGATGGTGAGCGTTTAATAGAGAGATTCGGAAATGGCAAGACAAACACCAATAGATAGATATAGAAACATAGGCATCATGGCACATATTGATGCTGGTAAAACAACAACAACGGAACGCGTTCTTTTTTATACAGGAATATCACACAAGATCGGAGAAGTGCATGATGGAAACGCTGTCATGGATTGGATGGAGCAAGAGCAGGAAAGAGGTATCACAATCACTTCTGCAGCAACAACTTGTTTCTGGCAAGGGATGGACCAACAATTTGATCAGCACAGAATCAATATTATCGATACACCAGGACACGTAGACTTTACGATAGAAGTAGAGCGTTCACTCAGGGTTCTGGATAGTGCTGTTGCTGTTTTTTGTGCTGTAGGTGGAGTAGAACCACAGTCTGAAACTGTTTGGAGGCAAGCAAATAAATACTCAGTTCCAAGAATGGCATTTGTTAATAAGATGGATAGAGCCGGTGCAGATTTTTTCAGAGTCGTTGAGCAAGTTAAAGAAAGGCTTGGTTCAAATCCTATTCCTATCCAAGTACCTATTGGCGCTGAAGAAAATTTTAAAGGGGTCATTGATCTTATTAGGATGAAAGCGATCAATTGGAATGAGGAGGATCTTGGCTCTACATATGTAGCAGAAGATATACCTGAGGATCTATTATCTCAATGTGAAGAACTAAGAGAGCAGATGATAGAAGCTGCAGCAGAAGCAAATGAAGAATTATTGAATGAGTACCTTGAGAATGGTGAGCTAAGCGAAGATCAGATTAGAGAGGGACTTAGGGCTAGAACAATTAATAATGAAATTGTTCCAGTTGTATGTGGTTCAGCTTTCAAAAATAAAGGTGTTCAAGCCATGCTTGACGCTGTTATCTATCTTTTGCCATCACCGATTGACACTCCTGACATTACTGGAATACTCGATGATGAATCAGAGGCTTCTAGAAAATCGGATGATGGTGAGAATTTTTCAGCTTTAGCATTCAAGATTGCAAATGACCCTTATGTGGGGAACCTCACATTTTTCAGAGTTTATTCAGGTGTTCTTAATTCAGGTGACAGCGTATTCAATCCGCTAAAAGGTAAGAAAGAAAGAATTGGGCGTATTCTTCAAATGCACTCCAATACCAGAGAAGAAATTAAAGAAGTTAGGGCAGGAGATATTGCTGCAGCAGTTGGACTAAAAGATGTCACAACTGGAGATACGCTATGTGATATTTCAAATGTAATTACACTTGAGAAGATGGAGTTCCCTGAGCCAGTTATCTCTGTTGCCGTTGAGCCAAAATCTACTGAAGATGAATCAAAAATGGGCATTGGACTACAAAAGCTAGCGAAAGAGGATCCATCATTCAGGGTTAGAACAGATGAGGAATCTGGGCAAACAATTATCTCAGGAATGGGAGAGCTCCACTTAGATATTATTGTGGATCGTCTATCGAGGGAATTTAAGGTTGATGCAAATGTAGGAAGACCACAAGTTGCCTATCGTGAAACAATCAAGTCCTCTGTCGAACAAGAAGCTAAGTTTGTTAGGCAATCTGGTGGTAGAGGTCAATATGGACATGTTTATATCAAAATGGAACCACAAGAGGCTGGTTCTGGATATGAATTTGTAAATGACATCACTGGCGGTGTTATCCCAAGAGAATTTATTCCTGCAGTAGACAAAGGTATTCAAGAGCAAATGGCAAATGGTGTAATCACAGGATTCCCTGTGGTTGATGTAAAAGTTACTCTATATGATGGGTCATTCCATGATGTCGACTCCAGTGAGGTTGCTTTCAGAGTTGCTGGATCTATGGCATTTAAGGAGGGGGCTTTGAAAGCAAATCCGGTACTTCTTGAGCCAGTCATGAAAGTTGAAGTAGTTACACCTGAGGATTATATGGGTGATGTAAATGGCGATTTAAACAGGAGAAGAGGCATTCTTCAGGGCATGGATGAGTCTCCAGCTGGGAAAATTATAAGAGCAGAGGTGCCTTTAGCTGAGATGTTTGGTTATGCAACTGACTTAAGATCCATGTCACAAGGTCGGGCTACTTATACGATGGAATTTGAGAAATATAATGAGGCTCCAAAATCACAAGCAGAAGCACTTTCTGTAAATAATGAAGGATAGCAATATGGTTGATACACAGACAATTAGAATCAGGCTAAAGTCTTTTGACCATAAGCTAATAGATGCTTCTACTGAAGAAATCGTGGAAACAGTCAAGAGAACAGGCTCTATTGTATCTGGACCTATACCATTGCCGACTTCGAGAGAAAGATATACGGTCCTTATTTCACCTCATGTGAATAAGGATGCAAGGGATCAGTATGAGCTTACAACACACAAACGTGTGATGGATATTCTTAACCCAAGTGATAAAACAGTTGATGCTCTTATGAAGCTTGAATTGCCAGCTGGGGTAGATGTTCAAATAAAATTGAACTGAAAGTGAAAATTGATATAATTCCCGAACGCTAGACGGGCCAGAGATTATTTTGCTCTGAAAAGCCTGAAAATAAGGGGGTTGAGAGACTTAGCTAGCGTTTTTGGAGTTGAAGGTTTGCAAGAACTTAAAATTGATTAAAAACCCATATAAATCAATTACTTGTAAATATCAGCTCCCGTAAAAGAGTTAATGAAAAATATAATTATAAAAATAATTAATACAAACAAAGAGAAAGCAAGTGATAGGCATTGTAGGAAAAAAATGCGGAATGACGAGAGTCTTTACGGACGATGGTCGATCTGTGCCTGTCACAATCGTTCAAGCTAATCCCAATCTAATCAATAGAATTAAGACTGAAGAGACTGATGGATACAATGCCATCCAGGTACTCACAGGGCAATCTACAAAGAACCCTAAGAAATCAGATGCAGGACAGATTCGGTCAAACCCAAATGAGAAACTTTCACATAAACTCCATGAGTTTAGATTAAATACCAATGAGTTAGAGCAGGTAGATACGGGGAAAGAAATAACAGTAGACTACTTCGAGAAAGGTGAGCTTGTTGATGTAACTGGAAATTCTATTGGTAAAGGCTATGCAGGCGTTATTAAGAGACATAATTTCAAAACTCAAGATGCTACACATGGTAATTCACTTGCTCATAGAGCACCTGGTTCAATTGGTCAAAACCAAACACCTGGTCGTGTTTTCAAAGGCAAAAAGATGGCTGGTAGGATGGGAAATGTTAAGAAGACCATTCAGAATCTGGAGGTTATTGAGATTGATACAGAGAGAAATTTAATCTTTATCAAAGGCTCAATTGCAGGACATGACAATAGTTTTGTAGTTATAACACCATCCATAAAGAGCAAGCAGAAAGAAAGAGAAATATTTAAAACACCAATTGAAGAAACCCCAGAAGTAGAAGCCCAAGCAGAAGAGGCTCCACAAACAGAAGAAACCCCAGAAGTAGAAGTCGATGAAGGCTCTGAAGAAGAGAAGGCTCAATGAAAATAGATTTGATAAATCAGGAAAATAGCACTGTCAAAAGTATTGATATCAGCGACTCTGTTTTTAAGTCAGAAATCAATGATGGGCTTATTCATGAATTGGTTACCGCTTATAGGTCTAATGGACGTTCAGCAACAAAAGCTCAGAAGAATAGATCACGGGTGAGCGGAGGAGGAGCTAAGCCATGGAGACAAAAAGGAACGGGTAGAGCTAGAGCTGGAACAACTAGAGGGCCACTTTGGGTTGGAGGTGGAATGGCTTTTGCTACTGTTGATAGAAATTACAACAAAAAGATTAATAAGAAAGCATACAAAAGAGCAATGCAGTCTATTTTCTCAGCATTGATCGAAGAAAAGAGAATTGTTGCGATAGACTCAATTAAGATCGACTCCCCTAAAACTAGATTAGGGGTTGAAGTTTTAAATTCTTTGGAGCTGGATAATGCATTATTCATAGTATCTGAGCTTGAATCTAACTTGGTTCTGTCACTTAGAAATATTCCTCATATTAAAGTCATTAGCGTTGAAAATGTCGATCCAATCAGTTTACTCACTTATGAAAGAATCGTTATTGATCAGGAAGCATTAAATAAGCTTGAGGGGATGTTCTCATGAGCCAAAAGATAAGACATGATCAACTAAGAAGCGTTCTCATAGCGCCACATGTTTCTGAGAAAACCACAATGCTTAGTCAAGACTCAGGTCAAATTGTTTTCAGGGTAAGATCAGATTCCAATAAGCAGCAAATCAAGAAAGCTGTTGAGAAATTCTTCGACGTAAAGGTTTCTTCAGTAAGAACTGTTTCGGTGAACGGAAAGTCCAAAAGATTTGGCATGAAGACAGGTAAAACCAAAAACTGGAAAAAAGCTTATATCAAATTAGCTGAAGGTCAAAACTTAGATATTTTAAATACGGACGTGTAAAGAGATGGCAGTTATAAAGACAAAACCAACATCACCAGGTAGAAGATTTGTTCAGACTGTCAAGACAGAAAATCTACATAAAGGAAGACCTCATAAATCTTTAACTTCTGGCTTGAAAAAGACAGGAGGAAGAAATAACTATGGCCGAATGACAACCAGACATATTGGTGGAGGGCATAAGAGACTTTATAGGGAAATAGATTTTAAGAGAAATAAGGACAATGTATCTGCTGTTGTAGAAAGAATTGAATATGATCCTAACCGTTCCTCGCATATCGCCCTTGTTTTGTATAAAGATGGTGAAAGGAGATATATTATTGCTCCAAAAGGACTCAAAGAAGGAGATGCAATTTCATCAGGGAATAGCGCTCCAATAAAAACTGGCAATACCCTTCCTTTAAACAACATTCCTGTTGGAACAATTGTACATTGCATTGAGATGAAGCCTGGAAAAGGTGCACAAATTGCAAGATCAGCTGGTGCGAGTGTTCAGGTATTAGCAAAAGAGGGAAACTACGCCACACTTCGCTTGAAATCAGGAGAAGTTAGGAAAGTCCTAATCACTTGCAGAGCGACAATCGGTGAGGTCGGTCATCAAGAGCATAATTTGAGAAAACTTGGAAAGGCAGGTGCAAGCAGATGGAGAGGAGTGAGACCGACTGTTAGAGGCGTCGTCATGAATCCAGTTGATCATCCACACGGTGGAGGTGAGGGTAAAACATCCGGCGGTAGACATCCTGTTTCTCCATGGGGTGTTCCAACCAAAGGATATAAAACTAGATCTAATAAAGTAACAGATAAGTTCATCGTTAGAAGAAGGAAGAAGAGAAAGTAATATGCCTAGATCGATAAAAAAAGGACCATTTGTAGATTTGCACTTAATGGATAAAGTCCAAAAAGCTGTTGCAGAGGGTGGAAGAGCTCGAATCAAAACATGGTCGAGAAGATCCATGGTCATTCCAGAGATGGTAGGTATGACAATATCTGTTCATAACGGAAGAGAGCATGTACCAATATTAATTTCTGAAAATATGGTTGGTCATAAATTAGGTGAATTTGCACCAACAAGAACATTTCGAGGTCACTCGGGTGACCGTAAAACTAAGTAAGAGTTAAGTAAAATGAAAGTAACTTCAACATTAAGATATGCAAGGATTTCTCCTCAAAAGACGAGAATGATCGTCGATATGATAAGAGGTTCCGATGTCTTAGCAGCAATGAGGTTGGTGAAATTTCTTCCTCAGAAAGCTGCGAAGATTGTTTCTAAGGTGCTTGACTCAGCTGTTGCTAATGCTGAAAACAACCTTGGTTTAGACATAGATGGACTGAAAGTATCGCAGGCCTATGTTGATGAGGCACCAACTTTTAAGAGATTCAGAGCAAGAGCAAGAGGAAGAGGGACCAGGATTCTGAAAAGAAATAGTCATATCACAATTGAATTATCGGACGAGTAATATGGGACAAAAAGTACATCCAACAGGCATAAGATTAGGTATCAGTAAGAAGTGGTCTTCTAACTGGTTCTCTGACTCATCAAACTTTTCAAAAAATGTTCATCAAGATTTTTTGATTAGGGAGCTTTTAAATAAAAAGCTCAAGGATGCAGCTGTAAGCAATATACAAATAGAAAGAAGTTCAGATAATGTCACTGTCACTATATTTTCAGCCAGACCTGGGATAGTAATTGGAAAGAAAGGCGAGGGCATTGAAGGTTTAAGAAAAGAGGTAGCTGGATTGATGGATACATCAATCAATAATGTCTTGTTGAACATAAATGAAATTAAGAAGCCAGAGTTAGATGCAAAGCTTGTAGCCTCATCTATTACGCAACAACTTGAGAGAAGAGTGCTTTATAGAAGAGCGATGAAAAGAGCAGTTACAAATACTATGAGATTGGGAGCCAATGGGATCAAGGTAAAAATTGCTGGGCGTCTCAATGGTGCAGAAATAGCAAGATCAGAATGGTATCAAGAAGGCAGAGTACCCCTTCATACTCTAAAAGCGAATATAGACTATGGGGTTTCAGAGGCGCTCACTACATACGGAATCATTGGTGTAAAAGTCTGGATTTTCCAAGACGACGACACAAAGTAAAAATAGATTAGGAAATTTAAATGTTACAACCAAAGCGAACAAAGTACAGAAAACAAATGAAAGGCAAGAATAGAGGTCTTGCTTCGAGAGGAAGTACCGTTTCATTTGGTGAATATGGATTAAAAGCTACAGGCCGAGGAAGAATCACAGCAAGACAAATTGAAGCCGCAAGAAGAGCCATGACAAGACATATTAAAAGGGGCGGAAAGATCTGGATAAGAATTTTCCCTGATAAGCCTATTACCAAAAAGCCTCTTGAGGTAAGACAAGGTAAAGGTAAAGGTAATGTCGAATATTGGGTCGCACAAATTCAGCCTGGAAAGGTTTTATATGAAATGAGTGGCGTTGAGGAAAGTTTAGCTCAGGAAGCATTTAAACTTGCTGCAGCAAAACTACCAATCGGCACGAAGTTTGTTAGCAGGCAAATTATATGATTGATATCAAAGAAATAAGAAACAAGGGAGCGAAGGATCTAGAAAAGATGCTTGATGACCTACTAGATGAGCAAATGAAGTTAAGGCTGCAATTTGTCACTGGACAAGTTACAAACTCAAGTCAATTCAAAAAGATTAGAAGAGATATAGCAAGATTAAAAACAGTTTTGAGTGAACAGAGTAATGGCAATGGATAATCAAAAAAATACAAGAAGAACTACAGGCATTGTTGTCAGTGACTCAATGGATAAATCTGCCACAGTTGCTGTACAGAGAAGGTTGAAACATCCTCTCTATAATAAATATATATATAAAACTACAAAAATCATGATCCACGATGAAGAAAATGTTTCTAAGGTGGGTGACAAAGTGACAATTAGAGAATCCAAGCCTATTTCAAAGAATAAGGCCTGGATTTTGGATCAAATTCTAGAGACGAAAAGGGCGGAATAAAGATGATTCAAACTGAAACAATGCTCAATATTGCAGATAACAGTGGCGCAAGGAAAGTGCTCTGCATAAAAGTCCTTGGTGGATCAAAAAAGAGGTATGCAAGAATTGGAGACATCATTAAGGTGACAGTCAAGGATGCAATCCCAAGAGGTAAAGTCAAAAAGGGTGATGTTTATGATGCTTTGGTTGTAAGGACTAAACATGGAGTAAGAAGATCAGATGGTTCACTTATCAGATTTGATGGAAATGCTGCAGTTCTTTTAGATAACAAGCTGGAGCCTATTGGAACAAGGGTATTTGGGCCTGTAACCAGAGAGTTAAGAGCAAAGAAACAGCTTAAGATCATTTCTTTAGCTCCAGAAGTAATATAGGAATATTGAGTTGAAAAAGATAAAAAAAGGCGATCAAGTAATAGTGCTTTCTGGAAAGGATAAAGGAAGGACTGGGACTGTATTGAGTATTCTCAAGAACTCAAAAGTGCTTGTTGAGAATGTCAATATTGTAAAGAAACATCAAAAAGGCAATCCCAATACTGGACAAGAAGGTGGAATCATCGAAAAAGAAATGCCAGTTCATATTTCAAATGTGATGTTGTTAAACCCAATTACAAATCAACCAGATAGAGTGGGCATAAAGAAACTCGAAGATGGAACAAAAGTAAGATATTTCAAGTCAAATAATGAGGTTGTGGATATTTAAAAATGGCAAGGTTAAAAGAGAAATATAACCAAGAAATCAAGAACAATCTTCAGAAGAAGCTTGGCCTTTCAAATGTAATGGAAGTTCCAGAAATCAAAAAGATTACAGTGAATATGGGTGTTGGGGAAGCTGTTCAGGATAAGAAGACGATCGAGAAGGCTGTTGCAGATCTAGAAAAAATATCTGGTCAAAAGGTATTGATTACTCGTGCAAGAAAATCAGTTGCATCGTTCAAGATAAGAGAAGGAATGCCTATAGGTGTGAAAGTAACATTGAGAAGAGAAAGGATGTACGAATTTTTGGACAGACTGATTAGTATTGCATTGCCACGTGTAAGAGACTTTAGGGGTTTAAATAGAAAGTCCTTTGATGGGAATGGCAACTATAGTCTCGGTGTCAAAGAGCAAATTATCTTCCCTGAAATTGATTACGACAAGATAGATAAGATTAGAGGTTTAGACATCAGCATCACAACAAGCGCTAAAAATGACGAAGAAGGTTTGGCGTTGTTAAAAGAATTCAACTTCCCTATAAAAGACGCTCCAAAAAATGCTTCAAAGGATGAAGCTGAAGTAGAAGAGGTCCTAGAGAAAGTAGATGCAGAGCCTGAAGTTGAAGAAGCTGAAGAAGTGATTGAGGCAGCTGGTGAAGAGAATAGTGCAAATGCCAAAGAGGCTAATATGTCAGTCGATGCAAAGCCTGAGTCAGAAGAAGAATCTGAATCAGAAGACAAAGAAACAGAAATTGAGGAAAAAGAATGACTAGGAAAGCAATCGTTGAGAGAGAACTCAAGCGAATGAGAACAGTTGAAAAGTATGCCGAAAAAAGAGCATCTCTCAAAGCTATTCTTCGAGATGTCAATGCATCTTATGAAGAGAAAAATGAAGCAAGGATAAAATTACAAAAATTACCAAGAAATGCGAGCCCATCGAGACTTAGAAATCGCTGTTCAATAACTGGTAGACCTAAGGGATATTATCGTAAATTTGGACTTGGAAGAAGCAAGCTTAGAGAAGAAGCAATGAAAGGAAATATACCAGGACTGCACAAAGCAAGCTGGTAAAAAAAGGAAATAGATATGACAATGACAGATCCAATTGCTGATATGTTAACAAGAATTAGAAACGCTCATAAGATAAGCGCTTTCAGTGTTTCTATTCCTCATTCAAAGATAAAAGAAAGCATTGCTTCAGTGCTTTTGGAAGAAGGCTATATCAAAGGGTTTAGCTCTGAAGAGTCTGAAAATAATAAAAGCAATTTGAATATTGAACTAAAGTATTTTGACGGCAAGCCGGTTATTGAAAAACTTGATAGAGTCAGCAGACCCGGATTAAGAATATACAAGCAAACATCTGAAATTCCTCGTGTTATGGGCGGACTAGGTGTTGCAATTGTTTCTACCTCAGCTGGGGTCATGAGCGACAGAAAAGCAAGAGAAATTGGACAAGGCGGAGAAGTCTTGTGTGTGGTGTCTTAAATTAAGTAGGTTATAAAATGTCTAGAATAGAAAAACAACCAGTAGTTATCCCTGAAGCGGTTAAAGTCAATATAGTTGATGCTGAAAATCTACTCACAGTGAAAGGTCCTAAAGGGGAGTTATCACTGGACTTAATTAATAATATTTCAGTCTCGCTTCTAGAAGATGGTGCCGTAAAAGTCTCATCTGATGGTAAGACTCGTTTTTCTAAAGCTGCTGCTGGAACCTTTAGGAGCTTGATTCAAAACATGGTAATAGGCGTTACAGAAGGTTATGTAAAAGAGTTAGAGCTTATTGGTGTTGGATACAGAGCTAAATCTCAAGGTAAAACATTGAATTTAACTTTGGGCTTTTCTCATCCTGTTAACTATGAAGTTCCAGAGGGAATCGAAATATCAACACCTTCTCAAACTGAGATCAGTATTTCTGGAATGGACAAGCAAAAAGTTGGACAAGTTGCAGCTGAGCTTCGAGCTATAAGACCACCAGAGCCATATAAAGGCAAGGGCGTAAGATATAAAGGTGAGCAAATTACACTGAAAGAAACCAAGAAAGCTGTTTAAAGAATAAAGTTATGATTTCAAAAATTGATAAAAGAAAAAGAAGAGCAAAAAAGGTTAGAGCTAAAATAAAAGAGCTTGAAGCTCACAGATTGTCTATACATAGATCATCAAATCATATCTATGCTCAAATCATAGCACCAGATGATAAGACAATAGCTGCGACTTCTAGTCTCGACCCTGAAGTAAAGAAAATCTTAGGGGATAAAATAAAAGGAAAAATCGAGATAGCAAAAGCTGTAGGGCAGCAAATTGCTGAGAAAGCAAAAAAAGCAAAAATCAGCAAAGTGGCATTTGATAGATCTGGATTTTTATATCACGGAAGAGTAAAAGCTTTGGCTGAATCAGCCAGAGAAAATGGATTGGACTTTTAAATATGAATATGAATATGAATATAGAAAAGCAAGCTGACGAGCTAATAGAGAAATTGGTAGCAGTCAATCGGGTAGCAAAAGTTGTGAAAGGCGGAAGACAATTTGGCTTTGCAGCAATTACAGTTGTTGGCGATGGCAGAGGAAAAATTGGCATGGGCTATGGTAAAGCTAAGGAAGTTCCTTTAGCTATTCAAAAAGCGATGCAAGCTGCAAGAAAAGATTTACATCAAGTTTCTCTAAAAGATGACACGATTTTTTACGAAGTAAATGGTAGACATGGGGCAACAAAGGTTTTTATGCAACCTGCAGCTGATGGTACTGGTATCATCGCAGGCGGTGCGATGAGGGCAGTTTTCGAATGTGTTGGTATTCGAAATATTTTGGCAAAAAGTTATGGATCAAGAAATCCGATTAATCTAGTTAGAGCCACAATTAATGCTCTGGACTCTATGCGTTCTCCTCAAAGAGTTGCAAAAAGAAGAGGAATTCCAGTATCAAAAATATTTACATAAAACATGAATAAGAAAGTAAATAAAGTGAGAATCAAACTGGTGAAGAGCCGCTTCGGCAGAATCAAGAAGCATGCTGCATCACTTTCAGGACTTGGCTTGAGAAAGATCAACCAAGAAGTTCTTATTGATGCCACTCCTGAAAATATGGGAATGGTTAATAAAGTTAGATATCTGCTAGAAGTTGAGGAAGTGAAATGAAATTGAATGAGCTAAAACCTAATCCAGGCAGTAAATCTAAGAAGTTTAGAAAAGGAAAAGGGCATGCTTCTGGCCTAGGAAAAACTTCTGGTAGAGGCCACAAGGGTCAAAAATCTCGATCAGGCGGCTTTCATAAAGTAGGATTCGAGGGCGGTCAAATGCCTTTACAGAGAAGAGTGCCAAAAAGAGGTTTCACATCTAACCAAAAAGATTCTGCAGAACTCAGACTTGATCAGCTTGACAAGATTGAAGCTGATGTCATCGACATTGATGCACTTAAGAATGCAAACATGATTCCAAGATACATTCAGAGAGTTAAAGTTATTGCATCAGGCTCAATTGAGAAAGCTGTCAAATTACAAGGTATTAAATTGAGCAAAGGCGCTGAAGAGGCTGTCACAAAGGCTGGCGGAACAATACTGGATTAATTATGGCTAATACTATCAACACTGCAGGTGGATCATTTGCTGATATGTCTAGGTTTACTGAACTCAGGCAACGCTTGTTTTTCTTGATAGGTGCATTAATTGTATACAGAATTGGAACCTATATACCTGTTCCAGGCATAGACCCAAATGCATTGCAGAGCTTTTTTGAAGAGCAATCTGGAACAATCCTAAGTATGTTCAATATGTTTTCAGGGGGCGCGCTTGAAAGGTTAAGCATATTTGCACTTGGAATCTTCCCATACATCTCATGCTCAATTGTGATGCAAATGGCAAGTGTAACCATCCCCACTCTTAAAGAGCTTAAAAAGGAAGGCGAGTCTGGTAGAAGAAAGATCACACAATATACTAGATATGGGACGGTTTTTTTGGCTGCATTTCAGTCATTTGGCGCTTCAATTGCACTTCAAAATCAAGGTGTTGTTGTAACTCCAGGGTTCAACTTCCTATTTACTGCTTGCGTGACACTTGTTACAGGAACAATGTTTCTGATGTGGTTAGGGGAGCAGATTACAGAAAGAGGTATTGGAAATGGTATCTCAATGATTATATTAGCCAGCATTATTTCTGGTTTGCCATCGGCAATAGGCGGTACTTTAGAATTAGCCAATACTGGTGAGATTTCATCTGCCCTTGTTTTGATTCTTCTTATCCTTGTTGTGGCCGTTACATCCTTTGTGGTTTTCATTGAGAGAGGGCAGAGAAGAATTCCAGTGAATTATGCAAAAAGACAGCAGGGCAGAAGAATGATGCAAGGACAATCCACTCATCTGCCATTTAAAATCAACATGTCAGGAGTTATCCCTCCGATATTTGCATCTAGTATCATTTTATTTCCAGCAACAATAGCAAGTTGGTTTGGAACATCAGAAGGTTTTGACTGGCTTCAAGATATCGCTGCAAGTTTGGCACCTGGACAGCCGATCTATATTCTACTTTATGCTGGTTTGATTATGTTTTTCTGCTTTTTTTATACATCCTTGGTATTTGATTCTAAAGATACCGCCGATAACTTGCAGAGGTCTGGTGCTTTTATGCCTGGAATTAGACCAGGAAGGCAAACTGCAGAATATATAGATAAAGTGTTAACAAGGTTAACTTTTTGGGGCGGATTGTATATCATGCTCGTCTGCTTGATTCCAGAGTTTATGATTCTCTACTTTAGAGTGCCATTTTACTTTGGTGGTACATCGCTTCTGATCATTGTGGTTGTGGCGATGGACTTTATGGCTCAATTACAGGCATTAATGATGTCAAAGCAATATGAAGGGCTTATGAAAAAAGCAAACTTAAAAAATTATGGAAGAGGCGGGCGGCCTAGATAGGAAAATGAGATGAAAGTTAGAGCATCAGTAAAGAAAATTTGTAGAAACTGCAAGGTCATTAGAAGGCATGGCGTTGTCAGAGTTATATGTAAAGACCCAAGGCATAAACAGAGGCAAGGATAATCATGGCAAGGATAGCAGGAGTAAATATACCAGATAATAAACATGTCAGAGTTTCACTAACTTATGTATATGGGGTTGGAAATTCACTAGCAGCCTCAATTTGCGATAAGCTCAGCATTGCTCAAGATACAAAAGTTATGGATCTATCAGAACAAGAGCTTGAGAGTATTAGAACAGAGTTAGGTAACTATCTTGTAGAGGGTGATCTTAGAAGAGATACATCAACCAATATAAAAAGATTAATGGATCTAGGGTGCTATAGAGGAATTAGACATAGAAGGGGTTTGCCTGTCAGAGGACAGAAAAGCAAAACCAATGCTAGAACTAGAAAAGGCCCTAAAAAGCCAATGAGAGCTTAAGGAAGAAATATGGCTGTTGGAAAGAAAAAGAAAACTAAGAAAAATGTTATTGAAGGCGTTGCGCACATTCATGCGTCATTTAACAACACAATCATCACTATAACAGATAGATCAGGAAATACATTGGCATGGGCAACTGCAGGCGGATCAGGTTTTAGAGGTTCAAGAAAGAGCACTCCATTTGCTGCACAAATCGCAGCTGAGAGAGCTGGCACAAAAGCTCAAGAATATGGATTAAAAGATATTTCCGTAAAAGTTAAAGGGCCTGGGCCTGGCAGGGAATCTGCACTCAGAGCTCTAAATGCAATAGGACTTAATGTTGTCAGTATAGAAGATGTTACACCATTGCCACATAACGGTTGTCGTCCGCCAAAACAAAGAAGGGTATAAAGAGGTAAATACTAATGGCTAGATATTTGGGACCAAAATGTAAGCTTTCAAGAAGGGAAGGCACAGACTTATTCCTCAAAAGTGGAATCAAACCAATTGAGAGTAAATGCAAACTCAATTCAATTCCTGGATCAAAGGTTGGTTCAAGAAGGGAACGACTGTCTGATTATGGTAATCAGTTACGAGAAAAGCAGAAACTAAGACGAATGTATGGCGTCATGGAAAAGCAGTTTAGAAATTATTATAAAAAAGCTTCTAAGCTCAAGGGGTCAACTGGTGAAAACTTGTTAAAACTTTTGGAAGGTAGATTGGACAATATGGTATATCGGATGGGTTTTGCAGTAACAAGAGCAGAAGCAAGGCAGCTGGTAAGCCACAAATCTATTATGGTTAATGGACAGGTTATTAATATTCCATCATATCAAGTCAATGTCAGCGACGAAATTTCTGTTACTGATAAAGGAAAAGATCAGCTCCGAGTTAAGAATGCAGTAAATATTTCATCACAGCTCGGTATTAGCGAGTGGTTAAGTGTTGATCAGAAGAAGTTGAAAGGCATTGTGAATTCAATACCTGAAAGGGAAGATATCTTGCCTGATATTCAAGAAAACTTAGTAGTTGAGTTTTATTCAAAATAATTTTTTTAGGAGATTTTTATGTCTGAAAATGAAAATGAAATCTTAGAAGAGATCATTGAAGAGGAAGAAGTTGAAAAAGAAGAAATTGTCTTAGATCTTCTGAATCCAATGGTCATTAAGTTGGAGTCTCAGAATGATCTCCATTCAAGAGTATCCATAGAGCCTTTTGAAAGAGGTTTTGGCTATACACTGGGTAATGCGATCAGAAGAGTGCTCCTTTCTAGCCTCCCAGGTTATGCAATTACTGAAGCTCAGATAGATGGTGTATTGCATGAATATACTACCATTGAAGGCGTTCAAGAGGACGTAGTTGAGATCTTATTAAACCTTAAAGGTGTTGCCATCAATATTCATGATAGAGATTCAGCCGATTTTGTGATTAGCAAAAAAGGACCATGTACTGTGACTGCTGGAGATATTCAGGTTGATGGAGATACAGAGATTGTAAATCCTGATCATCACATTGCAACGATTAGCTCAAAGAAAGAATTAAAAATGCAGATTAAGATTGAGAAAGGAACAGGATATCGCCCAGTCCCTACTCAAAGTAAAGATGCTGATGTAACAATTGGTTTACTGAAGCTAGATGCATCATTTAGCCCAATTAAAACAGTTACATATTCAGTTGAAGCTGCGAGAGTAGAGAATAGAACAGATTTGGATAAACTTATTGTTGACTTAGAAACAGATGGAACAATAGATCCTGAAAGGGCAATTAAATATGCGGGCGCTATCCTCCAAAACCAGCTCAGTATTTTTACAAATTTGACAAGAGTACAAGAGCAAAAGAAAGAGGAAGAAGAAGTTCTTATAGATCCAATTATGCTCAGGCCTGTGGATGAGCTTGAGTTGACTGTGAGGTCTGCAAATTGTCTGAAAGCAGAAAATGCCAACTATATCGGTGATCTTGTTCAAAAAACTGAAGTTGAATTACTGCGTACTCCTAACTTAGGTAAGAAATCTCTTAATGAGATTAAGGAAGTCCTTGCTAGTCATGGACTATCTCTTGGAATGGAGTTAGAGAACTGGCCACCAAAAGAGGCTGTTGTAGACTAATATTTGTATTCACTGAGAGTTTAAGATGAGACATAGAAAGACAGGAAGAAGACTAGGAAGAACGAGCAGTCATCGAAAAGCTATGTATAGAAATATGGCGGCTTCATTGATTGAGCATGAGTCTATTTCCACAACCTTGCCTAAGGCCAAAGAACTTAGAAAAACTGTCGAGCCTCTTATAACTCTTGCAAAAGAGGATGGTGTTTCTAGAAGGAGGCGCGCCTTTGACTTACTCAGGGACAAGAGAGCTGTAGGCAAACTTTTTACTGAAATCGGCCCAAGATTTAAAGACAGACCTGGCGGATACCTAAGAATTCTAAAAAGCGGTATCCGAAATGGTGATACTGCTCCAATGGCAGTTATTCAACTTGTAGACTATAATTTTGATAATCAGTTAAATGAACAATCAGAATAGTTTACATTTTGAACAATAAAAAAATTCTTACAGGTATAACCACTACCGGAACACCACATTTAGGAAATTATGTAGGTGCCATAAGGCCTGCTATAGCTTCTTCCAATGAGAAAGAGCATGATTCTTTCTTATTTCTTGCAGATTACCACGCATTGATCAAAAGCAAAGATCCTGAAGCATTGAGGCGGTCTTGTCTAGAGATTGCGGCAACTTGGATAGCATCAGGGCTTGATATTGATAAAACCTATTTCTATAGGCAATCAGATATTCCAGAAATATTAGAGTTAAATTGGATCCTTAGTAATTTTACTGCAAAAGGTCTAATGAATAGAGCACATGCATACAAAGCTGCTGTCGATGATAATGAGAAAGCAGATCCAGATAAAGGAATAACGATGGGGCTTTTTTCTTACCCTGTTTTGATGGCGGCAGACATCCTCATGTTTAAGGCCACACATGTGCCAGTGGGTCAAGATCAGGTTCAGCATATTGAGATGACAAGAGATATTGCTCAGCGCTTTAATCATCAATATGGAGAGATTTTTGTAATACCACAAGGCGTTATAGATCAAGAATCTGCTGTTTTACCTGGTTTGGATGGAAGAAAGATGAGCAAAAGTTATGGAAACATTATCCCTCTTTTCTGTAATTCAAAGACACTTCGAAAACATGTTATGAAGATCAAAACAAATTCATTAGAGCCAGGTGAACCGAAATCAAGTGAAGACTGTTTATTGTTTGATATTTACAAGAGCTTTGCATCAGATTCACAAATTAGCTCAATGCAAAAGGATCTTGAAGATGGAATATCTTGGGGTGATGCAAAGAATCAACTTTATGAGTTGCTTGATCAGCAGCTTTCTAGTTATAGATTGAGATATGATGAATTAATGAGTGATCCATTTTACCTTGATAAGGTACTTCGAGATGGAGCAGAAAGGGCAAGAGAGGTTGCACATACTAACATAAATGAGATTAAAAGCGTCATAGGCCTGGGTTCATTAAGCTAATTGCTTCTTTAAATATTTTCCTGTAAATGATTTTCTATTTTTCGCTACAGATTCTGGCGTCCCTGATGCAACAATCATGCCTCCATTTTCACCTCCCTCAGGGCCAAGATCAATAATCCAGTCTGCGGTTTTTATAACATCCAAGTTATGCTCAATTATGATCACAGTGTTGCCCTCATCTTTAAGCCTATGAAGAACTTTTAGAAGCTGATTTACGTCATGAAAATGTAATCCTGTCGTAGGCTCATCCAGAAGATAAAGTGTATCTTTATTAACCCTTTTTGAAAGTTCTTTTGATAATTTAATTCTTTGCGCTTCTCCGCCTGAAAGCGTCACAGCATTTTGACCCAGTTTTATGTATCCCAATCCAACATCCAATAATGTTTGTAATTTATGATGAATGCTCGGCACATTCTTAAAAAATGCAGCAGCATCATCTATCGTCATATCTAAAACTTCAAAAATATTCTTTCCTTTATAAAGGATCTCGAGTGTTTCACGATTAAATCTTTTGCCTTTGCAAATATCACAAGTAACATAGATGTCTGCTAAGAAGTTCATCTCAACTTTTATCAGTCCACCACCTTGGCATGTTTCACACCTTCCACCTTTCACATTGAAACTGAACCGACCAGGTTTATAACCTCTTGAACGAGACTCTTGTGTTCCCGAAAATAACTCCCTGATCGGAGTGAAAAGGCCAGTATAAGTTGCTGGATTTGATCTTGGTGTCCTTCCTATAGGACTCTGACTGATATTAACTATCTTTTTCAGTTTATCTGCACCTTCGAGCTCCTCCTTTCCTGCAAGATCATTGGGTTTATTTTCTAGTTGTGTTCTTAGAAGTGGTTTTAAGGTTCCATTTATAAGCGAGGATTTGCCTGAGCCTGATACTCCAGTGATGCAAGTTAAAACATTAAGAGGTATTTCTACATTGATAGATTTCAGATTATTCTTTTCAGCATTGAGGATTTTGAGGCATCCATTCTTGTCATGGCTTGATCTTTTCTTAGGTATTTTTATTTCTTTTGATCCATTAAGGTATTGTGCTGTTAATGATTTATTCTGTTTCAGGATATCTTCTACAGAACCTTGGCTTACGATATGCCCTCCATCCTTTCCAGCGCCTGGGCCTAGATCAACAACATGATTTGATGACCTAATCACTTCTTCATCATGTTCAACAACGATTACTGTATTACCAAGGTTTCTCAACTTTGTGAGTGTGTTAATCAGACGCTGATTGTCTCTTTGATGTAGGCCTATAGTTGGCTCATCGAGTATGTACATTACGCCAACTAATCCCGAGCCTATTTGACTTGCTAATCGTATTCTTTGAGACTCTCCACCGGATAAGGTTTCAGCACTTCTTTCTAGATTGAGATAATTCAAACCAACATTAGATAGAAATTCCAATCTATCAATGATTTCTTTG
The DNA here is from genome assembly GCA_902595845.1 of uncultured Gammaproteobacteria bacterium. Taxonomy (GTDB): domain Bacteria; phylum Pseudomonadota; class Gammaproteobacteria; order Steroidobacterales; family UBA11654; genus CACPJA01. Next base: position 54,014 of record CACJRN010000001.1, read on the forward strand.
ACAACACCCTTGGCAATTTCCTGTTTTGTGCCTTTTAATTTCAAGTCCTTAAAATAAAAGAGTAACTCTTCTATATTCATTTGTGTGAGATCAGAGATTCTTTCTTTCTTTAAGAAGATATTTCGTGCGCTTTCATTGAGTCTTGTGCCTTCGCAATTGCCACATGGTTTTGTGCTCATAAATTTAGAAAGTGCATCTTTGACCCTTTGCGAATCAGTCTCTATATATCTTCTTTGAAGGTTTGGAATTACTCCTTCAAATGCATGTTTCCTTCTTATTCTTTTTCCACCTCTGCCTGGATAAACAAAAGCTATTTTTTCATCCCCGCTTCCATTTAGTAGAATCTCTTTGATTTCCTGATGGATATTTTTATAGGGCACATCAATATCAAAATCATAATGCTTGGATAAGTTTTTAATTAAATGAAAATAATAGAAGTTCCTTCGATCCCAACCACGAATGGCACCTTCTGAAATGCTTAGGTCTTCATTTTTTATAACTAGATCTGGGCTGAAGAAATGCTCAACACCTAATCCATCACATTTTTCACAAGCTCCTGCAGGATTATTGAATGAGAAGGTACGAGGTTCTAGCTCAGGTATTGAGTATCCGCACTCTGGGCATGCAAATTTATTTGAAAAAAGAATGTCTGATGATGAGTCATCGAGAGAAATTATTTTAGCAATACCATTTGATAGATCTAAGGTTGTTTCCAATGACTCACTGAGCCTATTTTCAATATCAGGTTTGATGGTAAAGCGATCAACCACAACCTCAATGGTATTATTTTTCTTTGCATCAATCTGAGGAAGCTCATCTATATCATGTACCTCACCATTAATTCTTAGTCTTATGAAGCCTCTAGATCTGATATTCTTGATTAGATCTACATGTTCACCTTTTCTGTTATTGATCAGTGGAGCAACCATTGCCATTCTATTATTATTTTTTAGCTTCATGATTTGATCGACCATTTCACTGACATTTTGTATCCCTAGTTTTCTATCATGATTTGGACAATAAGGATCACCAATTCTTGCATAGAGGAGTCTGAGGTAGTCATAAATTTCAGTCACTGTCCCAACTGTCGATCTTGGATTGTGAGATGTTGTTTTCTGCTCAATCGATATTGCCGGAGACAAACCTTCTATTAGATCGACCTCTGGTTTTTCCATCATTGATAAGAATTGTCTTGCATATGCAGATAGAGATTCAACATAACGACGCTGACCCTCTGCATATATCGTGTCAAAGGCCAATGATGATTTGCCAGATCCAGATAGACCAGTAATCACAATCAGATTATCTCTAGGGAGACTTACATCCAGATTCTTTAGGTTGTGCGTTCTTGCACCTTTAATTTCAATATTGCTCATAAAAAATACCAACCCACCATTGTAAATCTTTTTTTCTAATGGGGCGAAATTAACTGCTTTTTGTTACAATAATTCGTGGAATATATAAAAAAGTTTTAAGGAAATAAATATGGCTAGAGGCATTAACAAAGTAATCATAGTTGGGAATCTTGGGGCAGATCCAGACACTAAATCTATGCCGAGTGGAAATATGGTTGCTAATTTTAGTGTTGCGACATCTGAATCATGGAATGATAGAGATACTGGAGAAAGACAAGAGAAGACGGAGTGGCACAGAGTCGTTTTTTTTGGAAGATTGGCCGAGATAGCAGATCAATACCTAAGAAAAGGATCCCAAGTCTATGTAGAAGGCAAGCTGCAGACTAGAAAATGGGAAGATAGAGATGGTAATGAAAGGTGGACAACCGAGATAGTAGGCAATCAATTAGAGATGCTCGGCGAGAGAATGAGCTCAGGTTCTAGTCAGTCTAATAACATGGACCAATCAACATCAAAATCAAACTTCAATGATGATGAGTTTGATGATGATATACCTTTCTAATTCATCGCATCAATTTCTGTGACAAAAAAAGTTTTCATTAAGTCGTTTGGCTGCCAGATGAATGAGTATGATTCATCAAAAATGGTGGATATGATGTGCACAGAAAGGGATATGGAGCAAACTAAAGACCCTTCTGAGGCTGACTTAATATTACTTAATACTTGTTCTATTAGGGAAAAACCTCAGGAAAAGGTTTTTTCACAGCTTGGCCGATGGAAGCCTCTTAAGAATCAGAATCCTGAGCTTATCATTGGTGTGGGTGGATGTGTGGCAAGTCAAGAGGGAGAGAATATTATCAAAAGGGCGCCTTATGTAGATATTGTATTTGGTCCTCAGACTTTGCATCGATTACCCAAGTTGTATGATGATGCTGTAAAAACTAGGACACCTTCAATCGACACTTCATTCCCTAAGATTGAGAAATTCTCAAGTTTGCCTAATGCTATAAATGTCAATCCTTCTGCTTTCGTTTCGATAATGGAGGGATGTAGTAAATTTTGTAGTTTTTGCGTTGTTCCTCACACAAGAGGACTAGAAGTAAGCCGACCACCAGAGCAAATTCTAAGCGAAATTAAAAATTTGGCTGAAAGAGGGGTGAGAGAAATCAACTTACTCGGTCAGAATGTAAATGCATACAGGGCAAAAGATATGCATGGCATTAAATTGCGTCTTGCTGACCTGCTTCATCTTGTTGCAGATATTGATGGTGTTGATCGTATCAGGTTTACCACATCGCATCCTCTTCAATTTACAGATGACTTGATCAGTTCTTTTGAAAACAGAAAGCTTGCAAATTATCTTCATCTCCCTGTACAGAGCGGATCAGACAGAATTCTAAAGCTAATGGAACGTAAACATAAGATTGAACTCTATATAGATAGAATTGAGAAACTGAGATCAATTCGTCCAAATATCAGTATTTCCTCTGATTTTATCGTTGGATTTCCTGGTGAAACAGATGTGGATTTTGAGGAAACCATTGATTTGATCAAAAAAATAAAATTTGATCAATCATTTAGTTTTATCTTCAGCCCAAGGCCCAATACGCCTGCAGCTGAAATGATTGATGATGTTCCTTATAAAGAGAAGCTAAGACGCCTGAATGAATTGCAGGCTTTGATTAATCAGAATGCAAATAAGATCAGTCAATCAATGATAGGGTCAGAGCAAAATGTTTTGGTTGAGAAGCAGTCAAAAAAAGACCACCATCAGATCACAGGCAGGACAGAGAATAACCGTTGGGTCAATTTTGATGGGCCTCGAGACTTAATTGGTAGTTTTGTTAATCTTCATATCACAGAGGCATTGCCTAATTCACTCAGAGCCAGGTTGGTCAATTGAAAACATCAACATTAGAATTTGAAATAAATCCAATCGATAATTCAATACTTGCAAATTTATTGGGGACATTTGACAGTAATATTAGATCGATTGAAAATGAACTAAATATACAAATTAAAAACAGAGGCAATTTATTCCTCCTTGAGGGCCAGAAAAGAAAGCTTCCCTTAGGCGAGAGAATACTCTTAGAGCTACATGCCATTGCAAGCAAAGAAAGCATCGATAAAGAAAAAGTTCATCTCGTTATAAAAAAGATCATGAATCATCAAGAAAAACCATCTTCATCTACGGAGCAACCAACTTTTATTAAAACGCCTCGCAGAGAGATACAGACTCGAAATATGAATCAGTATGGGTATATTCAATCAATCAGGAATCATGACGTAACATTCGGAATTGGACCTGCTGGTACAGGTAAAACCTATTTAGCTGTAGCTGCTGCCATTGAGTCTCTTCAGAGGCAAGATGTCAAAAGAATCATTCTAGTGAGGCCTGCAGTTGAAGCTGGAGAAAACCTTGGCTTTCTTCCCGGCGATTTATCACAGAAAGTTGATCCATATCTCAGACCGATGTATGACGCACTTTATGAAATGATGGGATTTGAGCAAGTTTCTAATTTAATAGAGAGAAGAACAATTGAGCTTGCGCCTTTGGCATTTATGAGAGGACGATCCTTGAATGAAAGCTTTATTATTTTGGATGAAGCGCAAAACACTACTGTGGAACAAATGAAAATGTTTTTAACCAGAATGGGGTTTGGCTCAAAATCTGTTGTCAATGGTGACATTACCCAAATTGATTTACCAACGGAAAAGAAATCAGGTCTTGAGCATGCGTTAAGTGTTGTGTCGGACATAGATAAGATTGCTTCTGTGCATTTTTCACATAAAGATGTCGTCAGGCATCGAATTGTGCAAGAGATTGTAGAAGCATACGAAAAGAATAAAGACAGCAAATGACCATATCACATTCGAATATAGAGATTCAGTCAGTGCATAGTATTTCAAAAACGATATCAAGAGAACTGATAAAGGATGCGATATTGGCTGCTTATGAAAAGTCAAATAGACCTTATGATTTTGATATTTCTGTCAATATAAGAATTGTTGGGAGAGAAGAGGGCGCTGAGATAAATAAGAAATTCAAAAAAAAGAATACCCCTACAAATGTTCTTGCTTTTGTAGGCGATCCAAAAAAGGAAAATCATTTGGGGATTGAGGCTCCATCGCTTGGGGATATTGTTGTTTGCTATCCTGTAGTTAGAGAGGAATCAAATGATTTGCAAAAAAAAGTAAATGACCATTTTATACATATGGTCATTCATGGCTTTCTTCATTTAATGGGATACGATCATCAAGATGATCATGAGGAGCATGAGATGAATGAACTGACTAATAAAATATTGCAATCGGTGATGCCATGAATTTAGTTGCAAGTATTAAAAGCTTTTTCCAAAAAAATAAGAACGATTCAGAAGGTTTTTACTCACTCATTCGCTCTGAAAAGTGGAGCAGTCTTCTTGGCAAAGATCAAATTAAGATGATCGAAGGTGTGATTGAAGTATCAAGCCTTCAAGTCAGAGACATTATGATACCGAGATCAAATATGATCCTTCTTGAGGAAGATATGAGCATCGATCAAATGCTTCAAATCATTATAAATTCGGGCCATTCTCGATTCCCTGTTATTGGTGATAATAAAGACGAAGTGATTGGAATCTTGCTTGCAAAAGATCTTTTGAGGTTCTATCAAACAAATAAAGCTGATTTCAACCTAAATAACTGCCTCAGGACTGCAACGTTTATTCCTGAAAGCAAGCAATTGCAAATACTTTTAAAAGAATTCAGAAAAAGCAGGAATCACATGGCGATTGTTGTTGATGAATATGGAAGAACAGCGGGATTACTCACGATTGAAGATGTGCTTGAGCAAATTGTCGGTGATATTGAGGATGAGTATGATCCCGAAGATTTGCCGATGATTAAGGAGATTGGACATAAGAAATATATTGTTGAAGCTTTAATAAGGATTGAAGATTTTAATGAATATTTTGAAACAGAATTTCTAGATGAAGACTATGACACACTGGGTGGAATGCTAATTAAAATGCAGGGCAAGCTTCCTTCAATAGAAGAAATTATTAAGATTGAAGATTGTTCATTCAGAATCCTTGAAGCTGATGATAGAAGATTATCAAGCATCGAGGTTACTCTAGATTGATTCATCAACTATCAGGACCCAAATTATATCTTAGCTCTATAGCTCTTTCCCTCTCATACTTGATAGGTTTTGAGCCATTCGGATACCAGTTTATTGGATTATTAGCTGTCTCCGCTTTATTTTATTTTGCAATAAATCTGAATGAGAATAGAGCTGCCTTACTATTTTTTCTATTTGGATTTTTTCTTTATTGCACTGGTTTGTATTGGTTGTATATCAGTATTCATATAGTGAGCGGGGCTCCAAAAATACTTGCTATTTTGCTTATAGCAATCTTATCTATTTATCTCTCTTTATTTCATTCTTTATTTGGCTTTATTTTTGTAAAACTTCATAAAAGAATTGCCAATGAATGGATTTCACTTCTCCTGATCGCTCCTTCATTATGGACATTACTGGAAATATTCAGAGGCTACTTCTTAACTGGTTTTCCATGGTTCAGTTTAGGTTATATGGAAAGTGGTAGCCTTATCTCTAGTTGGGCTACTATTGGGGGAGTTTTTTTGGTGTCGATGGTGATGGCAATGGCTTCGTCTGCAATTTTGCTTACTTTCCTGAATAAGAGAGTTTTAGGCAGCTTAATTATTGTTATCTTAATCATATCTAGTTATCTCCTTGGTATGGTTAATTGGACACATAAATCAAATGAATCTTCATATCAGGTTGCACTTGTCCAAGGAAACATTGAGCAGGATAAGAAATGGCTAGGAAGCGAATTCGAAAATACACTCACTCTCTATGCATCAAGTTTAAGTAACTTAGAAGGAACGGATTTAGTGATTTGGCCTGAAGTGGCAATTCCATCTCTAAAGAGAAATGTTGAGGGGTACTTGGAGTATCTTGATATGAAAATAAAAGAGAAAGATATACAAATGTTAATTTTAGGTATCAATACTCAGGATCAGAATGGTCAAGTTTTTAATTCAATGATTAGCCTTGGTGAAGAGGAAAATATATACCAAAAGAGACATCTGGTTCCCTTTGGTGAGTATTTTCCTGTGACAGAAGGGATTCGTTCTTGGATGCAATCTATCAATCTGCCGAGTAGAGACATCGCAAAAGGGGACAGAGATCAACAACCATTTAATTTAGGTAATCTTAGAATGCTGCCCTCTATTTGTTACGAAGATATTTTTGGCTCTGACGTGCTGGATTTCTTTCCTCAATCAAATGTAATAATAAACATCACGAATAACGCATGGTTCGGTAAGTCAATTGCCTCTGCACAGCATTTACAAATGTCCAGAATGAGAGCAATAGAAAGTGGAAGATATCTTCTGCGATCAACCAATACAGGAATCAGTGCAATCATTGGCCCTAAAGGCAAGATACATGAGACCTCTAGACCTCATGAATACTCAGTGATTACAGGCAGTTTCTTTCCTATGGAAGGCCGAACGCCTTATATGCTTTGGGGGGATACTTTTTCATTGCTTCTCAGTATTTTCCTTATGACAATGGGGGTAATAATAGGTATGCTTCGTTTTAAAAATTAAAAATGATTGATTCAAAATATAACCCAAGAGAAATAGAAGAATCAGCCCAGAATTATTGGGAGGATAAGAGAGTTTTTGAATCGATTGAGGATCAAGAGAAGGAAAAATATTACTGTCTTTGCATGTTTCCATACCCGAGTGGACGATTGCATATGGGACATGTTAGGAATTACACAATTGGTGATGTCGTATCTAGATATCAGAGAATGCATGGCAAGAATGTTTTGCAGCCAATGGGATGGGATGCTTTTGGTTTACCAGCTGAGGGTGCAGCAATAAAAAATAATATGGCTCCATCAAAGTGGACCAGACAAAACATTGAATACATGAAGTATCAGTTAAAGATGCTTGGTTTTGGGTATGATTGGAGCAGAGAACTTGCTACTTGCGATCCTGATTACTACAAATGGGAACAATGGATGTTTACCCGTTTGTTTGAGAAGGGTATTGCATATCGAAGCGATGCAATAGTCAATTGGGATCCCGTTGAGAATACAGTTCTTGCGAATGAGCAAGTGATTGATGGAAAAGGTTGGAGATCTGGTGCAACCATTGAGCGAAGAAATATGCCTCAATGGTTTCTTAGGATAACGGATTACTGTGAAGAGCTTCTCGAAGGATTAGATGATCTAGACTGGCCAGAGCAAGTCAAAGTAATGCAAAGAAATTGGATTGGTCGATCAGAGGGCTATGAAATCGACTTTGAGATTCCTCACTTAGATACAGCTATCAGTGTTTACACCACTAGAACAGATACACTCTTTGGTGCAACCTATCTTGCATTGGCTCCAGAGCATCCGATTGTTCAAGAGATAGCCAGCTTAGATAACAATGTGCAAGAATTTCTAGAAGATACAAAATCACAAGCAGTATCTGAAGAAGCTTTGGAGAAAATGGAAAAGAAAGGTGTTCCCCTAGGCTTTAATGCAATCAATCCTATCAATGGTGAAGAGATCCCAGTATGGACTGCAAACTTTGTGCTAATGACCTATGGAACGGGTTCAATCATGTCTGTGCCTGCACATGATCAAAGAGATCATGATTTTGCAAAAAAATATGATTTACTTATTCAGCCTGTAATAAGATCAAATGACAAAGATTCAAATCATGATTTCAACAAAGAAGCCTATATTGAAGAAGGCATATTGTTTAATTCAGGAAATTATGATGGAGTCAGCTCTGCTCAAGCAAAAGATCAGATAGGAGAATTACTTACTGATAAAAATGCAGCAAAGAAAGTCATCAATTATCGTTTAAGGGACTGGCTCATTTCTAGGCAACGGTATTGGGGTGCTCCAATACCAGTGTTGACAAACGAGCAGGGCGATCTTGTTTCAGAGTCTGATGAAAATCTTCCTGTCTCTTTACCGGAGGAGGTAGAATTCGATGGAGTTCATTCTCCATTGAAAACAATGAGTGATTTTTATGAGGTGAATGACAGAGATATTCCATTGGTTCGTGAAACAGATACGTTCGATACTTTTATGGAATCTTCTTGGTACTACGCTAGATTTTGTTCAAGCGATTCTGACAAAGCGATGTTGGATGATAGAGCTAAATATTGGCTTCCAGTTGACCTCTATATTGGTGGAATTGAGCACGCGATCTTACACCTCCTGTATGCAAGGTTCTATCATAAGCTACTTCGAGATGAGGGTCTCGTTGAAGGAAATGAGCCATTTAAAAGGCTATTAACCCAGGGCATGGTTCTAAATGATGGCGCAAAGATGTCAAAATCTTTAGGCAACACAGTCGATCCAGAGGAGATGATTCAAAATTACGGCGCAGATACGGTTCGTTTATTCATGATGTTTACCTCTCCTCCAGAGCAATCTTTAGAGTGGTCAGATACAGCAATCAACGGCTCATATCGGTTTTTAAAAAAGTTATGGAAACTGATAAAAACCCATCAAGACTCTATAAAAGATATTCCTGGTATTTCGTCGAATGAAAAGTTTAATGGAAATCAAAATAAGTTGAGAAGAAAAACGCATCAAACAATTTCAAAGGTCACAGACGATATCGGAAGAAGGTATACTTTTAATACCGCAATTGCAGCAGTCATGGAACTTGTTAATGAAGTTTCAGCTTTCAATGTCGATGATGAATTGGATCGCCAAGTAATCAAAGAGGCAATTGAAAGCATACTATTATTGCTCTCACCGATCGTTCCACATATTTGTCATCAGCTTTGGCTGGATATTAATCATGATCAGCCGATTATTGATGCTAGGTGGCCAAAATATGACTCCAGTCTCCTCAAAAGTGAAACATCGCTAATTGTAGTTCAGGTAAATGGTAAATTGAGATCAAAGCTTGAGGTTGATGCTTCAATTAGTGAGGATGAATTAAAATCAATGGCATTGTCTGACGAAAAGGTAGTGCGCTTCATTGATGGAAATGAGATTAAGAAAATTATCGTGATACCCGAAAAGTTAGTTAACATCGTAGTTTAGTGGGAAATATTCAAAAATCATTGATCATTCTATCTTGCTTAATAGCATCATCTTGTGGCTATGAGTTGCAAGATACATCGGCTTTGGCCAATAAATCTGGAAATGTTTTCTTAGAAACAACTGATCGTTATTCATCTTTTTATGGGATCCTCAAAAATACACTGAAATCAAATGGCATTCCCTTATCTGAGAGCAAAGCAACAGCAGATACGATCATCATAATTAGTAATGATAATTTCAAGGAGAGGGTCATCACTGTGTCATCTTCAAATTATCCAAAAGAATTTGAAATTAATTTAGAGGTAACATGGTCTCTTATACATCAAAATCAAAGTATCATTGAGAACTCAGAATACAAGGAAGTGGCTGATTACAGTTTTGATAGAAACCAAATACTAGGAAAAGAAAATGAATCAAAATTCATTAAGGAATCACTCGCTGAGCAAGTTGTTGATAAAATTTTGCTCAGAATAAACGAGGTATTGTGATGGCAGCTCTTCATTTTATATATTCGACAATGAATGCAGGTAAATCAACAGCACTATTGCAAGCTAGCCATGGTTATCGTGAAAGAGGTCTTGAGACCATGGTTTTTACGTCATCAAAGGATAACCGTTATGGTGAATCAGAAGTGGTATCAAGAGTTGGATTGAGAACTCCAGCTCATACTTATACTGAATCAGACGATATCTTGATGATGGTCCAAGATATGAATAAGAAGAATGAATTGAGTTGTGTGCTGATTGATGAGGCGCAATTTCTAAGCAAAGATCAAGTTGAGCAATTAGGAAAGATTGTCGATGAGATGAACATTACCGTAATGGCTTTTGGGATCAGAACAGACTTCCAGGGTGAATTATTTGAAGGAAGCAAGTATCTATTGGCTTGGGCGGATAGATTAAAAGAGTTACGTGCTGTTTGTCATTGCGGAAGTAAAGCAACCATGATCGTTCGCGTCAGCGAAGATGGCTCAATTATTAGATCCGGTGAACAGGTTGAAATCGGAGGAAATGAAAGATACTTATCGCTTTGCCGAAAATGTTTTTACAAGGGGGCTATTGGCTCATAGTCAGGAGATAATTCCTACCACCAATCCTGTAAAGCATGAAGCCAGAGTTGCCCCAATCAGTGCTTTTCCACTTACAGAAATCAAATCCCCTTTTCTATCCGGAATCATTGTACCAATGCCACTGAGTAGGATTCCAACACTTGATAAATTTGCAAATCCACATAAAGCATAAAGCATGATGACTCTGCTTTTTTCAGAAAGTGCCGATGGATCAATTGAGGATAGATTGATATATGCTACAAATTCATTGAGTATAAATTTCACACCCAGAAGTGATCCTGCAAGCTGTATTTCAGATGATGGTATGCCCATGCACCAAGCGATTGGTGCAAAAATCCATCCAGCAATCCTTTCAAGAGTGATTAATTCTCCAGCGACTTGAGGCAGAAGAGCTTCGAGACCAGTGTTCACAAGAGTAACAATTGTAATTAAAACAAGAAGCAGCGCCGCTATATTGAGAGTAATTTGCAGACCATCTTGAGTACCGCTAGTCAGTGCATCCATTGTTCCTCGATATAGTTTAGATTGCTCAATCTCACTCTCATCTTCTGTTTTTATATCACTCGGTAGCATGATATTTGCATACATGATTGCAGCAGGAACCGAAATGATTGATGCAGTTAAAAAATGACCTATGAGATTTTCAGAATAGAGGCCAGACAGCATTGTCACAAAGACTACCATTACACCACCTGAGATTGTTGACATTCCAACTGTCATGAGTACCAACAATTCATGTTTTGACATTTTGCTGAGATAGGGTCTGATCAAAAGAGGTGCTTCAACTTGCCCAAATATTATGTTTGCGGTTGAACTCAAACCCACAGGGCCGCCCACATTGAGTGGTTTTTTGAAAAGTGTAGCTATCGCTTTGATAATTATTGGAAGAATCCTCCAGTGCCAAAAAATTGCTGAAAGCGCAGAAACAACTATGATCAACATTAATCCAGAGAAGATAAAAATATTTGCAAATGCTGGATCTATGACCTCAAATGGCTTAGGCGCTCCTTCTGCGAGATAACCAAATACAAAACCCGTGCCCTTATCTGTCGCATCTTTTAGAGCCAAAACACCCTTGGATAATGAGTTAAATGCATTTGTAATCGGAGGCACCTTAATAAGTAAAAAAGAGAGTACAAATTGAAGAGCTATGGCATTGAAAAGGTATAGAGGATTTATTTTTCTAAAATCTCTTGAGAAAACAGCACCCAGAAGAATCAGTATGATGCCGCCAATAACGATTTGAAGAATATCCATCAGATTAGTTTACAACAATTTGATTTCATATAAACGCTGCTGCAGGAAATCATCAGCCATAATCCCTTCAGGATAAAGATCCGGATGCTCATCGTCTATGCATGAAGGTAATGTTTCGATGAGCCAATCAGGATTGGGATGTAAGAAGAAAGGGATAGAATAACGTGATGAGCCTTTCACAGCATCTGATGGGGTCGTAACCCGATGCAATACTGAGGGCAATCGATTATTGGTGAATCTTTCTAGCATATCACCCACATTGCAAACCACAGTGCTCTGAGGTGTATCTATTGGATACCAACTGTCATCTACGAGTATTTCTAAGCCGGGTTTATTCCCTCCTATAAGCAGAGTGATTAGGTTGATATCACCATGAGCACCAGCTCTTTCTCCTATATCTTCATCTGCAGGAGGGTAATGTATGGTTCTTAAGACACTATTGCCCTCGTTAATTTGTGAATCAAAGTAATTATTCTCCAGCCCTAAATATATCGCTATTGCTTCCATGAGTTGTTGCCCGAAACTGTCAAAAGCATCAAAAAGCTCAGTAACTGTTTTCTTGAATTCAGGAATTTCTTCGGCAACTATATTTTCAAACATATATTTTGTGTAGCGGTGACCATCCTCGAGATCTCTACCTGTTTGCCAAAACTCTTTTAAATCAGCATGTTCAGCACCTTTTGCTGTTTCAATTTTATAGGGCGTATAACCTCTCGCTCCCCCAATATTCTTTATAAAGTATTTCATCTTGATGTCTTGTGGCAAAGCAAAGAACTCTTCAAACATTTTTATTGAGTCTGACACCATATGCTCAGGTATCGGGTGATCTTGTATCCCACAAAATCCTGTCGCTTTGTGATTCTTTCCCAATTGATCAGCAAATGCTTCCGGATCTTTGTCCCAAAGCTCATAACTGATTGTTTCAACAATGCTCATAGTCAGAGTTTTGTGGGATTGGGTGCGTCTCCATAAACGTCATCAGGGTCAAAAACCTTTTCAGTATCAGTGAATTCAAGTTGCACTTTTTCCTCATTAGAAATAATTTTCCGATAAAAACAGCTTCTGTAACCAACATGACAACTTGCACCACCCATGACTTTTACTTTGGCCCAAATAGTATCTTGATCATCATCAATCATGAGCTCATCTACATTCTGAAAAAAACCACTGGTTGCTCCTTTGTGCCAGATGACTTTCCTGCTTCTGCTAAAGTAATGCATTTGACCAGTAATGATTGTTTTCTCAAGTGCTTCGTGATTCATATAGCCATGCATCAATAACTCTCCAGATTCGACATCTGTAGTGACAACTGGTATCAAACCATCAACATCAAACTTGGGGGCTAATCCAGTTCCTTCTTCTACTTCCTCAATACTGAGTCTTTCCTGAAACATCTTTTATTTAATCCACTAATGACCAAAGAATCTAATTAAAACATTAGGTATTATAACTTTCATAAATGCAATAAAAACCAAAAATGAAGATCAAACTCTACAATTCAAACACCAAGAGCAAAGAGCTATTTGTTCCCATTGACCCCAAAAAGGTCACAATGTATGTCTGTGGACCCACAGTATATAGTTATCCTCATATTGGAAATGCGAGAGGTCCTGTCATATTCGATGTTCTAGCAAGGCTTTTAAGGAGGGAATTTGATCTCACGTACATCAGGAATATAACAGACCTAGACGACAAAATTTATCAGGCAGCTGATGATGAGGGCGTGCATATTTCTGAAGTTACACAGCGTTATACAAAAATTTATCAAGAAGACATGACTGCCTTAGGTGTTGAAAAACCAGATTTAGAGCCATTAGCAACAGAGCATATTCCTGAGATGATTGAAATGATTCAGGTATTAATTGATAAAAAGCATGCATATGAGAGTCAAGGCCATGTTTTTTTCAGTGTAGAGACATTTGATGATTATGGTTTCCTTTCTAATCGAACAGAAGAAGAACAGATTTCAGGAACAAGAATAAAATCTTCAGAAATAAAAAATAATCAAAGGGACTTTGTACTCTGGAAGCCATCCACTGGGGAAACTCCTGGTTGGGATAGTCCTTGGGGTTTTGGAAGACCTGGTTGGCATCTTGAATGCTCAGCAATGGCAAAGAAATATTTAGGAAGAACATTGGATATTCATGGTGGTGGAAGTGACCTTTTGTTTCCTCATCATGAGAACGAATGTGCGCAGAGCATGTGCTCACATTCAGGAGAACCACTCGCAAACTATTGGGTCCATAATGGAATGATCGATTTTGATAACGTAAAGATGTCAAAATCTGAAGGCAATCTTTTGCTTATTCGAGATCTCCTAAAAGAAATCAGACCAGAGGTCATACGAATGGCATTTTTAACCACACACTATCGTAAACCAATCAATTGGAATGATGCATTGATCAGTGATTCAGGGAAGAAGCTTGATCGCTTGTATGGCTCGATCAGACAATTGGGGAAGATCTCACCAGGAGAGCCCTCAGAAGAAGTTTTGAATGCAATTGCAGATGATATCAATACGCCCAAGGCACTGAGTGAACTTTTTGCAATAGTAAAAAATATCAATAATGCAAAATCAGATGAAGAGTCTAGAAAATTGGCATCAATTTTAATTGGGTCAGCTCATTTATTGGGTTTGATGAATCAAGATGCAGAAATATGGTTTGAAAACATCGAAGTTGATAAGGCATTAATTGATCATCTTTTGACTGAGAGAGAGGCAGCAAGGTCCAATAGAAATTTTGAACGAGCTGATCAAATTAGACAAGAGATCGAGTCACTCGGTGTAACAATAGAAGATGGTCCAGAAGGACCAGTTTGGAAGAAACTATAAGCAATGGAATCATTGGAAGAAATTCAACAATCCATTTCTGAAGAGTTTGAAATTTTTGATACTTGGATGGAAAAATATGAATACATTATCGATCTGGGTAAAAAGTTGGAAAATTTTCCAAGTGACCAAATGATCGATGAAAATAAAGTGCATGGCTGTCAATCGAGTGTTTGGTTTGTGACTTCATTAGAGGATGGTTTATTCAGATGTAAAGCAACCAGTGATTCTGCAATTGTTTCCGGGCTTATAGCCTTACTGTTGAGAATATATGACAATCAGAAGCCTTCAGAAATTATAGAAACACAGCCAAAGTTTATTTCCATGATTGGCTTAAATGAACACTTGAGCCCAACAAGAAACAATGGTCTGAACTTAATGATCGCCAGAATCAAGAAAGATGCTGGCATGATGACCTAAGAAGTCCTTTATGAAGCAAGTCATTATCTTCTATCAAAAGTTTATATCTCCATATTTCCCTGCTTCTTGTAGATATTTTCCAACGTGTTCCCAATACGCAATTGAGGCCATTGATCAACATGGATCCATCAAAGGATCCATTCTCATGATATTGAGAATCCTAAGATGTAACCCATTTTTCAGTGGAGGCCATGATCCAGTTCCAGAAAAATTTCAAATTCTGAGAAATTCCAGAGATAATTAATGATCTATTATCAATGATTAAGCAAATTGAAGAAAAAGAATTCCATCAAATGTATTTGATCCATGGAGCAGAAGACCTACTCATTCTTGAGGCACAAGACGAAATCCGAAGTAATGCATATAATCTTGGTTTTACAGAACGCTCCAGATTCTATTTTGATGCAAGATCAAACTGGGATGGGGTTTTTGCAGAATTGAAAAGCCCATCACTTTTCGCTGAAAAAAAGATCATTGAGATCAATCTACCTTTGGGCAGACCTGGTAAAACGGGTTCTGTTGCTTTATTGGAGTTGATGGAAATAATCACAGATGATCATCTTTTGATTTTGATCTGTGGGAAATTAGAAAAGAGTATAACCAATACAAAATGGTTTAAGGCTTTTTCTGCTAGGGCTCAAGTTATAGAATGCAAGAAAGTATATCCCTCACAAATGGGCGGATGGATCTCAAGGAGATTAAGAGATAAGGGGCTCTCTATCGACAAGGATGCATTGGCTATGTTTGTGGCACTGACCGAAGGCAATCTCTTTGCTGCGATGCAGTCCATTGATCGTCTCATGCTAATGGGGATTGATCAGAGAGTTTCTCTTGAGGACGTAAATGACTGTGTAGCCGACGGGGCTCATTTTGATCTTTTTCAGCTGACTGACGCAGCTATTTCCAGTAATAGCACAAGAACATTTAATATATTCAAGCGTCTTCAAAAAGAGGGGATGCAACCTTTTGAAGTCATGCGAGTTATTAATTGGGAAATAAAAAATTTATTCAGTATGAGCTTGGATATCTCTTGCGGTAATTCTATTAAGCAAAGCATGAATCGAGCCAAAATCTGGCAAAGTAAGCAGCAACTGATCGGTAATTTTCTCAATCAAGTGAACCATCAATATATGGAATCAATTTTGGGACAAGCATGTTCTGTTGACAAAGTGATCAAAGGAGCAGCAGCTGGTAATTCATGGGACGAAATTGGAAGGCTTTTATATATGATTGCTAACCCTATGAGGAAAACAGCATGACAGATCAGACCATACTAGATCTAACTATGGTGGTATTGGATGATATGAAGGCCATCGATGTGCATGCAATTGACGTAAGAGAATTAACCTCGATCAGTGATCACATGATTTTTTGTACTGGTACTTCTAATCGGCATGCCCGTTCCATTATTGACCGAGTAGTTGAAAGAATGAAAGAAATCAATATGCCAGTATTGGGAATTGAAGGTTATGAGTCAGGCCAATGGGTATTAATTGATCTTGGAGATGCTATTCTTCACGTAATGCTTAGTGAAGTCAGAGAGTTTTATAAATTGGAAGATTTATGGAGTATCGGGACAGAATTTTCGTTCAATGAAAATTAAAATCATCACTGTCACAGGTAAGAAAAATCAATTCAAGAATGAAATTGATAGATATCTCAAGATGTTGCCACCCTTTATGAAAGTCGAGCAGATAGAATTACCCATCTCTAAACGATCAAAACAGAAAGTGGCCCATCAAAATCTTGAAGAAGAATGCAGCAAAATCCTTAGCAACTTAGATGCTTCAAATTTTGTCATAGCAATGGATGAAAAAGGCAAGCAAATAGATACGATACAATTTTCAAAATGGCTTAAGAAATGGATGGATGAGGGCGCTGAACCAGTTTTTGTAATTGGTGGACCTGATGGCTTAGCCAAATCAGTGAAAGAAAGAGGAAATGTTTCACTTTCTTTATCTAGCCTAACTTATGTGCACAGCATGGTCCCCTTGATTTTGGCAGAGCAGCTCTATAGAGCATGGTCTATTATTGATAATCAGCCTTATCATCGTCCATGAGTTCATGTTCTTTTCATAATTGCTGAGTATAATTTCTCTAAAACTTAGTTAACCAAGAAGAATGATCAAATCCATAATTTCAATTTTATTCAAGATTGCGCTTTCATTAATGATTGTTTCGATTCTTGCTCTTGGGGGAATTATTTTTGCTTTGTCCTTTGGTAAAACTGAAATTGAAGATAAATTGAATGAATTGGTTTTAGAAAATAGGCTCGAGATAGTTGAGATTGTAGAGAAGCGTCTATCGCTTGATTTTGAATACCAAAGCTTAATCGTTTCTTATAAGAAACATTCAATTGTAAATTTTAAGATTCAATTTTCTTTTAGAGATGTGCAGATGGCACAGACCAATGACCCATTGCCCGTATACATTGATGAACTCAATATCGAAATTGATCCTATAAAATCGATTATTAATCAAATACCAGCCATCACAGCAATCATCATCAATGGCAGCGAGATTCAATTCAGCCATAATGTTGACAATGGCTATATGATTAACAGTATTCCAATCACTCAATTTAGGCTCCCTAAGAGGAAGGGATTCAAAAGACCTTCATTGGAGCTAAAGTCCATTTCTGCAAGGGCAATTGATATAGAGCATCTACAAGCCACGGTTGGTCTCACTGATGTTATCGAAAGTGATGATGCTTCATTTAGTTTAAATCTTAAATGGGATGAGGTTCCAAGAAAACAAGAGGTATTATTTGCTGACGGAAATATAGAAATTTTAATTATGGATGGGGTTATAAATACCAAGGAATCTGTGCCTGGGAAAGCATTATCCATTTTTAGCTTTTCTCAATTACCAAAGCGTTTTTTGCTAAATTTTGAAGATGTCCTGGATGAGGGATTGGTCTTTGACTATATCAAGGGGGAATTATTGCTCCAAGACAGGACAGCATTTACTTGCAATCTTTCATTGAATACTAAGACAGTAGATGTCTTAATTATTGGCACATCAGATCTTGAGAACAGAACTTATGATCAAACCATGATTATTGATCCAGATGTATCTGATATTTTGACTGGTGGAGCAGCAGTTCTAGCTGGCCCTGCTGCTGCTGCATCAATGTTTATATTGTCAAAGATATTGAGCAGACCAGATGAAGATACATTGAGCTACTTTAATATCTCAGGTGAATGGAAAAAGCCAGAATTGATAACTATACAAAGAGATGAGATTGATCGGACATTGATAGACAATTGTGATCAATTTCTTCCGGACGAATCCAATTAATTGACCATATTTTACTGAAATGAAAATCGCAGCCATCCAAATGAATTCAAGTGATCAGGTCAATTCAAACTTGATGAAAGCAAAGTCATTATTGTCTGCAGCGAGTGATGCAGGTGCAGATGCTTGTTTTTTACCAGAGAACTTTGCATTCATGGGGCATCCAAAAGAACTACTCAACTCAGTTATGGAAGACGAGGAGAGTGGCATCATCCAGACTGAGATTTCAAATATAGCCAAAGAATTAAAAATATGGATCATTGCAGGATCAATTCCAATCAGAGACTCAGAGACGGGTAAGGCATTTTCAAGATCAATCACATTTAATGATGATGGTGAGATCGTGGGACACTATGACAAAGTTCATCTTTTTGATGTTGAAGTCAATGGGAAGAAATACCATGAATCCGAAGCATTCAATGCTGGAGTTCAGCCTAGATCCATCTCAACTCCTTGGTTCAAAATGGGACTATCAATTTGCTATGACCTCAGGTTCCCAGAGCTTTATCGATCTGAAGAATTCACAGATGTAGAGTTGATCAGTGTTCCATCTGCTTTTACAAAAGAAACCGGAGAGGCACATTGGTTGACGTTATTACAATCAAGAGCAATTGAAAATCTGGCTTATGTTATTGCTCCCAATCAATGGGGCGAACATTATGGGTCAAGAGAGACTTTTGGTCACAGCGTTATTATTGACCCATGGGGTAAAATAATAGAACTTATAAAAGATGGGGAAGGATTTGTGCTTGCAGAAATTGATACTGAGGGTCTACAATCAATTCGCAAAAAATTTCCTGCATTGGGCCATCGAAAAATAAAATAATTGAGAAATATATAACCAAATGCAAAACGTTGATGAAATTGTAAGATCCACATTGCTCGATCCCTATGGGATCGATGATTCTGATTTGCAAAGTATGCTCGGGCAGGTTATCTGCAGCGGCATTGAAATGGGCGATATATATTTCCAGAGTGCAGAAGCCGAGTCATGGACTTTAGAAGATGGTGAGGTTAAAAAGTCATCCTACTCAAGTAGACAAGGTGCGGGTTTCAGATCCATAATCGGAGAGCAAACAGGTTTGGCATATTCGGAATCTTTTGATAAACAATCATTAATGGCAGCTGCTAAGGCTGCATCAAGCATTGCAAAGGCAGGTAAGAATGCAACACTTCCTATCTCAAATGATAATCATGAGAAGCCATACTATTCTTCCGAGAACCCAATCTTGTCAATTGATGATCTCAGTAAAATTGATCTACTGAATCGCTTGGATGCAAAAGTAAGATCACTCGACCCCAGAGTTACAGAAGTTATTGCTTCACTTGCTGGAGGCCATGGTTGTGTTTTGATTGTCAACCAAGATGGAAAACTAGCCACTGATGTCAGGCCCATGGTCAGGTTGAGTCTCAGTGTCATAGCAGAGTCCAATGGTCGACTAGAAAGAGGAACAAGTGGTGGCGGAGGCAGAATGACTTACGAGTTCCTAGACGATGATCAATTGAGTAAATATGCCAAAGAAGCAGTAGACCAGGCTTTAATTAATTTGGAGGCTGATGAAGCCCCTGCAGGCGAGATGACAGTCGTACTTGGTTCTGGCTGGCCTGGCGTATTGATACATGAAGCCATTGGTCATGGATTAGAGGGAGATTTTAATCGCAAAAAAACATCAGCATTTTCTGGGCTCATGGGAGAAATGGTAGCATCACCTGTCTGTACCATAGTGGATGATGGGACAATTCCGGATGCAAGAGGTTCTTTGAATATTGATGACGAAGGCAATCCAACCGAAAGCACTGTCTTAATTGAAAATGGAAAATTATGCAATTACATGCAAGACAATTTAAATGCAAAATTGATGAATACCAAATCAACAGGAAATGGGAGGCGCGAATCATATTCTTCCCAGACCATTCCGAGAATGACCAATACATTCATGCTGGCCGGAGAACATGATCAAAAAGAGATCATAGAATCAGTTGATAAAGGTCTATATGCCAAAAATTTTGGTGGTGGCCAGGTTGATATCACTTCTGGAAAGTTTGTTTTTTCTGCTAGCGAGGCTTATGTGATTGAAAAAGGCAAACTGGGCAAACCAGTCAAAGGCGCAATGCTCATTGGCGATGGCCCATCAGCTTTACATCAGGTTTCAATGGTAGGAAATGATTTAGCATTGGATCCCGGAGTAGGTAGTTGCGGAAAGGATGGACAAACCGTACCAGTCAATGTCGGTCAACCAACAATGAGAATTGAAAAACTCACTGTTGGAGGAACAACGTAATTTAGCTAAGATCAGCAGCCAAAACTTTGTCAGCTTGTTCTTTTCGGTAATTCTTTAATTTCTCTGATAGATCATCATCATTCACAGCCATCATTGCTATAGCAAAAAGCGCTGCATTGACGGCACCTGGTTTACCAATCGCGACCGTTCCAACTGGAATCCCTGGAGGCATTTGTACTATGGACATTAGGGCATCCATTCCATCAAGGCTGCCAGCATTAAGAGGCACTCCAATTACGGGTGTTGTGGTTAATGCTGCAACAACTCCAGGAAGGGCTGCGGCTAATCCAGCACCTGCTATAAATGCTTTTACTTTCTGTTCCTCGCATTCTCTTATGAATTCTTCAAGCTCTTTTGGTGTTCTGTGAGCTGATAAGACTCTACTCTCTGCTTTTACGCCAAATTGATCCAACATTTTTTGTGCGTTTGACATCACATCCCAATCGGAAGCTGATCCCATTACAATTGCTACATCTATGCTCATATTGAAACTCCAGAAAATTTTTTTAGAAAGGTTAGGTAGGGTAGAATAGCACATTAAATTTGTTTTAAAAATGGACCAAATGCAACATATAGACATCGCATCTAGGGCGCTAAAATACGCCAGAAAAAATGGGGCAGAAGAAGCTTCAATAAAGCTCTCAATGGGCAATGGGTTTTCCGTTGTATCTCAGAATCAGGTCATTGATGTAGTTGAGCAATTCAATGATCAAAGTTTTTCAATTTCAGTATACATAGGTAAAGCCATAGGAAGTGCTAGCACCAATGATTTCTCAGAACAACAGATTCATGCAACGATCGATAAAGCATTGAGTTTGTCGAGATTGACTGAAAAAGATGATTGTAATGGATTAGCTGAAAAAGAATTGATGGCAACTGAAATCAAAGATTTGGACTTATACCAACCATCTGATTTGAGCATCGAAAAAGCTAAAGAAATGGCCCTTCAATGTGAGGCTGCAGCGTTTGAAGCCAATGAATCGATAATTAATTCTGAGGGCGCGACAGTGGGCTCATATGAGAATCAGTCTGTTTATCTTAATTCCCATGATTTTATCGGTGAGACCCAGTCAACAGGTCACAGTATCAGTTGTGTTGCGATTGCTGAAAAAGAAGGGCAAATGGAAATGGATTACGACTATTCAAGTACCAGAGGACTTGATGATCTTCGAGATCATATAAGTATTGGTTATTCAGCAGGCAATAGGGCTGCGAGTAATCTAGGATCAAGAAAGCTAAAAACACAAAAAGCGCCTGTTTTATTCTCACCTAGAGTTTCTAAAAGTCTTTTCAGCCACTTTTTGAGTGCAATCAGCGGTACAAGCCTATATAGAAAGTCATCTTTCTTAGTGGATAAAATCGATCAAGAAATTTTTCCTAACTTTATTCAAATACATGAAGATCCGCATTTAATGAAGGGGTTTGCTAGTACATATTTTGATGCCGAAGGAGTACAAACCAAGCCAAGAGAGTTAATTCAGGATGGATATTTAAAGGGTTACTTGCTTTCCAGTTACTCAGCGAGAAGGTTGGGGATGAAAACCACTGCAAATGCAGGGGGGCATCACAATATCAATGTTGAGAAATCTGTTGATGAAGACCTAAATGAGATCATCAAAGGGATGCAATCTGGGTTCTTAGTAACAGGATTGATTGGGTCTGGTGTGAATATTGTCAATGGTGATTACTCTAGAGGGGCCAATGGATTTTGGATCGAGAATGGAGAGATTGTTTATCCAGTGAGTGAAGTAACAGTCGCTGGAAATTTAAGTGAGATGTTTTCAAAAATACAAAAAATTGGTAATGATCCTGAAACAGATGGATCAGTATTCTGTGGAAGTGTTTTAATTGATGATCTTATGATCGCAGGTGAATAAAGAGTTTACTCAGCGATTTGTTTGAACGCATTTTTATATTTCGACGCTGTATTATCAATCACTTCTTGAGGCAATTCGGGTCCTGGTGCCGTTTTATCCCAATCCAGTGTCTCTAGATAATCTCTAAGATATTGTTTGTCAAAGCTTGGCGGACTTGATCCCAGCTCATAATTCTCAATGGCCCAAAACCTTGAGGAGTCTGGAGTTAGAACCTCATCAATCAGATAAAGCTCACCATCACCGTCTAATCCAAATTCAAACTTGGTATCTGCAATGATAATCCCCTTTTCTTTAGCGTGATTCACTCCAAAGTTATATATATCAATTGCAATTTTCTTCACTCTGCTTGCGAGCTCTTCGCCGATTAAGTCGACCGTTTTTTCATAAGAAATGTTTTCATCGTGTTCACCTACCTCAGCTTTTGTTGCAGGTGTGTAGATCGGTTCTGGTAATTTTTGCGCCATTTGGAGCCCTTCTTCTAATTCAATCCCGCACACAGAGCCAGTTGCTTGATAGTCCTTCCATCCAGAGCCTATGAGATATCCTCTCACAACTGCCTCAATTGGAAGTGGACTGAGTCGCTTAACTATCATGCTTCTTTTTGAGAAATAATCGAGTTGATCAGGACTATCAAGAAGATCAACAAGATCGAGATCGTCAGTCATATGATTTTTTACAATCGATTGTGTCTTTTCAAACCAAAACTCTGAGAGCTGAGTTAGCACTTCGCCTTTGCCTGGGATTGGGTTTGGAAGAACCACATCAAACGCAGACATTCTGTCTGTGGTCACGATGAGTAAGTGGTCAGAATCCACCGCGTAAATGTCTCTAACTTTGCCTCTGGCTACGAGTTCGAGATTTTTTAATTCTTTAGATTGCATATGTCTATTTTATGGATAGAAATATCAGTAATCAACAATCTGTTTTTTTTCTTTAAAGAAAGAATTTATCAAGCATAATAGGAACCGGTAGAATAATATTTACAAATGACTAAAGAATTCAAAATTGCACCATCAATCCTCTCTGCTGATTTTGCTAGATTGGGCGAAGAAGTCGAGAGTGTAATCGCTGCAGGCGCTGATTTTGTTCACTTTGATGTCATGGACAATCATTATGTTCCTA
Source organism: uncultured Gammaproteobacteria bacterium (assembly GCA_902595845.1). GTDB lineage: Bacteria > Pseudomonadota > Gammaproteobacteria > Steroidobacterales > UBA11654 > CACPJA01. Next base: position 77,598 of record CACJRN010000001.1, read on the forward strand.
ATCTGACATTCGGCCCAGTGATTTGTAAATCCTTAAGGGATTATGGCATTGAAGCACCAATTGACGTGCATTTAATGGTGCAACCAGTAGATAGATTGATCGCCGATTTTGCTAAAGCTGGCGCAACATATATTACATTTCATCCTGAAGCTTCCGATGACATTGGAGGCACTTTAGATTTAATCAGATCAAATGATTGCCTGCCTGGATTAGCGATTAATCCTCCGACGCCCCTCAGTTATGTCGAGGAGTATCTCGATCAAATCGACATCATAACTATGATGTCTGTGAATCCAGGATTTGCAGGACAAAGTTTCATTCCTGAAGTGCTGGATAAGTTGACTGAGACCAGAGCGATGATCGAGAAATCAGGTCGAGAAGTTTTTCTAGAGATTGATGGGGGAGTGAAGGCCAATAATATTGGTGACATTGCTTCTTATGGTGCAGATGTTTTTGTTTCTGGTTCTGGTATTTTTGGGACAGATGACTATCGCGATACCATTGATGAGATGAGACAAAATCTCGCACCTCATTTGAATCAGTAATTTTCCCAATATTTCATTGAAAAAACCCATTTGGATGAGTAGACTAGCCTCCTTTTAATAGGATATGAAAAGCTAATAATGACGACGGTTTCAGCAAAAAAAGAAGACGTGATTCACGATTGGTACTTGGTTGATGCCAAGGACAAGACCCTCGGTAGGCTATCTACTGAGATTGCTCGTCGTTTGAGAGGCAAGCATAAGCCTATCTACACTCCGCATGTTGATACAGGGGATTATATTGTTGTAATCAATGCATCTGGTATCAAAGTTACCGGAAATAAAATGAAAGATAAGATGTATCATAAGCACACTGGATACATTGGAAACCTCAAATCAATGAACCTCGAAACCATGATGAATAAGAGCCCAGAGAGGGTGCTTACCAAGTCAGTAAGAGGGATGTTGCCAAAAACAAAGCTTGGCAATGCAATGATTAAGAAACTAAAAGTTTTTGCTGGGCCTGAACACACTCATGGCGCACAACAACCTCAAACATTGGAAATATAATGGCTGCTGAAGTTCACTACGGTACTGGAAGAAGAAAGCGCTCAGTTGCGAGAGTTTTCATTAAAAGAGGTAAGGGTGAGATTCAGGTCAACAAAAAGTCACTGGATGAATTCTTTGATCGTGAAACTGCACGAATGATTGTCAGACAACCACTAGAGCAAACTGATCTTTTAGATAAGATTGATGTTATCGCTACTGTCAAAGGCGGTGGTGGAAGTGGTCAAGCTGGTGCCATCAGGCACGGACTCAGTCGAGCACTTCTTTCATATGATGACAATCTCAGATCAGCTTTAAGAGAAAGAGGATTCTTAACTCGAGATGCTAGACGTGTTGAGAGAAAGAAAGTTGGATTGAAGAAAGCGCGTAAGGCTACTCAGTTCTCTAAACGTTAAGATCAAAAGACCTCAAGCATTCTCTTTTTTGCTTTCTCGTCAAGCATTCTCCCCATACCAGCCCTAGCATTATCAAGCATGTTTTTGGGTTTTGATGTCGCAGGAATGATATTGGTTACTGCATCATGTGAAATGATGTATTTCAAGAAAAATTGACCCCAAGAATCAATATCGTAATCGGTAACCCATGAGGGTAATTTTTTCTCCTGCGCTTCCCTGAATAATCTCCCTCTCATGAATGGCCTATTGATGAGTGTTGCTATCCCATTGTCTTTACAGAAAGGCAGGATCTTCTGTTCTGCCTCACGTTCACCCATTGAATAATTGAATTGTGCGAAATCAACTTTTTCTGCTTTCATTATTTTGATCATTTCATCGAATGCATTGGATTTGTAATGTGTGATGCCAATATAGTCAATTCGACCTTTATCTTTGAGCGATCGGAGTGTTTTGATCTGCGTTTTCCAATCAAGTAGGTTATGTACTTGGATCAAGCTGATTTTGTCGGTCCTCATTTTCTGAAATGATTCTTCAATTTGTCTCATTCCGTTGTCTCTGCCTTCAGTCCAAACTTTGGTTGCAAGAAAGAAACGATTTTTTTCTATATATTTCTTTGCAGTGATTCCAATGATTTCCTCAGACATCCCATACATTGGTGATGTATCAATCAGGCGACCACCATTTTCATAAAAAATGTCTAAAATCTTTTCTCTTACATTGAGTTCATTTTTAGATGGTTCAATATCAAAGACTCTAGAAGTACCAAGTCCAATCACTGGCATTTCCTCTCCAGAGGAGGGAATCACCCTTTTCAGCATTGATTCATTCAGCATTGATGCATTTGATAAAGTCGGCAGAAATGATAGCGAGCTCAGGGCTATAAAATCTCTTCGACTAAACATCAGTTTTTTATCTTGGTCTCTGGTCCTGATTCATTTCCAATGATCATTACATCAGCAGATCTTTTTGCAAATATCCCATTCGTAACAACCCCAGGGATATTGTTGATGTGATTTTCAAGATCAACTGGATCGAGAATCTTTAAATTATGAACATCCAAGATTAGATTGCCGTTATCAGTTATAAAATCATGCCTGAGCTCAGGTAAACCGCCCAGTTTAGTTAATTCACGAGCAACCAACGACTTTGCCATCGGAATCACCTCAACTGGTAGTGGAAACTTACCGAGAAGATCAACAAGTTTTGAGTTATCAATGATGCATACAAACTTTCTCGATGCTTCAGCAATGATTTTTTCTCTTGTGAGTGCGCCTCCACCACCCTTAATCATATGGAAATGCTCAGTGATTTCATCGGCTCCGTCAATATAGAGATCAGGTGAGCCAACAGAGGAGAGGTCGTCAACTCTGAACCCATTCTCTTCAAGCAACTTGGTGCTCGCCTCAGAACTCGATGTGACAGCATCTATTTTATTTTTAACACTCGGTAAGGCTGAGATTAAGTGATTCACTGTTGAGCCGGTACCGACACCCAGAATGCAATCATCATCTATGAATTCTAAGGATTTTAAAGCTGCTTGTTTTTTTTGTTCTTCTGGATTCATGAAACTATTTTGACATATGGGTGAGGCTTTAGGAATGATAGACCTTATTTTCTGTTACAACATAATCAAGAGGAATGTCCCATTTATTGGGTTCAATTTGATTCACTTTCTGAAATTCATAGGCTAGACCAATCAAATATGTCTTCTTTTTAGAATTATCCAGTGCAGAAAGTGCTTTATCATAAAAACCCGATCCCATACCAATTCGATTGCAGTATTGATCAAAGACAACAAGAGGTATCAAAATAATATCAAGAGATTGAATGGGAATTTCTTTAGCTTCATTTATATCTGGTTCAGATATACCAAATCGATTTTTTAAAAGTACTGAATCAGAACCATATTCATAGAATCTCAACGAGCCTTTATCGGTGACAGGAAGACATAGCTCTTTTCTTTCTGCCCAAAAATAATTTACTAGTTCTTCTGTATCCGGTTCATTTTGAAAAGAAGCAAAAATTGCAACCTTTGTTCCTTCATCAAGAATTTTGAGCGCAAGTAAATTCTTTGTGATTAATGAGCTTTTTTCATTGACCATGTCACCAGACATGCTCAATCTTTCTTTTTTCTTTTCTTTTCTGACCGTTTCCATTTGTTTGGAAGAAGATGACCCACAATACCGTGCCCCATTTGTTGCTCTCAGGCCTGAGCAATAGGTGGGCTCTGACACATTAACGTAGGCTTCCCAATAAATGGTAATGCTCAATATTAATGTAGACATTGATCCCTGTTTGTTTAATTAAGGGCCGAGAGGTCCTTCAATGAAACTCGAGTACCGCAGGCGATCTTCTGATCTTATTGTAGCTTTAAATCAATCCCAGAGTTAAGAGAATTTTCCACATCGTGAGATAAATTCTCAATCTTATTTTGGATCTCATCTAAATCCAATTCTGAGTCATACTCAGTTCTGATTTTTGAAGCCATTTCAGCATTGCCAGTGATGGCATCATTTGCGATATTCAAGGCTGCCATGACAGCTATTCTATTCACACCAAATGCGGTACCTTGATCGCTGATTTTCTTCATTGCTTCATGAACCATTTTTGCTGCTTTTATTAAATTGGCTTTTTGATCTGATGGACATTTGATGGTGAATTGCTCACCCATGATTTCGATAGAAACGGTTTCGTTCATGCGAGAGGTTCTATCTCATCCAGACGACGCAGTACATTTTCCGCTTTGACTCTTGCTTGATCTTTAAGTGATTCTAAGGATTGTACTGCTTGAATAAGCTCTTCATTCTTTTTGCTAAGCGTTTGATTTTCTGAAGAAAGCTTTTCTTTCTCTTGGATCAATTGACTGATTTTAATCTCCAATTTCTCGACTGAGGCTAGGAGTTCTTTTTCTGAGACCTTATTCATAAGAGTTACTATAATTTGTCCTGAGCCATCGGTCAAATCAGTATAATGTTTCTTGGAGATTATTAAAAAAATGGATTTTGATAAACTAGATGAGCTAAGAAAAAGTGCCTCGATAGATATGAGCCTGCCTGAAACACATGGTGGGGTATGCTCTCAGATTTGTTTCCAGAGCGACCATTTTGATGAATTTGTCCCACTTGATAATTCTGATGATGGCTCTACTGTATCTGTCCAAATAGCAACATATAGAAAAGCACTTAAGAAGATCATTGAAAGAGATCTAAATAAGCTCAAGGATGGAGATTTGAGCTTTGAATTGATCATTCCTGATGAGACCAATTCGATTCAAGAAAGGGCAGAGGCGCTTTCTATTTGGTGCCAAGGTTTTGTAGATGGCGTCAGTTTCCTCATGACAGAGCATGACTTTAAAATTGATCAAGATCAGAAGAAAGAATCATTTGAAATCATTGAAGATTTTACGCAAATCTCTACACTAGACTCGCACTCAATCAGTGGTGAGGTCGATGAAGAACTTTCACTGATGGAGCTAATCGAATTTGTTCGATTAAGCGTGCAAATGATTTATGATGAATTTAGATCAGACTGATGAATAAAGAATTTGAAAAAAGACGACGTAGACTCGCCAAGTTGATTGGCAAAGATGGTATTGCTGTAATCCCAACAGCCAGCACTCGAGTCAGAAGTCGAGATACAGATTATCCCTACAGACCGGATAGTGATTTTTACTATTTTACTGGACTTTCTGAACCTCATGCCGTGATGATTTTAGCGCCTGGAAGAGAAGATGGAGCTTTCATTGTATGCCTGAGAGCCAAAAATCCTTTGACTGAGATTTGGGATGGTCATATGGAGGGGCTTAATGGTGTGAAAAAGAATTTTGGAGTTGACCAGAGTTTTAAGATTGAAGATTTAGAGACAATTCTTTCATCCCTCTTTTTGGGTCGACAGAAAGTATTTTTCACATTGGGTCAAGATGATCTTTTAGATAAGACTTTAATGAAAAGTTATAACGCTGTCAGAGCAGGGCAGAGAAGAGGTGGTGTGGTGCCATCTGAAATCCAAGCCTTGGAACCACTGATTCATGAAATGAGACTCATCAAATCTAAAAAAGAGATCAGTTTGATGAGGAAATCAGCCAAGATTTCTGTCGATGCGCATAAGCGAGTGTTTAAGAATTGTAAACCCGGCGTATTTGAGTACCAAATTGAGGCAGATATTATTCATGAATTCGGTAAACATGGCGCAGTACCTGCTTATACAAGTATTGTTGCCTCAGGAGACAATGCTTGCACTCTTCATTACATTAGCAATCGGGAAGAAATGAAAGAAGGAGAACTCTTGTTAACAGATGCTGGTTGTGAACATGAAATGTATGCTGCTGATATTACTCGAACAATACCTATATCAGGCACATACAGCAAAGAGCAAAAAGAGATTTATGAATTGGTTCTGAAAGTTCAAAAGACCGCGATTGACAGCGTTAAGCCGGGGCAAACTTTTGAAGGTTTACAATCAGAAGCCATCAGGGGGTTGACTCAAGGTCTTAAAAAACTTGGATTCAATATGAAGAAGCTGGGTATGGAACCCATCATTTGTGCGACCGTGGGCAAAGATTTCGGTGATTATCGAGCATGGATGGAGGCCAATGATATTTCTGTATCAGGCATCAAGGTGATTGATGACATGTATACAGCGCAATGTTTCATCACCACTGACCAAAAAAATAATCAGTTGACTTCATTTCACCCTGGGGCAATGGAAGAAGGGCACAACAATCCAATTCCTAATGCAGAAGGCATAGAAATGGTTATTCTTTCACCAGACGGGAAGGAGAGCACCATTTTGCATGCCAATGAGATGCATAACAAAGGCATTCCAATTATGTATGACCCTGGCCAAGGGCTTCCAATGTTTGATAAGTCAGAAGTCTTAAACTTTATTGACCAGGCAGAGTGGATCATTTTGAATGAATATGAAGCAAACCTTCTTTCAGAGATCACGGGGCTCGAACAGAATCAGATCAAAGAAAAGGTTGTAGCGATGATCGTTACCAAAGGTGGTCAAGGCTCAGATATTTATGTTGAAGATCAAGTGATTTCAATTGATCCCATATCTGTTGATAATGAAGCAGACCCAACTGGCTGCGGCGATGCCTATCGAGCTGGGCTGATCTATGGAATGATCAATGATCTGGGCTGGGAAAAATCTGGAAAGCTTGGATCAATCTTGGGTTCAATCAAAGTTCAATCTCATGGAACCCAGAATCACGTATTTGAGTTAGAAGCACTTCTTTCTAGATTATAAAGTCTTTTCCTAAGCTTTCTTTTCTCAGCAGAGGAGTAAATGATTGGTACGATCACCAATGTTAAGAATGTTGAACTGATCATTCCTCCCACAATCGCAATGGCCAGTGGTTGACTTAATTCAACACCAGAACCAATTCCGAGAGCGGGCATCATCATGGCAAGTATTAATGTCAGTGATGTCATTAAAATGGGTCTGAGTCTCCTCGGGCATGCATTCAATAAGGCTTCATCAATTTCCAAGCCTTTTTGTCTTTCTTGGTTGGTTCGATCAATCAATAGGATCGAATTTTTTGCCACAAGTCCAGTCAGTAAAACAAGCCCGGTCATCGAAAATATATTAAGATCTGATCCAACTATCCAGATTCCAAATGTTCCTCCAATTACAGCTAGTGGCTGTGAGATCATCACGATCAATGGTTGTCTAAATGAGTTAAATTGACTGGCAAGAACCATATAAACCAAGATTAGGCCGGTAAGAAATGCAAAAAGCATCTGATTACTGGTTCTTTTAAACTCTTTTGCTCTAGCAAAGAAGCCGACTTCGTAGCCCACAGGAAGTGTTTCAGCTGCAGCATCTTCAATCAGCTGAATTGCATTACTCAATGATGTTGTGGGATCACTATAGAAATATGCGCTGTACATTCTATCCAGCCTGGTTATTTCTGATGGACCAACTGTTTCTTTAAAGGTTGCTACTGTATCAAGTCGAACCAATTCTTTTGATGGTGTTCTAAGATAGATCTTGTCTAAATCATCAATGGACATATCATATTGACCCTTTAGCCTCACTTTATACCTTTCTCCATCACCAACCGCGTCATTGAAGCGAGCAACATCGATACCTCCTGCAAAGATATTCGCCGCCTCAGCAATCAGTCTTGTTGATAGACCCATTTCTGAAGCTAGTTCTCTTTTTATTTCCAAGTTCACTTGGGGTAGATTTAATTCGATGCTTGAGTCAACATCTCCCAGTTCTGGTGTTTCAGCAAGCTTGCTGAGGAAAGCATTGATGGATTCATTGAGGATATTAAGATCTGGTCCTGAAACTGTGAATTGCATAGCCTCACCTCTTGTCCCAGAGGCGAATGACATAGGTGCAGGAAATGCTTTGATTCCTGGAATCTTATTCAGTCTCTCTCTGAGTATGGGGATGATTTCATACTGTTTATATCCACGAACATTACTGGGTGTAAGCCTGACATAGACTACCCCAATATTCACTGCCTGACTTTCAATACCAGAACCCATGATGGTGAAATAGGATTCAATGTCTTCATATTCCTCCAACAAGTTTTCTACCGCTGATAATCGATCATTTGTATAGTCAATGCCTGTTCCAACAGGTGTTTTAACGGTGATTGTAAATTGGCCTTCGTCTTCCTCAGGAAAAAACCCACCACTCAATTGGGTAAATCCGACAAACGACAATAAAACAAAAAGACCGGCGTAAGATAAAACTTTTTTCTTTTCATTCAGTGACCACTCAATCATTTCTCGATAACGATTTTCAATGATGGTGAATCTCCGATTGAAGCCATCAAATACTTGGTTTGACTCTTTCTTGGTTTTTAGGAATTTTGAAGCAAGTGTAGGCGTGAGTGTCAAAGCCACAAAAGTTGAAACAAGGACTCCAGTAGAAACCACAACACCGAATGATCTAAAAAATCTTGCCGCAATTCCTTCCATAAAAAAAACAACAGTGAACAATGCCACCAATACAAGTGTGGATGAAACAATTGGTAAGAAAACCTCATTGGCACCAGTGATACTCGCTCTGATACGCTCTTCAGGCGTGTCTTCATTTAAATTCCTTTGTGCATTTTCAAGCACAACAATGGCATCATCTACAACAATCCCAATGAGCAAAAGCAATGCAAGCATGGTCATGGTATTAAGCGTGAGACCAAATGCATACATAATGAAAATTGCACCAAAAAGTGAGACTGGTATGGTGATGCTCACAATGGCCATGCTTGAATAACTTCTTAGAAATAAGAGAACAATAAGCGATGCGATAATGAATCCAACAAATATATTCTGTCCTAGCCCACTGATTAATTCATAAATGTAACTGCTGTCATCTGTTCCAATATCGAGCGTCATTCCAGCTGGCAATGTAGGCTCAATATCGGATTTAATTTTGGCTTTTACCTTCTCAATGATCTCGACCGTATTTTCTCCTCGGATTTTAGTTACACCAATACCGATTGATGGATCGCCATTAAACCGACCCATGCTCCTCAGATCTCTGACATCATCTTTTACCTCGGCAATGTCTTTTATCTTTATTGCACGATTTCGATCATAGGTGACAATGATGTCCTCGATTTCTTCAACATTATGTGATTCAAGATCAAGCTTTAATAAATCCTCTTTACTGTTATCAATTAAAAAACCACCAGGTAGTTTGATGTGCTCATTTCTGAACGCCATAATAATATCTTGGACAGTAATGCCAAAAGCGCTCATTCGGTCGAAGTCTAGATTGACTCGGATATTCCTCTCTTGCTCTCCCCCAATAACAATACTTCCTACACCATCAATGGTTTCTAGCTTTCTTTTGAGAACATTTTTTGCATAAACACTTAAATCTTGAAGTGTGCGATTACCTCTTAAAGCCAGCCAGATAATGGGTATTTCACCGGTTTCTATTTTGCTGATGATTGGTGTTTCAGCTTCATCGGGTAATTGAGAATTGATTTGTCCTACTTTTGATTGGACTTCGTTGAAGGCAATATCGAGGTCTTTTTCTAAAAGAAATTGTATAAAAACATTAGATACACCTGGGGCTGATCTCGATCGAACATCATCAATTCCAGGTATGCTATTTACTGCACCCTCAATGATATTTGTGACGCTCGAATCAACTACATCAGGATTGGCACCTGGCAAAACTGTTGTGACTGAAATCAGTGAAAAATCTATATCAGGAGAACGATCTATCGAGATTCGATTAACCGATATTAAACCGAATAGAACAATGACCAAGTTGATCATTACGGCGAAAACAAAGCGTCTAACAGATACCTCAGGCAAGCTCATATTAATTTATGATTTCAATGATTGAGGAGTCAGTAAGAAAGCCAGCACCATCTTTAACAATTTCATCTTCTATTGCGATGCCTTCTAATATTTGAATATACCCTTCTTGTCGGAGTCCAGTTCTAACTGGTGTTTCTTTGACTTTATCTCCATTCACAACATAGATGACTTCACCAACGGATCTTCTCACCACACTGATTTGTGGAACAACAATCGCATTCTCAAATTTTGAGAAAATAACCGTTGCTCTTGAGCTGGCTCCAGGCAGCCATGTACCTGGATTTTCAAAATTAATGATTGTCGTCAATGATTTATTTCGAGCATCAATATTTGGCTTAATGTCACTGATTTTTGATACAACAACCTCGTTTGGATTGGTTGGGGAGGTGATGCGAACCTCCAGTCCTTTTTTTAACTTGGGGCTCAAGTATTCAGGGAATGACAGATCAACTTTCAAGTTTTTTGTGTCTACGAGTTCATATACAACCATTCCGGGCTGAACATAGTCACCCGCGTCAATATACTTAGTGGCAACCTCTGAATCAATCGGTGCTTTTATATTGGTTTCTTCAATCAGTCTCTTGGCATTTAGAAGTTGAGCATCTGCTGCATTCATTTGTTCTTTGAGCGCATTGAACTCCGCCCTGGTTCTATCCATCATTTCCTCAGAAACAAGATTGTCTTTAAACAGTTTTTCAGCTCTTTGAAGATCAAGTTGCTGGTTCACAAGAAGCGCACTGAGTCTTGCAATCTCTGCTTTTGCTTGAGAAAACTGGAGATTATATTTCTCCGAGTCAATTCTTGCCAAAATATCTCCAGCTTTTACTTCATCTCCAACATCGGCTATGATCTCAACCACACGTCCAGATACTTCCACTGCCAAGCTTGGAGAAGATTTGCTGTAAATAAGGCCCATTAAATCTTCTTCCTCATTCAATTCTTGAGTACTTGGATAGGTCGTGCTGACAACGATCTGTGAGTTTGTACCAATTGCGAATAGAGCAAATGGCAAAATAATCGGAATGATTCTCTTTTGCAGACTAGTCATTTCGTTTTACTCCTCGAAGAAGATTAGCTGTCAGAGTTTTAGAGAAGTTTTTATTTGATGATGGACCGAGACCTTCAAATACGGAATCGAATAAGTTCTGGTGTGTGATATAAGTTAAATTTGGAGACAGCAATTGATAAGCAAGCAACCTGCTGTCAGTCCCTTCAATGATCTCTCCAGTATTTTTTGCTTGATCTATCAGATCAACGATCTGAGATAAATTTTGTTCCATCAGTCCCACACTGGGCATCGCCCGAGAGGAGAGACCAAGATCAGAGAATTCTCTTGCTAGAAGCTTATACTTCATTGGATCTTTAAGCATTTGATCCAGGTGCTCATTGATAAAAAACTCAATTTTTTCAATGTATGTTCCGGTGATCTCTTTCGTTTTTTCTAAAATATTTTGAGTGTTTTTCTGTGCTCTTATAAGAATCTGCATGTAGAGATCTTCTTTGGAGGAGAAGTGATGATAAAGGTTTGCCTTACTCATATTACAAGCCTTGGCAATATTGGTCATTGAGACCGAACCAAAGCCTGAGTCAGCAAAGAGTTTTTCGGCCTTATTTAATATGATTTCAGTGCTTTCCATGATTCTATACTTACCGATCGGTCGGTCAGTATATAGACTAAAAAAAAGTTTTACAAGATTATCTGGTCAACTGAACCAGATTGGCTTCAAAATTGACCTTATTGCCTTCAGTTTGTTCAAGCTTTACAGGTATAAAGTCTAATTCAGGTGCAAGCCAGAAGGTATTTATACGCTCTGAATTCTTTGATCGATGAGAGACTTCAATAACTTCATATGAGCCAAAAGGAACAGAAATCTTTTTTCCTGAATTGGTTGAAGTGATATTAATTTCTTTAATCTCATCTTTATCAATTATTAAATACGTGTCTTTCAGATTATTTCTTTGTTTTTGATGCATGATTTCTATTTGCAGAAGTATCCTCGTCAGGGTGCGTCTGTCTATATCAAAATCAATGACTCGATCTTTGTAGAAACCCTTGATCACATTTTTATCCCAATCGAAATCAACCTCAGATTCTCTAGGGTTTCGTCTGATAGTATCGTTAAGACGATAATTGATTGATCTTATCTCATCATTGATGATCTCGAATTCACTTGATTCATTGATCGATCCATTTGCAATGAGTTTCCAGAAGCCTGTGGGCTCTGTTTTTAGGGTGTAAGTATAGGTTCCATTGTTATTTTCTAATTTTGCTCTCAATGTTCCATCTGCTTGCATGAGCTTTACTGAATAGACAGCTTCATAATCAGCAGGCACTGCATTTAAATCTCCAATATAGAAAATAATGCTAGCAAGAATGAAAATACGATACTTTATTGTGGTCTTCATTTCTTTTTTATAACACATTAATGATTAATAAAAATGAAGTTAATTTGAAAATCTATGTCGGGGGATTAGACGAAAATTTGGCTATGAAAATGTTTTTTTTAATATTTATACTTCTTTTTATGAATGAACAAACAGATGCATATATTATCGATGATCTCAGCAATCCCGATGATCGAAACTGGGTTTATTTCACTGACACAGTCATGGGGGGAGTTTCAAAAGGTAACTTGGAGTATCTTCAAGACAAGGACTTGAGTTACTATCGTCTCACAGGATTTGTAAGCAAAGAGAACAACGGCGGTTTCATTCAGTTTGCAACTGGGATTTCAGGTATCCCTCAGAAGAAATATCAAGGCATTCGGATAAAAGTCAGAGGAAACAATGAAAATTATGAACTTCATATCAGGACTCGCCTGACCCCAGCGCCTTGGCAGTATTATTCATATCAGTTTTTTGCCTCTGATGACTGGCAAACAATAGACTTACCGTTGGATAGTTTCATCAAATCAAACTTTTATCAGCCCAAATCATTCAATGCTTCCAACATCAAATCGATCGGAATTGTAGCGATCGGAAAAGAATATGATGCGCAGATCGATTTGGCCAGGATTGAGCTCTATTGATATCGATAAAGGCTAATATATTAGCCGATAACAGCGTATAATCTTACACCCACTATGAATCTAAAATAGGGTGATTTTGTATGAGGAAATCTGTTCATTTAATGTTATGCACATTATTGTTTTCTTCGGTATTTGCTTTTGCAGATGACAGGACAGAAAACAATGGCAATCTAATTCTCAAGAATATTCCACTGATCCCTGAAAGCATTCAGCAAGATCTCACGCAATATCAGAATGTTCGATCTGCTCCTTTTAGAGGATTCAATCGAGAAGGCGATGAGATATTCATCACAACTCGCTTTGGAAATGTGAGCCAATTGCATAGAGTGAGAAAACAAGGTGGAGCAAGAGAGCAGATTACGTTCTTTGATGAACCAATTGGATCAATTTCTAGGAAGCCGGGAGGCAAATCGATTGCATTTACAATGGATGCGGGCGGAACAGAAAATAATCAGATCTTCCTCTTAGATACAAAGGACGGCTCTTCAGTCATGCTCACAGATGGCAAATCAAGAAATGGCGGACCATTGTGGGAGAAAAATGGCTCCAGAATCACATATCAGAGTACCCGCCGAAACGGACGATCCAATGATGTATGGATGATGGATTCCAAAGATTCAAATTCGGCTGAGATGATTTTGGAATCTCCAGATGGCAGTTGGTGGGGGCCAAGCGATTGGTCGAAGGACGGCAAAAAGATATTGATTCAGAATTATATATCGATCACGAATGCAAAAGCTTACATATTGGATGTTGAGTCCAAAAAGAAAGAGATGATTCTCGGATCAAATGAGATTGAATCATACAATGCAATCCTCTCTTTTGATCGATCACAGAACGGCGTATTCTTCTTGACCAATGAGTATGGTGAATTCAATCAATTGGCTCACAAAGATCTGAAAACAAATGAAATCAATGTTTTGACGAAGGATATAGCATGGGATATTGATGGTTTTGCTATTTCCTCTGATTATAAGAGGGCTGCTTTTACTGCGAATGAGGGCGGCATGAGTTCTTTGTATCTCATGGATACCGCATCGATGAAATACAGAAAAGTCAAAAGCATACCTATCGGTCTGGTCGGCGGTTTTGAGTTCAGTGAAGATGGGTCAAAATTGGGTTTAACCATCAACAGCTATCAAACCCCGTCTGATAGTTATGTTCTTGATCTGAGGAACAATCCACTGCTGTATGGTGATTTAAATCGATGGACTGTTTCTGAGATTGGTGGTTTGGATGTTTCTGAATTTGTCGAGCCAAAACTCATTTCATATAAAAGCTTTGATGGAAGGATGATACCTGCTTTTATTTATGCGAAAGAGTGTAGAGAACCTCAACCCGTGATCATATCTATTCATGGCGGCCCTGAGTCGCAATCCAGACCTTCTTTTAGTCAAAGGATACAATTGTGGTCCAAAAGACTGGGTGCTGCAGTGATCACGCCGAATGTGAGAGGCAGTGATGGCTATGGGAAGAGTTATTTGGGTCTGGACAATGGTTTTCTGAGAGAGGATTCTGTTAGAGATATCGGTGCACTTCTGGATTGGATAGAGGGTCAACCCTGTCTTGATTCTAAAAGAGTTGCAGTCATCGGAGGATCTTATGGAGGTTACATGGTTCTTGCAAGCGCGACACACTATTCTGATCGCTTGAAAGCTGCGGTTGATATTGTCGGCATTTCCAATTTTGTTACGTTTTTAGAAAACACCGAAGACTACAGAAGAGACTTAAGACGAGTAGAGTATGGAGATGAGAGAGATCCTGAAATGAGGGCATTTCTGGAATCGATCAGTCCAAACAATAATATTGAGGAAATCAACGTCCCAATACTTGTCGTTCAGGGTGAAAATGACCCTAGGGTTCCAGTGACAGAATCAGAACAAGTCGTGAAATCCCTTGAAGAAAATGAAAAAACTGTATGGTATATGAATGCATTAAATGAAGGGCATGGATTCAGAAAAAAAGAAAACAGAGACATCTATGAGCAAACCGTTATTTTATTTTTTGAAAAATATCTCTAGAGAGGTGATTGAAATGAAGGCACTGCAATATTATCTATCATGTCTATTCATCGGACTGCTGTCACAAAGCGTAATTTCAGATGAGCCAGATCCTTATCTTTGGTTAGAAGAAGTTGAGGGCAAGAGATCATTGGCTTGGGTTGAGGAACAGAATCAAGAGACATTTTCTCGATATACCCAGTCAAATGCATTCAATGAGCAATATCAGAAAATCAAGACAGAGCTCAATGATGAGGAAAGAATCCCAAGCGCCTACTATCAGAATGGTGAGATGTATAATTTTTGGAGAGATGCGGAGAATGTCAGAGGCGTTTGGAGGAAAACTTCATTTGAATCGTATCTAGAAGATCAGCCCGTTTGGGAAAATATCCTTGATATTGATCAACTCGCAGAGAGTGAGGGAATCAATTGGCTCTTTAGGGGAGCAGATTGTCTTGCACCAGAATATAAACGCTGCCTGATAAGGCTCTCTGATGGCGGAACCGATGCAGTCACAATACGTGAGTTTGATCTGAATGAAAAAAAATTTGTAAAAGATGGGTTTAATACTTATCCATCAAAGCAAAATGCATCTTGGGTCAATGAGAATCAGATTTTGATAGGGGCAGATTTTGGTGAAGGATCGATGAATGAGTCAGGTTACCCGATGCAGGTTAAGTTATGGAACCGAGGAGAGGCTCTAGATGGGTCGAAAATCTTCTTCTCAGGATCCTATGAAAAAATATTTAGTTTCCCATTTGTCAGCATCAGACCGGATGGTAAGTACTATGGAATCATTGAAGGGCCAACGTTTTTCACAAAAGTATTGCATCTATTTGACGGTGAAAAACTCATAAAAATCGATCTTCCATTGATGATTGACATCCATGGATTCTTTAAAGATTCGCTTATCTTAACCATACAAGAGGACTGGGGAGTCTTTAAATCAGGATCTTTGTTGGAGGTCAATGTCAATTCCGCTTTGACCAATAGCATCGATGAGAAAGATGTCACAGTTATTTTTGAGCCTGATGGTAAACGCTTTATATCTGGAGTAAGCATTGGCAAGAATCAGTTAATGGTCAGTATGCTCGAAAACGTCAATGGAAAAATCACAAGATATATGAAAAATGATGATGGTTGGGATTCCATGGATATTGAGGGATTTCAAAATTCAACGATGAATATTTATGGGCAGGATGCATGGTCAGATAATGCCTTCATATCTGTTTCAAATTTCCTCGAACCATCCAGTATTTTTCATGCTTCTGATGGCGCTGATTATAAAAAAATTAAATCCAGAAAAAACTCGATTGATCCTGAAAAGTATAGAGTGGAACAAAATTTTGTTTCTTCTGCTGATGGAACTTCAATCCCATATTTTCTTATTTCAAGAAAAGACTTGGAGTTAGATGGAGACAATCCAACCATTCTATATGGTTACGGAGGCTTTCAAATCTCAAAACCACCAGCATATTTGGGGGGCTCAATCGCAGAATACTGGCTTGATGCAGGCGGTGTTTATGTCGTTTCGAATATTCGTGGCGGGGGAGAGTTCGGGCCTGAATGGCATCAATCTGCCCTCAAGGAGAATCGTCAAAGAGCCTATGATGACTTCATTACCATTGCCATTGATTTGATTGAGAAGGGGGTTACATCCCCAGAACACCTTGGGATTGAAGGCAGATCAAATGGTGGATTGCTAGTCGGTGCCACTTTTACCCAAAGACCTGATTTATTCAATGCCGTGATATGCGGCGTACCCTTATTAGACATGTATCGTTATGACAAATTATTGGCCGGTGCTTCATGGGTCGACGAATATGGAGATCCTGATAATCCTGAAGAGTGGGAGTTCATCAGTAAGTACTCGCCATATCAGAACTTAAAAGAGGGCACTGAATATCCCGAGGTATTCTTCTACACCTCAACAAAAGATGATCGAGTTCACCCTGGTCATGCAAGAAAAATGGCAAAGAAGATGACTGATTTGGGATCGACAGTCGTTTATTATGAGAATACAGAAGGAGGGCATGCTGGAACTTCAAATATAGATCAGTTTTCCTTTCTCTTGGCTTTACAGCTTGCCTATTTGAAAGACAAGCTGATGAATTAATTACCGAGCAAAATTATGGAAAAAGATATAGATATTATTGTTTATGGTGCAACCGGTTTTACTGGAAAGCTTTGTGTTGAATACCTTGCATCTGAAGAGCGACCCACGAAATGGGCAATTGCTGGAAGAAATCAAGACAAATTGAAAAAAGTAGCTGATGAATTATGTCCGGATATAGAAATTCTAATCGCTGATTCAGAAGATGAAGATGCTCTTGATCAATTGACCCAAAGAACAAAAGTCGTCTTATCGACTGCAGGACCATTTCATCGATACGGATCAAAACTGGTCGCATCATGTGTAAAAAATAATACCCATTATGTCGATATTACTGGAGAGAATTTTTGGGTTAAGGGACTCATTGATAAGCATCATGAAGAAGCATCAAGAAAAGGCATTAGAATTATTCCATCCTGTGGATATGATTCCATACCGTCAGATTTGGGCAGTTTTTATTGTGTGCAATCTATGAATAAACCCGTCAAGCGAATAGAAGCCTTTCATTCTTTTAAGGGAGAAGCATCGGGTGGTACTTTAGAAACGATGTTTTCACTTGCCGATCTTGATTTGGGTAAATCCATATTTGACCCCTTCTTACTCAATCCTGAAGACTCTGTTTCTGATGAACAGAGAAAGCTGAGCAAAGATAAAACAGGCGTGCTTAAGCAGGATGCAATCAATGGTTGGTCAGGGCCTTTTATCATGGCAGCAGCCAATACAAGAGTTGTCAGGCGAAGTGCGGCCTTGTATGAACAGAAAGAAGAAGCTTATGGACCAGATTTTACATATCAGGAATTTACATATCATAAGAAAAAAACGGGTGCTTATATGGCTTTGGCTTTTTTAGCAATGTTTGGGTTGGTACTGATGACACCGCTGAGAAAGATTGTGAGACCATTGATGAGAAAGCCTGGCGAAGGCCCTTCGAAAGAGGTCAGAGAAAATGGATGGTTCAGTGCAACCTATAAAGCCTTTGCTGAGGATAGATCGGTTTCTATTTTTAAAATGCATGGCAAGGGCGATCCTGGATATAAGATCACGTCATTATTGGTGACTGAATCGGCATTGACTTTGGTTGAGAATGAACAAGATCTCCCTGGCGGTACTGGTTATGGTGGGATTCTCACAAGTGCATCAGGTCTTGGCGGAGCTTTGATTTCGAGATTGAAAAATGCTGGCATTGTTTTTGAAGAAAGCATGCAGAACTGAGGTATTTACAAAAAAAATGAAAATACTCAGAACACCGGATGAAAGATTTGAAAAAATTAAGGGTTATCCTTTTGAGCCGCACTACACAATTATTACAACCGGTGATGGCTCGGAACTTCGTATTCATCATATTGATGAAGGACCCAAAGATGGACCCATTTTACTGGCCATGCATGGACAGCCTGTTTGGAGCTATCTTTACTCAAGAATGATTCCATTCTTAAATTCTGCTGGCATAAGAGTCATTGCCCCTGATCTACCAGGTTATGGAAAATCTGACAAACCTGCCGCAAGAGAAGATTACAGTTATCAGAGGCAAGTGGATTGGATGGGACAATGGTTGAGTGAGAATGACTTGTCTGACATTACTTTTTTTGGTCAAGATTGGGGAGGGCTCATCGGCCTAAGAATGGTCGCACAAGACCCAGATCGCTTCATAAAGGTTTCCATTGGAAACACGGGTCTGCCATATAATCCAAATGTGCCACAGGAAATCATCGATGAAATAAAAGCATTCAGAGCAAGCGATGAAAAACTGACCATGATGGGGATGGCAAAAGAAGTGAGAAAGATGGATGGCAAGAGTTTGTCTGAAGAGAGATCATGGAAAACACATCCTGCACTTAAGTTCATGTATTGGCAGAAGTTCTGTTGGGACACAGAAAATCTACCCATCGGTCTTCTAAACTCCTTTTCAATGGAGAAACGATCAAAAATTTCTTTATCAATAGAATATTTATTCCATCGAATCGGTTTGGATGGGTTTTCGCCTTTTACTACTGATTTGGTGAAAGCATATGATGCCCCATTTCCTGATCCCACCTACAAAATGGGACCAAGAGCAATGCCCAGTCAGGTTCCAATGATTCCAGATGCCTCATTGGAAGCACAAAGAATGGCGAGAGAGTTTTTTGCCACATCGAATAAACCATTTTTATCCGTATTTGCAGGGAACGATCCAGTAACGAATGGCATTGAGAAAGATGTGCTTAGAATGGCACCCAGTGCCAGGAGTGCACCTCACATCGGAGGAGGTCATTTTTACCAATGGACCAGACCTGAGAAACTTTCAGGAATATTGGCAGATTTTATCAAGGAATGAATGTGGTTAATGGGCTTAGAATAATCGCTGGTCTCATAGGCTTTTTATTTTTTATCTCTGGCTTGCAGTGGATTATAAACCCATATGAAATTTCTGATTCGCTCGGCATGCCATTATTATCTGGTCTTGGATTGAGCACACAAATTGGAGACATGGGAAGTTTCTTTATCACCGTTGGGGCCATGACACTCATAGGGGTTTATACAAAAATCAGCCATTGGTTTTATGCGCCCTCGATGCTTTTATTGGTTGCAGCTCTATATCGAACTTTTTCCACTTTATTTTATGGCGCTCCATTTGCAACAGAGCAAATAGTTATAGAAATCATTGTTGGAGCTTTTCTGCTCTATGTATCATCTAGAATCAGGGAAGCTTAAATAAGTCCTCAACTTTGCATCCAAGTGTTTTTGCAATCTTTAGAGCAAGAACGGTTGAGGGCACATAGATTCCGTTTTCAATTGCATTAATGCTCTTTCTAGACACTTCAGCACTCTCTGACAACTCCTGTTGTGTCAGATTCGCAGATCGCCTCAGTTCTTCAAGATTATTGAGCAGCTTTTTATGATTCTTGCCCAATTTTATCTCTTTTCAAATTCATCAACTGCCCTATCCAGATCTTCTGCTTCTTTGGCCTTTATGTAAGTTGAAATGGCAAGGCAGATACCAAATGCCAAAAAGAAACTAAAAACAAAATTCATTTCAAAAAAATGTAAGGGCAGAAAAATTAAAAAGAATGAAATGACACCTATGCCATCTCCATATTCTTCTCTATTTTTTATAAAAAAATTATTCATTATTCTCTTTTCTCAAAGTCCTCGACCGCCTCACTGATTTCCTCGCTTTCTCTCGGATAGAGGTAGCCTGCTATTATTTGACCGGCTCCAATAGCGGCAACCAAGGCTCCAACACCGATTAAGATGTCTCCAAGAAAGAAAACACCAAAAAGAATTAAACCGATGCCGACAAATAAAGTCACTACACCAGTTCTTCTGTAATCTATGGGTTTTTGTGGTTTGTCACCGGAGTTTAATACTCTGATTAATTCTTTAATTTCTTCCGGATCGTCAATTTGTTTCGCCATCTCAAGTATGGTTTCATTCTTATTCTTATCGGATAGGTATAGCCAAACAAATACGCCTAGAGGGATTATTATCCCTGTAAGGACTCCTAAAACAGGCACCAATTCTCCCATTTCTTTCTCCTACATTAATTCAATGTAACGCAAACTTACCATCATTATGATGGGAAGTAAAGGTTACATATGATATTTTTACGACTCAGAATTGTCTGCTTAGATAAAACCTGATTTGTCTCGGCTCAAATATGTGGTAATGGATATCCTCATAGCCACCCAGTGGCTCTCCTGCCAAGCGAGAGGCATAGAAATAATCAATGTCATGGTCGTTAGAATCGAAGATATTTAGAATGTCTAATTGAACCTGCCAGTCAGCCATCGACCAACCGAGTGCGAGATTCGCATAGGTCGAGCCGTCTGATTTAATGGTTCCATCTTCAACCAGTGGAACTTCTCCAAAATATCTAAAGCTTAGCGATCCAAAAAATCCACTTGGATATTCAGCAGATAAGATACCGGATGCCACATTCTTCAGTGAGCCAGGCACGCTTCTGTTCTCAAGATCCTCATCATTAAATTTTGCATTCGAATAGGCAAAATCAGCTTCCAGAGACCATATTTCATTGATTGACCATAGGTTATTGAACTCAATTCCCCAGCGCTTACTCGGCCTGTTTGCCTCGGTGGTGCCAGCATCACCAACAAATAATAATTCTGAATCAAGTTCTAGACTCCAAACAGCAAGTGACGTGTTGAGTTGTTCATTAATGAGTGCTTTGATTCCCCACTCGAATCCAGTTGATTTAACAAGCGGATCTGCAGGTGATGATTTCTCTCCTGTTATTGGATCTCTAAAGGTAATGACACCTCTGGCATCATTTGAATGAAAACCATTTCCGTAACTGAAGTACATTTCATTGTTGTCAGAAAATGCATAAGCAATGCTCGCTTTAGGACTCAGGATAAAATCTGAATCATCATCCGCTTGATCATAATCTTTTGATTTGACTTTAAACTTATAAGCATCGGCTCTCAGTCCCAATACAGCTCTCCAGTTTGTTTTTAGATCAAAAGACATTTCATAAAATGAACTGATACTAGATTCATCCACCTGATCTTCTCTGATTGTTCCTGTAATCTCTCGATCCCTTGATCGATATAGCCCAACGTTATCAATTGAATCATGACGAAAATCCATACCAAAACGATGTTCAGTAAAAGATTCTGAATCACCAATCCAGAGATTTTCATAGCTTCCACCAAAGATGGTTCTTTCATCTTTTTGTTTAAACTGATCACCACCATCTGGATCATCTAGAAAATAGGTGAAGTTGGACCAGAGATCCAGTTCATAATCTATGATGTATGATCTCCACACGACTTGATTAGTTTTATGATCATGGTTGTACTCACTCGAAAGACTCATCCTCCGAGTCGATCCACCCAAGGTTTTATCCAATGAGCCAAAATCATCAATGAGCCCCCCGCTGATTGCTCTGCTTGGTATCTGGTCAGCAGAATTCCATTCATTGTCATAGATCATCGCTGTAATCGATCTATCACCGAGTTCATTATTGCGAGCAAATTTGAAAAAACCATTGACCTTATTCACATCTTCATCGATATCATTCCATGGGCCATCATAGCCTTGTAACTCTAGAGCGCCTGTGATGACTTCTGACTCTCTCTCTGTGCTGCCCATGACCAGTATTCGATTGTATCCATTTTCACCCAATCCAGCCTTGATAGACTGATTATCCAGTTGATCAATGGTCTGAATATGCACACCACCAGCCGATGAAAAATCTCCAATTTCAGAGTGATAGGGGCCTTTAACGAAAGACATTTCTTCGATGATCTCTGGTATTAAAAAGTTGATATCTGTATATCCTTGCCCATGCCCATGACTTCTCATATTCACTGGCATTCCATCAATCCAGGTTGCGAAGTCTGTTCCATGATCAAGATTAAAGCCTCTGAGATAGAGCTGATTGGACTTACCAGACCCACTGTGTTGTGTAACGATCAGACCTGGAACAGCTTCTAGAATATCACCAGGCCTTTGGAGTGGTCTTTTGTAAATATCAACTTGGCCGATCACTCCTTCAGAGGCGCTTCTAGCCTCACCAACTAGAACTTTCTTCCGCCCAGTAACAGTGATTTCTTCCAGTGTCTCATCGACATGAGAAGAAGAGATGTTAGGAGCGATTAATATGAAAAATGCGAGAAGAGCAAAATAATAATGATTCAATTGTAGTTCCTTTATTCAAAAAGATTTGTGATTTCTATTACTCAAGTTCCCCATTCTAGGTGATGCATTATATTCAAAGAAATAACTCTGTCTAGATCGAATTTACATAGGTAATGAGTTATCTGATTGAGTACAGATTAATTGAGCGAAGAAATTGTGTCAGTACGCCATTTTTCGGTTGTCTCAATCTGGTTAAAGCAGTAAATATGATAGCCAGCAAGATTACTTGTATTGATATCATTCTGCTCAGTGATATCTCTAAGTAAATCATTTGGATTATAAATACTAGATTTCATCAGCTCAGTTGCAACTTGTGATTTTTTTCGTAAGAAACGTAATGAATCTCCAACACCTATCCTAAGAGAAGTTTTTAGAAGTCGACCTCGCTCTATTACACCAGGCAAACCAACCCAAACGGGAAGTTGTATGCCTTTCTTATGAATCTGAGTCATCCAATCATTCAGAATTTCCGCATCAAAACACATTTGAGTAACGATAAAGTCTGCAAGATCTTTTTTCTCATCAAGGGCCTCCATCAGAACTTCATCGCTTACATCCGGATGTCCTTCAGGATGTGCAGCCATGCCAATTTTGTTCAAATTATGCCCAAGCTTCTTTAGTGCTCTGAGAAGATCTGAGGCGTTCTTAAAATCACCCATTGGTTCAGGCCTGTCTCCACCGGGAACAAAAATACTCTTAATGCCCAGCTGATCGAGTTTTTTTATGATCACCTCAAGGTGTTTTTCACCACTGACACATTTCGATGCAATATGAGGAGTGACTTTAAAGCCCTTTCCAATTAGTTTTTCACTGAGATCCAAGGTTTCATCCACTCCTTTTGTAGGTGAGCAGGTTACTGCTAAATACATGTCTGAGGGGAGAGGGTCTACTTTATCTTCTATACCTGGAACAGGAATAATTTCCATATAGGATTTTTCGAGGTCTTCCTTAATTCGTTTAGCAGTGGCGTCTGATATTTCTTTCATGTTTTTAACTATTCGGATTCATCAGTAATCGATTTTTTGATCACTAAATTAAGCAGAGCTTTGTTGTCGCTCTGACACCATTGCAACAGCAACAGCAGCAGCCTCAGCTGAATCTCTGCAGTATCGATCTGCACCTACAGCTTCACCAAATTCTTCATTCAATGGGGCACCTCCGACAAGAACAATATAATCGTCTCTAATGCCCTTATTTTTCATTTCATCGATCACCACTTTCATATAAGGCATTGTTGTGGTCAGAAGGGCAGACATTCCCAATATATCTGGCTTGTGTTTTTCCAGCGCCTCAAAATAATCCTCAACAGAGTTATTGATGCCAATATCGACGACTTCAAAACCTGCTCCTTCGCACATCATGCCAACTAAATTTTTTCCAATGTCATGAATGTCACCTTTAACTGTCCCAATAACCATTGAGCCAACAGGTTTTGCACCGGTTTCAGCCAATAGAGGTTTAAGTATTTCCATCCCCCCTTTCATTGCATTTGCAGCCAATAAGACCTCGGGTACAAAAAGGATTCCATCTCTAAAATCAATACCAACAATGGTCATTCCAGCCACAAGCGCCTCATTGAGAACCTTTTCAGCAGACCAACCACGAGACAGCAAGATGTTCGTGCCTTCCTCTATTTCTTCCTTCAGACCATCATACAAGTCATCGTGCATTTGCTCGACGAGCTCATCATCAGATAAGTCTGCTAAGATAATATCTTCTTCATTTTCTATGTATGAGTCACTCATAAATTAATTTCATTAATTTGTTTTGATAATTTTCTAATTTTTACTGAATTGAATCAATAATCCCTGTCTTCAAATTCAGATTTTCTCTTAGCTATAAACTCAAGTAAAGCTTCATCTATTGCAGGATCCAATTCCGGAGCTTCATATTCGTTCAGCATCTCTTTCCATTTTGAATTTGCTCGCATTGCAGCATCTAAACTGCCTTCTTCTTCCCATTGCTCAAAGCTATTGTTGTCGGCAATTTCAGAACGATAAAAAGCGGATTCAAAATTAGCTTGAGTATGAGCTGCACCGAGGAAGTGTCCACCTGGGCCAATTTCTCTGAATGCATCCATTGCCAAAGAATTTTCAGATAACTCAACTCCATCAAGAAGTACAGCGACCATTCCCGCTTGATCAGCATCCATGATGAATTTTTCATATCCCATGGCAAGACCGCCTTCTAGCCATCCAGCTGTATGCAACATAAAATTAACGCCAGCTAATGCAGATGCTTGCAATGTATTTGCTGATTCATAAGCAGCTTGAGCATCTGGAATTTTTGATGCACACAAACCGCCACCACTTCGAAAGGGTACCCCCAATCTTCTGGCCAATGCGCCCACAATTGTCATAACATGACTGGGTTCTGGCGTGCCAAATGTTGGTGCACCAGATTGCATAGAGACTGCACTTGCAAACGTTCCAAAAATAACGGGCGCTCCTGGTTTGACAAGCTGAATATATGCCATTCCAGCAAGCGCTTCAGCAAGAATTTGTGTCACTGTCCCAGCTATGGTCACTGGAGACATTGCCCCGGCCAAGATAAAAGGTGAAATCATCGTTGCTTGATTGCTTTCTGCATAGACTGTGGCAGCACCGAGCATCGTATCATCAAATGTCAGTGGTGAATTGGCATTGATCAGGCTTGTCAGAACGGTATTTTCCTCAACAAATGTTTCACCAAAAACAAGCTTCGCCATTGCGACTGTATCTTCAGCTCTCTCAGGATGTGTGACAGAGCCCATAAAAGGCTTATCACTGTATTTGATATGGCTGTAGATCATATCAAAGTGGCGTTTATTGACAGGCACATCAACCGGCTCACATATGGTTCCACCTGAATGATGAAGATTTGGACTCATGTAGGCCAATTTCACGAAATTCTGAAAATCTTCAAGCGTTGCGTATCTTCGACCTTTGTCTAGATCTCTTACGAATGGTGGCCCATAAGCCGGAACAAGTACCGTATTTCGACCGCCAATGACCACATTATTTTTTGGATTTCTCGCATGTTGAGTGTATTCACTTGGAGCATTGGATTGAATGAGCTCTCGACACAATCCTTGTGGAAAGCGAACTCTCTCGCCATCGATATCCGCACCGGCATTCTTGAATAAATCAAGTGCTCTAGGAAAATCACGGAACTCAATTCCAATCTCCTCAAGAAGAATGTCGGCATTTTTTTCTATTGATGCAAGACCTTCTTCATCTAAGATCTCAAAATATGGGATTTTACGCTCTATATAAGGACGATAACTTACCGAGCCTTGTTCTCTGGCAGCAACTTTTCTTTTTCTTCCTCCACCCTGTCTTCTGCGTTTTCTTTCAGGCATAAATTTACCTCACCCCAATCAAGTTATGATCGAACCTTCTCATTTTTTGGATCATAGAGACAGCCTTTTCCAACAATCTCAACGGTCATCGGATAGATTCCATCACCATCTTCATTGAAATATTCCAGTGAAAGTTGTTTACCTGCAATGGCAATATTTTTTGGCAAATATCCCATGACAACATGTTTCTTTATTGATGGGCAGTAAGACATGCTCGTAGTGTAGGATCTTCTTCCCTTACTATCTATGGGCACTTCACCTGTATCTGGATCAATGATTGGTGAGATACCGACTGGATATCTAGTTCCGTTGCCTGAGACATCGAGATTGTCCAATGTCATGGTACATAAAATTGCAGAAGGCTCTTCTTCTCTATGAATCAGGTGTGCTTCCTTTCCATGAAAGTTTGCATCTTTAACTTTAGGCCTATGAACAGCTGATTCACAAGCATTGTATTCAGTCAATAAGTCTGCCCCTTGAAGCCTAAAGCTCTTCTCCAGTCTTCGGCTATTTGCATAAGTTTCAATACCCACTGGAACAACTCCAACCTCAAGTAATGAATCATATAGAGCAAGACCATCCTCAGTGTCATTGTCTAGATAAATCTCCCAGCCACTCTCTCCAACATAAGAAATTCGTGCGGCCCAAACATCAATCGACTTCCCACCAGTTAGATTGAGAGTGAGATGTTTTGCTGCAACAAAAGGAAAATTCTCAATACTGATTTCATTTGGATCTATAAAATGACCCAATGCATCTTTAGCCTTAGGCCCCCACAATCCTAAAGTTGCCATGTCATGTGTGCGAATTTTCATGTCAGCATTAAAACCCATATCATCTCTGTAATTACGCATTGTGACCCAGTCACGGTTTCCATCAGCACCACCAGTGACAACTCGATATTGGTCTGATCCTAAACGAGAAATAGTTAGGTCTGCATGTACACCACCATCTTCATCCAAGAAATTGGTGTAAATAATTTTATCTTCAGGTGTATCGCCACCCACTTTTGCAACCGAAAGATCTTCCAGCATCCGCTCTGCATCAGGACCCTCGACATCAACGATGGCAAAATGAGATAGATTGATCATCCCAGCAGAATCGCTCATGGCTAAATGTTCGGCATTGGCAATTTCATATGGAACATGTCTTCTGTCCCATTCGTTTTCCCTCACTGGGACTTGTTGTATGTAATGATCCAGTTTTTCACGATTACTCTCATAGGCGAATGCCCGTTCCCATCCTCCAATCTCATTCTCAAAGTGACCACCCAGTTCCTTTTCTCTTGCATAAAAAGGACTGACGTATAACTCACGACTGCTGATATAAGGTTCTTTTGGATGGACGGGTGGAGTATATATGGTTTGAGCGTTTTCAAATGATCTAGATTTCACAAAAGCTTTTTCCTTTTGTGCAGGATAAAATCTCGCGATATCAAAGGAGTGGATATCCATCTGTGTTTTGCCATTGGCCATCCATTCAGCACATAATCTGGCACATCCAGGTCCATCTTTTACCCAAACCGCTTCACATAACCAGAAGCCTCTGACTTCTGGACTCTCACCGATCAAAGACCCACCATCTGGAGTAACAGATAACAAACCATTAAAGGAGCTCCTTTCATCCCAGCCTAATTCAGTGAGTATCGGCGTGGTTTCAAATGCTTTTTCTAATGGTTCTGCAACCTCCTCAAGATCCAAATACCTCATGGAGTCAGACATCATGGTTTTATCTGGATTACCGATGTCTTCCGCATCAACCAATCTCGGTTCTTTATCTTCATAAAAGCCCCACTCGAGCATGCCACCGTGGAGTTTGCCAGTATCTCTTACATAAGCAGAGTTACCTTGGTCTCGCATAAGCGGATAAACGAGAAAATCTTCTGCTTCCTGTGCTTCTGGAAGTGGACCGAAGAATAATAACGGATGCTCAACAGGCATCAGTGGGATTGGAACACCTGCCATCTCTCCAACCAATGGACCCCAGATGCCAGATGCAATGACAACTTTGTTTGTCTTGATTGTTCCTTTATCTGTTTTTACAGCGGTGATACGACCATTTTCAATCTCAAATCCTGTAGCTGGTGTGTCAGCATATGTTTTAAGTGCACCTTTCTCTTTTGCATGTTCAACTGCAAAACGAACAACATCTTGTGATCGAGGGGTTACGAGGCCCGCATCTGGATCCCACATTGCTCCTCGAATTGACTCTTCATCCAATAAAGGAAATTTTTCTTTGGCTTCAGCAGCAGAAATAAGTCTGACATTGGTACCAAATGCTTTACCTGAAGCTACTTTTCTTTTTAACTCCTCCCAAAGTACATCATCATCTTTACGACATATTTCTAGACCACCTTTTTTTAAGAAGAATCCATTGTCATCGTAAAAATTTCGACTGAATGCTGTTGACCAATTGCCAAGTTTGTCGTGAGTTGTGTTGTAGACAAAATCTGAAGCATGTGCAGTTGAGCCCATATCTGATGGGATCACACTCGACTTTTCTAAGCCTATGATATTCTTTTGCCCTAATTCTGTAAGCCAGTATGCAAGCATAGATCCAACGATACCACCAACGCCAACAATGACGACTTCTGCATCACTAGGAAATTTAGAGGCCATGGGTATCGAAACAATTGGATTCTTTGATCATAACAAGGATCATCAGACCACTAAATTTTATCGGAATCAATCTTTTTTAATTGGAATCAATCTTTAATTTTTTATATAAGTTTCTTGCAGCAATGCATGCAATTAATGCAAAGGGTAGACCAGTTGCAATAACTGATGTCTGAAGTGCTGTCAATCCTCCACCAGACAGGAGAATAATGGCGATTACTCCTAACATAAGCGCCCAAACTATCCTTGAAAATAATGCTGGAGAATCCTCTCTTGAATCGAGTTTATTTGATGCAGTCATCATTGCACTGACCAATGCTCCAGAATCGGATGATGTTACAAAGAAAGTAACGATATTGATTAAAGAAACAACCATAAGAATGCTTGCGCCAGGGTATTGCTCTAAGAATGCAAAAAGTGATGCTGAAATATCTTGATTGATTACATTTGAAAGTGATCCAGATGATGTTAATTCCTGATATATTGCTGCATTTCCAAAAACGCTTAACCAGATGAAAACAATCAATGAAGGAAAGAGCACCACACCAAGAATGAATTCTTTAATCGTTCTTCCATAGGAGATTCTAGCGATAAATAGTCCGACAAAAGGTGACCATGCAAACCACCAACAATAATAAAAGAGTGTCCAAGCATTTTGCCACTCAGTATCTCTATAAGCATGTACATTGGAAGAAAGGCCGACAAAATTTTGAATATAGGTACCAATATTCTCCAAAAATCCATCGAGAATAAATCCAGTAGGCCCTGATAAAAATATCGCAATCAAGAAGAAACCGCATAAAATCATGTTGAATTGCGAAAGTCTTTTTATGCCAGCATTTAAACCCAAAATCACACTGATCAGTCCAAGGATTGTAATCAAGATAATAATCCAGAATGTTCCTATCAGTGTTGAACTCGCAATACCTATATATTCAAGACCTGTGCTGATTTGAGTCGCTCCCAAGCCCAACGATGTAGCAATACCAAATACCGTAGCTAGAATCGCAAAAACATCGACAAACACTCGACTCCAAGAGCTTTGCAGGCCAACATCTAGGAAGAACGAACTGACCCTAAAAGGTCTTCCTAGATTGAATGCAAAGTAGGCAAAACATAATCCTACAACACCATATATGGCCCAAGCATGGAATCCCCAATGAAGATAAGTCAGATTCATTGATAATGTGGCTCGCTCATTGAAAGAGGCTCCATCTTCAAATAGCGCTGTTGAGTTAAGGTGAAGAATTGGTTCTGCTACTGAGTAAAATATTACTCCAATACCCAGTCCTGCACTAAAAAGCATCGCGATCCAATTGATAAAACTAAATTCTGGAGTGGCATCAGCTCCGCCCAGTTTAATTTTTCCAAAGCGACTAATTGCCATCCATATACAGAAAATAAGAAAGCCATTTGCACATAAAATGATAAGCCATCCAAAGTTATTGGCTATAAATGATTGCGTGCTATTAAAAACAATGCTTGCAGCATCAAGATTTACAAGCGTGATTCCCACAAAAGTTGAGATCACTAATATAGATATAAAGAATCTTCTGTAATCGATACTTTTAAGCATGGTGAATTGAGAAAGTTCTTTTTTTAGGCATATTTCCAAGAGAAATGGTTTTCAGACAATCTATATCATCTTCAATCTCAGTCAAGCAATTATTCTCATTTACTCATATTGGGCTTAATAAAAGTCATTTTTTTTATCCTGAAACTCATATTATAAGAGGGTTTCAAGGCTTTTCTTGAATGAGTTCTATAAATTTCAGGGTAAATATACTAGACTTATCCGATAATTATTTTTATTTACTCGTCAAAGTGGGGGAAAACTCATGACAAGAAAACAACTTAAGGCTTTAAGAAGAACAAAGGCCATAAAGAAAAAACAAAATATTAGTAAGGCACAATCAGCTGCAACTCTAGTGGCTGCAGGTGCTGTTTTAGCTACTTCTAATATTAGTGCACAATCAGCAATCGAAGAGATTGTTGTCACATCAAGGAAGAAAGAGGAAACACTTCAAGATGTCCCATTACAAGTCCAAACTCTCACAGAGGAAGCGCTTGAGCAATCAGGGATTAATACCTTTGAAGATTACCTCTTGCAATTGCCTGGAGTTACAGCAGGTGGTGGTTCAGGTCCTGGTCAGAATACTATTTATATTCGTGGCTTGGCATCAACCACTCCTAACCTAACAACAGCAGGAGTTGCAGGACTAGCGCCTAATGTATCATTCTACTTGGATGAGCAACCACTTGCTCAGCCAGGAAGAAACCTAGATGTGTATGCAGCAGATGTGGCACGTATTGAGGTTCTTTCGGGTCCCCAAGGAACGCTTTTCGGAGCGAGTTCACAGGCGGGTGTTGTTAGATTGATTACCAATAAGCCTAAAATGGGCGTGAGTGAAAGTAATGTTGAATTTGAATACAGATTTACACCTGAAGGCGATACAGGAACGAAAGTTGAAGCAATGACAAATATTCCTCTTGGAGAAAGCACTGCTTTGAGAGTTGTTGCCTATATGGATGATAAAGGTGGTTACATCGATCAAGTCGCTGGTTCTGTTGATGCGAGTGAGTCAGCTCGTTTCAGACCAGCAGGTACCGTGAGAGAGAATGGTCTTCCTGTTTCAGGATCCAGAGCTGGCTTCCAAGCTGGCGCTGACCTTTCCGGAGCAAATCTTATTCCAGCGAATGCAATCGTTGAAGAAGATGCGAACGGAGTTGAGTATAAAGGTTTCAGAGCGTCTCTTGCTCAAGACTTGAGTGATGAATGGAGTGCAAATCTTGTACTTGCTCATCAAACAGTCGATGCAGATGGAGTGTTCTTTGCTGATCCGACTTTAGGTGATCTAGAGATTCGCACATACACAGCAAATGAAATCAATGATGAATATGACAACATGAGCTTGACTCTAGAAGGTTTAGTTGGAGATCTTGAAGTTGTATATGCTGGAGCCTATACCGATAGAGCAACTGATCAGATGGTCGACTACACGGATTATTTATTCGTAGGTCAGTATCTTCCATATTACATCTGTGATTACTATGTGACTTATACAAAATTTGCACCAGGCAATGTTCCAACTGGAACTTGTGGCGCTCCAAACTTACTTGTTGACTCTACAACGAATACAGAAGTAAAAAGTCATGAGATAAGAATCAATACTGATATCAGTGACACTATGTCACTTACAGCAGGTGCTTTCATGAGTGATACTGAACTCACTGAGTTGAATTTGTTCACTTATCCAAGCTCAGTTGATAATGACATAACTTATGCTTGTAACTATGCTCTGACTGATACATCAGCAACTGGTTCAATCAATAACGCATCACCTGGATGGTTCTCAGCTGGACCATTCTGTGAGCCTGTTATTTTCTTCAATGACATTAAGAGAACCGATGAGCAAAAAGGATTCTTTGGAGAGCTTAATATTGCATTGAGTGATACATCAGAGTTAACTTTAGGTGCTAGATGGTATGACATTGAAGTTGATTTTGAAGGAAGTGCTAACTCATCATTTTACAATGGATTTGGAGCTCCTGATACTCAGCAATTTGGATCTAATCTATCAGCACAGTATGCACCAGGAAATGCAAATGGTTATCCAGACAAAGCATCCACTGATGGTGTGATTGGTAAAGTGACTTATTCTTGGAATCCAAGTGATGAGGTTATGTATTATGTAACATGGTCTGAAGGGTTTAGGCCAGGTCTTCTAAACAGACCTGTTGGTAGAACAAGCCCTGATGGATCATATACAGTGCCTCCATCAATTGATTCAGATGAAATCACAAACTATGAGTTTGGTTGGAAAACTGTTCTTATGGACGGCCAGCTAAGATTCAATGGTAGTGCTTTCTTTGTTGATATAGAGGGACTTCAATCAACAGTCTTTGACCCAAGTATTGTTAACCTGTTCTTCTCTGATAATGCAGCAGATGCCGAAATCACTGGTGTAGAAGGTGACTTTACATACTATGCTGACAAAGAAGGTCTGACAATATCTGGTGCTTTCTCAATGTTAGATACTGAAATTACAAAAAAACTGGTACCAACCAATGACGTGGTCGTTGGATCTGAATTGGCATTTGCACCAACATTCCAAGCTAATATGAGAGTTAGACAAGAATGGGAGATGGCTGACGGATACACTGGCCATGCTCAGTTACAAGTCACTCACTCTGGTGATAGTTACTCAGACATCATGGAAATGAACAGAGCTGTGCAACAACAGTACAGCTATGTAGATATTCGCATAGGTATGAGTAATGGTGAGAGTACCACTGAGTTTTACATCGATAACGTTACAGACGAAAGAGGTGAAATCAGTAATACCTTCGTATTTGATAGACAGCGTGTGGCATACATAAGGCCAATGACAATGGGTATCAGATATAAAATGAACTTTTAGTTTTTAACAGAAGCTAAAATTTTAGAAAGGGAGCTTAGGCTCCCTTTTTAATTGGAGCATGAATTATTTATTTTTACCCAAGAAGAAATGGCACTAGATGTATCAAAAGCAACAAGAGCAGTAAGAGAAGCTAAATTTGTAGAAGCGCTTCGATTATTGAAGATGAATCTTGCAGAAGATCCAAACCATATTGATAGTTTATATTTATCTGCGGTAAGTTCTAGATATCTAAAAAACTTTGATGATTCAAAGAAATTTATTGAGAGACTGCTTACCAATGCGCCAGATATGGGCAGGGCATACCAAGAGCTTGGCCATTTGAATAGAGACGCAGGGGATGAAGAAAATGCAATTAGATATTATAGGCAAGCATGTGAATTAAACCCTGCTTTACCGGCATCTTGGAAGGCTTTGTATTCTTATTTCAAAAAAAATGACAATAAACCTGCTGCTGATCACGCATATATGCAGATGAATACATTGGAGACAATGCCAAACACTTTGCTCTTTATAAGTCAGATCCTTAATGAGGGAAAATTGGGTATTGCAGAAGAAAAATGCAGAGAATTTCTCAAGCAAAATCCGACCAATACATATGCAATGTCACTATTATCAGACATCGCCGATAGACTGGGTTATTTTGATGACGCAGAATTCCTCCTTGAAAGCGCTGTTAAATTTGAACCCAACGATGGTGAGCTAAGAATGAAATATGCAATGATTCTTAGAAAGAAACAGAAATTTGCAGAGACCATGGAGCAGGTCAACATACTTTGTGATCAATTCCCAGAAAATCTCTCATATCAAGCTCAGAAAGCGAGTGAGATTATGCAAAACGGTGATCATAATGGGGCAATTGATCTATTCGATGAAATCCTTCATAAGAATCCTTACAACTTCAGTATTCTCACCTCCAAGGGCCATGCACAAAAAACATTGGGAGAAACAGAGCGAGCAATCAAGAGTTACCAAACTGCATATCAAGTCAAGCAAGATCATGGCGAAGCTTTTTTTTCATTGGCAAACTTAAAAACATATGCATTCAGTGAGAATGAATTGAACATCATGAGGGAACAGCTAAAAAGAGTTGATCTAACGCTTCGAGACAAAGCCTATTTTCACTTTGCATTGGCACAAGGGTCTGAAGCAATAGGTGAATATGATGAAGCTTTTTTTCATCTTGATTCAGGCAATAAGATTAAGAATAAGCAAAGCAAATATTCCATTGAGAGAATGGATAAAGAGCTGCAGGCACAAATTGATGTATGTGATGAGTCATTTTTTGAGAGTCACGGCAATGGTGGTTATGAGACAGAAGATCCAATCTTTATTCTGGGACTTCCCAGAGCGGGTTCGACCTTAATTGAACAAATCTTGGCCTCGCATTCAATGATTGATGGAACCCTTGAGTTACCGAACATTCTATCCATGGCCCAAAGTCTCAGAGGAGACGATATATATGGTAAGGAAGGAAATTACCCAAAAAGCATGGAACATCTTTCTCCTGACAAAAGAGTAGAGATGGGAAAAAAGTTTATTGAAGATACAAAAATGCATCGAAAAGAAGCGCCAAGATTTACCGATAAAATGCCAAACAATTTTCGACACATAGGATTGATTCATTTAATCATGCCAAATGCAAAAATTATCGATGCAAGGAGATATCCACTGGATTGCTGCTTCAGTATGTTCAAGCAGTTGTTTGCTCAAGGACAGGAGTTCACTTATGGATTGGCTGAGGCGGGCAGTTACTATAAAAGTTATGTTCAGCTTATGGATCATTGGGATGCTGTTTTACCAAATAAAATCTTGAGAGTGAATAATGAGGACATCATTGACGATCTAGAAGGCCAAGTTTTAAGGATGCTAGATTTCTTGGAATTGCCTTTTGAGGAATCTTGCATCACTTTTTATGAAACAGACAGATCTGTCAGAACGGCTAGCTCAGAACAGGTCCGTAAACCAATTAATAAGTCTGGTATGCATCGATGGAAACCATATGCAAAGCATCTTTCACCTTTATTGGATGGCCTTGGGCCTGAACTTATAAAGACTGAAGATCTTGAGCTAATTAAATCAAGTTGATAGTTTGAAATAAGTATTATGGCAATTAGTGTTTTTGATCTCTTTAAAATTGGTATTGGGCCATCCAGCTCACATACTGTTGGGCCTATGATTGCTGCAAGAAAATTCATACTTGATGTCGAAAATTCTAAGCAATTGAAAAACGTGACTCGAATTAAGTCTGAGATGTACGGTTCTCTTGGTGCCACAGGTAAAGCACACGGAACACCCAAAGCTATAATCCTAGGTTTGGAAGGAGAGGAGCCTGATAAGGTTGATGCAACATTGATCTCAAGCCGGATTGAAAAAATTGATTCCGAAGGACAGTTAAATCTACTTGGAAAACATGTGATCAATTATGATCGTGTAGCAGATCAGAAGCTCTATAGAAGGAAATCACTCCCTTTTCATCCCAATGGTATGACATTCTCCGCCTATGATAAAAAAAATAAAGAGATAGCAAAGAAGACCTATTATTCTGTTGGAGGTGGCTTTGTTGTCGATGATTCAAAAGAGGATAGAGATCTTATCACAGAGGATGAAACCAAGATCACTTTCCCTTACGATAAGGCTGCTCAGCTTCTCGAATATTGTGAGAATGAGTCACTGAATATATCCGATATCATGTTAGCAAATGAAAGCGCA
The DNA here is from genome assembly GCA_902595845.1 of uncultured Gammaproteobacteria bacterium. Classification (GTDB taxonomy): domain Bacteria; phylum Pseudomonadota; class Gammaproteobacteria; order Steroidobacterales; family UBA11654; genus CACPJA01. The sequence goes on from CACJRN010000001.1 coordinate 113,203, forward strand.
TGGAGATCAGAAAGCAAAATTCGCAAAGAACTTCTTCATTTATGGTCGGTGATGCAAGCAGTAGTCAATCGAGGTATTAACAATGAAGGTGTTCTTCCAGGTGGTTTGAATGTGGAGCGTCGGTCTAATAAGCTATATTTACAATTGACAGAAAAATCAGAAAAAAATCCTGATGATCCATTAACTATTCTCGACTGGGTAACTCTTTATGCCTTAGCAACCAATGAAGAGAATGCAGCAGGTGGTACAGTGGTGACAGCTCCTACAAATGGAGCAGCAGGTATCATCCCAGCTGTTTTGCACTATTACATGAATTTTGTTCCAGATGCGGATGAAGATGGTGTGGTTCGGTTTCTATTAACTGCAGCTGCAATAGGCATACTTTACAAAAAGAATGCATCAATTAGTGGTGCTGAAGTTGGGTGTCAGGGCGAAGTCGGTTCAGCCTGTTCAATGGCAGCTGGAGCATTGGCGGAAGTACTTGGAGGGACACCTTCGCAAGTTGAAAATGCGGCTGAAATTGCAATGGAGCATAATTTAGGCCTCACTTGTGATCCGATAGGTGGATTGGTGCAGATACCATGCATTGAACGCAATGCTTCTGCTTCAGTCAAAGCAATTCATGCTGCTCGAATGGCTCTTCAAGGAGACGGAACTCACTTTGTTTCATTAGATAGAGTGATTCGTACAATGAGAAAAACTGGTGAAGATATGCATCTCCGTTATAAAGAGACATCTCGTGGCGGACTTGCAACGAATGTATTGGAAGTTCCTGTAAATATTATCGAATGTTAGTATACTTCTGACCCACAATGAGCATATTCCAGAATCTGATTTCATCAATTAAGGGTGGAGCCCTAGGGAGCCGTTATTTTCGGACAAAAGATCTAGACAATCTTCCTCAAGATATAAATGAGGCTGTAGAATCAGTTATGTCAAAAAGTGGAGAGGTATCTGCGTTGGTATATGCAGAAAATCTTTTTAACTTGATAGAGGGACTTAATGACAAGCAATTTATTAGTTTCTTTAACACCCTTTCAGAGAAATATGACATAGACTCTGATTCTTTATCAAAGGCATCTATAGAGTATTCCAAGAATAAAACACAAGAAAATCTGGAAAAAATTACCCAATCCTCCGAGCCTGAATGGGTTGAGCTCTTCCGAAGATTAAATACAGTTCCTGAGGGCACTCTTAAATTGGTCAAACTCAGAGAGAGGATAAGGTTACTTGAGAAAGAAAGTCCCAAATTGGCATTCTTTGATGCAGCTCTCTTGAATCTTTTTAAGCATTGGTTTAACCCATCTTTTTTGGTTCTAAAAAGGATAGATTGGTCTACACCAGCGAGTATTTTAGAGAAGATAATTGCCTATGAAGCGGTTCATGAAATCAATTCATGGAGTGATCTTAGGTCAAGATTAGAGCCAGAAGATAGGAGATGTTTTGCATTTTTCCATCCGCTCATACCCAATGAGCCGCTTATCTTCGTCGAAGTTGCATTAACTAATAGTATGCCTAAAAAGATTGATCAGGTGATCAAGATTGATAGAAATGTCATACCTGAGAATGATATTAATACAGCAGTCTTTTATTCAATTTCAAGTTGCCAGGATGGTCTTTCAGGGATTTCATTTGGTAACTTCTTAATCAAAGAAGTTGTTCACAAATTAAAGCGCAAGAATGAAGGGTTAGAAAGATTTGTAACACTCTCACCTGTTCCAGGTTTCGTAAAATGGCTTAAAGAAAAGTCAGTCAGTGAAAATATAGATGAAGAAGATCTGCTCAAGCAGGCCATAATTTATTTTTTACATTCAGACAGAGAAGATGGTTTCCCCAATGATCCTGTTGCAAGATTCCATTTAGGAAATGGCGCCAGATTAGAAAGGATAAACCTAAATGCTGACATTTCTCTCAAGGGAATGCATCAATCAAAAGGAATCATGGTTAATTATCTATATGAGGTCAATTTGCTAGAGAATAACCATGAATTATTTTTTCAAACAAAAGAAGTTCAATACTCTCAAAGAATTAAAAATCTTAGTAAGAAATTACAAATTCAATAAAAACGTATTAAGTATTTTTATTCAGTCCTATTGAGGTCAGACTGAAACGTTTCCGTCAAAGCCATCACAGATAGTAGTGTCAGTAATGCGGAAAATGACATGTAGACTGAAACCCAGAATATATCGAATTCTGTCCATAATTTTACTGCTATTGTTGGCGCAAAGGCGCCACCAATGATTGCTCCAAACTGATACCCAAGTGTTGCACCTGAATATCTAACTTCTGTACTGAATAGTTCTGTAAAGAAGGCAGCCTGAGGTCCATACATCATAGCAAGGAAGACCATTCCACCGGAGACAGCCAAGGTGATTAGCCAGAAGCTCCCTGTATCAACCAGTGGGAATATAGCAAAAGCCCATAGACCAGATAATACAGCACCCAGCATAAAGATGCCCCTTCTTCCATTTCTATCAGAATAGGAAGAGAATAGAAATTGCATGGGTACCATAACTGCCGATGCGATCAGAACCGAAGTGAGCATGTCATCTCTTTCCATCCCTGCACTCTGAACGCCATAGGCCAATAAGAATGCGATGAGAATATAAAAAGTAACCTGAATATTGATAAAGGCTCCAGCTGCCAGCATGATCCTTTTGGGATATTTTCTTACTGCCTCTATGATCGGTGATTTTTGTATTGTGGTTTTCTCATTATTCGCCTGCTCATTTCTATGAACCGCTAATTCTTTGAATGCATTGGTGTCTTCAAGATTCAGCTGAATGTACATGCTGACAAGAATGAGAACTGCGCTCGCGAGGAAGGGAATCCGCCAACCCCAAGTATTAAAGAATTCATCTGAAACCAATGCACTTGTAATAATGAGAGCCAAGTTTGCCAAAATAACCCCGATAGGTGCACCGGCTTGAGCAAAAGCCCCATAATAACCTCTTTGATTTGATGGAGCGCTTTCAGTCACCAAAAGCATAGCGCCTCCCCATTGACCACCGATGGCCAATCCTTGAGCAAACCTTAAAATGGTGAGGAGAATAGGGGCCAGTGCGCCGATCATTGCATATGTCGGCAGAAGTCCTATTAATGTGGAGGAAATACCCATCAGCATTAAGGCACTGATGAGAGTTTTCTTTCTTCCTATCTTGTCTCCAAAATGCCCAAAGATGATCCCACCTATTGGTCTTGCTATAAATCCAGCTGCAAATGTTAACAATGAAAGTATGAGTGCTGTTGTTGCAGGAACTTCACCGAAAAAAGCTGTTGGAAAAATAAGTGCTGCTGCAGCTCCATATAAAAAGAAGTCGTACCACTCTATGCTTGTTCCTGCCAGAGCAGTGAGTGCAACTTTTCTCATATTTGAACTGACGTGATTATTTTCTAGGTTTTCTTCGCTCATCTTTTTATTATAAGTTAATGTCGGGAGTGTAAAAATGGATTTTGAAGTTAATCAAACCTCATTAAGAATTATAAGCAATAATGAATCAGAGTATGATCTTCCTCATCTCTGGATGCGTGATAATTGTCCCTGCAATGATTGTCGAGTTCAGGAAACACAAGAAAAAAGATTCATGCTTCATTCTGTGCCATCTGATTTAAAACCCAAAAGTGTCAACGTCGATCAGAAACATATCCATTTAATTTGGCCTGATGGTCATGAGACATCCATAAGCTTTGATGACATAAAATCATTGAAGAAACCCAGAAAACCTGAAAAAGTTCTTTGGACCAATGATTTCATACCAAGTTATTTTGACTGGAATGACTTTCTACAAAAAAATGAAACCGCTATAGATGCGATATCTGATTTTATTACCAGAGGCGTAATAGTCATCAATGGCGCACCTTCTGTTTCAAATTCACTTGAAGAGCTTGCTTCCAGGCTGGGTCCCATCAGAGAGGTATTGTTTGAACGCATACACAATGTATCTGTTGATGGCCATGTTTATAACATCGCACACACATCGCTCGAACTTCCGCCACATAATGATTTCGCCAGTTATACATGGCCACCAAGCGTGCAGGCTCTTCACATGCTTGTAAATGAATGCGAAGGCGGGAGATCAACCATAGTTGATGGTTATGCAGTGCTTAGGGATTTGAGAAACGATTGCCCTGAGTATTTTGATGTTTTGAGTAATTTTGCGGTTCCATTCAGAGAGTTTGATGAAGAAAATGAAACCTATGCAAATGAACCCATGATTAGGCTCAATGCTGAAAAAGAAATCACTGGGTTCAGATACTCCAATCAATTGATGCAAATGATTGATCCCAATAAGGAAAATGTGAGCATATTTTATAAGGCTTATCATGAACTTTGCAACAGAGTGAATAGCGAGAAATATAAGTCAAAGTTCAGACTTGAGTCCGGCCATATTTTATTGGTATCTGCTCATCGAATACTCCATGGCAGAGAAGAATTTAAACCAAATGGTAAGCGGCATCTTCAAGATGCATACTATGAAATGGATAATGTGGAAAATAATCTGGTGCTACTAAAAACAGTGAGGAATGAGTCAAGTTGACTAATAAAGTTAAATTCACATCGATGGATCATGGAACCAAAGAAGACTATGATCTCATTGCAATTCATGATTCAGAAAATGAGAGAAGTTTGGCCAAGAGGGTTATCGAATGGCTGAAACTGATGGATGGAGACTCACCCTATCAAATCAGTAGACTGCAACATTGCCTGCAAACAGCAACGAGAGCAGAACAAGATGGAGCCGATACAGAGACGATCGTATGCGCGCTTCTTCATGATATTGGGGATGTCATTTCTCCAGTTAATCATTCCCAAGCTTCAGCAGCCATTCTAAGACCTTATATCAGTGAAAAGAATTATTGGATAGTTCTCAATCACGGCTTGTTTCAGGGCTATTACTGGATGCATCATTATGATGAGAACAGAAACCTTAGAGATCAGTATAGAGATCATCCTTATTATCAGGACTGTGTGGATTTTTGTTCTGAATGGGATCAAAAATCATTCGATCCTGATTATAAAGAAAAGCCTTTGGATTATTTTATTCCCATGATTGAGGAAATATTTTCAAGAAAGCCTCGATCATTTGTTTAAGTTATTTTGAATTATGCGTTTAGATAAAATCAATGCATTCGGCGGTACATTTATACTCATTTGTGGCGTTCTACTATACTTGTCTCCTGATAATTTAAATGCCAACAGTATTCTCATACAATCTGCAGGCATTATTGGCATTAGCTATCTTGTCTCTGTGCTTATTCACTTTTTTATTAGGAAACAAATGAATAAGGATGTTGAGTTAGTTACTGTTTATGCTTGGTATTCAAGTCTTGTGGGTTTAGCAATAGTTATCACTGAAATCATCAGTTTGATATGAAAAATGGTGGGCCCGGGAGGACTCGAACCACCGACCAATGGATTATGAGGGCTCTGATTGATTACTAATCATTCGAGCAGTGGAATCATTATGATTAAAAACTTAAGATATTCTTTGAACTTCATTAAATAAAATTAAATGAAGTTAAATACTATGAAAGTAAATTTAGATAAATTGAGAGAATCTTACTTAAGATATTTAAAAATTTATATAGAGCTTCAGAATCCTGACGGTAAATTAATCAGAACATTTTTGGATAGTTGGTTTGCCTATAAGATGAAAGGAAATTTTTTAACAAAAAATAATATTCCTAGGTGGTTCAACAAGCTCAATACAAATAAATTATCAGATGCTGAAAAAGATTGTTTATTAAAAATGAATTTCATCTCAAAAAACGCATTAGAAGCAATTAATCATAAGTCGGACACATATCTTATGAAAGATCATTCTGTCCCTGTAAAAATCATTCACAAGCTTCTTCAGAGTGATTTAAGTAGATCAGAAAAAAACATAGAAGAATTTCTCAATAAGTATTATCGTCTTGGCGTTTTGACTAAAGCAGAGGATATTAGATTAAATGATATTAAATTAAAATCAGATATGCCCCAAGACTGGGATGGCAATGATGTTTTTGCTAGATATAAAAAAGCTGGGATTGTAAGAGCAACGTCTACTATGCCTTTTTAATTTTGTTTTTCCTCTATATTTAGATCACCAAAGAAATAAACCTCAGTGTCGTCATGCTCCCATCCTATACCGTCTAATGAGTCAAAACCATGCTCGGTAATTAGTGCTTTTAATTTTTCTTTTTCATCTTCTGATATATTTTCAGAAAATGACACATCATCAGCTACACCGTCAAGGATTTCGTGATCCTCGGTTGGAAATATCCAAACATCAGTTCCTTCCTCAGGATCATATGTATCAGTTAAATAATAAGACATTTCGTCTCCAAGAACCTCAACCCATCCACTTCTATATGCTTCTTTATGAATTATTTTTTGATCATAATCTTCTATCTTTGCGTAAGTTGTTATTTTCTCGATACTTCTTTTTCCGTCTGATGAAATTCTATATTTAGTGCCATTTTGCCAGTCAATCATATTTACCTCATCTGTTAAATCTAAGTTGCTATGAATAATTATAGATTAATTTTTTTAGTCATTATAGAGAACAGAAGAATAACTGTTCTCACTTTTTAAGAACAGTAAAACCTTGGAAACCCTCTAAAATGGTGGGCCCGGGAGGACTCGAACCTCCGACCAATGGATTATGAGTCCACTGCTCTAACCAACTGAGCTACAGGCCCTTTGGGAGTGATTATTCTATCACCATTATCAATGTTATACTCCAATCAAGTTTACTAAAATACTTTTTATTTATGACAATCAATAGAGCATTCACAAGAATAGAAGAGGGCGAAATCCATTACCGTTATGCGGGATCAGATTCCAATGAGATGGTGTACATGATTCATTCATCACCGGCTTCTTCAGTCATACTCATACCCTTAATCGAGAAGCTGGCTTCAACATTTAATGTTATTGCACCTGATACATTAGGTTTCGGCGATTCTGTTGCTCCAAGAGAGGATTGGCCATCAGCCGGAGACTATGCTGATAGTGTCATTAGAGTCATGGATTCATTAGATATTGAGTCATGTCATTTCTTTGGTAGTCATACCGGGGCACATATTGCATCCGAAGTGGCAATCAAACATCCAGATCGAGTAAAAAAATTGGTATTGGATGGAATAGCCATGTTCAGCGAAGAAGAGCGAAAGGAGTATCTTGAACACTATGCACCTGAGATCAAGCCTGATGAATTTGGTCAGCATTTAGTTTGGGCTTGGAATTTTGTCAGAGACCAATTCATCTATTTTCCATATTTCAAAAAAACACCAGAACACAGGAGAGCAGAAGTTTCTATGGCACCACCAGAATTCATTAATAAATTGGTCTTGGAAGTTCTAAAAGGGCTCTCCACATATCACAAGGGTTACCATGCAGCTTTTACCCATAAGGATACAGAGAGATTACCACTGATTACTGTTGATACTTTTTGTGGTGCTTCTGAAGATGACCCTTTAAAAACTGGTGTAGAAAAGGCTGCTTCATTGATTCCAAACGCTTCAAAAGGGTTTTTTCCAAGCGAGAGCACAGAAGAAGGTTTGAATAAGAAAGTGAGCATGATCACTGATTTTTTAAAAGCATAAATTTCACATCAATTAATTTACAAAGTTGTTTAAAAATAAAATAAATCTAGTGTTTTATTTGAGCTTCTTGCTTTTCTCTCATGTTTCATTATCCAATGAAAAAAAGGAGTATAGCCAGGTAAAAATTGAAGGTGTTTCCACCATTGTCGTTGAGAGTGAATCTTACAGAGAAAATAAAACTTCATATTGCAGGGAGAGATCCGATCCAAGTGACGTGATTTGGGAGGAAGATTTTAATTCCACTATCTTGGATAAAGAGACATGGAAATATGATGTCTCGAATGGCTTTTACGATAAAGGAAAGTTTGTTTATGGTTGGGGCAATTCAGAGCTTCAATATTACAGAGGAGCTAAGACAGAGGAGCATACCAATGAGAATCTATTCATTGAAGATGGCCTTTTAAAGATCCAACCAATCCACCATCGAAGAGCATTTCAGAAAGAGTTTGACTATACATCAGCTAGAATAAAGACTCGAGATTTAAAGCAATTCACATACCCATCCAAAATTACCTTTTGTTTTAAGGTGCCCACAGGAATAGGCGCCTGGCCAGCATTCTGGTTGATGCCTAATGAAGACATTGCATGGCCACAAGGAGGCGAGATCGACATCATGGAAGCAAAGGGTAGACTCACAAACATTGCAGGCTCAGCACTTCATTTCGGAGAAGGTTCTCATAATAAAGATGAAATTGTGCAAAATGTTGTCATCCCTCCATCGGTCAGATTTCAGGATAAATTTCATTCCATCACGATGGAATGGAGAGAGGGCAGCATTAAAATGTTTTTGGATTCTGAAACAGAGCCTTACTTGACGGTTCAGGATAATGATATGGCGTTTGGAGAGTTCAGTTATCCTTTTGATCGGGATTATTATTTGATTATCAATGTTGCTGTGGGTGGAAAGTATGATGATCACAAGATTGATCGCACTGCTTTTTGCCTAAACAGTGAGTGCTCAAATAAAGACAACCCGGATGATCACCGGTTTTTAATTGATTGGATTGAATATGCTCGTTTAGAGCCCTAACTATCGCCCATGAAGCTCTTCAGCTTCTCACTTCTAGATGGATGTCTCAATTTTCTCAGTGCTTTGGCTTCAATCTGTCTGATACGTTCACGAGTCACATCAAATTGCTTGCCCACTTCTTCGAGGGTATGGTCTGTATTCATATTGATACCAAAACGCATTCTCAACACTTTGGCTTCCCTTGGTGTTAGGCTCTCAAGAATATTGATCGTGTTTTCTTTAAGGCCAGTTTTTGTTGCTGCACCATCTGGTTGATCGATGGTGGCGTCCTCAATGAAATCTCCAAGTATTGAATCCTCATCATCTCCGATCGGTGTTTCCATTGAGATGGGCTCTCTTGAAATTTTCAGTACTTTTCTAATCCTTGAAACAGGCATTTCCATGACTTCTGACAATTCTTCGACACTTGGCTCTCTTCCTTTTTCTTGAATCATCTGTCTTTGAATACGATTAAGCTTATTAATGGTCTCAATCATGTGTACAGGAATTCTTATGGTTCTCGCTTGGTCTGCAATAGATCGGGTGATTGCTTGTCTGATCCACCAGGTCGCATAAGTTGAGAACTTGTATCCTCGTCGATATTCGAACTTATCGACTGCCTTCATGAGACCAATATTTCCCTCTTGTATGAGATCCAAGAATTGTAGGCCTCTATTTGTATATTTTTTAGCAATAGAAATCACAAGTCTCAAATTGGCCTCAACCATTTCTTTTTTGGCACGATCCGCTCTAATCCGACCCATATTCAATTCACGATTGACCTCTTTGATACCTTGAATTGTTAAAAAGGAGGTTTCTTCTAATTTAGCCAACCTTTTTTGGTTCGCAACAATTTTGGCCTTGTTTTTATTGAGAATGGATGAGTACTTTCTTTTTGCACGAATATATTTGTCAATCCAGGTCAATTTGGTTTCGTTGCCTATAAATGTTTTTCTGAATTCATCCATTGGAAGGCCAGCTTTATTTACGACCAATTCCCTGATCTCTTTCTCAAAGCGTTTGACTTCGTTCATATAGGTGATGATGATTTGTTGAAGAAGATCAAACAGCTTCGGTGAGATTTTCACACCCATTAATGTCTCTTTAATCAGCTCACTCTGTTTTTCAGCTTTAGCAGTATCTTTTTGTTCTAGCAGTGTAATAAGCCTATTGGTTTGTCTACTGAGTTTTTTGATCTCTTTCTCGACAGCGTCGACATCGACTTCGACAGGCTCTGAATTATTATCAGAATTTATTTCAATGATCTCATCATTCTCAAAAGCAAAGTCTGAAAAGATATCTAAAAGCTTGCTATTATCCTTGTCCTCTTCTTGAGCAATCATTTCTTTTAATGTTTGGTATCTCTCTTGAATAAAGATCAATACTGGCAAGAAAGAAGAGAGAGTTTCTTGTATTTTATTATTTCCATCTTCTATTTTTTTAGCGATCACGATTTCTCCTTCGCGATCTAATAGTTCAATGGTGCCCATCTCACGCATATACATTCTGACTGGATCAGTGGTTTTACCAATCTCATTTTCAATTGGGTTTATGGTCTCCTGATCATTGGTATTTTCATCATTATCAGATGCTTTATTGGCATGTTCTTGAACTGAGATTCCCATGTCACTGATCATCTCAACTATTTCCTCTAGTCGATCGGCTTCTATAACACCTTCAGGAAGGTTTTCATTCAGCTCAGCATATGTAATGAAGCCTTCATTCTTGCCTTTCTTGAGTAGCAGTTGAAATGGCGATTCTTCTTCGTCAGAAGAATCAATCGACTCATCTTCATCTTCAGAAAAAACAGACTCTAATTCATCGAGATCAAGACTTTCTTCATCCTCGATGTTATTTTTTGTCAATTCTTCTTCTTTGATATTCTCTTCAGTCATAATTTTTATCGCCGCTTATAAAAATTGGTTGGGTATTATAGCTCTATTTATCTTGATATTGCTCAATTTTTTGGATTATTTGTCAGTTCCTTAAGCCTTTTTTCATCTGTTTTATTCAAAGATTTACTCTTTGCTTTTTCAAGCAAGGTATTGAGTTCTTTTTTTAGATTTGCTTTTTTTAAGCTCAGTACAATGTCATTAAACTCTTTTTCCATTTCCGAGGAGCTAACCAATATTTCTTCTATGGCTAGCTCTGCCAGAAAATTTCTCAATTTCTTATTCTCAAAATGTTGAACGATTGTTGCCACTTTTATGGATTGATTATCATGCACTAAACCTATGATTTCATTGAGAATATCTATACCTTTTTGATCTATGAACTTCAGGTCATCATTTGGTGTAAGTTTGATTCCTAGACTGGGATCATGTAAAAGAATTTTAATGGCTTGATGTACGAGTGTGGGCCTTTTAGTCTTGGTACTCTCTTTTCTTTCCCTTGGTTTTTCTACTTGAGCCGATCCAGTTGAAAAGTTACTTGTAGGCACTCCATAATGCTTAGCAATCTTTTCTACAACGAGGCCTTTATAGATTCCCTCTCTGATTTGACGAACCAGATGTATTGCTTTTTCAGCAGCATTTGCTTTGCCAGTCAATGAGTCAATCTCAAAACTGCTATCACAAACCTCAATAATCATGTCATCTAATGTGATTGATTCTTTCAATATTCCTCTAAATCCATCAGCACCTTTTTCTCTGACGGCTGTATCAGGATCGCTTCCTTTATCAAGCATGAGAAATTTCACACTTTTGTTTTGTTTGATTAATGGCAAACAGATCTCAAGTGCTCTGATTGCTGCTTTCCTTCCAGCGTTATCGGCATCAAAACAAAATGTCAGCTCATTGGCTTTTTGGAAAATAAGTTTAATGTGGCTTTCGGTTGTCGCAGTTCCCAGTGTTGCCAATGCATTCCCAATTCCATATTGCGAGAGCCCAATAACATCTGTGTATCCCTCCACAAGGATGACTTCTTTTGTGGCAGAGATCTGCTGCTTGCCTTCGAAGAGACCATAAAGCAGATAACCTTTTTTAAAAAGACTTGTCTCAGGTGAGTTTAAATATTTGGGATCATCGTCTTCATCGATAATCCTTCCTCCAAAACCAACGACATCGCCTCGGTTGTCCCTGATTGGAAACATAACTCTGTTTCTAAATCGATCATAATAGCCACCTTTGTCTTTTTTGATAATCAGACCAGCCTCTACCATTAGATCAATGTGTTTTTCCGTTGACCCATATTTCTTTGTGAGGTCATCCCAAGAATTCTTTGAATAACCGATACAGAACTCTTTCGCAGTCTTTCCATCAATCCCCCTGTCTTTGAGATATTCAATTGCATTTTTTGAAGACTTCAGGTTTGACTGAAAATAATCTGAGACTTCATTGAGTAATGATTTTAGATTTGTTTGTTTTTTTGTGATTTTGATATCTTCACTGGACTTAGGAACTTCCATGCCCAGCATTTTTGCAAGTTCTTCGATGGCTTCGACAAAAGTGAGTTTCTCATAGTCCATCAAGAAGCCAAGGCTGGTGCCATGCGCACCACATCCAAAGCAATGATAGAATCCTTTTTCTGGGCTGATTGTGAAGGAAGGTGTTTTTTCATTATGAAAAGGACAGCACGCTTTATATTCTTTGCCTGCTTTCTTTATTTCAATACGTTTTCCAATGATCTCAGTAATATCTGATCGATCAATCAAATCGTCTATGAATGTTTGTGGAATTCTTTCTACCATCGCATGAAAATAATAATTACCAGAGAGAAAAGTCTAACTAGTAAGTCTAAGTAGATTTGAAAAAAAGTAAAAGGTCTATCTAATCGCTTTGTTTTGAAATGATTTCACGGACCATCTGACTTGCCAGTTTCATATCAATCTTTGATCCAGCTTGATCTTTAAGTGCCGACATAACATTGCCCATTTCTTTCATGCTGATTTCGCCCATCTCACTTATGATCTTTTCAATCATCTCTTTTACTTCTTCCTCACCCATTTTCTCAGGGAGATATGCCTTTAGGATTTCAGCTTCTTGACTCTCTTTTTCAAAAAGCTCGTTCCTGCCAGCTGCTTCATACTGTTCTGCTGCTTCAAGCCTCTGCTGCATTTGCTTTTCAATGATTGAAATGATGTCGTCATCAGATAGGTCCGATCTTGTGTCGATTTCTTTTTGCTTGATTGCAGCAACCAACATTCTTAATGTAGACAGCTTCAGACGATCGCCAGCCTTCATGGCATCTTTGACGTGGTTTTGAATTTGGGTGATGAGTGTCAAGTTGTCTCAGTAGAGTCTTCTGGAACGATTATGCTCTCTGGTCACTCTCTTTCTTTCTCTTTTGACAGCCGCAGCTTTCTTTCGCTTCTTTTCTTGAGTTGGTTTCTCATAGAATTCTCTCTTGCGATACTCATTTACAATACCAGCTTTCTCGCAAGCTCTTTTAAAGCGTCTCAGCGCGTAATCGAAATACTCGTTATCTTTAACTTTTACTAATGGCAAAACTAATACCTTTCAGTTGAATTAAATAAATATATACTTAAACCCTTAATAGTCGGTGAAATATACAGATTAACCATTCAAAAAGCAAAGGAAATGAGCTCTGATTTAATATTGGGAATAGAGACCAGCTGCGACGAAACAGCAACCGCACTCTATGACTCTGAAAAAGGACTGATTGCACATCAGGTATTCAGTCAAGTTGAGTTGCATCGTGATTATGGGGGCGTTGTTCCAGAGTTGGCATCCAGGGACCATATCAGTAAGTTATTGCCAATGATTGATCATTTGCTTAAAGAAACCGATAAGACGATCAATGATGTTGATGCAATTGCTTATACGGCTGGACCGGGTTTATCCGGTGCTTTGCTAGTAGGGTCTGTTACAGCAAATGCACTTGCATTTTCACTCGGAATTCCAAGTATCCCTGTCCACCATATGGAAGCCCATTTACTTGCACCACTGTTGGAAAGCGGAACAACAAGAATGCCCTTTGTCGCTTTATTGGTGTCTGGAGGGCATACGCTATTGGTCTATGTCAAAGAACGAGGAATGTATCAATTGGTTGGCCAAACCCTTGATGATGCTGCAGGCGAGGCTTTTGATAAAGCATCAAGTCTCCTGGGTCTAGGTTATCCAGGTGGGCCAGCCATTGCGAAAAAAGCATTGTCAGGAAATGAGAACGTTTTTCAATTTCCCAGACCCATGATGGATCCAAAAGACAATCTTGATTTCAGTTTCAGCGGTTTGAAGACCTCTCTTTTATACACCGTCAATAAGCTCAAGGAAAAAAAAGTGCTAGATGAGCAATGCATTGCAGATATAGCGAATGCTTATCAAGAGGCAATTGTTGATTGCTTGGTTGAGAAAAGCAGGAGAGCTGTCAGTCAAATGGATGTCAATGATATCATTATCGCCGGTGGCGTTGGAGCGAATAGGAGACTTAGAGACGAGATGAATGAAGTCTTTGAAAAGAAGGACATTAATGTAAGCTATCCTAGTATTGAGTTTTGTACAGACAATGCTGCGATGATTGCATTGACAGGGTGTTTTAGATATCAAGACGGAATCATGAATGACAACTACGAAATCAAGATCAATCCAAGATGGTCTATTGAGAATATATATGCCACGGGGTCACTAGGTGGATAAAATTTTTCTTAAAAAATTAGAAGTTGAGACGGTCATTGGTATTTGGGAATGGGAGAAAAGACTTCCACAAAAAGTAGTTTTTGACTTGGAGCTATCCACTGACATCAGAATTGCGGCAGCTTCGGATTCAATTGATGATGCGCTCGATTATAAAGCCGTAACCAAGAGGATAAAAACAATTGCTTCTGAAAATCAATTCGAACTGATTGAGACACTTGCAGAAACAATCGCTCAGACAATACTGGATGAATTTGACGTTTCTTGGTTAAAGCTAAAAGTCTCAAAGCCCTTTGCAATAAGAGATTCCGAAAATGTGGGCTTGATCATTGAGAGGACCAGAGAGGGAGTTTAAATTGGTTTCTTCAACCGCCTATCTCAGCCTAGGAAGCAATGTTTCCCCAGAAAAGAATATCCAATTTGCCCTGGATCAGTTAACCAAAATCTTTGGCAAAATAGACTCATCATCGACTTACCAAACCAAGTCTGTAGGGTTTGAAGGATCTGATTTTCTAAATTTGGTTGTGAAAATCAACACAGATCTTGATCCTGCAGAATTGATTCGTCAGCTCCATCGGATTGAAGAGATGACAGGGAGGGTTACAGGGACAAAAGCATTCAATGACAGAACGCTTGATATCGATGTTTTAATATATGAAGACTTGGTCGATCTAGATTTAAACATACCTCGTGATGAGATTTTAAAGTACGGTTTTGTTCTCGAGCCGCTCGCTGAGCTCGACCCAAATGGTATGCATCCCACTGAGAGAATTACCTTTTTAGAACTGTGGAATATGTTAAAAGAAAATTTAGACGCTTCTCAGAAAATATAAACAAGGATCAATTGATACCTCTGCCACCATCTACAGCAATGATCTGCCCCGTCATATAATCAGCATCTTCAATTAAAAATCTTATTGTATTTGCGATATCTTTGGGTGATCCAGATCGTCTCAGCGGAATTTGCTCAATGATTTTTTCTTTGACATTATCTGGCGGTTCTTTTTCAGGCCATAAGATCATTCCAGGCGCAACCCCATTGACTCTAACATCAGGTGCAAGATCTCTAGCAAGTGATCTTGTCAGCATCACCAAACCAGATTTAGCAGGCCCATAAACAGGATGTTTGCTCAATGGTTTGGATGCATGAATGTCTACCATATTCACAATTGAGCCTCTGGTTTCTCTTAGATACTTAGCTGCATGCTTACAAAGGAACATGGGCGCTTTGAGGTTTGTTCCAATTAAACTATCCCAGTCATCATGCGTGATATCGTCAATTGGTGTGGGATAAAATGTTGATGCATTATTGATCAGTACATCCAATCGACCCGTTTTACTGAGCACATCGGGAATCAATCCCTCTACCGCATTATCTGAAGTCAAATTGGCACCAAAAATCAAGGTTGAGTTTGCTCTAATTCCATTGAGCTCATTGGAGAGTGATTCTGCATCTTGATTTGAGCTATTGTAATGGACAGCTAAATTCATTCCTCTTGCGTGAAGTGTTCTGGCAACTTCTGCACCGATCCTTTTTGCTCCTCCAGTGATCAGTACCCATTTATTATCTTGGTTATTCATCACTCTATTTTAATTCAAAAGTTATATGATGGATAATTAAAAAAATAGCCGTGGTCACTGCATAGAATGAATGCTGAAATTGAACAAACATTAATGCTCAAGCAACTTCTAAAGAATAGAATTGAACAGAGCGATGGCTGGATCCCATTTGACCTATTTTTTAATACCATAATGTATGAACCTGGATTGGGTTATTATTCTTCTGGATCACACAAAATAGGCGAGGGCGGAGACTTCACAACAGCACCTGAGATCTCAAAATATTTCTCGAAAGCAATTGCTAGACAGACCAATCGATTGCTAACAATGCATGCTGAACCCTCTATAATTGAGGTGGGAGCCGGAAAAGGGACATTTGCTTTTGAGTATCTAAAAGAATTAGAAGAAACAGGTATTGAGATAAATCGATACTATATTCTAGAAATAAGCGCAGATCTGAAAGACAGGCAAATGCAGTTAATTTCTGGCTTGCCAAAAAGCATTAGAGACAAAGTCACTTGGCTTGAGTCTCTTGAAATGGATCCAGTCGATGGAATATTGATTGCGAATGAGGTGATTGATGCTCTGCCATTTAAGCGTTTCACGATCGAAAATGAACAGATTTGTGAGTTGGGCATAACACTCACAAACGGTGAACTTGAAGAAGCAACAAAAAAAAGCAGTAAGAGATTGATAGATGAAATTGGATTGATTTCAATTCAAATTGATCGAAAATTTGAAGAAGGTTTTACTTCTGAGATTCGATTGGATTTTCAAAAGTGGTTCAGGGGGATTTCATCACTCATTAACAGGGGCTCGATGCTCTTCATAGACTATGGGTATGTCAGGAGTGATTTCTATAGAGCCGATAGGTCAAAAGGTAACATGATTTGCCATTATCAGAATCAAGTCATCGAGGATCCATTGCAGAACTTAGGCTATCAAGATATTTCTGCATCAGTAGATTTTACTCAGTTGGCAGATACCGCCATTGAAGAAGGATTTTTTATTGACCTTTTTACATCACAGGGAGTATTTCTGCTCAATGAAGAATCATTAAACTTAATCGATGATATCGACTCTAATGAGTTACGCATCAATGAAATACAAAAACTTAAGCAACTCATTATGCCGAACCAAATGGGCGATATTTTTAAATGCATGATACTCGGCAAGGGGATTTCGAGAGACAATTTTGAAGAATTAAATCAACTGACGCATACTCTTTAATACTCATGGATCTGATACAGGCATTAATTTTAGCAATTATCCAAGGACTGACTGAATTCTTGCCCGTCTCTAGTTCTGCTCACCTAATATTGATATCCAAAATAGTTGGATGGGATGATCAAGGTCTATTATTTGATATTGCCTTGCATTTCGGAACACTTTTGGCCGTCCTTATATACTTCAAAGACGAACTTTATCAAATGATTGAGGATCCTATTAGAAATCGAGGAAAGAACATCATGCAATCCGATCTAATGATCTTGATCATTGCTACTCTGCCAGTTGTGATAGCCGGCGGGATTTTTAATGATTGGATTGAGTCTAACCTGAGATCATCTAATGTCATAGCATTGACCAGTATCATATTTGGTTTTCTTTTACTTGCGTCAGATAAGTTTAGCTCTGTAGGAAAGAATTTAACTCTTCAAATTGGATTGCTTATTGGCCTCGCCCAAATTCTTGCTCTGATCCCAGGTGTATCTCGATCAGGTATAACCATAACCATGGGCTTATTTATGGGACTCGGAAGAGTTGAATCTTCAAAGTTTTCTTTCTTATTAGCAATCCCAGTCATCTTTGCTGCATCAGTGCTGCAAATATATGACTTATATTTAATTGGTTTTTCAGATGTCAATTATGCTCATCTGCTCACTGGCTTAACCCTCTCTTTTTTGATCGCATACTATACGATTCATTGGTTTTTGGCTTTTGTAATGAGAATAGGTATGCTTCCTTTTGTTCTCTATAGGGTGGCCCTCGGGTCAGCAATCTTTATGCTTCTGTAAAAAATCTAAAAGCAGGGATCATGATTGAATCGAATAAAAAAACATATTATATCTGGGGTGAATTTTCCCATACAGATTTTACCTTGCTCAAAAAACTTCATCAGAGAGTCAATGATTTGTTTAATGGCCCTGATTTTATAGTTCATTTGACATTATCGGGCCCTTTTTATGATTTAGATGAGGCAACCATAGGCGGGATAGAGGACTTGGCTGTGACCAATAAAAAGATTGAGATGACAACAAATGGATATGGAATCGAAGACAATATTTTTCAATCATTTTATGTTCAGATCCAGAAGTCATCTGAACTGATTAACCTTAAAGGAAGATTAGATGATCTTTTGAGCATAACACCCAAAGACTTCAATCCTCACATCAGTCTTTTTTATGGAAATATAAGGCAAACCCTAAAACAAGAAGTAATCAGTAAGTTGGACACCCCTCCAGAAGTCATCACCTTGGATAGAATATCAATCGTTGAAATTGTTGATGATGTTGAATCTTGGGAAGTGCTTTACACATACCCATTGATTCAAAAACTGAATGCGAAATTAACTTTGGGAAGACCCGTATAAGAGCTATAAGACTATTTCAATATAGAATTGATCTTTTCAATTCTTTGTGCATCAAGTTTTTCCTTGATTGCATCGCCTTCTAGCCCTTCGAATGACTTCTTGTCATAGCCAATTTCTTTGCAAGAATCAAAAGCATCCACGATCATTCTTATTTTTACTTTGAGATCACCATCATCAGCAAGTTTATGAAATTCCATGATTAGTATGAAGTCTTCAGGATTTCTAAATGCATCAGTTGCTTGAATAATTTCATAAATATCATCCGCAGAAAGATTTCCTCTTGATTCATTTAAGATTTTTCTAGTTCTTAGAGCAGATTTAGCAAATGACTTATATGAGTTCGGAAACTTGATTCGATTCTGAATTTCATCCAAATGATCAACCACATTTTCATCTCTGACAGTATCCACAGCGCAGAATAGTGATGCCAGTTTCAATTCAGGCGATACATTTTTATATGCAGTCAGTGAGGAATTAGCAATGACCTGATCAATGCCATTTAGGTCAGGATAAATATCATTAATGGCATTGAGGTCACATAGGGTTTTAAAATATAGATCAAAGGATTCTGTGTGAAGTGCTTTCTCAGTTTCTAACCAGACTCTTTCAGGGACCAAGTAATCCAATTCACCACTGTTTACTATTTCACTGATCAATTCCTTTGTTTCGTCAGCAATGCTGAATCCAAATGAGTTCAGCTTAGACATAAATCTAGCTACTCTGAGAACCCTGAGGGGATCATCTTTAAAGGCAACTGAGACATGCCGTAAGACTCTATTTTCTAGATCGGCTATGCCATTATAAGGGTCCAGGAGATTACCCATTTCATCTTCAGCAATTGCGTTAATAGTCAAATCACGCCTTAAAAGATCTTCTTCTAATGTAATCTCTGGTCCTGCATCGAAATCAAAGCCATGATATCCATGTCCAGATTTGCTCTCTGTTCTTGCCAAAGCATATTCTTCTGAAGTTTTAGGGTCGATATAGACAGGGAAAGATTTACCAACTTTAACAAAGCCCTTAGACTCCATTTCTTCAGGAGAAGACCCAACGACTACCCAGTCTTGCTCGAATGGAGCAGGCAGTCCAAGCAGGCGATCTCTGATGGCGCCTCCAACTAAATAAATTTGCATACTGTGCCGTTCAGTTGAGAAATAGTATCCTTATTTTCTCATTTGAATGATCAATTGACGACCATTTCTTTTTACTCTTAAAATCAGGATATCTTTGTCTTGAGTTACAGACTTAAATTCTTCGAGATTCCCAACTTCCATATTACCCACCGCCCATATGATGTCGCCGGCCTTTAGTCTAGCCCTATCAGCATTACTATTAGGTTCAATAGAAAGGATAATAACGCCCATTGATTTTCCAAACATTGAGCCTGAGTCTTCTATGTAATCAGATAATTCAGCACCAGCTAGGAGTGAATTTATTTCATCTGCTTGTACAGTTTGTTCAACAGCTATTTCACCAAGTTTTGCATTCTTTATAATTTCACGATTATTTCGGATGATTTCAATTTTTACTCTTTCGCCACTTCTTTTTAGACCGATTGCATTTCTCAAGTCATTGACGTTCTCAATATCTTTATCATCCACTTTTATAATGACATCACCTGGCTCGAGACCAGCATCTTCAGCAGCTGAGTCTGGCGATACCTCTTGAATCAGTGCGCCTTTGTCAATATCAAGTCCAAGTTGCTCTGCAACATCTTCTGATAAGTCGCTTATAATGACGCCAAGTAACCCCCTTTTTACAGATCCGAAGTCTATGATCTGGCTTGTTATATTTTTTACAGTGCTTACAGGTATGGCAAAACCTATTCCAATGTTCCCGCCACCACGCGTGAATATAGAGCTAGGTATTCCAATTAATTTACCCTCAAGGTTAATTAATGCACCTCCAGAGTTACCAGGATTGATTGCTGCATCTGTCTGTATCATTTCCCCAAAACCATCAGCTGTCATTTGAGGTCTGCCCAATGCGCTGATTATTCCAGAGGTAACAGTTTGGCTTAATCCAAATGGCGCACCAATTGCAACAACTGAGTCTCCAACTCGAACAGAGTCTGAGTCTCCTAGGGTTATTTCTGGAAGCTTTTTGTCACTATCAATCTTGATCAATGCCAAATCAGTGCCTTTATCAGCCCCAAGTATTTCCGCATCATATTCGTTGCCATCTTTGGTAAATACTTTAATCTCATCCGCTCGATCTATAACGTGAGCATTGGTAATAATATATCCAAGCACCCCATCAACAATGACTCCTGAACCACCCCCACCAAATTCCCTTTCACGAGGCATTTGTGGTTGACCAAAGAACCTTTCAAAAAATGGATCATCAAAGAAAGGATTTGGTTGTGATTGCATTGTTCCTCTGATTGCAATCCTCACAACTGCTGGAGAAGTTTCTTCAATTAAATCAGGAAGAGAGTTCTGTTTCGTCTGAATTTTTATTGTAGCCATAGCATTACTGAGGGCTTTCTCTCCAACCTCAAGTGCTTCACTAATGGCTTTTAAGACCATTTCTTTGCCTTCCTCACTGCTGATTTCTTCGTCAATTTCTATATGAATATCATGCTCGAAGATATGATGTTCATCGTCCATATCGTGGCTCTGTGCAGTTGTAAATACCAATGCGAAAAGAATCGCTGTAATCATGAGAAGTTTATTCGTAATTGTGTCCATTTTTTTATAGCTTTTTTAATTCAAGTGAAGATGTTATCTAATCATAATCAATGATCAAGGCGCTATTCACATTATTCATAATTTTTTCTCAATTGGATTTATGCATAGTAGAAATCAATATTGTTAATAAAATGTTAATAAATTCTTAATTGACTCTTAATATCATGAACACAATATATTGTGTTACTTGCTTTGTAACAATGTGTGACATCTTTTATGAAAAATGTTTATTTATAGTTTGGATAAAATCTTTATAAATATATGATATATAAAGTAAAAAGTATAAAAAACAACAAAATCGAAAAATCTTGACAACCAGCGAAAATTGACAATAATCTAATATTGTCTATACACAATATGTTGTGTGATCGAAATACTAGAATTAACACATGTAGGACTCAAAAATTAAGTCAGGGAAAAGAATGTCTACAGCAAAAAAAACAGATGGCCTTAAAACTTTTGATATCGATCATCAAGAGGCATCAGTTGATATATGGGATAAAAAATATCGACTAAAAGATTATGATGCCAATCCAGTTGATGTAACAATCGATGATACTTTCAAACGCGTTGCAAAAGCACTTTCAGAAGTTGAAGAAACAGATAAAAAAGATCAATGCTATGAGGAGTTTCTCTGGGCTTTGAGGTCAGGCGCAATTCCTGCAGGAAGAATTATGTCTAATGCAGGTTCAATGGAATACAAGCCAGCAACATCAACTATCAATTGTACAGTTTCGGGATCAATTCAAGATTCTATGTCAGGTATTTTAGATAAAGTCACAGAAGCTGGGTTGACTCTTAAAGCTGGTTGTGGGATCGGTTATGAGTTCTCAACACTTCGTCCAAAAGGTGCTTATGTAACTGGAGCAGGCGCATTCACATCAGGCCCTTTATCATTTATGGATATTTACGATAAAACATGCTTTACGGTTTCCTCTGCAGGAGGAAGAAGGGGTGCTCAAATGGCAACGTTTGATGTCAGCCATCCTGACGTTGAGGAATTCATTAAAGTGAAAAGAGAGGACGGTAGGCTTCGTCAGTTTAATTTATCGCTGTTAATTACTAACGAGTTTATCGAAGCTGTTAAAGAAGACGAAGATTGGCCACTTGTATTCCCATTAGATCCAAGTTTGCCGGAAGCAAAAGAAATTGATTTGAATGATGCAAATAAAGTCATTTGGAAAGACTGGGTTAAAACAGAAGGTTACCTTACCAATGACGAAGGACAAGTAGCATGCAAAGTTTATAAAACAATCCCTGCAAGAAAATTATGGGATCTTATCATGGCATCGACCTATGACTATGCTGAACCAGGATTTATTTTGATTGATAAAGTTAATGAAATGAATAATAACTGGTTTGATGAAAATATTAGAGCCACAAACCCCTGTGGTGAGCAACCATTGCCAGAATATGGTTCTTGCTTGCTTGGTTCTGTTAATCTGACAAAATTTGTTAAAGATCCTTTCACCAATGATGCTGAGTTTGATTGGGAGACATTTAGAGAAGTGGTCAGAGTATTTACTCGCATGTTGGATAATGTAGTAGAAATTAACGGTCTGCCAATTGATCAACAACGAGATGAAATATTTAGAAAACGACGACATGGGATGGGATTCTTAGGGCTTGGATCTACAATGACAATGCTCACCATGAAATATGGATCTGATGAATCTCTAGAATTTACTGAAAAGGTTAGCAGGGAATTAGCTGTGACAGGATGGAGGGCATCACTTGATTTATCAAAAGAAAAAGGACCAGCTCCAATCCTTGAAGAAGATTTCGATGTAACACATGAAATGCTAAGGAAACGTCCTGAAATGCTAGATGATGGATATGTGGTTGGAGACAAAGTCAAAGGCAGTGTTTTGCATGCAAAATATAGTCGTTACATGCAAAAAATTGGCCAAGAAGATCCTCAATTAATCGATGAGCTTGCAAAACAAGGCGCAAGATTCACTCATCATTCTTCAATCGCACCGACAGGAACAATATCACTTTCCATAGGGAATAATGTAAGCAATGGTATTGAACCCAGTTTTGCACATCACTATTTTAGGAATGTCATCAGAGAGAAAAAGAAAACAAAAGAAAAGGTAGATGTTTACTCTTTCGAGCTTCTTTCATATATAGACAAAATTAACCCAAAAGCTGATATCAATGCAGAGCAGGGTGCAGAAAATGCTTTACCTGACTACTTTATTACTGCTGATGATATTACACCAAAACAACATGTGGATGTTCAGAGTGCTTCACAGGAATGGATTGATTCTTCTATCTCCAAAACTGCAAATGTACCAACTGATTTTCCGTTTGAAGAATTTAAAGATATTTATCTCTATGCTCATGAAAGAAATCTAAAGGGTTGTACAACATTCAGATTTAACCCAGAGGCTTTCCAAGGGGTACTTGTTAAAGAAAAAGATTTGGAACAAACAAAATATGTATTTGTTCTAGAAGATGGGCAAGAGGTTGAGGTTGCTGGAAATGAGGAAATTGAATATGACGGCGAGACTCACACAGCAGCGAATTTGTTTGATGCTCTGAAAGAGGGTTACTACGGGAAGTTCTAAGAATGGCTAAAGTCAAAATAGAAAATAAAATAGTTGGTTACAGAGTCAGTACCGAAGAAAAGCCCCAGATTAATGAAGCCTCTGAACAAATAACACAGGAAGAACCAAACGTTGTCCGAATGCATGAGCGCCTTGAAAGGCCAGAAATGCTTAGAGGAACAACTTATAAAATTAAACCACCAGTCTCAGATCATGCAATGTATATCACAATCAATGATATCGTCCTGAATCAGGATACAGAACATGAGAAATTCAGGCCATATGAGATCTTTATTAATTCAAAAAATCTTGATCACTACCAATGGATTGTTGCATTGACCAGGGTTTTGTCTGCTGTATTCAGAAAAGGTGGAGATGTTGCATTTCTGGTAGAAGAGCTAAAAGCAGTTTTTGATCCAAAAGGTGGTTATTTTGCTGGCGAAGGGAAGTTTATGCCCTCAATTATTGCAGAGTTGGGTTATGTCATTGAAAGGCACTTCAAGTATATAGGAATAATAGGCGAGCCAATTTTGGATGAGCATCAACAAAAGCTAATTGAAGAGAAAAGACAAGAATTTGAAAATCAAAGCAAGCAGCAAGATGCCTTTGTAAATACTGAATTCCCAGAAGGCTCGAAGCTATGCGGACAATGCAATACTGTTGCGATGGTTCTCATGGATGGTTGTGAAACTTGTTTGAATTGCGGCTACTCAAAGTGCGGATAGAGAAGAGAGTATAAAGATGAAAATGCCTCTTTCAGAAATCATAGATCGTTACACCATAACATTGCTCAAATCAGAGAGGACCAATGAAGATGTTTCTGAAGAACTAACTGCATATAAAAGAGAAATTCCAGATGGCGACTCTGTTAATACATTCATAGATAGGATGTACGAAATCAATGGAAAAATATGGGATACAGAAGGGGATATCAGAAGAGGCGTAGATATGCCACTTGAAGAAGTGGGAAGGCTTGCATTAATTGTGAGAGACCTTAATCAGATCAGAAATGGCATTAAGGGCGAGATTGTTGATGAGTTTGCTGAAGGCTTCAAAGAAATTAAAGTTAATTATAGAAAAGTCGATTACGGAAGATCTGAATAATTAATAAGCAGATCTTTTTATTCCTCAATAAAAAACTAGTTTGGTAATCATTCAGCGATTATCATGGCATGATGCTCACTACTAAAATATCGCGCTTTTTCTACGATATATTTACATATCTGGTATCACCCTTATTGATCTTACATTTGATTTTTAGATCCATATCTGATCAAAGATATACCAATAGAATTGGTGAGAGATTTGGATTTTATGAGAAAGAGAACAATCATGATTCGATTTGGATCCATGCTGTTTCTTATGGAGAGGTCAATGCAGCTCAATCACTGGTGAGATCATTATTGGAAGAGAATCCAGGCCATAAAATAATCTTCACATGTACGACACCAACTGGCTCGGCTTTAATAAATGAGTTATTCGATGATCGTGTCAGTAGTGTTTATCTTCCATATGATTTGAAGGGTCCTGTAAAGAGATTTTTCAAATGGGCTAAACCGAAAATTGCAATCATCATTGAGACAGAAATTTGGCCAAATATCTATCATTATTGTGGCAAAAGAAAAATTCCTTTGATTCTAGCAAGTGCATGCATATCTGATGACTCAATGAAGAAGTACTCCATTCTTTTTGGATTATTCAAAGATAGCGTTTCTCAAGGCATAGTTGTTGCAGCTCAGTCCGATGAGGATGCTCAGAAATTTATATCATTAGGCGCAAAACAAGAGAGAACATTTGTTACTGGAAATTTGAAATTTGATACAGAGATCAATCTTGATTCATCCATGGATGTAGATTTGTTCAAAAATGAATTTATGGGTAAAAGGTTCTCATGGACTGCTGGGAGCACACATGACCGGGAAGAAATAGAAGCCATAAGAGCCCACAAGTCTATCAAAGAAAAAATACCCAATGCTCTTTTAATTCTGGCCCCCAGAAAACCAGAAAGATTCCAGGTTGTTTCTAAAATGCTAGATCAAAGTGGTTTGAGTTATTGTAAATGGTCAGAAAGTAAAGAAAAGAAGATTGATTCAGATGTTTTACTTGTAGATACGCTTGGTGATCTGCTTTTCTTCTATTCTGTGAGTGAAGTCACCTTTGTTGGAGGAAGCTTATTTGACATTGGTGGTCATAATCTAATTGAGCCAGCAATATTGATGAAACCGATTTTGACAGGCCCTAAACTAGAAAATGTTCAAGAGATTGCAGATCAGTTTCGATCAAATCAAGCCATCATTATAGTTAGCAGTCATAAAGATCTATCGAGCTCTATTATTGAATTATCAGATGATCAAGAAAGATGTAATGAAATGACGAATAATGCCAAGCAGGTTATAGAGAAAAATAAGGGTTCAAAAGAAAAGATTTTGCAGCTGATTCAACCGCACATAGAGCTACATTAGCCAGCCATTAATTTGTTCCAAATCTTGAACATTCAGAGTTCCTGCAGCCTGCTTAAGTCTTAAAATGTTTAAAATATAGTCATATTTGCTGATCGCTAGATTTTTCTGAGCAGAGAAGAGCCTTCTTCTTGCATCCAGAACATCCACAGTTGTTCTTGTTCCAACTTCATATCCAGCCTCTGTGGCCTGCAAGGCTGTAGCCGATGACATCACTGATTGTTGAAGGGCTTTTACGGTTGCAATCCCAGAGATAACGCCCAGATATGAGTCCCTTGCAACCTTTGTTGTTTCTCTCGCAACCCGCTCAAGCTTTTCTTTCGAGGCTCTATGTCTAGCAACAGCTTGTTTAACTCTCGATCTAACTTGACCACCACTATAGAGTGGAAGTGTCATTTGTATTCCAACTCCCTCATTGACATTTTCTGAGTCAGCTGGGCTCAAGGCTCCTCCACTGTCAGATCTGAAGCTATCTGTATCCGTATCTCTTCTTGCTGCTTGGACACCAATGGTTGGAAGATGCCCGCTTCTTTGTATCTTAATCTCACTTTTCGCAATTTCCACACCGACTTCAGCCGACATCAGGCTCAAGTTCTGCTCTAAAGATGTATCAACCCAGTCATTTTCTCTTTGCGGATTGGGCATGATCAATGGGAGATCGTTGCCAGGTTTTTTTAGCTTACCCGGATAGCTATCCGTGATGGATCTCAATGACTCTTTTGCGGTGGCTAAACTTCTTTTTGCAATGATTTCATTGGCAATCGATTGATCATAAGCAGCTTGTGCTTCTTGAACATCAGTAATTGCAATTAAGCCAACTTCAAATCGTTTTTGAGCCTGATCCAATTGTTTTTCGATTGATTGTCTCGCAGCTTGCTCAGCTTCAAGCGTATCTTCTGCAGCCAGAATATTAAAATATGCCGATGCCACTCTGATGATTAGATCTTGCTCAGCAGCCAAGTAATCGACCTCTGCTTGTGCAACTGTCTTATTTGCTTTTCTGAGGTTCATCCATACACCATAATCAAAAATTGTCTGTCTAAGAGTAATGTCCCATTGCAGTGTTTCTGATTCTTGAATGAAATCGGTGTTGCTGGTTAGTACTGTTTCATCTCCTGTGATTGGATTGATGAATTTTTGTTGAAACGTGCTTTGACCATTGACATCACTGTCTGAAAAAGTTGCTGAGCTGCTCAGTTGCGGAAGAATGAGGCTTCGTGCTTGTGGCTTGCTCTCGATAATGGCTTCTTTATTTGCCAAAGCTTCTTTTATGAACGGATCATTGATGGTTGCCAATTGATATATTTCTATCAATGAAGCACTTTTGGCACCTAAGCCAAAGGTCAGGAATAAGAAAGGAACTATTACTGCTTTTCTCATGCGACTACTTTCGTAATTCATTTATATTTAGATTGACCTAATCAGGGAGAGGAGTGTTTTTTAACATTTTATCCTCTCCCATGATGTAACGAATTGTAACCCTCTTTTTTGATTCAAATATGAATCAATGATGAATTAGAGAAGAGGGATTAACAACAGTGCAACAATATTGATGATTTTGATCAATGGGTTGATAGCAGGACCAGCGGTATCCTTATATGGATCTCCGACTGTATCACCTGTGATTGAAGCATTGTGTGCCTCAGATCCTTTACCACCACAATGACCATCTTCGACATATTTTTTTGCATTATCCCAAGCACCACCACCAGTGGTCATTGAAATTGCAACAAATATTCCAGTAACAATCGTACCAATCAAGAGTCCACCAAGTGCTTTAATTCCACCATCTTCTGGCATCATAATATTCATCAGCACAGCCAATACAACCGGTACAAGCACGGGCAGTATTGAAGGGATTATCATTTCCTTGATGGCAGCTTTTGTTAATAGGTCAACACAGTTAGAGTAATCAGGCTTACCTGTGCCTTCCATAATGCCAGGGATTTCCTTAAATTGTCTGCGAACCTCAGTTACGACTGAGCTGGCTGCTCTACCAACAGCTTCCATCGCGAGAGCGCCAAACAGATATGGCACCATCCCGCCAACAAATAGGCCAATGATTACAGCAGGATCATTGAGCATGAATTGAACGGCTTTACCTTCAGACTCTAAGTTTGCAGTAAAGTCAGCGAATAATACCAATGCAGCAAGACCTGCTGAACCAATTGCATAACCCTTTGTTACAGCTTTTGTTGTATTTCCAACTGCATCCAATGGATCTGTGATACCTCTAATTTCAGAGGGTAATTCTGCCATTTCAGCAATCCCACCTGCGTTATCAGTAATGGGACCAAATGCATCCAAAGCTACAATCATTCCAGTTAGAGACAACATTGATGTTGCAGCAATTGCGATCCCATATAGACCACCTAAAGCATAAGCGCCCCAGATGCTCAAACAAACTGCCAGTACAGGAAGAGCTGTCGACTTCATTGAAACCCCAAGTCCGGCAATGATATTAGTTGCATGCCCAGTAGTTGAAGCCTCAGCAATTTTTTGCACAGGACTATACTCAGTACTGGTATAGAATTCTGTTACCAATACCATAAAAGCGGTCAGGACTAATCCAATGATCGC
The DNA here is from genome assembly GCA_902595845.1 of uncultured Gammaproteobacteria bacterium. GTDB lineage: Bacteria > Pseudomonadota > Gammaproteobacteria > Steroidobacterales > UBA11654 > CACPJA01. Next base: position 141,824 of record CACJRN010000001.1, read on the forward strand.
AGACCAAAATAGGCCCATGTCCATTTCCATCATTCCGGTGATTGGATAGAAAGCAATTGCAGCAAGTAAACCTGAGATAATCACACCTTTATAGAGCGCTCCCATGACACTGCCACCATCTTTCGCTTTAACAAATAATGCTCCAATTACAGAGGCAACAATTGATACCGCCCCTAAAACAAGTGGATACATAACAGCATTAGTTGCTTCTGCACCACTGAAGACCAAACCGCCAAGCAGCATAGTAGCTATGATGGTTACTGCATATGTCTCAAAAAGGTCTGCTGCCATACCAGCACAGTCACCGACATTGTCACCAACATTATCTGCAATAACGGCAGGATTTCTCGGATCATCTTCTGGAATTCCAGCTTCAATCTTACCGACAAGGTCCGCACCTACGTCAGCACCCTTGGTGAAGATTCCTCCGCCAAGTCTTGCAAAAATAGAAATCAGAGAGCCTCCAAAAGCCAATCCGATTAATGCATGCAAGCTGTCATCAACAGATACACCAGATGATGTAAGAATGAGGTAGTAACCCGCAATACTTAAAAGACCAAGACCAACGACAAGCAAGCCAGTAACTGCGCCGCCTCTAAAGGCCATTGATAGTGCTGCATTCATTCCTTGGTGTGCAGCTTGAGCAGTCCTCACATTTGCTCTGACGGAAATACTCATGCCGATATATCCTGCTAAGCCTGAGAAAACAGCACCAATTGCAAAGCCAATTGCACTTGACCAACCAATTCCACTTATACCCAATAGTATAAATATGACCACTCCAACAATCGCAATTGTGGAATATTGTCTATTTAGATATGCTTGAGCTCCTTCTTGAATCGCTCCGGCAATTTCTCTCATTCGATCATTGCCATCAGATTCCTTCATGATTTGGAGTGAAAAAACAACTCCACAAACAATTGCAACTATCGAAGCAGATAATGCAATCCATAATGCTTGACCTTCAGTCATCGTGTACTCCTCGTTTAATTCTTATATAGAAGTTTGTTAAAAAATTTTGTGGATCATACCATAAATTTTGATTTTAGCCTCTTGGGAACGAGTTTATTTTTTAATTCACAAAAGACCGGTAAACCATCCTTATAGGGTGGATAACCTTCTCCGCTTATTAATGGCATCATATATTCTTTACAGGCTTTGGTAATGCCATAACCATTAGAGGTAATAAATTTTTTTGGCATCATTTTTTCATTATTGGCAACTTTTGATAGATCTGTTGATCCAATTGCCCATTTATAGGGTTTATTTGACTTTCGTACAATTGTCATCATTTTTGATTTTTCACCTTTTATGGCTGCTTTGACAGCCATTTCACCCACTGCATAAGCTTGTTTTAAATCGACTTCCGAAGCAAGATGCCTTGCAGATCTTTGAAGATAATCTGCGATTGCATAATGGTATTTGTATCCGAGTGATTTTTTTATCATATCTGCAAGAACTGGAGCAACCCCGCCAAGTTGTTTGTGGCCGAAGGAGTCTTTGCTTCCAGCATCTGCTAGGAATTTGCCATTTTTATATCTCGCTCCCTCACTTGCCACGATGACGCAATAGCCATTTTGCTTGACTGATTTATCAACATGCTTGAGAAAGTCTTTCTTTTCAAATGGAACCTCTGGAAAGAGAATAATATGGGGTGGATCATTTCTTTTCTTTGAGATCAAGCCTCCCGCCGCGGCTATCCATCCTGCATGTCTTCCCATGACTTCCAGTATAAAAACTTTGGTTGACGTTTCGGCCATCGAAAGAACATCAAGACTTGCTTCATTTGTTGAAACAGCAATGTACTTGGCAACTGAACCAAAGCCTGGGCATGTATCTGTAATCGGTAAGTCATTGTCTACAGTTTTTGGAATCCCAATAGAAGCAATTGGAAAACCCATCTGAGAGCCAATCTGAGAAACTTTATGCGCAGTATCCATTGAATCGCCACCACCGTTATAAAAGAAATAACCAATATCGTGTGCTTTAAAAACCTCTATCAATCGCTCATATTCTCTTTGGTTTTCTTTTATCCCTCTCAGTTTGTATCTTGCAGAGCCAAACGCTCCTCCAGGCGTATATTTTAATAACTCAATTTGTTTTGATGTTTCATAGCTTGTATCAATTAAATTTTCCTCAAGAGCTCCTAGGATCCCGTTCTTTCCTGCAAAAACTTTTCCTATCTTCTTAGGGTATTTCCTTGCTGTTTCAATCACTCCAGCTGCACTTGCATTGATAACTGAAGTCACTCCTCCGGATTGAGCATAGAATGCATTCTTTGGCGCCATAATAACTTCCAAAATTAAGAATTTTGCATATGATAGCTAGTCAGCCAATATTTTAATAGTGAAACTATCTAAAAGAGGATTATTTATGAGATTAATTTTGATGGGAGCTCCCGGTTCTGGGAAGGGGACTCAGGCAGAAAAGCTCATGGATGACTTTGGTTGCCGCCAAATATCGACAGGTGTGTTACTTAGACAAGCCATAGAATCTGGTTCTGAACTTGGCAAAAAGGTGCAAAAGATCATGTCTGAGGGTTTGCTTGTTTCTGACGATATAGTTTTGGATTTAATCAATAATGAGTTATCAGAAATAGGTGAGAGTGGATTCCTTCTAGATGGGTATCCAAGAAACATCAATCAAGCAAAATCATTGAATGATCTACTTAAAAATATAGATAAACCATTGGATTACAGCATATTGATTGATGTACCGAGTGAAATTTTAATTAAAAGACTGTCTGGAAGAAGGACATGCTCATTAACAGGCAAGACTTTGAATATTTATTTTTCCTCAGAAAATGAAATAGATGAATGCCTTTCTAAAGGCGGTGAATTGCTCCAGCGAGAGGATGATAACGAGGAATCAATTACGAAAAGAATTGAAGTATACGAAGAGCAGACAGAGCCGATGGTTGATTTTTATAGATCAACAGGGCTTCTTCATACAATTGATGGTCAAGGTTCTGTTGATGATGTTTATATTAGATTAAAAAAACTGATGGAATTATGAAAAACCATCTAATTAAGTAAATTTTCTAGATCTTTCAACAACAATTCTCTTCTCCATCCTTTACTCAACTTCCCAGCTCTATTCGCAATAAAATTTTGCATATCTTTTTTGGATCCAAGCACTTCTTTACTGATTTGAAGCTCAATTGATCTTGATTCAAGATAATTGCTCACCGCTGACATATCATCGTCTTTGATTCTTTTTCCTTTATTTAAACGACCTGATGATGGAGTGTTTTCTTCTGATAATTCTAAGAAATGATTTAGTTCGATTATTTCTTCTTTTCTCAGTCTATTGCTAGAAATGAGATCACGCATAGCCTCTGGTGAAAGGTTCTCCTTCTTTGCAATAGAAATAATTTCATGGTCATCAATCAGCCATTTACGTGGGACATCTTTCTCAGAAGCTTTCTCTTCTCTCCATTTTGAAACTAAGATAGCCGTTCGTAATTGGGTATTTTTCAATTTTTTGATGCCTTTTGTTTTTTTCCATATTTCAGATGTATCCATCAGTCCTATTCTTTTATTGATTAGGTCTTCACATTCTTCCTTAACCCATTTATGTCTATCCAGTTTAATGAGCTTATCTTTAATTGAATTCGCAAGCTCAATCAGATCTTCAACATCATCAAAAGCATATTCTAGCTGTGCTTTAGCCAATGGGCGTTTACTCCAATCGCTTCTTGTTTGAGACTTTTCAATTTTTACATTCAGTTCTTCTTCTAAAAGTTCCTTAAACCCAACTTGTGATGAATGACCTATGAATGCAGCCGCAATCTGAGTGTCGAAGATATTTTCTGGAATACCGTCATTCATTAGGAAGAATATTTCAAGATCTTGAGAGCAAGAGTGCATAATCTTTTCGATTTTCTTATCAAAGATCAGCCTCCATAACCCGTCAAGATCAATTTCACATAAACAATCAATACAAGCTATCAGAGATGGAGTTGCAATTTGCACCAAGCATAATTTTGGATAGTAGGAATTTACTCTGGTGAATTCTGTATCGACAGCAATACACTCCTCGTTTTTAATATCATTAAGGAAGTGATCTAGGCTTTCTTGTTCTTCTATTAGGTACAAAATTATTCTTGGTATTTTGTTAAAACGTTATTCTAAAGACAAAATTATAATAGAATTGTTTGTCATGATTCAGTTATTAAAAGTTCTTTGGAATATTCTCTTGAGAAAATCCGATCAATTGGCATTACCAAACTCAATGTTTCTATTGTTTGTCGTCTTTTTATTGTACTTCCTTAGTCAGTCAATTTCTGGATTTACCGTATCAGAAACTCCGCTTGTTTTTGTTCGTTCATTTTTTGTAGATGTAGTTTTGATGATTGTATTTCTGAGAATCTTAACTCAGATATTTAGCACACAAGATGATTTCACTCGAACTTTAATTGCTTTATTTGGTTCAGGCGCGCTATTTAATGTCATCGCGAGTCCTTTGATCATAAGATTTGCTGATATTCTAAGTAAGAGTGATCCGATTGATTCAGCTGACCTTCCTCTTTGGCTTCCCTTGTTATTTTTTATGATAGCCATCTGGTCAATCATGGTAATGGGTCATATTTTTTCAAGATCAATGATAAAAGACGCTTCAAGCTCTTCTTCGCCACCAATTTCAGGTGTTGCAATTGCGCTTCTCTACATGATGATTAATTTTTTGGTCCATTCTTCGTTTTTAGGCGAATGATTTAGAGCGATGCATATTCATATATTAGGTATTTGCGGAACGTTCATGGGCAGTCTTGCTGTTCTTGCAAAAGAATCAGGACACCATGTAACCGGTTCAGACATCAATTGTTACCCACCAATCAGTGATCAGTTGGATGAAATGGGTATTGATGTGATTCCCAATTATGATGTCGATCAACTTAAATTATCTCCTGATTTGATTGTGATTGGCAATGTCATGACAAGAGATATGGAGATCATAGAGTATATTCTTAACCATGGCTTAATATATACTTCAGGACCAGAATGGTTAGGTAAAAATATTCTTGCTAATAGAAGGGTTATCTCAGTTGCTGGCACGCATGGCAAGACCACAACCTCTAGCATTATTGCATCTGCGCTAGAAGAGTTGGGTGAAGATCCTGGCTATCTCATAGGAGGTGTTCCAATAAATTTTGAGGCATCCGCATCACTGGGAAGCTCACCATATTTTGTGATCGAGGCAGACGAGTATGACACCGCTTTTTTTGATAAAAGATCAAAGTTTATCCACTATCCAACTGAAACATTTATAATCAATAATCTTGAATTTGATCATGCTGATATTTTCAAAGATTTAGACCAAATCAAATGGCACTTTCACCAGTTAATCAGGTCTTTGCCTTCAAAGACAGAAGTGAGAGTGCCTATTAATGATGACAATATTTCAGATTTATTGGATATGGGCAATTGGTCTTCCACTAAATCATTTGGTATGAGCGATGAAGCTGACTATTCAATCATTTCAAATAATGAGAATCTTCATATAAAAGAAGGCGATGTATTGCATGGAAATCTTAGTCCCAAATTATTTGGCAAGCACAACTTAATGAATATTATTTCAGCTTTCTCAGCATTGCGATCAATAGGTTTTGAAGGCGATAAAATCCTTGATGCAATCAATCAATTTAATGGAGTAAAGAGAAGGCTCCAGCAACTTGATCAATTTATAAGTCACAATGTATTCGATGATTTTGCACATCATCCAACCGCAATCAAATATGGTATCAATGCAATCAAAGAAAGATTCCCTGATCAGAAGTTATGTGTGCTGGCAGAATTGGCTTCGAATACAATGAGGAAAGGAACATTGAAAGATGAAGTAGTGAATTCTTTTTCTGAAGCTGATTATGCATTTATTAGTGCCAGTGATGATTTTGAATGGGATATTGAGATTGAATTTGGATCTCATGAAGGAGTTCATGTAGTGAAATCCGATCAAGATTTGATCAATAAATTAGCATCAATCGATACTGATGGGCTTAATTTTCTAATAATGACCAATAAAAGTTCCCTTCCTTTTATCAATGCTCTGGAAAGCAGGATCTAAATCATGAGCAATAGAGAAGATTTGCCAATATTTCCCTTAAGAACAATCTTGTTCCCCGATTCAAAGCTGCCACTAAGAATTTTTGAACCAAGGTATATTGATATGGTCAGTAGATGTATGCGAGAAGATAGTGAGTTTGGAATCATTCTTAGTCGAGAAAGCACAGATCCAAAAATGTTTGAAACTTATGATACCGGAACACTTGCGAAAATAATTGATTGGGATCAAGGTGAGGACGGACTGTTGGGAATCACCACGATTGGAACACAAAAATACAGACTAAAAGGACTAAATAAACAAGAGGATGGACTAAATATTGGGACAATAGAGCGTATAGATAGAGAAGGGGATTACAAGCCCACCAAAGAATTCACGCACTTGGTAGAATTGCTCCAAGCAATCTTAGATGATGTAAATATTTACGGCGATGATGAGAAAAATTTTGAAAGCGCAGCATGGATCAGTTACCGATTTGCAGAAATATTACCACTTAGGATTGAAGACAAGCAAAAGTGTCTAGAAATTGATGACCCAATAATCAGGCTTAATTTTCTCGAGCCTCTGATTAAGATGATTAGAGAGTCATCACAACAATAAATCAGTATCTGTAATGATCAGGCTTATATGGTCCTGATTCCTTAACACCAATATATTCAGCTTGTTCAGTAGTCAATTTGGTCAGCTTAGCTCCTATCTTATCGAGATGAAGTTTTGCAACCTTTTCATCTAATGATTTCGGCAGAACATAAACTTGGTTCTCATAATTTGAGCTGTTTTTAAATAGCTCTATTTGTGCAAGAGTTTGGTTGCAGAATGAGTTAGACATCACAAAACTAGGGTGACCAGTCCCACAACCTAAATTTACCAAACGTCCTTCAGCGAGAAGAATGATTCTTTTGCCATCAGGGAAAACAATGTGATCAACTTGCGGTTTGATATTGATCCACTCATGATCCTTCATAGAATCAACATTGATCTCATTATCAAAATGACCAATATTACAGACGATTGCTTGATCCTTCATCTGCTCTAAGTGATGTTTATCGATAACATTATAATTTCCAGTGGCAGTCACAAAAATGTCTGCTTGAGAACATGCATCATCCATTGTCACAACTCGATATCCTTCCATCGCAGCTTGAAGTGCACATATTGGGTCGATTTCTGTTATCCAAACTGTAGCGCCAAGGCCTCTAAGGCTCTGCGCTGAGCCTTTTCCAACGTCCCCGTATCCAGCAACGACAGCAATTTTTCCAGCCACCATGACATCGGTTGCTCTCTTAATCCCATCTACAAGTGATTCGCGACATCCATAGAGATTGTCAAATTTTGATTTTGTCACCGAGTCATTGACATTGATTGCAGGACACATGAGTGTTCCATCTTTCTCCATGTTGTATAGACGCAATACCCCAGTTGTTGTCTCTTCTGAGACACCGATGATGTCTTTCATCAGCTCAGGATATTTTTCATGCATGAGGCCCGTTAAATCTCCTCCGTCATCAAGTATAAGATTTGGCGTCCAACCGTCTGGACCATTGATTGTCTTTTCTACGCACCACCAGTATTCTTCTTCGCTCTCATCCTTCCATGCAAATATTGGAATGCCTTTGGCTGCTAGAGCAGCTGCAGCATGATCTTGAGTTGAGAAGATATTACAAGAAGACCACCTGATATCAGCACCGAGTTCAATCAATGTTTCAATGAGTACTGCTGTTTGAATCGTCATATGAAGACAGCCTGCAATTCTTGCTCCTTTCAGAGGCTTTTCCTTTCCGAATTCTTCTCTGATGCTCATCAAGCCTGGCATTTCTGTTTCTGCAATTTTGATTTCCTTCTCTCCCCATTCAGCCAGAGAGATATCAGCGACTTTGTAATCGTTCATCAAATCTATTTTATTTTCTTTTGCTGTTTCTGCCATGTCAGTTTCCTTTAATATTAAACAGTTAAATCATCATTCGGCTTGAATTACAAGCCAGATTGCTCCTTTAGTGCATCGGATCGATCGGTTTTTTCCCAGGGGAATGCTTCATCCTCTCTGCCAAAATGACCATATGCTGCTGACTTCTCATAGATTGGTTGGAGCAGGTCCAACATGTTCATGATTCCATAAGGAGTTAAATCGAAATTTTCATTTACCAAATGCACAATTTCTTCTTCTGAAATCTTTTCAGTACCAAAAGTCTTTATTCTTACTGAGGTTGGTTTTGCAACACCAATGGCATATGAGACTTGAATTTCACATCGGTCTGCCAACCCTGCAGCAACGACATTTTTAGCCACATATCTTGCTGCATATGCTGCAGATCGATCGACCTTTGATGGATCTTTTCCAGAGAATGCGCCGCCCCCATGTCTCGCCATACCGCCATATGTATCAACGATGATTTTTCTTCCAGTCAAGCCACAATCTCCGACTGGCCCACCGATTATGAAGTTTCCAGTGGGATTAATGAGATATTGCGTTGAATCAGTTAACAAGCCCTCAGGGAGTATTGGTTTAATGATATGTTCCATGACACCTTCATGAATATCATTCATTGAAACATCTTCATCGTGTTGAGTGGATAGAACAACTGTATCGATTGATTTGGGCTTTCCATCTTCAAAAAGAATGGTTACTTGACTCTTTGCATCGGGTCTCAGCCAACTGAGCTCACCGCTCCTTCTGACATCTGCATGCCTCTTGACCAGTTGATGAGATAGCTGAATTGTTGCTGGCATCAGTTCTTTTGTTTCATTGGTTGCATATCCAAACATGAGACCTTGATCTCCAGCACCTTGTTCTTTTTTGTCAGCTCGGTCAACGCCCATTGCAATATCCGGAGATTGTTTGCTGATTGCAGATAAGACTTCACAAGATTGATCATCAAAGCCAAGTTCTTCTCTGTCATAGCCGATTCTTTTGATGGTTCGTCGGGCAATGGCTTCATAATCAACATTGGCACTTGTTGTGATCTCACCAGCAAGGACAACCAGCCCCGTCTTTACAAGAGTTTCAACGGCAACTCTACAGCCTTTATCTTGCTCAAGAATTGCATCTAAGATCGCATCTGAAATTTGATCAGCCATTTTGTCAGGATGACCCTCTCCAACAGACTCAGATGTCATTAAATATGTTTGATTTGTCATATTTTTTTCTCCGTTATCGGCGCGATTATATATCTATATTATTGTTTTTTATATAATCAATGAAAATTTGTTGCCAGCCGATCATTAGTCATAGACAATAATGAATGTTTCATTAACTTAGAAGTCTAAAATATTCATATCAATCCCGTTATTAGTATTGAAAAGAAAAAATTAGCAGATTGCATTAGAGTTTTGTCAGCGGATGCTGTGCAAGAGGCAAATTCTGGGCATCCTGGGATGCCGATGGGAATGGCAGACATCGCTGAAGTGCTTTGGAATGATCACATGAAGCACAATCCTTCAAATCCTAAATGGGTAGACCGCGATCGATTTGTGCTCTCCAATGGCCATGGCTCGATGCTTTTATATTCCTTATTGCACTTAACGGGTTATCCACTGAGCATTGAGGACATAAAGAAATTCAGACAATTTGGATCTCACACTGCTGGACATCCTGAGCTTGACCTTGAGCTAGGAATTGAAACCACGACTGGACCCCTTGGACAGGGTATTACAAATGCTGTTGGCATGGCGCTCGCTGAGAGTATTCTGGCATCAAAATTCAACAAAGGTGATCACTCAATTGTGGATCACTTCACATATGTTTTTCTTGGTGACGGGTGTCTTATGGAAGGTATTTCACATGAAGCATGTTCACTTGCAGGCACTTTGAATCTGGGAAAGTTAATTTGCATCTATGATGACAATGGGATTTCAATTGATGGTGAAGTAGATGATTGGTTTGATGAAGATGTTTGTACAAGATTCAAGTCATATGGATGGCATGTCATTGAGGGTGTAGATGGCCATGATGCTGATGCCATTTCAAAAGCAATCACAGAGGCAAAAGCATCCGATAAGCCATCCTTGATTGATTGCAAAACAGTCATTGGATTTGGTTCACCCAACAAAGCTGGAACAGCTGATACGCATGGTGCCCCCCTCGGTGATGAAGAAATTGCCAATGTGAGAGAATCACTGGGATGGGAGCATGATCGGTTTGAGATTCCAAGTGAGATTAAGAATGCGTGGGATTGTAAGAAAAAAGGACAATCAGCAGAAAACGACTGGAAAGAGAGATTTGAACAATACAAATCTGAGAACCCGGAACTGGCAGATGAATTCTTGGCAAGCATGGAAGGAAATGTCAGTAATGACATGGCTCATCTTGATGCATTGATTGATGAATTAAGAGAAGATGCGAATGTGGTTGCCACACGAAAATCATCACTTTTTGTTCTGAATGCTTTGAAGGAAGATCAATCAAATATGATCGGTGGTTCTGCTGATCTAACAGGCTCGGTTTGTACATATCATGATGCTTCAAAACCAATCACGAAAGATGACCATGACGGAAATTACATATTTTACGGCGTAAGAGAATTTGGAATGTCTGCAATCATGAATGGAATAGCCCTTCATGGAGGATTGATTCCTTATGCCGGAACATTTCTGACATTCAGTGATTACTCAAGAAATGCGATTCGTATGGCAGCGATGATGGAACTAGGGGTCATACATGTTCTGACCCATGATTCGATTGGGCTTGGAGAAGATGGTCCAACGCATCAACCCATAGAACATGTCCCAAGCCTCAGGCTGATTCCTGGGCTGGATGTATGGAGACCATGTGACACACTTGAGACGGCAGTTGCTTGGAAGATAGCCACTCAAAAAAGAAAGACCCCGTCTGCATTGATTTTAACCAGACAGTCTTTGCCTCAGCATAATCGATCAAAAGAAATGACAGATAACATCCAGAAAGGAGGTTATATTTTAATAGGGAGCGAAGATTCACAGCCTGATGCAATCATCATCGCAACAGGATCAGAGGTCCAATATGCAGTTAATGCATCCAACACACTTCAATCAGAAGGGTATTCCATTAGAGTTGTATCCATGCCATGTGTTGAGATATTTGAACAACAATCAGATGAATATAAAGAATTTGTGGTCCCGCATGATCATGAGAAAATTATGGTGATTGAGGCTTCAATGGCAAGTGCGTGGACAGGATATGCAGGACGAAAAGGAGTTGTGGTTGGCATGGAGAGCTTTGGCGCATCTGCACCAGCACCTGAATTATTCAAACACTTTGGTTTTTCAGACGAAAATGTGATCGAAAAACTAAAGGCAATGATTAACAGATAAAAAGGAAAGGAGACTGTAATGACAGTAAAGATAGCAATCAATGGATACGGAAGAATTGGTAGAAATGTGATGAGAGCACTTTATGAAAGTGGCCGCACCGATGAATTACAAGTTCTTGCGATCAATGATTTGGGTGATGCCAACAGCAATGCCCATTTAACAAAATATGATACTGCTCATGGCCAATTTCCATATTCTGTAGAAGCTCGAGATGACGCACTCACTGTCAATGGCGATGAGATTAAAGTTTTTGCTGAGAGAGATCCTGAACAATTGCCTTGGGGCGAGCTTGGTGTCGATGTTGTGCTTGAGTGTACTGGCTTTTTTGCAAAAAAAGAGCTGGCAAGCAAACACATCAAAGCTGGAGCAAAAAAAGTTGTGATCTCTGCACCCGCTGGCACTGACATCGATGCAACAATTGTATATGGAGTCAACCATGACACCCTTTCAAAAGACGATGCAGTGATTTCGAACGCATCTTGCACAACCAATTGTCTTGCTCCACTTGTAAAACCCATACATGAGAGCATTGGGCTCGAGAGCGGGATTATGACAACCATCCATGCATACACAAATGATCAAGTTTTGACCGATGTCATGCATAGCGATCTCAGAAGAGCCAGGTCTGCTACGCAATCAATGATTCCGACCAAAACAGGTGCAGCTGCTGCAGTTGGCCTTGTCTTGCCTGAACTGGATGGGAAGCTAGATGGCTTTTCAGTGAGAGTGCCGACGATCAATGTTTCATTGGTTGATCTCAGCTTTATCGCTTCCAGAGAAACTTCGGTCGATGAGATCAATGAGGTGATCAAGGCGGCATCAGAGGGTGCTTTAAAAGGCGTGCTTGATTACAGCGATGGACCATTGGTATCAATCGATTTCAATCATAACCCTGCATCTTCCACATATGATGCAACCATGACAAAAGTACAAGAGGGAACTTTGGTGAAAGTATGCTCTTGGTATGACAATGAATGGGGTTTTTCAAATCGCATGCTCGATACAACACTCGCATTGGTCAACGCTGAGTAATTTAAAAACTGATGCAAATACCAAGCATGGAAACATTGGATTTGCAGGGCAAGAGGACCATGATCCGATTGGATCTCAATGTGCCAATCAAAGACGGGTTAGTGACCAGTGATGCCAGAATCATGGCTTCTCTTTCAACCATTCAAATGGCACTTGATAAGGGCGCAAAAGTCATCTTACTCTCACATCTGGGAAGACCAGATCCTGATCATTTAGATGGCAGTTTTTCTCTTGAGCCGGTCGCAAATAGGTTAAAAGAGATCTTGAATAAAAATATTTCTTTTCAAACCGATTGGCTTGAGGGAATCAATGATGAATCTGATGAGATCATACTCTGTGAGAATGTTCGTTATCAGGCGGGTGAAAAAAAGAATGATGAGACCCTGTCTCAGAACATTGCCAATCTATGTGATGTTTATGTCATGGATGCATTCGGAGCTTCACATAGGAAACATTCAAGCACATATGGCGTGCTTCAATATGCGAAAGAGGGATGCATAGGTCCGCTTTTATCAAATGAAGTGAGCTCAATAAAAAAAGCGATTGATAGACCAACTGCACCTGTGACAGCGATTATTGGTGGTGCAAAGGTCTCTTCAAAGTTGGGTGTGATTGAGAGGTTCTCAAGTTTTTGTGATCACGTTATTGTAGGAGGTGGCATTGCGAACACATTCCTTCTTGCAAGTGGGAAGCAGGTTGGTGCGTCATTGGTTGAACCAGAAATGGTCGATGCAGCGAATAAAATCCTTCAAATGGAGAATGTGAACGTTCCTCTTCCTATTGATGTCAGAGTGGCAAAAGAATTCTCAGCTGATGCAGAGGCTACCATCAAGTCAATTGATGAAGTTAGTGAGGACGATCTGATTTTAGACATAGGACCTGAGACCACCGAATCATATTGCAATATCATCAATGAGACCAAAACAACCATTTGGAACGGACCTTTGGGTGTATTTGAATTCAGCTCTTTCGCAGAAGGAACAAGAGCACTCGGACACGCTGTTTCTTCAAATCAAGGTTTCACCATTGTTGGAGGGGGTGATACTGTTGCTGTGGTTGAAGAATTGGGGATTGCTGATTCAATGAGTTATATTTCAACCGGTGGAGGGGCATTTCTAGACTTTGTTCAGAATGGTACGCTTCCAATACTAGATTTACTTGAAAAGAAGAGGGGCGATTCATGATCAATCAGATAATTAGCAAGTCGACAAAAATTAAACCAGATGAGTTTCGAGCAGTCATACTCTCATTTGCTTTTATTTTTTCGATTCTGGCTGCTTACTACATCATCCGAGCGGTTCGAGATGGACTCTCCAGTAATTGGTCTGATGCTGAGCTCAGTACTGTCTGGACCATGACATTTTTTATCAGTTTTTTGGTGGTGTCTTTTTACAGCTACATTTGCTCTAAAGTGAACTTTAAATATTTGGTTCCAGGCATTTATGGATTCTTTTCGCTTACCTTCTTCTGTGCTTATGCACTTTTGAAAATCAATCCTGAAACAGAGCTTGTTCGTAAAGCGTTCTATATTTGGGTCAGTGTTTTCAGCTTATTGAATATATCTGTATTTTGGAGCTTTATGGCCGATATTTTCAATAAGGAGCAAGCGAAGAGACTCTTTGGATTCATTGCAGCAGGAAGCAGTTTGGGGGCAATCATTGGGCCAACAATCACCTTAATTTTTGCAGAAAGATTGGGATCAGAGACTTTGATACTGGTTTCATCCACTATGCTTTTCATTCCACTTACAATTGCTGTATTGCTTGGTAAAGCCACAGATTCAGATGGGCACAATCAGCAAAACAATGAACGTGCAATGGGTGGAAATTTTTGGGATGGTTTCTTAGAGTTTCTAAAGCCACCCATCTTAAAGAATCTTTTGTTTGGTATTGGTATGTTCATTGTCATCTATACAGGCATGAGTACCTTTGTTTATTTTGCCATCAAAAATATCCTTACAGATATCGATCAAGACACCAGAACACAGATATGGGCTGGTATCGATTTGGCAGTGAATATACTAGCTGTCTTTACAGCAATGTTTGGAACTGCAAGGCTTACCAAAAAGTTTGGACTGAAAGTAACATTGCCACTGGTGCCAATGATTATTGTCTTTGGAATGCTCATATTGGCAATCTCGCCGATCCTTTGGGTGGTTGTCGGATTGCAAGTTGTGAGGAGAGCAGGGGAGTATGCGATCACAAAGCCAGCAAGAGAAATGTTGTTTACAACATTAGATAGAGATGTTCGATTCAAAGGGAAAAGCGTCATCGATGTCGTTGTATATAGGGCTGGGGATATCATGTGGGCCTGGCTTTTTACTGGTCTTACACAAGTACTTGGTTTGACACTTGGAGGTGTTGCAGCTGTTGGAAGTGCTGTGGCAATCGTTTGGTCTTACCTCGGATTTCGTTTAGGTAAAAACTTTGACACCGAATAAATTAATCATACTTTTAGGCCTCGGAATGATGCTTGCCATTATTGGGATGCTGATTTATGGACTTCTCAGTCACTGATTTATATCGAAAAAAATAAATTATACTAGGTTTTTTAACTAGTCTTTTTCAATCGGTATTTCTTGCTTTTCCTCAGGAGCTTCTATTTTTCTAGTACTATCAGCAATACCCATCTCTTCAATTTTTCTGACAGATGGCATTAAGCGACTTTCCCAGGATCTCACACCGTCATTATAGGATTTGATTGCTCTTCCTAAATCAGTTCCAATTTTTGAAAAGAAGTCATCATTGAATTTTTTCAATCTTGCATGCACCTCTGAAGCTTGCTGTTTTATATTCTCTGCATTCTCATAAACTTCCTGCTGTTGCCATGTAAGCATGATTGTTTTTAATGCTGCATAAACAAGCGAAGGAGGGCAAATCATGACTCTATGTTTTGCAGCTTGCTCAACAAGATCAGGTATCTGCTCTATAGCAGACATATAAATTGAAACATTGGGCATATACATAATTACAAAGTCAGGTGTTTTCTTGCCAATCGCACCTGAGTAGTCTTTTTTCCCTAACTTTTTTGCATGATCGAGAACATTCTTAGCATGATCTTTAAGCTTTGATTTCTTTAGGTTTTCATCTTCTATTTCGATTGCTTCTTTATAGAGCTTCATCGGCGCTTTTGAGTCAATAATGATTGTGCCCTGATCTGGTGTATTCACATATACATCCGGCCTGTAATCACCCTGATCCGTTTTTTCTGATTGTTGCTCACTAAAGTTTACTCCTTTTACAAATCCAGCTGTTTCAAGCATGACTTTCAATGACTCTTCTGCAAGCGCACCTTGCTGCCCAGGGTTTGACAGTGCCTCTGCCCACTGCGTATGAGATTTTGTTAGATCCCCGACTTCTTGAGCAAGGTTCTTAGTGTTTGCATCCCAAGTTGAAGAGGCTTTTATGATTGCGGTATTGAGTGCTTCTAGCCTCTTGGAAAGATCATCTTCGTTTTGTTTATTGTCATCAGAAATTTGATTTTGAATTTCTGATAATTCATCTCTCGCTGTTTCTCTAAAAATTGATTTCAGGAATCCTGGCAATAACTTGAAAGTGATGCCACCACCAATAATGGCTCCAACAATAAAGGCAAGAATGAGTTCTAGATTCATTGATTTATCTTATCACTAATCAAATCATTAGACGGATAAGATAAGCCCTCTATTGGGTGGTGTGTTTCCTTGCACTGTATCTTTGAAAGCCTCTTTGATTTCAATCATGCCTGAGCCTCGATTGACATTCAGCCATTGGTCACTGTGTACCTGAAAATCATTCAAACTCATGCCAATTCTTTTTTGTACCTCACCAGCGCCCCATTCTTCAGTTCTCTTCTGTGCTTGAGTTGGAGCAAAGAAAAAAGTGGGTTTTGCTCCTGGAAATTGACTCATATCGCCTTCGAGGTTATCTAGATGTGTCGCTCCAACCTTGCATGAATATTTCACATGATCACCAAAGTGTTCGTGCAGATCCTTCATCGCATCATAATGACCGGCCATGTCCACAATCATGATCTTTTGAGCATTATTCATGGTCTTAACTTCATCGTAAGTTAAGACCTCATCATAGCAATCCAAACTATTGGTGAAGGATCGATTTTTTTCAGATGTGATTCCAATTGTTTTCTTAAGCCCTCTTTGTTTTGCCACAAAAGCAAGTGCAATGCTTGTCTTTGATGAAGCACAAGTGATGACGTATGCATCGGCACCAAAATGATCATTATCAAACATGAAATCATCCACCAACCATGAGGTAAGAAATAGGCCCCTTAATAAAAGATCCTGATCCTCTCTCTCTTCATCATAGAGCGGGTTAAATCGAACATCATCGAACCTTGAATAAATCGGTGCCAGTTTTTCTCGATGTTCACTTACATCACTGAAACCACTTTTGGTGATTTTACCTGCCTTGGCAATGAGATGAGTCGACATGGGATAAAAGCCCCAGTATCGGTTTCCAATTTCAATTTCAGGATGATTGGATTGAATGACATTGGCATAGCCCATAGCCGGGATTCTGCCGTACCCATCTGTGGCTGGAAAAAACTGCCAATAGCCCAACATGTCCCCTGATGCGGCATAAGAAATATTATTCGAAGTCAGTGCAAATCGATCGACTTCAAAGAGCACTTCATTTTCATTGAGATCGCCATTGAATGATGAAGTATGGACTCGAGTATTGAGCCAATTGGCTTTCTCGACCTCAAACGTTTTAATATCGATTGAGTTACTCAATATCTAGACCATAGATGCGAATGGCATTGTCTCGCATGAGTTTTCTTCTGACTTCTGGTTTGAAACCAATCTCATTAATATCATCGGTTGTTTTCTTGAAATCAAGGACTGGAAAGTCTGTGCCAAAGATGACTTTGTCTTGACCATAACTGTTGACATAATGCGTGAAACTTTTCGGCCAATATTTGGGTCGATGGGCATCGCATCCAATGTAAATGTTTTCATGCTTCCAAGCCATTGAGATCATCTCGTCATGCCACGGAATTCCAACATGAATTCCAATGAGCTTCAATTCCGGCAAATCGCAAGCGACTGCATCGAGTGTGATGGGCTGCCCAACACTTCTTGTGCGATATTCTTTTGAGTACACCATCGACTGACCCACTTGCATTTGAATGGGGACATCGAGCTCACAACATTTTGCATAAAAAGGATAGTACTTAGCATGATCCGGTGCCAACTCATACCAGTGCGGATATAGATGAGCACCGATGAAGCCCATGTTTTGAACTGCATCTTCAAAGGCCCTTACACCTTCCATGCCATCAAATGGATCAATTCCAGCAAGCCCATAAAAACGATCTGGATATTCCTCACACGCCCTTGCAACAATTTCATAAGGCATGTGATAACAACCCGGCATGCCGACTCTTCCTGCATGAGCAGCAATCAGAAATGCTTTATCAATGCCTGCTGTTTCCATCCGCTCAAGCATTTCATCTAAGGATAATCCAGTCATGAGGGAGTCCTTTGCATTCATTTTTCCAACAAAGAAATCATCACCCCAATCGGGTCTTTGTGAGAGGGCTTCTCTCGTCCAAATATTCACCACCGCATCGATGGCTTTGTAATCATAATTATTTTCTTCATTCATGCTGAGAACGATAGCAAATCTTGAGCCAATATACTATGATAGCGACACGTGCAAGGGGTGGCTTTTGCCTGAGACTTTAGGGAACCCTTTGAACCTGAACCATATAATAATGGCGGAGGAATCGCATAATCCAAATTATAAAAATAATGGGTGATGGACTTGGTTATTTGGAGCCGGTCCTGTTCCAGTTCAATGGCGGAGGTGTACCATGCAAAACATAACTTTATCCAATTATATTAACTCCTTTACTAGGGCTTTGAGTCTCGGTTTGCTATCGATGACCATGGTTCCGCTGCAAATTGATGCAGCAGAGATCGAAGAGATCATAGTCAAGGCAAGCTATCGAGAGATCGCTTTAGAGAAAAATGACGGCAGTTTATTGGTTCTCAATGAGGATCAACTCAAAGCAGAGCCAATCAAGCATTTAGAGCAACTCTCATTTTTGGTACCAAATCTCAATTTTGCATTGAGTGATGGGCGTCCAAGGTATTTTCAAATCAGAGGGATTGGTGAACAATCAGGCTATGAGGGCACACCAAATTCATCAGTGGGACTTATGATTGATGACATTGATTTTTCTGGTCAAGGCGGCATTTCCAGCAGCTTTGATATGGAGCAAGTTGAGGTGCATCGAGGGCCACAAGGTTCTCGTATGGGTGCCAATGCGCTTGCAGGTATGATCTATATGCGATCAAAAGAGCCAACCGAGATTTTCTCTGGATTGTCTGAGGTGACTCTGGGTTCAGACGGAGTGAAATCCGTTGGATTGGCCTTCGGTGGACCTTTTCAAGAAAATCCAGACACAAAATACCGTTTTTCGATCAGGCAAGATCAAAACGATGGCTTCAGAAAAAATTCTTATCTCAATCGAGACGACACAACGGGTAAGGATGAGTTGACTGCTCGACTCAAATTGAGCCATCAGCTGAATGAAGATACGGATATCAATCTACTCATACAAAAGTCTGATTTTGAAGCCATGTCTGATTCTTGGACAACCGATGGCAGTCTCAACACACTCTCAGATAAACCAGGATTTGATTCTCAAGATTCCAGTGCCTATGGAATTAAAATCAATCATGATGCCAAAGCATTTTCCTTTCAGAGTCTAACGAGTGGAACGAATTCTGACATCATTGTGAGCTACGATGCCGACTGGAGTAATCCAGTAGATAATGCGCCTTATACATATGATTTTTATTCTGAAACCTTGCGCTCAAGAAGATCATTCAATCAAGAATTTAGATTACTCTCTGATCCCATCAGTTATGAATCAGGACAAACATTTGCATGGGTTGTAGGAGCGTATTACCTAGATTTGAGTGAGCAAAATGACATCACGGATCTGGGAACCTATATCAACCCATTCAGTTCATGGCCGCCTTACATCAAGAATGTGACTGGATCAAGAGATTATGATTCTGAAAATACAGCAATATTTGGAACATTTGACTACCTTCTCTCAGAGACTTTGACGTTGAGTTTTGGCATGCGATGGGAAGATTGGGAAGCCCACTATAAAGATACTTTTGGTGAGCAATTCAACCCCAGTGATCAAATGATAGGCGGTAAATTATCCTTGGTTAGTGAATGGAGCGATGATGTCAACATCTATGCCAGTATCGGCAGAGGTTATAAGGCAGGTGGATTCAATCTTGGTACAGGTTTTTCAAATGATCAATATGCTGATACTTTGATTTATGATCCTGAGTATTTATGGAATTATGAGTTGGGTATCAATAAACAATTTGGAGCTTCGAATACCAATCTTGATGCAGTGATCTTTTATTCAGATCGAAAAGATCAGCAAGTGATGGCTTCAACCCAAGTGGATGCAAATGACCCGAATACTTTCACATTTCTAACCCAGAATGCAGCGAGTGGAAAAAATTATGGGTTGGAATTATCAATCAAATCCAATCCAACCGATTCTCTCAGCTTATTTGCCTCCATTGGCCTTTTAAAAACGGAAGTCAACTATTTAGATGCCGCCAATGAGCAAAATGGAAGAGCGCAAGCACATGCGCCCGAGCGATCATTTGCAATTGGCATGAGATGGTTCCCAGCAGAGTCGATTTATTTTGGCATGGATGTGAATGGCAAGAGTGATTTTTATTATTCAGATTCTCATGACAATAAATCATCATCCTATACCCTTGCCAACCTGGTGATTGGTTATGAAAAAGATCAATGGAACTACGAATTCTGGGTAAGAAATCTTTTTGATGAGTATTATTCATTAAGAGGTTTTTATTTTGGTAATGTTCCACCCAGTTTTCCAAGAACGCTTTTTGAAAGACAAGGCGACCTGAGACACATGGGTATTTTAGTTAGATATCAATTTTAGTTTTTTATGATGAGCCCAATAGAGATAATTGCTGTTTTCACAGCAATTCTCTATTTGGTTCTGGCTGTTCGTCAAAATATCCTTTGTTGGTCGGCATGGATCATCAGTTCCTGTCTCTATTTCTTCATCATGTTCCAGGCGAATCTCTATATGGAATCGCTGCTTCAAATTTTTTATGTCGTTATGGGTATATACGGCTGGTTGCAATGGAAAAAAGGAGATTCAGAGAAGGCGTTTGAAGTCAATACAATGTCCATTAATGATCACATCAAGATCATCAGCATTATTTTGTTTTTGAGTATCCTCTTTGGATCCATTTTGGGTCAATTCACAGATGCTGTTCTGCCGTTCTGGGATTCTCTGACAACCTGGGGTGCGGTATTGACCACATACTTGGTTGCAAAGAAATTCTTAGAAAATTGGATCTATTGGTTTGTGATTGATTTCATTTCAGTGTTTCTTTTTATCTCTCGAGATTTATATCTAACAGCAGGTTTATTTTTTGTTTATCTGATCATCATCTTCTTTGGCTATCGGTCTTGGAAATCTGAGATGGAGGCTTCATGAATCTCAATGAATCTATGCTAAAAATTGATGGTCTAGACTCACTCTCTTTAATTAAAAGTGGCGCCTACAAAGATACATATCATTGCATGTACAAAGAAAAAAATGCGATCTTGGGTCATTACAAGATTCAAGAGAATCATTTCAATCTGAACCCCCAAAGAGAAGCCAATATTTTGATCAAGATCAATGATTTACAACTCGCCCCTGAGACACTATTTTTTGATAAAAATACATCGATCATCATCACAAGCAAGATTGAAGGAGAGCATTTCTCACATTCAAAACAAAGAAAGCGCTTAATTTCTAGAATTGCCAAGGGCCTTTTTTCACTTCATTCCAATGACTTTATTGGCATCACTCATACCTTCCGTGATTCATTGATTGCCTATAATGAGCATCTCGCAGGCAAAGAAGAGGAAAATATATTTATTCAAACAATTGAATTATATGATTCTCTCAGTAATGTTTATGATGGATATTGCCTTTGTCATAATGATCTACATCCTGAAAATGTTCTTTTTAATAATCGAATACAATTTATTGATTGGGAGTATGCATCATTGAACTTGCCTTATTTTGATCTTGCTTATGCAATTGAGCATTTTCAAATGAATAAGAGTGAAATTGGTTATTTCATTTCAGAATACAGTGAATCAATTCAAGATATTGACCTTGATACCATTAATAAATATAGAAAACTTTCAAAATATGTCACTTTGATTTGGCTTTTGATTCTAGATAAATACTATACAATGAGTTCTTCAGAAACCGAGTTAATGGCTTCGCTTAAAATAAAATTAAACGTATAAGAATTATGGCAAAAGTAAAAACATTTGAATTTGACACACTTTCCAATCATGCAGGCCAGAGACCAGATAAAGAAACTGGTTCTCGTGCCGTTCCCATTTATCAAACGGCTTCCTATGTATTCAGGGATTCTGATGCAGGCGCTGCGATGTTTAATATTGAAAGAGGGGGTCATGTCTATTCTCGAATCTCCAACCCAACAACTGCAGTCTTAGAAGAAAGAATATCAGCACTTGAGGGTGGGGTTGGAGCAGTTGCAACTTCAAGCGGCCAAGCAGCCGTTTACAACGCAATTGCGACACTGGTCGATCAGGGCGGACATATTGTTGCATCTTATGCATTGTATGGTGGAACACATAACCTATTGGAATACACACTACCTCGATTTGGAATCACTACTACTTTTGTGGACCCAAATGATATAGAAGGCTTTAAGAAAGCCATAAAACCAGAAACGAGGCTTATTTTTGGCGAGACAGTCGCCAATCCAAAAACTGAGGTTTTCAACATACCCGAGGTATCTAAGATTGCCCATGATCATGAAATTCCTCTCGTGATTGACTCAACGACCACCACACCTTATTTAATTAGACCATTTGATCTAGGTGCTGATATTGTTGTTCACTCAGCGACAAAATTCCTCAGCGGCCATGGAACAACGATGGCAGGTTTAATAGTCGATGGTGGAACATTCGACTGGGAGGCAACCGATAAGTTTCCTCAAATGACTGATAAGTATGAGGGCTTCCATAATTTATCTTTCACCGAAGAATTTGGACCCGCAGCATTTATTTCGCGTGTGAGAAATGAAGCAGCAAGGGACTTTGGTTCATGTTTGGCTCCTCATTCTGCATTCTTGGTTCTTAATGGCACTGAGACACTTTCAGTGAGAATGGATAAACACATCAGCAACACCAATAAAGTTGTAGAATATCTTGATCAGCACGATATGGTCGAATGGGTCAGCCACCCAAATTTAGCCAATCATCCGAATCACGAACTAGCAAAAGAGCTCTTGCCAAAGGGTTCAACAGCAGTCTTTAGTTTTGGAATAAAAGGTGGACGCGAAATTGGACAGGTGTTTATAGATCGATTGGATCTGTTTTCAAACTTGGCAAATATAGGTGATGCAAAATCACTGGTTATTCATCCAGCAAGTACGACACATCAAAGGATGTCAGTTGAAGCACTCGAAGAAGCAGGCATATCTGAGGGTTTAATTAGATTGTCAATCGGTATTGAATCTGTTGATGATCTCATCGAGGATCTTGAAAAAGGTTTTAGGACAGCGTCTAAAGCGCTTAAGAAGTAATAGAGAGAGACATATGTATATTGAAGTTGATAATAAAAAAACCTATGTAGCAACTGGAAGCAAAGATCATGTTGATGGAAATCTTGGCATGACATTTGTTCATGGCACAGGAATGGATCACACCGTATGGACTCTAGCGGGAAGACATTTTGCAAGAAAGGGCCTTAATATTCATGCAGTCGATCTACCTGGGCATGGACGGTCTGAGGGTGCCGTAGTTGACTCCATAGAAGGGATGGCCGATTGGGTGATCAGTGTCCTTGATACAACCAAGCAAGACAAAACAATCATTGTTGGTCATAGCATGGGATCTTTGGTTGCTTTTGATCTAGCTGCCAGGTATCCGGATCGAGTCGATACACTTGTCATGGTCGGAACATCCATACCTATGCCTGTAGGAGATGTGCTTCTTGACAGTGCAAAAGATGATCTCGATGTAGCAAAAGAGATGGTTAATTTTTGGTCCCATAGCCAGGCTGCACATTTGGGTGGCTCTCAAGTACCTGGAACTTGGATGATTGGTAAGCTGCAAAGACTCTTAGAGAGATCTGGACCAGGTGTAATCTACAATGACTTAAAAGCTTGTGCAGACTACACTTCAGGCATTGAAAGAAGCAAAGACATTGCTTGCCCAACTTTGTTGATATTAGGCGAGGATGACTTTATGACGCCCGTAAGAAATTCAAAATCATTGGCTGAGAATATTCCTCAGTCTCAAACGATCATGTTGCCTAATTGTGGTCATGCAATTGTCAATGAGGCGCCAAACGAAATGTTAGATGCAATAGCGACAGTCGTTTAAAACAGTCATGCCTGTAGTATCCCATCCAAATCTTCCATCACTGGAAAGACTGGAGTCATCTGAATTAGTTATCAAAGAAGATGATTCTAAGAGTGAATCATTTTCAAGACATCTGCATATCGGTTTTTTGAATCTGATGCCAGATGCTGCCTTTCAAGCAACTGAACGTCAATTTGTTAGCATGCTTGCTAGTGATGACGAGCTTCTTGTTCATTTGTATCCAACATCTGTAGCAGCAGATGAGAGGGGTAATGAATTCAAAAACTACATTGATGAACATTACAATCACATCAAAGATATTCAAAAAAGGAAATATGATGGATTCATCATTTCTGGCGCCAATCCGTCACAACAAGATATGACAAAAGAGACTTTCTGGAATCCATTGATTGAAGTATTTGAATGGGCAGAAGAAAATACAAACTCTGTCCTTTGCTCATGCCTTGCAACGCATGCGATTATGAAAGCAAAATATGGCATTGAAAGACAAATGAGAAACGAGAAGGCTTGGGGTATCTTTAAGCATGATGTCGGAAAAGCAAGCCATCATCTTATCCAAGGTCTTGTGGATGGTTTTGATGGCCCTCACTCTCATTATTATGATTTTCCTATAAATGAAATTGAGTCGACCGATTTAGAAATATTGGCCACCAATGATTTTGCTGGCATGTATTTGGCATCATCAAAAGACGGAAGTCTGGTTTTGTTTCAAGGGCATCCAGAATATGGGGGAAATAGTTTGCTCAAAGAATATCAGCGTGAAATCAATAATTTTGTCTCAGGAAGTAGGGCAGATTATCCTCCTTTACCCAAAAATTATTTTTCAAGCTCTAAGATCAAAAAAATTGAAGAATTAAAACAAAGCCTTCTTTCTGAACCAAAACATATAACTTTAGATGAGAGTTTGATTTCAGATATTGACCTTAATTGGCAAAGTGCGGGCAAAATCATATATTGCAATTGGCTAAACTCTTTGGTTTAGGCACAGATTATTTCTTTTTCTTTTGTATTTTTGCCCAAGTGTCTTTAAGAGTGACAATCCTGTTGAATGAGAGTTTTTCATCCTCAATCTCATCAAGAATAAAATATCCGCTTCTTTCAAATTGGAATCTAGACCCAATTTTGGCATTGGACAAAGATTGCTCAAATTGAGCTTCATCGATTTCAATCTTTGAGTTCGGATTCAATGGGCTATCAGAGTCAGGGCTTGGATCTGAGTAGAGTGTTTCAAAGAGGCGCACTTTTCCTGTAATCGAGTGGTCTGCAGAAACCCAGTGGATTGCACTTTTGACCTTCTTTTTTGATTTACCAACACCACTTTTTGTATCTGGATCATATGAACAGATGAGTTCTATGATCTCTCCATCTTCATCTTTTATTATTTCTTCACATTTGATGATGTATGCATACCTAAGTCTGACTTCAGCTCCTGGAGACAGCCTGTAAAAATCTTCTTCGGGACTCTCCATGAAATCATCTTTCTCAATCAATATATTTTTACCAAATGACATCTCTCGGATTCCCATTTCTTTTTTCTTTGGATGATTGCTTGCTTCAAGTGTTTCAGACTCACCATCTGGATAATTTTTAATTGTCACTTTTAGAGGATTCATTATGGCCATCACTCTATTGCAAGTTGCATCCAATTCTTCTCTTACAGTACTTTCCAGAAGTGACATTTCAATGGACTTATCTTTTTTTGTAATACCAACTCGCTTACAAAATTCTCTGAGAGCACTAGCTGGATAACCCCTTTTTCTGAGTCCTGATATGGTTGGCATCCTTGGATCATCCCATCCTGATACATCACCAGAATCGACAAGCTCACCAAGCTTCCTTTTGCTGGTGATGGTGTGTTCCACATTCAAACGTGAGAATTCAATTTGTCTGGGTCTGGTTGATAGATTGAGGTTATCAAGAAACCACTCATATAGCGGTCTGTGATCCTCAAATTCAAGTGTACAGAGCGAGTGAGTTGTTCCCTCAATTGCATCTGATAGGGTGTGAGCAAAGTCGTACATTGGATATATGCACCAAGTCTTACCGGTTCTTTGATGTTCTAAGTTCAAGATACGATAAATCACGGGATCCCTTAGATTGATATTCGGTGATGACATATCTATTTTTGCTCTAAGGACATGCTCTCCATTTTCAAATTCACCATTTTTCATTCTATTGAATAATCCAAGATTCTCAGATACTGAGCGATTACGATATGGACTTTCAATACCTGGAGAGTTGAGTGTTCCTCTTGTATTTCTTATCTCTTCACTCGTCTGGCTATCGACAAAGGCAAGATCTTTTTCAATCAGTTCTATGGCAAATTCATGGATTGATTCAAAGTAATCAGAAGCATGTGCAAGGTTATTGCCCCAATCAAAGCCAAGCCACTTCACATCTTCCATGATTGAGTTGACATATTCATCAGACTCTTTGGCAGGGTTGGTGTCATCAAATCTCAGATAGCAGGGTGCATCAAATTCTTCAGCTATACCAAAATTAATATAGATCGAAAGCGCATGACCAATGTGTAAATATCCGTTTGGCTCAGGAGGAAATCTTGTTGCCAATCTTCCATCATTGACACCTTGGTCAATATCATGATGGATCATCTGACGGATGAAATCCTTGCCTCGATATTTATCTTTTTTGCTCATGAATGGTTTTCTGCTTGCTCTCTTTCCCAATCATCTATGACTTGTTTTTTGCAGAATAATCTTCCAAAAATCAATCGACCGAGTACTTTTATCGTAGTCAGCCAAGCTATTTTTGCTCCGTTTTTATTGTTTTTTAGCACCTCATCAACCAACCAAGGTGTCACAATTTCAGCACGATCCGCTAAAACATTTAGAACTTTTTTAGCCTTTTCCCAGTCCTTCTCGCTGGATTTTGATGAACGCAAGAGTAAGTCAGTCGTAACGATGCCGGGACTGATTGATCCAATGACAATAGGTGTATCCTTAAATTCATTTGCAGCTGCTGCTGTGAAATATCTGAGCGCACGCTTTGTGGAGCCATAAACACTGATGCCTTTCTGAAGCTGCCCGTTGCTGCCAAAGCCTTCAAACATATAAATTTGTCCTGAACCTTGTTTCAGCATTCTTGATGACACAATTCTTGTTGCCAATATGGTGCCTGTTAAATTTGTATCAATTGTTCTTGTGATCTCATCGTAACTCAGTTCTTCCAAGCCATTTCTTGAGGTTGCTGCACCAGCATTATTAATCCAGACATCGACAGTACTGAATCTCTCGATTGCTTTATCCCAAACCTTTTCAATTGAGTCAGTGTTTTCAACCAGGCAAGGAACACCAATTACATCACTATTCTCACCGATATCTCTGAGACCTCTTGCAACGCTCTCCTCACTGGTTCCTGTTATGACAACATTATGTCCCCGAGACAAGAATTCCTTAGCCATTCCTAGCCCAATTCCTCTAGTGCCTCCTGTGATAACTACGGTCTTTTTCATATTTTTCTCCTCTGACTCTATTCTAGTCCCTCATTTTTACGTCTTAAAGCAAAGTTTGTGATTAATGCAATGACAGGAATCGCAAGCAAAGCTCCTGTATAGAGAGGTGCAGAAGTGCTCACCTGACTGAATAGGATACCTGAGAATGTCGGCCCAAGAATTCTCCCCATGGCACAGGCTGATTGATATTGCCCTAAGAAAAGTCCTTTTTCATCTGCCTTTGCACTCTTTGAGACCAAGCTTGAAAGACTTGGGTTAAACATTGCAGCACCACAGCCATAGAAAAATAAACCAATCCACAATATCACTGTACTGATTGCGCTTCCTATTAGAGAAAGCCCAATCATCATGAATATGGCAGCAGTTTGAACGAGCTTTATTTCACCAAGCCATTTTGTAAGTGGCCCAATCAGCCCACCTTGGATGATCACAGATATCAGACCCAACATAAAAAATACACTACCAATATGAGATGGACCATACATAAAGAGTTGATTTGCCCAGAGCGGGAAAATGGCCTCCATCAAGGACATCCCTGAGTAAAAAAATAAACCTGACAAGGCAAGCATGATGATTTTTTCTCCAGGCTTGAATGTCTCTTTCTTAAATATTTTAAAAAGACCATCCATGGATTTTCTATCTTTATCTGGAAGTGACTCTTTCAGAAAGATTATTGCACCAACTAGAGCAATCACATTAATGGCAGCGCCTGAGAGTGCGGTGAGAACATAATTGGCATTTTCTACATCATTGCCAGCAAGGAAACCACCAATCGCTGGTCCAGTCATAAATCCAAGACCCAATGCGGCACTTACTTTTCCCAATCCTGCAGATCGATTTTCCTCATCAGTGATATCGGCGACATAGGCAAATGCGATTGAAATATTTCCTGCCATCAGACCAGATAACACCCTACTTATGATGACCATGGTAAGAGTCTCTGCAAAGGCCAGCATGACATATGAAATAGATGATCCAATCAGACTGATAATTAAAACTTTCTTGCGGCCAATGGAATCACTGAGTCTCCCCCAAAAAGGAGAGGCAATAAACTGACCGAGTGAGAAGACCGCCATAGTCAATGTGATGACCTCAGGTGATGCGCCAAGTCTTTCAGCATAAAAAGGAAAGAGGGGCAAAATGATGCCAAAGCCCATTAGACCGATGAAAGTAACTAAAAATATAATTAACATTGATTTTTTTCCTTAATAGTGAGGTTTTTTCGACCAAAACCTTACATAATTTTGTTTAAAAACAACAAACCACTGATCCAACACACCTTTCTTTGCGAACTATTCACTTTTATTGGCAATTAATTGCATTTAGAATGAAGACCATCAAATTCGCAAGTATTAAAAACTGACTAATCACATTTAACAAGCTGTTTTTGATGATTAGTACTAGAATTTGTGAAAATAAATTTAATAATTTTGAGGTATTACACATGTCAAAATACTTGAATAAGGGATTGATTGCATTCGTCTCAGCGATGATGCTTTTACCAGTCTCTGAAATCTTTGCTCAATCTGTCATAGAGGAAATAACTGTGACAGCTCGACAAAGGGAGGAATCACTTCAGGATGTTCCTGGAACGATTACTGTGCTAACTGCTGATCAGCTTGAAAGATCAGGCGTTCAAAGAGCAGCTGATTTTATTAATCTAACACCTGGAGTAACAATTGTTGATACAGCTGAGGTTGGAGATACGCAAGTCAGCATCAGGGGTTTAAACGGTGCACGTGATGCAGAAACCAGTTTTGGTTTGATCATCGATGGTATTGTGATGACAAACCCTGCAGCGCTTAATAGAGAGTATCTAGGTTTGTCTCAGATAGAGGTTCTTAAAGGCCCACAAGGTGCACTTTATGGACGAAACGCATCTGCAGGAGCAATTATAGTTTCTACTGAAAAACCAAGTGATGTAGCTAGTTCTGTAGCGAAAGTCTCAATTGGTGATGATGCTACTTATGCGATCACAGCTAAGACAGAAGGCCCTACACCGCAAGGTGGTGCATTCAGTGCAATGATTAATTACAACACGACAGATGGATGGAGAGAGAATCGTTGGACAGGTTGTGATGACTGTGTCGATCAATATAAGTCTTATGACATCGTCACAAGATACGTAGGCGAATGGGACGAGAATACAACTGTTGATGCAAAACTTCGGTACGGCGAAGTCGATACATCATCAATCCAATTTAATGCGGTTTTTGCTCTTCCTATTTTTGAAGCATTTCTAGGTATTCCAACTCTTTATGAAGATGTCAATGATCATAATTTTGAGTATGTAAATAATATTCCTCACTTCAATGATCAAAAATCTACTGAATTCTCTTTGAAAATGGAAAGAGAGTTAGATTGGGGAACTTTAAGTGCTTGGACACTTTATAGTGATATTGATAATTCTTTCGGAGCAGATGGAACAAGTGGAGCATGGGGCTTTTTCTTTACAGATCAGTCATGCCTAGATTCTTTGGCTGAGATTGTAAATGCTGGTCAAGGATTTTCATTGCCTTCACCACAGTATATTGCAGCAGCTGATCCAACTATTCCAAATGGACTCTTGCTCGGGCCATATACACCGACAAGATGTGACGGAACACAGTACCAAGTTAGAAATCAGGACGACATAAGTTTTGAAATTCGATTAACGTCTCCTGATGATCAAGCAATAAGATGGTCAGCAGGAATGTACTACCTTGACGTTTCTAGAGAAGTTGGTGTGAACCAAGGAACAGATAAAGGCAAAGGCATTGTTCCAAGAATGTATGTTGCACCAAATGGGAATAATCCAACAGAGCAAATGGTATGGGATGATTTTGATAATGAAGTCACTGCATTTTTTGCATCTGTCAACATTGATTTAAACGACGCAGTTGAATTATCGATAGCAGGACGTTATGACAAAGAAGACAGAAGCGTTAGCAGTCTTGTCCCTACTGGCGTCAATTCAACATACATTGATTGTGATGGACCTCCATATACTGGTGGACCACTTAATACTGGTCTTTGTAGTGCTTCTTCAATTCCTGATCAAAGCCGATCTTTTGAAGCTTTTCAGCCTAAGATCAGTTTGACTTATGATGTGAGTGATGACTTAACTCTATTCACAAGTTGGGGTGAAGGATTTAAGAGTGGTGGTTTCAATAATTCAGGCTCTAGAGCTACGATTGATACCTTTATTAATCCACTTAATCCTGGTTCACCCGTAGCAGTCACTGATGTCTATGAAAAAGAAACCAACGATTCACTTGAGGTTGGATTTAAAGCAAGGCTTGCTGGAAATAGAGTCAGCGTTGAAGGTTCTTACTTCGATACGAATGCAAATGATCTTCAGTTTTTTGAATTCATTGTCGGACCATTTGGACTTCTTAGAATTGTTGAAAATATTGATGAGGCAGAGATGGACGGTTTCGAGCTAGCCATTTCAGCTATTCTTAATGACAACATTAGTGTTTATCTATCTGGTGCACAAATTGATAGTGAAATCATTAAAAACTCTGTGAGATCAGACAGCGTTGGGAATGATGTTCCTTATCATGCTGAGCACACCTACAATGCAGGTATATCACTTGATTACCCAATGGCAAATGGCAGAGAGTTTTTTGCTCAACTCGACTATTCAGTCGTCGGCCCGACATGGTTCCATGTGATGCAGGAGAACAACTCTAGAGTTTCATTATTTGGCGTGCCAATGGCATATGACAAGACTCAAAGAGATGAGTATGACACTGTGAACTTGAGAATGGGAATCAAGGGTGATAATTATACTCTTGTTGCTTATGCTAAAAACCTTACTGATGAGGAATATCTAGCAGAGGTGATTCCTGCTCCTGAGTTTGGCGGATCTTTTGCACATGAAGGTACTTCAAGAAGAGTAGGTATTGAACTGACTTATCAGTTCTAAACTGTAAACATCAGAAATAAAAAAGCCCCTGAAATGGGGCTTTTTTTATTAGCAAGGTCTTTTTAGATAATTCCCTTTGGGTTCACCGATCACTTGTTCATTGTCATAGATGCAGTTCCCACGCAGGAAAGTAGTCATAACTTTTGCATCAAGCTCTAGCCCCTCAAAAGGAGTATAGCCTTGACCGGATTCTGATTCTTCTGCTCTGATTGTCCAAGTCTTTTCAGGATCGACTAGTGCAAGATCTGCGTCTAGGCCAATCTCGATGTCGCCTTTGCTTCTAAGTCCATATCTTCTGGCAGGATTGAGACTAGTTAATTCAGCCATTTTATTGAGTGATAGGCCTCTTTTACGGCCTTCACTGACCAATGCTGACAATAAGTACTCTGTACCTCCAAAGCCTGACTTTGCTAGCCATATATCCTCGCTTTGCTCAGAATCAACCTTATC
The DNA here is from genome assembly GCA_902595845.1 of uncultured Gammaproteobacteria bacterium. Classification (GTDB taxonomy): domain Bacteria; phylum Pseudomonadota; class Gammaproteobacteria; order Steroidobacterales; family UBA11654; genus CACPJA01. The sequence goes on from CACJRN010000001.1 coordinate 173,475, forward strand.
TTCATGTTTACAGCATGCATGATCACTGCAAATCCAACTGATGTCTCCATTTAGAACACTGTCCCAAAGGTATTCGACATCCTCACGAGGTCTGATTGGTGGGTTTACTTTTGCCAAGTTTCCAGTTTCAGCATCAACATCCAATATCAAGTGGCCAATTGTGACTTCGCGTCTAAAGTTGATGTGAGGAAATACACTCTGCATTTGCATTGCAGCATCCACCGCTTTTTTTGAGGTTAAATGCAATAGATTGATGTTGGGTAATTCAGTCTCATTTGCCAAATATGAAGCTATGAATATTGCAAGGCCTTCAGAATGTGGCGGTCTCGAGGCACTATATGCCCTTAACCCAGTTAGTTTATTCTCTTCTTGAACCATTTTAGTATAAGCAGCCATGATTTCTGCTGTTTCGCAATGAAGGCTTAGGCTGATATCATCTTTTTTGTCAGGGAAACGAGTGATCGCATCTTGAACTCCTCTCATAACAAATTCGAAATGTGCAATGTCATATTTTTCCTCTGGATTAATCATTAAGAATTCATGCTGGTTCGATGATGCACCATGAAGTCCGTGCCCACCATAGAACATGAAAATTTTGAAAGATGTTACTCCGAAATCCTCAATCAGTTCCGGGATCTCTGAGATATGTTTTTTATCCATTGGGGCCAAATGATATGCATAGTCAACATAGAAATTATCATTTGAGAGTTCAAAAACCTCAGGCATGAAGTCTCGGTATGGACCACCTTTATTTAGATAATACCCACCAGTTCTCATGTAATTCAGGCTTGATGTTACCCCGCCCATCGCAGCCGCACGACTTTCGATGACAGCATCTTTATCAAGTGGATTATAAATTCCTGTATGCATATGAGCATCAACCAAGCCTGGAAATGCCAATTTGCCTTTACCGTCATATATTTCATTTGAATGCTCAGGGTCAATATTGCTTTCAATGGCAGCAAATTTTCCATCTCTTATCGCAATATCTTTCTCTTCTACATTTTCTGATTGAGGTTTGACAACCTTTAGATTTTTTATGATGAGATCATATTTTTTTTCATTCAATGTAATTCCCCTTATATCTTTTCATCAAAACCCAAATTACCTGGGTTAATTAAATTCTTTGGATCCATTTCTTTTTTAAGCATCAAAAGAAGTTTTTTTGTGCTTTCTGTTCTGGTCTTTAAATATGGATAGTCTTTTCCAATCTGAAAATGAATTGCGCCATTGTTTCTTGCCATTTCCTCTAAGCGATCTTTTATTTCATGAACAAGCTTATAGCCCTCAGGATTTCGCTCAAAGGTTGGAATATTTTCCAAATCAAGCGGGTAGACCTTTTTATGATAAATCGTTTGCTCATCTTGCCAGAGGAAGGTGGGCTCATAGAGAAAGGCATTACTGTCAATGAATGAAAACATCATGTTCATATAAACCCCATGTTTATTCATTCGATCCTCATACTCTGCCATCAAGGATTGGTAATCTTGGTTATGCTTCAATACCCTGGAGAATGGTAAGACAGAATGAGTAGGTTTCCATAGCTCCCCATTTGGTCCTAAAATGGGTGTCAGCTCCATAAATGGGTTTGCATGGAGGTATAGAGGTATGCTGTTCGCTACTTCTTTCCCGAATTTCTGAGCAACCTTTCTTACTTCAGCCAACTTGAGCTTGGCTTCTTTTGAATTGATGCCTTCTGTGGTGAAATGTCCAGAATATGCCGAACCTTTAAGAAATCCTCTGCCTGCCAGGCCCATTTTCATTAGTTGTGCCAGACCATCAAGAACATTTCTTGATGACTTCATAATGGATTGAGCTGCTGCAATGGTGCTGGCATTTTCCATTTCCATGATTGCTGTTTTTTGTTTTCTTGGATCTAAGCCATGGTTATCTGAGACCAGACCGAGTTTAGAGATCTCTTTCATCGCATTGAATAGATGCTCAAAGTCCTCAAATCCAAATGAGCATGCAGCAAATCCCTCGGGATATTTTACAAGCTTTAAAGTAATTCTTGTTTTGACTCCTAGCGCGCCTGAATCTCCTAAGAATAAACCACCAAGATCTGGTCCGTAGTGTCTGAAAAAACGTGACGATGCTTCGTCGCTTCCTTGAGATCCTGTTTCAATGACATCCGCGGTTCCAGTTATTACCTGTAGACTTGATAAGGAATCAGCTGAAACAGCATTATTGGTTCCATGACTGATGGCGTGGAATGACATTGATCCTGCAATGGTGGCGACTCTCCCTGAGAAAGGTCCCCAATGAGGCGTTCTCAATCCCAGGGGCTTCAATGTTTCATAGAGTTCAAGCCAAGTGACCCCAGGCTCAACTGTGACATACATGTCTTCCTCATTGACTTCAATCTTCTTTAATCTCTGGCTATCAATGATAACCGTCTCTTTTCTAGCAGGCAGAAATGAACTTGTATAGGACGCACCGCCACCTCTTGTAGACACTGTAATTTCATTTTCAATACAGAGTTTTATCAGTGATATAAGTTCGTCAGCATTTCCAGGTCGAACAACTGCAATTGCCTGTTCATTGGCAGTTCCAAAAATATCCGTTGAATAAAAGTGAAGACTTTCTTGATCTTGGATAACATGTTCAGCACCAATTAGGCTGGAAATTTTTTGAATATTATTTTCTATAGATGTCATTTTTTAAAAAAGCCTTTTCTAACTTTTTGAGGATTTAGATTATATCCTTTGAGACCATCACATGTTAAATTATTTGGCGAAAAAGAATTATGAATATTTCATCAAGAAAAGGTTACATCGATAGTATTTTTGGTCAGCTTCATTTTCATGTCACTGGCGAGGGCAAACCATTAATTTTATGCCATCAATCGCCGAGTTCACTCGAAATGTTCACCAAAGCTTTTGAGCCTTTGGCAAGCTCAGGAATTCAGGTCATTGCAGTCGATACTCCCGGTTATGGGCAATCCGATGCTCCGAAGACTCAACCAAGCATCCATGATTATTCTATGTGTGTTTTGGATCTGATTGAATTTTTGAAGCTCGAAAAAGTATCTTTGCTTGGTCATCATACCGGAGCTTGTATCGTTGCTGAACTTTCAGTCATTGCTTCAGATAGAGTCGATAAGCTAATTCTCAATGGCCCTCCTGTTCTTACCCAAGAAGAGAAGAACAATTTGATGAGCATGATTGAAAAAGCTCCAAAAATGAAACTCGAGGAAAACGGCTCTCATTTAACTGATTTATGGGAGAGGAGAAAGCTTTTTACTCCTGGATGGAGCGACTTAGATGCAATGCACCGAGGAGTCATACAAATGCTGAGAGTGACTGGCGATGAAATACATGGTTTTAAGGCAGCATTTACTCAAGATCTTGAAAAAGTCTTATTGGCTATAAACGTGCCCACAATGATTCTTACTAATACGGGGGATGATATCTATTTTGCAGCAAAAAGAGCAGCATCTCTTAGGCCTGATTTTAAATTTAAGGAGCTTTCAGATGGGACACACGATATTGTGGATGAGCAAACAGACAAATGGGTCAAATCCGTCACAGACTTTCTGCAGAATGATTAGTGATGGTTTCTGAAAAAATAAAAGATATTTTGACAAAGTTGCTGATAGTCATTTTCCTATTTTTCATAGGCTATTATTTTCTTATGGGGTCATCAACCCAAACACCGGAAGAATTTGATAAAGAATTTATTGAAAAATTTGACGCATGCGTTGAAAGAGCAAAAAACAGGTGCGATGAGGGGATATCTGAAACGGCATGTACCGACTATGCGATGAATCGATGTGAAACTTTTTTAGGGACTAAAGAAAACCCCATTATCAAATAATTCACTCAATTCTGAGCCAGTTTGCTCGAAATGATCCAAAGGACGATTCCTGAGACAACTGTCAGCACACTCAGTGCTGCAAAGATTCTTATCAACCAGTGCGAAAAATCATCACGTTCTCTGTAGTCCATGATGTGAAGAGACCACAAAAAATCCCACGCACGCCATAATGTCGTTCGGATTGCCATTATGTCTCCTGTTGTTGGATCGATATAGACTACGCCACTTTCAGGTTTTTCAACCCTTACACGATAGAGCGGTAAATCTCTCCCTCGATATTCTGAGCCAATTTTAGGCTCATTTATCAATTCGACTCCAATGGGTTTCATTGTCGTCTTATTATCAACAACCCAGATTGCTTCTGATTGGCTGATTGAACTCAATTGTTGGCCATTGAATGCATTGAAAATTTTAGTTTTTCTGTTACTTGATTGAACTTCATATACCCAAGACTGTGCTCTTTTTTTTAATATGATTTTAAAATCTTCATCCATAAAGTCTGAGTCATTTTTAATAATGCTTTGAATTGGAGCTAAGTTTTTCGGGCTTGACTCAATTTCATGATTATCTTTGGCCAGCCTATATTGCTCTCCCCGGACATCGGTGATATCGGGAACAGTGAAAAAAAGCCCAGAAACAGTCCATAGCAATAATTGAATTGAGGTAAAAAGACCCAGCCAGCGATGCCAGGCTCTCATGCTTCTCTTCAAGCCGATGCTCATCTTTCGGTTCCAGCGACTTTCCAGCTTCTGGCCCAGTAGACAAAAGGTGTGTCAAAAGCTGCGATGCCTATCTTAAACATCATCTTCACTATTCCTAATTCAATCGCTGTCTGCAGATCAACAACTCCCCACCAGACAACAAAGGAATATATGGTTGTGTCAATTGTTTGAGAAGCCATCGTAGATAGATTATTTCTAAGCCAGAGATGTTTGCCATTGGTCCAAGCTTTAATTTTATGAAAACACCAAACATCAAATCTCTGACTAATTAAATATGCAAGCAACGAGCCAATAATAAATCTGGGTGTAAAATCCAATATTCTAACAAAAGCATTGTGTACCTCAGTTGAGAAAACTTGATTGTCTTGCGTTGATGGAGAAAATAACAAAGAAATACTCAACATAATGAGAACGATCACGCTGATGCTAAACCCCATCATGACAGCTTGATCAGCAGCATTTTTCCCAAACTTCTCACTCATCAAATCGGTTGCAAAGAATATGCTGGAATAAAAAATCACACCCAAACTAGTTTGCATGCCAAAGATGACCGTTAATTTAGGGCCTTGGAGATTAGCCAAAAGAATGGATAGTACTATGCATGCAAGTAATCCATTTTTTCCAAAAAACCGATACATAAGGACCGTGAACCCAAGATCAAGAATCAAAGCTAAAAAATAAAGCAGATTCTGGTTCTCGGCAAAAAATAGCTGTATTGATTGATCGAACATATTTTTTAAATCAGTATTTTGGGATTAGGTTTTCTTTTGTTGACATCATCCAATAAACTGAAGATAAATAAAAGACAGAATTATTTGGAGAAAGAATAAGAATGATTACATTTGGATATTCAGTAATAGCGGTGATCGCTTTTTCATGTTTTGTTTTTGGTGTAAGGGCATATATCAGCGAGCCAAATAAAATACTATTTTTAATCCTTATAAATACATCATTGCTTTGGTTTGATTCCTTTGTAACAGCGATTGGGCAATATACTGGAGAAGGCACTCTTTTGCTTGTCATGACATATATACGTTATGCAGCACACTGGCTCACTCTTCCGCTTCTTTTTATCGTCGCTGGAATGATTCTCAGAGCTGCTGACTTTAAATTTGCACAAAGTAAATATGTCATGGGACTCTTTTGTCTTATTGCTGTATTTTTCATAGTTTATGATTTTAGATACATGTTTATTTTAGATTTCTACCCAGTTTGTTATGCCGAAACTTTCAGATATGCAACACAAGTTCCGATTGGTCAGGAGTGCTCACCTGGAATGGCGGGAATGGGATATAAAGTTCTCCCTATAGCTCCAATATTACTGACTTTGATTTTACTGATGTCAGGAATAGCAATATGGATCAAACACAAATGGCCATGGCTTGCAGTGGGTTGTGCCGTAATGCTGTTAGCTGCTCAGCCAACTCCAATTGGCCCAATTCTAAGTAATGCTGGTGAGCCAATATTTATTTTTGCGCTCATGCTTGCTGCAATCAAGTTTGGCAGTAAGGTAAAAAAAGAAAATAGTCCTGCTTGAAAAAAATTTTAAAAATTAATGTCTCCATCGCTAGAGAGGGGGTAGATTGAGATAATCTCATCTTTCTTTACGGTCTCAATCCCCTCTGGGATTAATGCCCAGCAGTTTGCATCACGAAATGGTTTCACCTTGAAAGATTCCTGCCCAGACATGACTTCGGTATGAATTTGTCCACCATCATCAACATGAGCTATGGCTTTAGCAAATAAGCAAAATTTTTCTGACTTCTTATAACTCTTTAAATTCTTGCTGGTAATGGGTTTTTCTAACTTTCTACCTTGAGCAATTCTTATAGCTTGAGCAGCGAGGAATCTAAATCCAACTGCGACAGAGACTGGGTTACCGGGTAAGCCAAAGACAATTTGACCATTAGGAAATTTTGCCATCAATACAGGCTTTCCAGGTCTGATCCAGAGTTTATGAAAAAGTATTTCTGCTCCCATTTCAGTTAGTGCTGCCGGAATGAAATCTGCTTTACCTGCTGAGACACCACCACTCGTCAGAATGATATTTGCACCGCTATCCTTTAATTCTTGAATTTGATTAATGATGAGATTTATTTGATCTTCCGCATGCACATTCATCGTGCATTCCAGACCCATTGATTGAACTGCAGATTCTAGAAATGGACCATTTGAGTTTGGAATAGATGATGATGAAGTTCGATTCAGCTCATTACCTGTGGTGAGTATACCAATCAAAGGCTTTCTGAATGCTTTAATTGAACTGATATTATTCATTATCATTCCAATCTTATGATGGTCATTGATTAGCGACCCCTTTGATAATATCAAGTCATCTTTTTGAAAATCTTCACCTGATTTTCTGACATTTGCATTTTTCTTAACTGGCTCATTTATGAGGAGGAATTTAGAACCATCTTTCTCAATCAACTTGCCTTTTTCTACAGGCAAAACAGTATCCATATCATCTGGCATTTTGGCGCCAGTCATAATTTCATATACATCAAAATCTTTTATATTCGATGGAGGCTCGTCTCCAGCAAAAATTGAACCTTTTACTTGAAATTCAATATGATTATCTGAGCATGCTTTATCTGTGATGCTGCTTTTCAGGCAATATCCATCCATGGCTGAATTAGAAAATGATGGGACTGGGTGACTCGAGAAAATATCATCTGCGATTACTACATTCGCAGATCTTACATCCACCTCTTCTGTTCCAAAAGAGGAGACTGCTTTTTCTATGATTTGTAATGCTTCCGTGTAGTTTTTCATGGCTTTCTTCTGATCTGATACTAGTTCTAATTATGATGCAAAGAAATAAAAATTTTTGAAATTTAGGATAGAATGATGCTGTAAAAAACTAATATCTATTCGAATTGAAGATAAATAGAAGAAATTTTTTAAAGGGTTCAGCGTCAACAGGTCTTTTGCTCCAATACTCCATGAGCACCCAAGCTATCGCGGATACCCCTTATCGCGGTACTGAAGATTTGTATCGTAGAAAATGGACTTGGGACAAAGTGGTTAGAGGAACTCATGGCACCAACTGTGCGGGCACATGTGCATTCAATGTTTATATCAAAGATGGTGTAGTTTGGAGAGAGGAACAGCAAGGCCAGTATGAGCAACTTGGTGATGTCCCTGATTTTGGTCCAAGAGGTTGTCAAAAGGGATTGCGTCATCATAAATATATGTATGGCAAACAACGAATACTATACCCCCTTAAAAGAGTTGGAGAGAGGGGAGAAGGCAAATGGGAAAGAATCAGTTGGGAGCAAGCAACAACAGAGATCGCTGATAAGTTCTTAGATTATGCTACTGAGTACAATCCAGAATGTATCTCCTATGGAAGCGGAACTCAGATGTCGGTTAAACTTGCATCTTATGCTTCTTTGTTAAGATTAGGAAACATCACTGGGATCACTGTTCCAGAATTCTTTTCAGGCGTTGGCGATTTACCTACAGGTTCCTATATGACTTTGGGACAAGTATATACCGGGGATACATTTGCCTCTGTATATAAGTCAAAGTGTGTGATGGTTTGGATGAGCAATCCTGCTGCAACTAGAATTCCTGATGCACATTTCTTTTGGGAAGCAAAATACAATGGAACACAAGTGATTGCTGTTTCACCAGAATTCACACCAACTGCAATGCATTCAAGTCTTTGGCTCAATCCTAAACCAGGCACCGATGCAGCATTAGCTATGTCTATGGTTCAGGTCATCTTGAGAGAGAATCTTTATCAGGCAGACTATATAAAAGAACAGACAGACCTCCCTTTTCTTGTAAGAACTGATACGAAAGAATTTCTAAGGAGAGAAGATTTGTCTCTCTATGGATTGCTTGCTGTCGCTGACAATGTCTATTACATGTGGGATGAATCAACCAACTCAGTGGTTCAAGCACCAGGAACAGGTCGAGCAGACAAACCATTTGGTAGAGATAGAAGAAAGTATGGAACACTTGAGCTGGGTGAAATCAAACCCAGTTTAGAGGGAAGATGGATTGTCGATACATTGGATGGCGAAGTAGAAGTAACCACCGTTTTTGAGTTGCTTAAAGAAGAATCAGAAAATTATAAACCAGAGAATGCATCAGAAATCACAGGCGTCAGTGCCAAGGTCATAGAGAAAACCGCAAAAATCTTTGCAGATGCAGATCCAGGGATGATCTACGCAGGTTACGCTTCATGTAAATGGCTTCATGGAGACCTCTTGCAAAGAGCCATGCTTTTACTTCTAGCCTTGACTGGAAGCACAGGAAAAGAAGGCGGAGGTCTTCAAATAGCAAATTCTCCGAATGCTAGGGGGTTGACACAGTTTGGCTTCTCAGATGTTGGTCCAGCTTTCAGGCTCATATCTTCTACAACCTGGGATTATGACCATGCTGATATGAAAGAGTTAAATCAAAAAATTTATGGCAATGATTTAGCAGAAAAATTTGATCGATATTACAAGAAGAGTATCGAAGAGGATTGGTTTCCTGACTACAGTAAAAATGGATGGAAAATGGGCTTTTTTGCAGGCAACAATGGTGCCAACTGGAGAGCGACTGGTAGCACTTGGAGAAAAACAGCATTTGAGGAGCTAGAGACAATCGTATCCCTTGCCCCAGATATGGGGGTGACTTCATTGTATTCAGATTATGTTTTACCCATAGCTCATCATTACGAGAGAAATGATCTAATGCTTCAATCAAGGGTTCCATATTTACAGGTCCTGAATGAAGCCGTGCCTCCTCTTGGTGAAGCAGTGGATGATTGGGAAGCAAACAGAAGGCTTGCTGAAGCAATATCAAGAAGAGCGAAAGAAAGGAATATTAAGCCAATTCAAGACGCCGTTGATGGAAGAACGGTTAGAAGGGATTACACCAAAACTTTGGAACTTTACACCATGGGAGGCAGGGTAAATAACTCAAAAGATGTTGCTCAGTTCATTATCAATGCAAGCCATGGCATACCAAAGATCAGCTTTGAGGAACTCTCGCAAAAAGGAATCGTTAAAGTTGAAGGTGTTGAAAGCACAATGTGGGAAAAAGATGAATCCCCTTATCACAATGAAATTGTAAAGAGCGTGAAGAAAAAATTACCTTATGAAACCTTCACGGGAAGACAGCAATTTTATATCGATCATGAATGGTTTATCGAATTTGGCGAAACCTTACCGACTTTCAAAGAGCCATTGAAAATTGATGAATTCCCATTGAGGATGATGATGGGGCATGCCAGACATGGCATACATAGTACTTGGCGAGATGATTCATTTCTTCTGAGTTTGCAACGAGGTGAGCCTGATATTTATGTGAATCCTGATGACGCTACAAATAGGGGTGTTCAAGATGGAGATATGATCAGGGTCTATAATACAGCCGGTGAATTTTTCGCAATGGCACATGTGAGTTCAGGTATCCAGCCAGGGATGTTATTCATGTACCATGGTTGGGATCCAAAAATGTTCAAAGGTGATAAGAATTTCAGTGAAGTCATTCCAACAGGCGGCCTAATTAAGCCAACTTCTATGGCAGGAGATTATGGCCATCTTGGCTATCAACCTTTGGCTTTTGCTCCAAATCAAACATACAAGGATTTTACCTGCGATTTTGAGAAGTCAGCGTAGCTTATTATGGAAAGAGTAACGAATGAAGTGCAAAGACAATCGGAGACTACAGCACTGCCTCGTGCCACAATATACTCACTATTTTCACAGCTGCTAAGCTCACCTCATGAATTAAAACCACTGAGCTTAACTTCAGATATATCTTTCGAAGGTTTGCCTTTTGATTTCAATGTTAGTGAAATGATCGATAACTATATCAAATATGATCATGATGAACTCCGCCTGAGATACAGTGGTTTATTTGAGGTCGGAGATGATGGACCTCCTGTACCCATAAGAGAGGATCTTTTTTTGGCACAACCAGCAAAACTAAGAGAAGACATAGTAAGATTCTACGATTATTTTGGCTATCAATTGGATGAGGAGTTTCAATGGCAAATGGATCATTTATCCATCGAGTTAGAGTTCATGCATTTTCTGATTATCGGTGAGCTTCGTTCAGATAACGATAAGCTTTCATTCCAATTAGGCCAGTATGATTTTCTAGAAAAACATTTGATAAATTGGGTTCCACCATTTCTAAAGAAATTATCAACTCTAGATGAGAGTGATATCTACACAAAAATTGTTATAGAATTAGAGGAGTTCCTTTTAAAAGACCAATTTTGGCAAAAGGAAACCATTTCACATAAAGATGTAGCTGGAGGTTAAGGTATGGGTCAGGTTGCAATGGTGATAGATTTAAACAAGTGTATTGGTTGTCAAACCTGCACAACTGCTTGTAAATCTCTTTGGACAGATGAACCTGGCCAAGAATATATGCTATGGAATAATGTTGAGACAAAGCCTGGTCCTGGCTATCCAAGATATTGGGAAGATGGCGGCGGCGGTTTCGATGATGAAGGAAACCTCAAACGCGATGGATTAATGCCTAAAAAAGAAGATCATGGAGAAGAAGTCCCACTTAATCATGACGAAGTTTATTTCAAAGGCGTTGAAGTTAGGCTTCAACAAGAAAAGCCAATGACCAAAGGCGCCAATTGGGATGAAGATACCAGCTCTGGAGATTATCCAAATAATTATCATTTCTACTTGCCCAGAATGTGTAATCATTGCACCAAGCCTGCATGTTTAGAAGCATGTCCTGTGAGAGCCATTTATAAAAGAGAAGAGGACGGTGTTGTACTGATTGACGATGACAAATGTCAAGGTATCAGAGAATGCAATAAAGCATGTCCATACGATAAGATTTATTTTAATTACATCACGGGTAAGTCACAAAAATGTATATTCTGCTTCCCAAGACTAGAAGAGGGCGTTGCACCAGCATGCGCAAGACAGTGTCCAGGTAGATTAAGGTTTGTTGGGTTTTTGGAAGATGAGGATGGGCCAATCAATGAATTAGTTTATCAATGGAAGGTCGCCTTACCGCTTCATCCAGAATATGGTACAGATCCAAATGTATTTTATGTGCCACCAATGTTGCCACCAAATTTTGATGAAGATGGAGATTTCTCTGATGATCCAAGGGTTCCAACAGAATACTTAAGAAGTCTATTTGGGGATGCCGTGGATGAAGCACTGATAACGCTTCAGTTTGAGATGGAGAAAAAACAAGAAGGAAAGGAATCCAGATTAATGGATATTCTGATTGCCAAAGAATGGAAGTCTTTATTTAGCATTCCTGACGTCAAAATTTACTAATTCATTACAATAAGGCGATGACGATGCAATTATCCAACAGTCGCATTTTTTTAATCATGACATCACTGGTCCTATCATCTGTGATGGCCAGCCTTGACTCCAGTTTCACGCCAATCGCTATTCCAGATATGATCGATAAGCTTGATTCAAGCACGAGTGAAATTGTTTGGGTTGCACTTGGATATCTCATTGCAGCAAGCGGCCCGATGCTCTTGGCTGCAAAAATGGCTGATGGGATCGGCCATGCCCGTTTTTTTCAAATTGGGACATTAATATATAGTTTAGCAATGATCGCGTGTGCTTGGGCACCAGATGCTAATACGCTGATTATTATTCGGTTTGTTCAAGGTTTTGGTATGGCATTATTTCTGCCTACAACCTTCGCTATTGCTACTGCAATGTATGGCCCTGAAAGAAGAGGTAGTGCATTAGGAATTCTTCAGGCAGCCAATGCAGTCGGTTTTGTCATGGGACCAATTTTCGCAGGATGGTTACTCGATGCATATGACTGGACAGCTATTTTTTGGTCTAGAATTCCATTCGCCATACTTGCGATAGTATTGGCTTTTCTCGCATTAGGATTCAAGCAGCCATTTCAATTTTCTGAACGTCAGAAATCTTATGATTATTCTGGCGCAGTATTTTTAACATTGGCATTGTATGGAATTTTATATGGTTGCAATAAACTTCCTGTAGAAGACAATCATTTAGAACCAATGGTATGGATTATTTTCCTTTCAGGTTTTGTTTTTTTTGCACTTTTTATTAAGCAGGAGAAAAAACATCCTGATCCATTGATTGACTTATCACTGTTCTCAAATAACAACGAATTCACAAAAGCCTCTATTGCATTTACATCGGTTTTTGCAAGTTTCCCAGTGTATCTCTTTATCTTACCAATCATCATGATCAATGGTCTTGAGCTAAAAGCATGGGATGCGGGATTGGCATTGGGAGCAGCTGCTCTTGCTACCTTATTGATCAGTCCTGTGGCTGGTAATTTATCAGACCGTATTGGCCCAGAAAAACTTTGTATGAGTGGAGCACTTCTTACAGTGTTTGGTTACATGCTTCTTTTCCTGGTTAATTCAGATTCAGGAGCTTTAGAGATCATTCCAGCGATGATTTTTATTGGTGGTGGGACAGGTCTATTCTTCTCTCCAAATAATAATTTAATGCTATCAAGTGCTCCACCTGAGAGAGCAGGTATGGTTTCTGGTTTATTCGGTGTATACAGGCAATCAGGCTATGCATTGGGATTTGCGATTACAGCCAGCTTATTTACTGCCGTTCAGAATTGGTTTGATGTCAATTGGGCATATGACTCACTTAATGCAACAACTGTCGAATCGGCAGATACAATCACTCAGCTCTATAATCAAGGCAGCCAATGGTCACCAGAGGTTCTGGTCTTTATTTTGCATATTGGTATTTTGCTCTGCTCAAGTATATTGATCATTACTTTTGTGAATTCAATCCCAAAAGTGAAGCTCATGTTTTCAAAACAGATGACCACAGCGCTGATGGCAGTCGTTGTTTCAATCATTTCAATGGCTTCATATAGCTTGAATGCTCCTGGAGTTATTGACAGTCTTCAAATAAATGAGATCAATCGACCTGTTGTTTCTGTGCAAGCATTTGGTATGTCTTCAAGAGAGTATGAGATTCAAGATCAAACGAATTTTAGAATCATAAATGCCATGAATGATGAACCATTTGCCAATGAAAAATATGAATTAAGGTGTGGTTTTTGTCACGGAGCAGATCTAGATGGCATTGAAGGACTGGGAGTTACACTCAAGAATTCAGACTTTCTGAAGAGCATGACAACAGACGAAATTATAGATTTTTTGAAAGTAGGCAGGATGCCGGATGCCGAAGATACTATTTCTGGGGGCGTGATGCCAGGATTCAACTGGCTTGAAACATCTGAGCTTGAAGAAATTGCCAATTTTATAAAGATTAACAATGAATGATTTGGTAAATGCAAAGCAACAAGACTCCAAGGCTGCATGGTATGCAGTCTTTGTCCTCTTGCTCGCTTATGTTCTTTCCTTCGTGGATAGAATCATTCTCAGTCTATTGGTCACACCAATTAAAGCTGACCTAGGCACAACTGATGCACAAATGGGACTACTCATGGGGTTTGCATTTGCCATATTTTATACAGTAGCAGGCATACCGATTGCTAAATATTCAGATGTGAAGAGCAGAAGAATGATAATCGCCATTGGGGTATTTTTGTGGAGCATAATGACTGCTGTTTGTGGATTGGCTAGAAGTTTTTTCCAACTTTTCCTAGCAAGAGTAGGCGTTGGAGTGGGAGAGGCTGCACTCACACCTGCAGCTTACTCTATGATTTCCGATTATTTCAGCGAAGATAAGTTAGGCAGAGCAATGGCAGTATATAAATCTGGTGCGATGTTTGGCGGAGGCTTGGCTTTTATCATAGGCGGTGCAGTGGTTGGATATGTGGTCAATTCCGATTCCATTATCCTTCCAATATTAGGAGAAATGAAGCCATGGCAAATGGCATTCATCATTGTCGGTCTTCCAGGCGTTTTAATCGGTCTTTTGATGTTGACAGTAAAGGAGCCAAGAAGGACAGGAATAGCTGATACGCTTGATAAAAAAGTATCCATATCTGATGCCATTAAATATATGCAAAAACGTTGGAGGATTTATTTGTTTATCTTCTTGGGTTTCGCTTTTATGGGGGCTCCCATTAGTTCAGCATTGACTTGGATACCTGTTTACCTTCAGAGAATACATGAGATGAGTATTCCCGAGAGTGGAAGAACCCTTGGTATTATTATTTTCTTCTTATCGACAAGTGGAGTCATTGTCAGTGGTTGGTTGATTGATACTTTTAAGAAAAAAGGTTTTCAGGATGGTTATTTTAAGGTTGCTTTAATGATTTGTATTGTCACCATACCCATCTCCTATTTTGTCATGAACGATGAAAGTCTAGAAAAAACCCTCTGGTGGTTACACCCATTTGTATTCGTTGCAAGTATGCCGCTCGCTATTTCTGCAACTGTGTTACAAATTGTTACGCCTAATCAATTAAGGGCTCAAGTCTCAGCAGTATATATGCTTTTTTTGAATCTGATCACAGCACTCATAGTGACCACAGGCATTGGTTTTATTACTGATTTCTGGTTTAAGAATGAAATGGCTCTAGGTCAATCCATCACTATGGTTAATCTCTTATCAATGTTTCTGGCTTTTCTATGCTTATACATTGCAATGTCAAACTTTAATAAAGAATTCACAAAGTCCTAAAAAGTCGGTTAGTATAAAAGTTCGCCTTGTAGAAAATAAACAGGGTTAAATAGACAATTTTTAAGGGGAGTTTTTATGGTTGATCAGTCAACAGAAGATAATTACGCTGGTGTCTGGGATAGTGGATTAGGGTTTGGTGAAAAATCGGCTTTAATTGTTATTGATTTACTTCAGGGTTATACCACTGAAGGCTCAGCACTCTATGCACCTGGTGTAGTTGAGTGTGTAAAGGAAGTGCCAGATCTACTCGGATTGGCAAGAGAAAAAAATGTGCCTGTGATTCACACCAGGGTTCTATACACAAAACCAAATTACGAGGATGGAGGTGTTTGGATTAAGAAAGCGCCAGTGCTTCTTGATTTGGTCGAAGGCCATCCTTATGCAGAGTTTTGCGAAGGAGTTGAGCCTCAAGAAGGAGAGGTCGTTATAGTGAAGCAGTATGCAAGTGCATTCTTTGGTACCTCATTGGTGGCTACATTAAATGGTCTTGGCGTTGATACACTCATCATTACTGGATGCACAACATCTGGATGTATCCGTGCCACTGCCGTTGATACAGTTCAGCATGGTTTCAGACCTATCTGCGTAAGAGAGTGTATCGGTGATAGAGCTGAAGGCCCACATGAAGCAAATCTTTTTGATATCAATGCCAAATATGGTGATGTCATCAGCAAAGATGTTGCTATGGATTATTTAAACAGTTTATAAAAATTTAGGGGAAGGAATTATGAGTGATTTAACACAATGCAGGCACTATGATTATGTGCCAATAATTGACAGGGAACCATTCAAGCTACCTGATGGCGCTAGAGTCGCAATACTGCCATATATCAACATTGAACATTTTCCAGCAGCCATTCCGGGCACATCATTGATACCTGGGACAGCGGCTTTCTCTCCTGATCCATTGAATTATGGATGGAGGGATTATGGAAACAGAGTTGGTTTATGGAGAATGATGGAATTGATGGATAAGCTCGGCATGAGAGGCACTGTGTGTTTGAATGCAGAAATTATTAGAGAGTATCCAAGAATCATCGAAGAATCTCTGGCAAGAGACTGGGCATTCATAGGGCATGGAATCAATAATGCCCCTGCAAACTTTATAGGTAACGCGCCAGATGGGGAAGGTGGTCATACGCCACTTCCTGAGGAGAAAGAGAGAGAAATCATCAGCACAGTTTGCCAGACAATGGAAGAGGCATTGGGTAAGAAAACTAAAGGTTGGTTAAGCCCATTCCTAACTCATACAGATAATACTCCAAAAATATTGGAAGAAAATGGAGTTGAGTATCTATGTGACTATACAGCAGATGATCATCCTTTTAGGTTTAATACACCACAGAATAATCTCATTGCTGTTCCATACACTGTAGAACTCAATGATATTCCTGCATTTTTGGGTCACTCAGGAGTCGGAGTTTCATCAGAGGCATTTGGAGACATGATTGTTGATCAATTTGATGTCCTATATGAGGAGGGCGCAACCAATGCAAGATGTATGCCTATTTGCTTGCATACTTTTCATGTTGGGCAGCCAAATAAATTCAAGCATCTTAAAAGAGCTTTTGAATATATTGCCAGCCATGATGATGTCATTCTTTCAACAGGAGATGACATTAATGATTGGTATCGAGAACAATACATGTAAAGCATCGGCTATTTAGCCAAGCTTAGTTATAATAATGGGCAGTATTACTGCCCATTATTTTTTTATGACTAAGGATTATCAAAACATCAAAGCATTCTTGATTTTTATTCTGCTAATGCAGACTGAATTATTTGCAGCAAAAATTCCAGAACCGGGACCCAGTGTGATGAGACTCCCAGTTTTGATTGAAAATGAGCAGTCAGAACTGATCGTTGCAAATGGATTCAAGGTTGAAACACTTATCAGTGGTCTTGACTCTCCAAGATGGCCGATCGTGCTAACAAATGGAAACATACTGATTTCAGGATCAAAGACTGAGGCATTGCCTAATATGCCTGAGGAAACCATTCGTTTGCTCACCAGCATGAATATATTTGGTAAATCTCCGAATACTATTGTTGAAATCAAAATGGATCAAAACCCTCCTAAAGTTGAGAATCTGATTGAGGGCCTCAATCAACCATTTGGGATCTTATATGCTAACGAAAATCTTTATGTAGCTAATACAGATTCCATAATTAAGTTTCCGTTTAAGGGCTTCACTGTTTCAGGCAAAGCAGAGAAGATTATTGATTTACCATTTGGTCCACCCAATAACCATTGGACTAGGAACATCATCCTGAATGAAGAGGGAAATAAGATACTAGTCACGGTTGGTTCGGGTACCAATGTGAATTCAGAAGGTGTAAATGAAAATGAGAGAGCTGCAATTTGGGAAATCAATCTGGATGGCAGTCAAAAAAGAATATATGCATCTGGCCTAAGAAACCCTGTTGGATTGGATTTTTATAAAGAAAATGGAAGTTTATGGACAACTGTCAATGAGCGGGATGGGATAGGAGAGTTTACGCCCCCTGATTATCTGACTGAAGTCACAGAAGGTGCTGATTATGGGTGGCCATACGTCTACTTTAAGGACCATGCAGATCCAACGCATTTGAAGCTTAATCCAAAAAAAGTTCAAGAAGCAATGGAGAACTCATTGATGCCTGATCTTCCGCTTGATGCACACTCTGTCCCATTGGGCTTATTGTTTCATAGCGGAAAAAATATCAACACAAAGTATAAGAATGGTGCTTTTGTTGTTCGACGTGGCGGAGTATCGACATCAAAGCTCACTGGTTATGATGTACTTTTTATTCCATTTAAGGATGGTAAGCCCACCGGAGCTATAGAGACCTTTTTGTCCGGCTTTATAGCCAGCGAGGAAAGAGGAGAAATATATGGAAGGCCTGTTGGTATTGCAGAAGCATTAAATGGAGAAATCATCATCACGGATGATGTTGGTGGTAGGCTTTTGTTAATCAGCCCATTGTCTGATTAGTTTATTTCTTTAATGCATTCAGAATTAAGTTTGGCAGTTTTGAATCATCCCATTCAGGCGAGTTATCACCGGTTCTGAGTATTACAAGAGACTCAGAGGGAATAATGTACATCCTTTGTTTTCCAATCCCATCCATAAAGAAAAGGTCGTCGGCAACATACGGTTCGCTGTGGAAGTTTGCATACATGGTTAGTCTTGCATCATAAGCTCTTCTTTCCTGATATTCATTGCCAAGCCAAATTTGCATTCCATAATTTCTATTTGAATCAGAAGGCGTAATCATCTGATTTACCCAGTTTTTAGGTAACACCTCTCTATCCATAAAATACCCTTTATTCATGAGCATCTGACCGATACGAATCATGTCACTGATTGAAGCCCACATACAGCAGTCTGTATGGACCATTCCATTGGGTCGATCAACAAAGAAGAATGCATCCCGACTTCCAAGTGGAGACCATATTTTTTCAGAGAAATATTCGCTGTATCTCTTTCCAGAAGTTCTTTGAATCAGAATGCCAAGTATTTGGCTGTTGTAGTTATTATGCGAGAAAACAGTGCCTGGCTTGATTTCTGGATCCATATTTAGATTTGCACTTACAATGTCTGTTCCATAAGCTCTTTGGATTCGATCTGAGAATGGAGAGTAATCAAAGGATTCTTTGAGCCCTCCTGACATGTGTAGTAAATGCTTTATAGTGATGTTCGTTTTATCACCATTTCTCCATTCTTCAATGTAATTTGCAACAGGATCATCTATTGAATCTATAAACCCATCTTCAATTAAGTGTCCCACCAATAGTGCATTCATGGTTTTTGTGAAAGAGTGAAGGCCAAAAAGTGAGTCTGGCTCGGTCTCTTGCCAGTAAGACTCAAAAACAATTTTACCTTTATGTTGAATTACAAGACTTTTGCTGCCATGTATTTCTGCATATTGTCTAGCCTCTTCAAATACCTCCAAAGCTATCTCGCTTTGTTCTGGGCTTATTTTTTCAAGAGGGGATAGAAAATTTCCCTGCGTTCTTTCGAGCGGTTGATACCAAGAAAAGTCTGGATCCAATGGGTTACCCATTAGAGCAGTTGTCCATCTTTCCCAAAACAGCCCAAAGAGCCCAAAACTTGCTGAACCAATGATTGAGCTGATGACGAAAATCACGACCACAATAGAGATCAGTATGAATTTGAAAAATTGTCTAATCATTTCTTATTCCTCTACTAATTGTGTTCGGTAATACCGAGTCATCCCACTCCATTTGACCAGCACCCGTTCTCACTATAACCAATTTTTTTGAAGGAATAACATAAACTCTTTGTCCACCAAAACCATCTAGATAAATGATGTCCTTATCATCAAAGGGTTCTCCATGGATTCCTGTTGCAGTGCTTTTGGGATTATAGATTCTATTTTCTTGGTGCTCTGTCCCAAGCCAAGTCAGGTAACCATAGTTTGGATTTGTGATGGATGGTGTTTTCATTTCGTTTATCCATGACTTTGATACTATTTGTTCATCTTTGAATTTGCCTTCATTGAGAATAATGGTCCCTATTCTCAACCAATCTCTTGCAGTTGCGTTGAGACAGCAATATGTTCTTGGCATTTGATTTTTATCTGAATCCAGAACCACTGATGCATCATCTTGTGCGACCTTTTGCCATATTTTTTCAGATAAAAGATCAGCATATCTCTTATCGTATGCTCGTTGAAGCAATAAACCCAAGTTCTGAGGATTTACACCGTTGTATTCAAATATTTCATTGGGTTGTCGGTAGGCTAATTGGCGAAGTGTCATTTTTGTTACATCTTCACCAAGCATCAGTTGATTAAATTCACTAAGTGGGTGGAATGAAAATTCTGGGTAATCAAGACCACTCGACTGTTGCAGCAAATGTTTTATTGTAATCTGATTTCTAGAGTCATCTCTCCATTCGATGAGATGTTTTGAAGCAGGCTCATTGACGCTCTCAATGATGCCTTCATCAATTGCAATCCCAACCATCATTGCTAACACTGTTTTATGCATCGACTGAGTGTCACTGATTGTTTCGGCATTATAGTCATCAAAATATTTCTCAAGAATGATTTCATCATTCTGATATATCAAAAGGGCATGAGACCCCATCTTTTCTGAAAATTCGATTGCTGCCTCTATAGACTCATCTGATATATTTTTTGGCGAGCCACTATTTATGAAAACAGCATTGCTTGCTTTAACTGTTTCAAGTTCACCTGTTGGTTCACCCATTATCATCGATGTAATTCTGGTCATTACAGTTGGGCTTTGAAAATAGAGGTATCCAATATAGGCAGACACTAAAAAAACCACTGAGATGAAAATCTTGACGATGAGTTTAATTAATTTGAAGAACATCAAAGTATCATAGCTCACTTTTTAACTTCCATCACTCTAGAACAAGAGAATGAATCAGTAACTTTCGTTTATAAAAAAAAGTAATATAATTCTTTATATAAATAAATAGTTATATAGATTGGATCCATGACATTAACACAGCTCAAATATCTCATATCAGTTGTTGATAATAAGCTCAACATCAGTAAAGCTGCAGAATTATCAAATACCAGTCAACCCGGCATAAGTAAGCAGGTTAAGTTACTAGAAGATGAGCTTGGCGCATATCTTTTTATCAGAAAAGGCAAAAAGATCGAATCACTGACTCCTCTTGGTGAGAGGGTGACGACTTATGCAAGAAAGATTCTCCAAGATGTTGAAAATATTAAAGTGATTGGAAATCAAATATCTAAAGTAGATGAGGGCGTCATGACGGTTGCTGCAACATCTGCTCAAGCGAGATATGTTCTTCCAGAAGTGATTAAAACTTTCAAGCAAGATTATCCAAAGATTAAATTGGAACTGAAGCTCGGATCATCTGAGCAAATATTAGAAATGGTGAAAAATAATGAAGTTGATTTTGCAATCGCAACAGATTTGATTGATCTAACTGATGAGCTTGTTCTTTTGCCAGCCTATCATTGGTTTAATGCAATTATTGCACCTTTGGATCACCCTTTAAAAAAGCATATGAAAAATCTAACCATTAAACGGATTGCTAAGGAGCCTCTTGTGACATATGCATTCAGCGTTGGTCCTGACACCTCTTTCACGGAAACCTTTAAGAAAAATAAGCTTGATCCAAATATTGTCTTTGCAGCCAGAGATGCAGATATCATTAAGACATATGTGAAGATGGGTATGGGTGTTGGGGTCATATCTGGAATGGCTTATGAATGTGATGACAATGAAGAGTTCATTGCCATTAGTGGTGAGAATATTTTTCCAAAATGCACAACCTATTTTGGCTTTCGACGTGGAATGGTCCTCAGTCGTTATGCAATGAGTTTCATCAACTTATTTTCAGAGCATCTCACGCCAAGTATTGTCAATAATGCTGCATCCACAAAAACTCAAGCAGAGGTTGATAACTTATTTAAAAAGATTAAGCTTCCTGTGAAAGGCGGGTGTGATCAAATTAAATAAGAGCAATCAATATTGAAAGACAGAACGACATTAGTGGCCATTGGCTATTTTCTTTTTGCCGTCTTTTTGATGGCAGTATTGGACATCATTGCAAAGATACTTCTTTATGATTATTCAGTGTTCCAATTGACTTTTCTTCGTGGGCTTTTCTCTCTTATTATCCTCGCGTTAATAGGTCTGAATATGGGAGGAGTTAAATCATTCAAGACAAAAATACCTGGATGGCATTTTCTTAGAACATGCCTGATGTCATTATCTTCCTATACTTTTTTTGCAGCTCTTGCGCTTCTTCCATTGGTCAATATCATGGTCATTGTTTTTATTGCTCCAATCATCATCACCGCATTGTCTGGACCACTGCTGAAAGAAGACGTAGGGATATGGCGTTGGAGTGCAGTTCTGATTGGTTTCTTTGGGGTAATTGTGATTCTCCAACCCAGTGCCGAATTTAGCTCAACTGGAACAATTTATGCTGTGATAGGAGTGATTACTTATTCTTTAACTGCTTTAACTGCTAGAAAATTATCAGATAGAGAATCTGCATCTAATCTCAGTTTCTATATATTTATCGGCCCGACCCTGCTTGGTGCAATAGGCAGTTACTATAGCTGGATTCCATTGAATTCTTGGGATTTCTTTTTATTCTTTCTCACTGGATTGACGGGTGGGTTGGCATTCATTTTCTTTAATCTTGCATTACAGAAAGCCGAAGCCTCTCTTTTGACATCATTTGAATATACAGGACTCATTTGGGCGTCTCTTGCCGGTTACTTTATATTTAATGAAATTGTGGATTCAAGAGTATGGTTGGGTGCCGCAATAATAATTATGTGCGGCATTGTTATTCTTTTCAGAGAGTCAAGATTAGCGAAAACAAATGAGAATTCTGCTGACTAAAAAGCTATAATTTATTTCTCAAATCACTCATTTAATATTTAATCTCAGAGAGAAATAATGGATCAAAAAAACAGAGATAAAGCACTTGAATCAGCGCTTAGCAATATAGAAAAACAATTCGGCAAAGGATCACTTATGAAGTTAGGTGATGATTCTGTTGATCAATCAATAGAGGCGATATCAACAGGTTCAATTGGCCTAGATGCTGCATTGGGAATAGGCGGTCTTCCAAAGGGTCGAGTGGTAGAGATTTATGGCCCAGAATCATCAGGAAAAACAACACTTACTTTGCAAGTTGTTGCAGAATGTCAAAAAGCAGGTGGAACAGCAGCATTTATTGATGCTGAGCACGCTCTAGATCCAGTTTATGCTGAGAAAATTGGAGTAAACACAACAGATTTCTTGGTCTCACAGCCAGATACGGGTGAACAGGCTCTGGAGATCACTGACATGTTGGTCGCTTCTGGAGCTGTCGATTTGATTGTCATTGACTCTGTCGCAGCACTTACACCTAGGGCGGAGATCGAGGGTGAGATGGGAGATTCTCACGTTGGTTTACAAGCTCGATTGATGTCTCAGGCTCTTAGAAAGTTGACAGCAAATATAAAAAAATCAAATACCATGGTGATTTTTATTAATCAGATCAGAATGAAAATCGGCGTCATGTTTGGAAGTCCTGAGACAACAACTGGAGGAAACGCACTGAAATTTTATTCCTCCGTCAGATTGGATATTAGAAGAATTGGTGCCATTAAGAAGGGTGACGAGATAGTCGGTAATCAGACCCGAGTCAAAGTGGTTAAGAATAAAGTTTCTCCACCATTCAGAATTGCAGAATTTGAAATTCTATATGGTCATGGAATATCCACAGAGGGAGAGATCATTGATATGGGAGTGGAGAATAATTTAATAGAGAAGTCTGGGTCATGGTACAGCTATGATGGAGACCGAATAGGTCAAGGCAAAGAAAATGTTAGAGAATTCTTAGCTGATAATCCCAAGATAGCCAAAGCGTTGGCAAAAAAAATTCGCCAGGAAATCATTAAGAAAAAATAATCTTTTAATCAACGCCAGATAACTTTGACCGAAAAGATCACTGATCCAAAAAAAACCAGGAAGAGGGCGATGGATCTCCTTGCTCGGAGAGAACATTCACGCCTCGAACTTTATCAAAAACTTAAGCAAAAAAAATTCGAACCAAATATCATCAATGCTGAGCTGGATAAATTATCTGATGAGGGTTTGCAGAGCGATGAAAGATTTGCCGAAGCATTCTTGAGATCTCGAATTGATAAGGGCAAAGGCCCAAATATTATTCTCTCTGAGCTATTGCAAAGAGGCGTTGACGAACTACTTGTTTCAAATGTCCTAGACAGTATATCTGAAGGGCAATGGTGTGAGTTGGCTTATGAGACAATGAACAAAAAGTTGGGGAATGAGTCAGAACTTGATTATGATAAGCAATTGAAGTTAATGAAGTTTTTAAACAACAGAGGATTTAAACGAAGCCAGATAGAAAGAGCAAAAATTCTATTGAGTGAGAAAAGCACTATAAGATCAAATGAAAACGAATGAAATAAGAAAAGCATTTATCAAATTCTTTGAGTCGGAAGGGCATCAAAGCATCAAGAGTTCGCCTCTGATTCCTGCAAATGATCCGACACTTTTGTTTACAAACGCTGGAATGGTTCAGTTCAAGGACATTTTTTTAGGAAAAGAAGATCAAGGTTTCACAAAAGCAGTCAGTGCTCAGAGATGTTTAAGAGCAGGTGGTAAGCACAATGATCTTGAAAATGTTGGCTATACATCACGTCATCACACTTTCTTTGAAATGCTTGGCAACTTTAGTTTTGGAGACTACTTTAAAGAGGATGCAATCCAATTGGCATGGGATTTCATTACCAATGAACTCAAACTTGAAAAGGATCGTCTTTGGGTAACCATTTTTGAAGATGATGATGAGGCTGCAAGCATTTGGCTTGAAAAGATTGGAGTATCAGCTGATAGACTTGTTCGACTGGGTGAAAAGTCTAACTTTTGGTCTATGGGTGATACTGGACCATGCGGTCCTTGTAGCGAGATATTTTATGATCATGGAGATCATATCGATGGCGGTCCTCCTGGATCAGATGATGAAGATGGCGATCGTTTCGTAGAAATTTGGAATCTTGTTTTCATGCAATTTGATAGACAAGCAAATGGGGAGCTTATTAACTTGCCAGAACCATCAGTTGATACAGGCATGGGATTAGAGCGAATTGCAGCAGTGATGCAAGGTGTAAGCAGTAACTATGATATTGATTTGTTTCAAAAAATAATTGCTGCAATAAAAAACCAATCACAAAAAGGGGAGGAGAGTCACTATAGAGTCATCGCTGATCATATTCGATCCTCTTCTTTTCTCATTATGGATGGAGTTACCCCTGATAATGAGGGCAGAGGTTATGTTCTAAGAAGAATAATCAGAAGAGCATTGAGGCATGGTCATGATCTTGAAATTGAATCCCCATTCTTTTTCAAGCTTGTAGATGTTTTAGCAGGAGAAATGGGGCAAACATATCCAGAGCTACTCAATAAGAAAGATTACATAGAGCGAATCATCTTGATGGAAGAAGAGAGATTTGCTGCAACGCTTTCACAGGGAATGAGTTTATTACAGAAAGAATTTGACCGATCAAATGATGAAATGATATCGGGTGAATTCGCATTCAAGTTATATGACACATATGGCTTTCCGTTAGATATGACTGTCGATATTGCGAGAAGTGTATCACGAGCTGTTGATCTTGAAGGTTTTGAAAAGGCTATGGAAAGGCAGAGAGAATTAGCAAGGAGAGCGAGTAAATTCCAGAAAGACGATTCTTTTAGCCTTAATCATGATTTGAAAAGTGAATTTCATGGATACAAAGTTTTAGAGACTGACAGCAAGATCATTGGGATTTTCGGAGAAGATGGCTCTGATATCCTTCGTCAAGGAGAATTCGGGCAAGTCATTTTAGATAAGACACCATTTTATGCTGAAAGCGGAGGACAGGTGGGCGATCAAGGATCTTTTAGTTCTGATGCCAGTATTTTTGAGGTCATCGATACCCAGTTCTCAGGCAATGCATATTCCCATTTTGGGACTGTGTCTAATGGCCAAATTTCGGTTGGAGACAAGATTACGGCATCTGTAAATCCTGTCAGAAGAAAATCAATTACATTGAATCATACTGGCACCCATATGTTGCATAGAGCTTTGATGATGGTTTTAGGCGAGCATGTGCAACAAAGGGGGTCTTTAGTTGATGATGAAAAGATCAGATTTGATTTTTCTCATCATCAATCACTAACAGGAAGCGAAATTAGAGAAATAGAAACAATTGTGAATGAAAAAATTGATGAGAATATTGATGTTCAAACAAGTATCATGAAGCATGATGAGGCGATTGAGTCAGGAGCGACGGCTCTTTTTGGTGAAAAATATGGAGATGATGTAAGAGTATTGGATGTTGGAGATTTTTCAAAAGAGCTGTGCGGTGGAACACATGTCGAAAACACAAATGAAATTGGAATATTTAAAGTTGTTTCTGAATCAAGTATATCTTCAGGAACAAGAAGAATTGAGGCAATAACAGGAGATAAAGCTTTGAAGTGGGCAAAAGAGACAGAGCATCTGGTTGAATCACTGACGGATCTACTCCAAACCAGAAGAGAGGATGTCACCACTAAAGTTGAATCCTTATTAGATTCAAATAAAAAACTGCAAGCTGAAATAAAACAACTGAAGTCAAAGATTGCATCAGGACAATCTGTTGCAGACATGGATAGCTCGGAAAAAATCAATGGAATCAACTACTTATATAAAGAACTAGAGAATGATATTGAACCAAGCGTAATGCGTGGTGCTATTGATCAGTTTAAAAGTAAGTTGAAATCAGGAGTGATCATTCTTTCTTCTATAAACCAGAAAGGAAAGGTGACATTTACAATTGGCGTAACTGATGATTTGACATCAAAGATAGAAGCAAAATCAATTGCTGAAATTATTTCTTCCGCTCTGGATGGAAATGGAGGCGGGAAAGGTAACTTTGCTCAAGCAGGCGGATCTGACTCTAAAAAAATTCCTGCTGCTTTGGACTCTATCAGAGAATTATTGTCACAAGTTTAATAGCAGAAAATTACTAATTCTAGGCTCTAAAACCCATAAAAAATATCCCCAATAGCGAGATAATTTCGCAGTTATTTCTTTTTTTATGTTTTGTAAATCCAACCATTTTATTCAGACGAAATCACAGATGAATCTTACAAAAAAGACAATTATGGACTTACGATTAACAGAATTTTTATTACTAATTTTTAGTGTATTTTTAGTGGGTGAAATCTTAGGACTATTCTAAATTAAGGAAGAATATCCTCCCCATCCCAAGCTATACATTTTCCAGAATCATCAATATCTAAGGAGTCAATAACTGATGACAGTTTTAATACAGAAAAATCTGCAGAAAATATTTTCGAATCTTCTAGATTCTTTTGAAAAGGTTGAGATAGGAGACTATCCACTGTACCGGGATGTAGGCCGATAACAACTAATTCCTTGTTGTACCTTCTCAGCTCAATCGAAAGATTCTTTATCACCATATTTAGGGCAGCCTTTGAGGCCCTATATGAATACCACCCTCCTGACCTATTGTCAGTAATACTTCCAACCCTTGCAGAAAGAAATGCAAGGGTTGATTTATCATTCTTTTTTAGTTTTTTATAAAAGCTTCTTGCAATCAATGTTGGTATCAAAGTATTTATCCTAATGGTCTCTAGAAATTGATCGCTTGAAACCTCTTCGATTCGTTTCTCCGGCATGAAACTCTCATTATGTAGGATGCCAATGGAAACAATTATTTTATCGAAAAAATCGTTATCAAATTTATTTGCAGCTTGAAAAACTGAGTCCTCATTGAAATCATCTAAGAGAATTTTGACTAAACCACTCTCATCAATATCAAAATCATTACGAGTAAAAGCATATACATCTGATTGTTTTTGATAGTGAGCACATAAGGCTTGCCCAATAGATCCGTTTGCACCAAATATGGCAATTTTTTGTTTTTGTTTTTTCACAAACTACTTTTCGTAAATAGTCTATTCAAAGATTCTTTGATCCATCTAAATCGAATAAAAAAAAGCGCCTAGAGGCGCTTTTTTTATAAATGGATAAAAGATTTTATTTTTTCATCCAAGTTTGTGCCAATTGCATTAGCACAATTGATCCAAGGAATAGACACTGAATGAGATTGATACTCGGTGCATTTGCAGTCGCAGCAATTAATCTGTCAGCTGCTGGTCCAATCTCCACTCCTGAAGCTTGTAAAGCATTGAATACTTCAGCAACGTCCTTAAAAAGTTGTCCACCAGCGGTCATATTACCAAATGTAAACATGGCCACTGAAAGACAAAAGACTGTTGTCAGTATTTTACCTATAAGCTTTGTATCAGGATTATTGTAAATATTATTTGTAAATCGAAAACCAACCCAGATAAGAAATGCACAGGCTGCAAAGTAAATTGCATTGGATACCATAAAAAGACCCATGAGGTTCCACATATCCATAACATTCTGATTTAACTCCATAATTGTTGTACTCCTCTAATAGTTTTAATTTCTTTTATATAATCATATAAACGATGATATTTAAATTAAGAGGAAGCAAAATGAGAAGAATAGTCACAGGTCATAATTCAGATGGTAAGTCTGTCATTAAAATTGATGGGCCGCCTTCAAGAAGCATTGGAGAGGATGTTGGTGGTTTGTTTGAGATATGGAATACAGACGGTGAAGCCATTGAAAGCAAGGATCAGATTGACCGTGCTGATATAGATATCATTCTATCTCCAACCAAAGGAGGTAGTAAATTTAGATATTTTAAAATTAACCCGACACCTGAGGGCGTTCCAATTGAGATGCTTGAATCTCTTGCAGCAGAAGCATTTAAGAAAATCGGCGCCGAACATGAAAGGGTTGATACAACTCGGCATCCAACAATGCATAAAACTAGAACAATCGACTATATTATTTTGTTAGATGGTGATGTGACATTACTATTGGACGAAGATGAAGTCTCATTAAAGCCATTCGATGTGGTGGTTCAAAGAGGCACAAATCATGCATGGATTAATAACGGAACTGAGCCAGCCCTGTTCATTGCTGTGTTAATAGATGCACAGATAAATGAATAATAATATTCTGATTATCCGATATAATTAGCTCCCAAAATAAGGGTAAATAATAGAAAACGAACACATTATTTTGAGAGACAAAATGGCTAAATCACTCACGCACATACCTGAGAAATTTCGTGCAAATCATCCGGTCTTTTTACAAAAGATAGGTAAATTCTTTCTGTCAATTACAGGATGGAAATTCAAAGGAGATATACCAAAGGATGATCGAATCTTACTGGTGGCTGGACCTCATACTTCTAATTGGGATTTTTTCTTGGCTTTAGCATTTATATTTGGCTTAAATCTGAATGTTTATTGGGTCGGCAAACATACTTTATTTAAAAATGGATTCTCAAAACTCATGAGAAAATTAGGAGGAATTCCTGTCGATAGAGCATCGCCAGAAAAGTTAATGAATGATGTTTCAACAATTATCAAAAAACACCAAGGAGTAATCATTGCCATTTCACCAGAGGGAACAAGAAAGAAAGTAAAAAGGTTGAAATCAGGTTTTTTACGAATTGCTAAGACGACAAATAGCCAAATCTTACTTGCTGGGATTGATTTTGAATCAAAATTAATACATCTGGGTAAATTATTTCAACCAACAGGTGATACAGAGAATGATTTATCAAATGTGCATAACTATTTCAGGCAATTTAAGGGCAAAAGACCAGAATATTCTTAAGAATTTAGACACTTTAAGATAATTACATCTATTGAGGTATAATCTATAATTCAAGTTAAGGAGAGGTGGCTGAGTGGCTGAAAGCGCTCCCCTGCTAAGGGAGTATACGTTAATAGCGTATCGAGGGTTCGAATCCCTCTCTCTCCGCCAGAAAACCAAGGAGTC
Source organism: uncultured Gammaproteobacteria bacterium (assembly GCA_902595845.1). Taxonomy (GTDB): domain Bacteria; phylum Pseudomonadota; class Gammaproteobacteria; order Steroidobacterales; family UBA11654; genus CACPJA01. The sequence goes on from CACJRN010000001.1 coordinate 202,980, forward strand.
AATATGAAAAGTCTAGTTATTGCTACTTTCCCAGCACAAGCCGGTAAGCTTGAAGAGTTAAAGCAGTTATTCAGAGATGCATTAGCTGATACAAGGGCATTTGATGGGTGCATATCCATAGATGTGCATGTAGAGAAAGACACTGAAACCATTCATCTGATTGAGTATTGGGAATCTTTAGATCATTATGAAGCATACCTTCAATGGAGGATTGAGAATGGGCTAGCCGAACTACTTAATCCAATTCTTGAGGGTGGTGCGGAAGGTCTAAAAATCATTAAATGTGGTCAAAAAGAAGATATCTAACAATAACTTTTAGGTATGAAAAATAGCTATTTCATACTGCTTTCACTTCTATTCTCCTTTGAATGCGTCATAGCGAGTTCCTCTGAAGGGCTGACAATATACAAAGCAAAGGAGATTGTAACGCTCGACCAGACAATTTCTTCAGCAGATTCTGTACTAATCAGTAATGATCGAGTGCTCGCAATCAGCTCTATCAAAGATTTAAAAGATAGATATCCAGAAGCAAGCATCAATGATCAATTTAAGAATGATGTAATAGTTCCAGGTTTTATAGAGCACCATATTCACCCTTTCTTATCTGCCATCACAATGAATGCTGAAATCATTGCAATAGAGGGATGGAATTTGCCAAACAATCAGTCCCAAGCTTATCGAGATCGAGATTCCTACTTGAAAAGGCTGTCAGATATTGAAAAGAGAATGAAAGATGATAAACCACTCGTTACTTGGGGATTTCATCATTACTTTCATGGCGATTTAACAAGAGATGATTTGGATTTGATTTCAAGTGAAAGACCCATTTTGGTTATGCATCGGTCTTATCACGAATTCATTTTAAACACACCTGCATTGGAATATTTCGATATCACCAGAGATTTTGTTGAATCCCTTGATGAAGAAGCAAGAATGTATGCGGACTTTGATAAAGGGCACTTTTCCGAACAAGGAATGATTTCAGTTTATCCAAAATTGCTGAAATATCTTGGAAGGCCAGAATACTTATTATCTGGTTTGCAGTTGACAGAAGATTACTTGCATCAAAATGGCGTGACAATGATTGCCAATCCAGGAGCATGGTTGATCGAGCCAATACAGAAAGCAAAGAATCTAATTTTAGGCGATGAAAACACTCCTTTTCGCTCATTCTTTATTCCAAGCGCACTCATTCTTTCTGAAGAGCATGAGGTTTCAGAACTCATTGAAGAATCTAAGAAGCTACTTGATTGGGGAGAAGGAAAAGTCGAATATTTACCGAATAGAATTAAATTATTTGCTGATGGAGCCATGTACTCTCAAAATATGGTTTTGAGCGAAGGTTACTTGGATGGGCATCAAGGTGCTTGGTTAATGCAGGAAGGGCTTTATCGATCTGTTTTTAAGCTATTTTGGGATGAGGGATATCAAATTCACATTCATCAAAATGGTGATGAAGCATTGGATTTAATTTTAGATGTTCTTGAAGAGAACATGGAAATCAATCCCAGAGAAGATCATCGAACAACCATTGTTCACTTTGGAATCTCTAGGGCAGATCAAATGGAGCGTGTGAAATCTTTAGGCGCCATCATCAGTGCGAATCCCTACTATGTAACGGCACTCTCTGATTTATATAGCAGAAAGGGTATTGGCCCCGAAAGGGCGCTTGAGATGGTCCGTCTTGGGGATGTTGATCGAGCTGGCATTAGGTTTGGACTTCATTCTGATATGCCTATGGCACCAGGATCACCTCTAGATTTAATGCATGCTGCTGTTAATCGAATCAATTTTGCAAACGAAGTAGCAGGCCCAAATCAAAGAGTCAGCCCGATAGCAGCATTGAGGGGCGTGACACTCGATGCAGCATTTATCATGGGCTTGGAAGATGACTATGGCAGCATCAGTGAGGGTAAATTGGCTAATTTCACAATTCTTTCTGAAAACCCCTTAACCGTGAATCCTGAAAGAATTAAGGATATAGATGTAATCGCCACCATTGTAGAAGGGAAGCACTATCCCATTAATTAAGTTCCACAGAATGTTTGAGTGACTTGCTCATCTTCTTTGGCTGGGAGGGCATAATCTTCCTTATTTTTCTGATCCAAAAATGGATTTGCGGTGACTTCCAATAACTCGTCCATGATTTTATGAGTATTATTTTCCTGATATTCTCTGATCGCCCTTTCGATCATATGATTTCTGGGGATATAGATTGGATTTATAGAGTTGAGATTCTCAACGAGATTTTCATCTATATTTCCCTTTTCTTTTTTCAATAATTTCTTCCATTTCTGAAGCCAGTCTTTGGGTTCTTCATGATTATCAAAACATTTTAGGAAGTGATCATCATTGCCCTTAATCGCAGAGGAGAGAGACCTAAACGTTAGGGTAAAATCGGCACCATTTTGATGCATGATGGATAGTAAGCTCTTAATAAGCTCATTACTCTCTTTTGTTTCCCTAAGGACAATCTTCTTTGTCATCTCTATATTGATTCTTGCGTTCACATCTTTTGAGAAGTTCTCGAGTGATTCTCTTATGACTTCTTCTTTCTCATTGTCATCCCCGTCCATGATTGGAAGTAGGCAGCCCGCTAAGCAGGATAAATTCCATAATCCAATTTTTGGTTGATTGCTATATTTGTATCTTCCATGTCTATCAATGGAGCTGAATACTGTATTAGGATCATATGCTTCCATAAATGCACAAGGACCATAGTCTATTGTCTCACCTGATATTGAGAAATTGTCAGTATTCATCACACCATGTATGAAGCCAATGCTCATCCATTTTGATATCAAAATGGATTGTTTTCTGGCTATGGCATCAAAAAGAAGTAAGTACTTATTCTTTTGATCAAAAATATTGGGATAAAGTCTTTTAATTGAAAAGTCTGCAAGCACTCTAAGGTTTTCTAAATCTTGCCTGGCTCGGAAAAACTCAAAAGTTCCCACTCGAATCAGGCTATTTGAAACTCTTGTAAGAACGCCCCCTTTCAAGGCCGTTTCCCTATAGACATTCTCGCCAGTAGAGATTGCTGCCAATGCTCTTGTTGTAGGAATACTCATTGCATGCATGGCTTCACTGATGATGTATTCCCTTATGACGGGGCCAATAGCAGACCTGCCATCACCTTGCCTAGAAAAAGCTGTTACTCCTGAGCCTTTGAGCTGAATATCATTGAGCTTACCGCTCTTGTCATAGATCTCTCCTATCAAAATTGCTCTTCCATCACCCAATTGAGGAACAAAGTTTCCGAATTGATGACCGGCATAAGCCATTGCTATCGCTTCAGCATCCTTGGGAACTGTATTTCCAGAAAAATATTCAAGCAATTGCATTTCATCAGAGGTATCTATGGATAATTCATTCGCAAGTTCATAATTTATAGAAAGCATCTTTGGTTTACTGACAGGTGTCGGCCTAGTTGACCTATGAAAATCTTTTGGTAGCTCAGAGTAGGTATTTTGTATATTTTCCATTCGTTAATTTTCAGTATTTGTTTTAGGCCCAGAAGTTTTCGATCAATAGAGAGTATTAATTTATACTAAATGCCAAGATAAGCACACTGTGAAATGACTTTGTGATTGAGAATTTTAAAAAAAGAATTTTTGATATACCCATTGAAGACAGATCTTCATTATTGAGAGCCTTCTTCTTCTTTTATTTCGTTTTATGTTCTTGGTACTCTATTCGCCCAGTCAGAAATGAAATGGCTGTCCAAGCAGGTTTAGAGAATCTTCCAAGTCTTTTATCCATTGTCCTATTGGTCATGTTGATTGCAAATCCAGTTTATTCATGGCTGGTCTCTCGTATTAATCGAAACAAGATCGTCTTGTATTTCTACCTATTTTTCATACTGAACCTTTTGGTATTCTTTTTTTCATGGGTTTTGCTTGATGAATCATGGAAGCCACTGATCGCAAAGAGTTTTTATATATGGTGCAATGTTTTCTCCTTTTTTGTGGTCTCAATATTTTGGGTATCCATGATCAACTATTTCAGTGGATCTCAAGCAAAGCTTTACTTTGGGATCATCAGTGCGGGAGGCTCAATAGGCGCTTTCTCAGGCTCTTCGATTGCGAGAGTCTTCTCAACACAAGTTTGCGGATCAGTAACTTTATCTGAATGGGGACCATTTTCACTGATATTGATATCTGTCTTTTCTTTATCCATTGCCTGTTTCTTGAGTATGTCATTCAAATCTGAGGTCAATGAAAAAGAAGGAGGTGTAAGCAGTGAGAGTTTGTCTGGTTCTGCATTTGAGCCAATTACAGAAATTGCTCAATCATCTGTGCTTAAAAACCTGAGTTTATATATGGTCTTGTGGACAGGCTTAATGACATTTGGTTGGATGATAGCTTTGGGCATCGTTCAAGAATGGTCAACTGATCCATGCGAAAGAACAGCATTTTTCGCTAGGATTGAACAGATTGTTACACCGTTAACACTTGTATGTCAGTTTTTTGTAACCTCATTTGTCTTACGATCCTTTGGCATCAAAAAGGTTTTAATCATTTATGGATTCATTCTATTTGCAGCAATCTATTTCTATGAAATATATCCTGAGATCATGACTGTCTTGATTGTTGTTTCAATCCTGAGAACATTTGAATATGGCTTGTCAAAACCAGCAAGAGAAAGTCTGTTTACCAAGCTCAAAAGAGAGCAACGTTATAAATCAACTGTTTTCTTAGACACTTTCTTTGCAAGAGGAGGAGAGGTCATGGGCAGTTGGTTTGCTGCGAAAGGCGCTTTATTGATTGGTCTTTCTTCCATGGGGGCAACCCTATTCATGATTCCATTTGCTGCTCTTCTATCCTGGGCAGGATATAGATCTTCAAAGCTATTAGACGAATAATAGACAAAAAAAAACAGAGCCTTCGCTCTGTTTCTTTAGTCGAGTCCTTGGGGTGTCTGAAGCGAGATTCTTTCTTCAGCGCCTCGCCCGGTATCTCTTTCCGAACTTGGTGGGAATCGGTTCCTTTTTGCTGCTAGCTTATCTTCCCCGATTCGCTTTCACCCTTTAGGTCTCTTTCTCTTTTTGACTCTCCCTTCCGCGTCTTAAGTTACTTTCGGGTCGGTCTCAAGAGATGATTTAATATTACGACTTACTTATTTTTTTTCAAATACATTTGCGAGAAAAATCAAAGTATTTTTTGTTAATTTTTTTTATGTCCTATAAAAAATAATATCTAGTATTAAGAGTATTTTATAACTAACTGATATTTATAATTATCCAAAAAAATCAGATGAAAAAATATGTCCTATAAGTTTTTTTTAAAAAAAATTAAAAAAATGAAATAAAAAAATTATTTTGCGCAAATGTAGTTATTTGAGAGTTATTATTAGTTGAATTAATCGTAAATAAAATTGGAAATCTCTTATAAAAATGGTTGTTTTATCTCAATTCAATGAACAATATTAAAACAATGGATCTCAATGCAGATTTGGGTGAATACTCCTCTAGGGATGAATTAAATAATGAGATCAGCCTTATTCATCACATCACATCTGCCAGTATTGCATGCGGAGGTCATGCCGGCGATCAAGAGTCAATTGGTAATATGATTGAGCATTGCACTAGACACAATGTTTTATTTGGCCCTCATCCCTCTTATCCCGATAAAAAAGGGTTTGGGCGTAAGAGATTATCGATCAGCGATGAAACATTGATTGAGTCGATCATTGATCAAGTATCATTATTTTTTGAAATTGCCAAAACCCATCAAGCCGAGCCGACACATGTGAAATTTCATGGTCAACTTTACAATGATTGCTTTTCTGATGAAAAAATAAGCCAGCTCTGCTTATCTGCTATGCAAGCAGTGTGCCCAAATACAGCTCTCATGTGTCAGCCATATTCTGTAATCAGCGATCTCGCCCAGAGATCAGGAATAAAGGTCATAAATGAGGCATTTGTTGATCGTAAATATCAATCGAATGGAGCCTTAACGGAAAGAATCATTGCTGATGCTGTCATATCATCTCTGGATGAAAGAACCGAACAAGCAGCTTTAATTGCATGCGAAGAGAAAGTAATAGCCGAGAATGCAAGAGAGATAGAGATAAAAGCAGATACGCTCTGTATCCATAGCGACCATTCTGAATCTATAGAAACTGCAATAGCAATCAAAGAGATGTTGGAAAAGCATCAATGTCAAATAAAGAGCTATGACATTTAACTCCAATATAAGCATTGCAATCATTGCTGAAGACATGGTTGAAATAGTGATTGGCGATAAAGATGAGGGCATTAAGAATTCAGAATTAAATTGGCATCTCGCAGATCATTTATTGAAAAATCAAAATGATATAGAAGCGATTGCATCTGAAGAGATGATTTCTATTCGATCCAAAGTGATTCCAATTGATACCCAGAAAATCGAGATTGGGATCTCTACATTTGATTTCAGTTCTATGAGAAAAATTGATCATCAATTGGAGATTCCAATATGTTATGAAAATACTTTTGGAATTGATCTTGATTGCATATCCAAGCAATTAAATCTTTCTACTAAAGAGATTATTGAAGTTCATTCATCCACTAATTATGAAGTCAAAGCCATTGGTTTCACTCCAGGATTCGCATATTTGGGTGATCTCGATAAAAGACTGTTTGTACCAAGGCTTAGCAAACCTAGATTGAATACACCCATTGGTTCTGTTGCCATTGCCAATGACAGAACGGGTGTATATTCCTTGGGCGGGCCGGGAGGTTGGCCGATTATAGGAGCCACCCCTTTAAACTTGTTTGATCCTAAAGGCAGTCATTCGATGAAACTGATTCCTGGAACCAAAGTTTCATTTAGTCCAATTTCTAAAGAAGAATACAAAACGATGAGAAATAAAAAATAGAATGGCAATCCAGATTCTAAGCACAGGTTTACAGACCACTGTCCAAGATCTTGGAAGATTGAGGAAGAGACATATTGGCATTCCACAATCAGGTGCATTCGATTATCTTTCTGCAGCAAAGGCCAATGCAATATTGGGAAAATCAATCCACTCTCCTGTATTGGAATGCACCATGACTGGCCCAACCATAAAGTTTCTGAAAGATATGCAGATTTGCGTTACAGGCGCAAGGGTGAGTGAGTTAAAAATAGATGATTCTTTGGTTGCTCAAGATGAACTTCTTGATCTCAAAAAAGGAAATATTTTTTCAATGAGCCATGCTGAAGAAAATTTAAGGTTTTATGTCGGATTCTCAGATGACATCAAAGCAACAGAATTTTTGGGCAGTGTTTCAACCTATTTACCAGCAAAGCTTGGTGGTCTTAATGGAGAGGCTATTCAAAAAGATCAAATGATTGATTTCAAAAAGACAGCAGCTGATAAATATGTGAGTACTCCATCTTTCCAAGTGAAAGGAACATTCAACACATCAATAATCAGAGTGGTGGCAGGGCCTGAATTCAATCTATTGAATATGACAGCAAATGAGTTAGGGAAAGATGACTACATTATTAGCAATGAGTCTAATCGAATGGGTATAAGGACTGTTGGGAAAAAAATGCAAATCGATGATGGTGGATCAATGATCAGTAAGCCTATCTACCCAGGAATGGTTCAGTGCCCACAAAATGGATTGCCGATTATATTGGGAGCAGATGCTCAAACCTTAGGAGGTTATCCAAGGATATTACAAGTGATCAAGGCAGATCGTCATTTGCTGGGTCAGCTCAAGCCCAATGATCGCTTTAGATTCAATTTGATTTCAATCGCTGAAGCAATAGATGAATGGAATACCTTGAAAAAAGCTTATCCATTCATTTGTGAGTTATAATAACGACCACGCGCCTGTAGCTCAGCTGGATAGAGTACCTGGCTTCGAACCAGGCGGTCGGGGGTTCGAATCCCTCCGGGCGCGCCATATTAGATGGGGGATAAAATGAGTAATGCACATCCGTGGTTAGAAGAGATACCTTGGACAACAAAGAAACTTCCTAGAGAGATGCTGGAGCATAGAATTCAACGTGCTTTGACATTGACCAATCTTGGCATGCTTGGGACCTTAGGGCTCAATGGACCTATTGTCAGCCCATTGGAATTTTACGCTGACAAATTTACAATTTATGTCCTGCCTCAACCTGGAAGCCCTAAACTCAAGGCAATGCAACGTGATCCTAGAGTGTCGTTTGCAGTAGCAAATCCAATGGCAGGCTGGGTGACTGCTCAAGGAGCACAATTATTTGGTAAAGCCAAGATACTTGAGCCAGGAACTTCTGAATGGGAATATGGCATGACTATTTTTAGATGGCAGGCTTCAGCTGCAGAAATAAATACAGGATTTAATAATCCTCCTCAGTATCAATTGATGCGTCTAGATCCGGATAGAATTGTCTACACCGAGCATTTTTTAAGAAAGGATGGTTACGGTCCAAGGCAAATATGGCGTCGAGATGAAAAAAATGAGCAAGCTTCAGACGGATTTTCTGAATCAAAGAAAACCTAACTAGTGATCTTCACTCACTCTAACAAACTGAAAATATACCCCCAAAATAATTGCTCCTAATCCCCCATAATAAAATGGAAAAGTTGGATCAAGATTGTATAACAATGTTCCAATCGTAGGTCCGAAGATCATTCCAACAACAGGCGCTCCAGCTAAGAATCCTGCAACTTCTCCTTGTTCAGAAGGCTCAACACTCAAGGTTGCTGCTGCATTAAGGCTTGGTGTGATCATGCTGAAGGCAATACCCATTCCTGCATATGCTAAGAAGAATTCTGTTAGTGAATCTACAACACTTATTGATATCAAAACCATTCCAAAAATCAAAAAACAGATTCTCAATAATGTTTGAGTCGAAATATTAATAACCTGTAAAACTACAGCTTGCATAAAAGTTGATGTTAGAGCCATTGACAGTAGCGCGATACTGGTGAACTTAATCACTTGATCAGGGTCCGATATTCCCAATTGGTCTTGTATAAAGAAGGCAGAAATAATTTGTACTGATGTGAATACCATAAAGGCAACAGACCAACCGATAAGAAATGGAAGAACTCTGGAATCATAGAATTTCAGTGATTTATTTTGATTCACTTCTGAAATTTCCGGTACTGAATGAATAAGATACTTTTGAGCCAAGATCGCACCGATTAATGCAATCCCAGCACCACAATACATTGGGAACAAAGGATGAATGAAAGAAAGCGATCCACCCATGACAGGTCCGATCATTGTTCCTATTCCTGAAGCCATCCCAATAAGAGCCATAGCTTTTGTCCGATTGCTTGAATCAGTGCTATCTGACATGTAAGCCACAGCAGCCGGTTGAATGCCTCCGATTAAGATTCCATAGATTATTCTTATGACCAAGAGCAGCATGAAGAGCGTTAATGGACTCAGTATGCCCCAAAGCCCAATTTGAATGCCGAATGTAAATATAATAAATGCAAAACCATAGGATAGGAGACCAATTACGAATACCTTCTTTCTTCCAATTTTTTGACTTTTCTTGCCCCAATAGTAAGAGGAAAAGACCAAAGCCACATTTGATATTGCAATCAAAATGCCAAACTGATTAATGCTCAGACCAATCTCTCTTGATAACGGGGCAAAAATTACATAAAGAAGAGAAAACCCAGTTCCATAAATGACAAGACCAATTATCAGTACGGCCTTATCAAGGCCAAGTTGCTGTTTATTTTCCATCACTTATTTTTTCGGGCATTCATTTGATCTAGTTGTTCCTGAGTAGCGGGTTTTTGATTTTTTTCTTTCCATTCTTCGTATGGCATCCCATATACAATTTTTCTTGCTTCATCAGGATTGATCTCTTCGCCCATTTTTTCGGCTTCTTCTTGATACCATCGGCTCAAACAATTTCTGCAAAATCCTGAAAGTATCATCATGTCAATATTTTGGACACTTGATTCTTTTTGAAGATGATTGATGACTCTTTCGAAGACTGCAGATTGAATCTCTATTTTCTTATCCATAATTAGTGTGATATCTAAACACATTATTATTAGAATAGTAATATAATCTTCCTTGAATCTATTGAAGTGTATGAATACCTCAAATAAACCATTATCAGGAATAAAGGTCATTGAAATGACTCACATGGTCATGGGCCCTGCAGTGGGAGCAATACTTGGTGATTTAGGAGCAGACGTCATTAAGGTTGAACCAATTTCTGGAGACAAGACAAGGGTATTAAAGAAATCTGGTTCAGGTTATTTTCTCACCTATAATCGTAATAAGCGAAGTCTTGCTATGGACATCAAAAAAGAAGAGGGGCAAAAGTTAATTAAAGCCTTGATTCGTAAATCAGATGTTTTTATTGAGAATTTCAGACCAGGCGCCATGGATAAGCTTGGATTCAGTTATGATGAGTTTTCAAAGTTAAATCCAGAAATCATTTATTGTTCTGCCAAAGGATTCCTCAAAGGGCCTTATGAAAACAGGACTGCATTGGATGAGGTTGCACAAATGATGGGCGGTCTTGCATATATGACTGGACCACCAGGAAGGCCACTGCGAGCAGGTTCTTCAGTGATTGATATTATGGGTGGAATGTTTGGCGCCATTGCTATTTTGGCTGCATTGCAAGAGAGGCAAGTAACCAAAAAAGGTCAAAAAGTCACAAGCGCATTATATGAAAATGTAGTTTATTTGATGGGCCAGCACATGGCTCAAACTGCTACCACTGGATCACCTCCACCTCCAATGTCAGTTAGGGTTGCTGCTTGGGCTGTATATGACATATTCGAAACCAAAGACGAGGAGCAGGTCTTCATTGGTGTCGTGAGTGATACGCAGTGGAAATTATTCTGCGAATCATTTGATTTGGAGGATTATGCAAACGATGAATCAATGGATTTGAATAAGGGCAGGGTGGATCAAAGAGATGTGATCATTCCTCGATTACAAGAACTTTTCAAGACCTATACAAAAGCTGATCTAATGAAAAAGCTTGATAAAACCGGACTTCCTTTTGCACCAATCAGCAAGCCTGAAGATTTATTTGATGACCCGCATCTGAATGAGTCGGGCGGACTATTAGATGTCGAGATACCTTCAGGGGGCAGTACCAAACTGCCTGCAATGCCAATCAATATGAATGACAGAAGGTTTGATGTGCATACACCTGTTCCAAAAGTAGGAGAGCACTCGGATCAGATTCTTAAAGAGCTGGGTTTGGATGATGAGGAAATCAGAGACTTATTTAACGAAGGAGTTGTTTCTAAGAATTAAGCTTCATCGCTTTCAATGTATTTTCGATATGGTTTCACACCCATAAAACCGGCAAAGACTCCGATTAACCCAACAATTAGAGACACCACTGCCATTGAATATGAAATTAACGATTCATCCTTAAACACATAATCTGTGAGTAGTGCGACACTCGTAGGTCCCAATGTATATCCAGTCATGCTGATGACAAAGAAGTAGATTGCTGTGACTTGCCCTCTCAACTGGTTTGGCGTGATATTCAGAATTGCCAATGGAGCAAGTGCCGTTTGACCAGCCGCCATTATTGCTTGAGGCACGAACATCAAAGTTGCCAACTGATAAGTCGGCATGAGTGGAACCAATGCTGCTGCGATGGTCAAGACGATCATTGTGTATGCAAATAGTTTTATATGAGCACTGCCGCCATATTTTTTAAATACATGGTCTCCTAACCAGCCTGTCCCTATTGCACCTATAGGACCCGATACCAAAAAAGCAATCCCCAACCACATCGTGATGGTTTTGAAATCAACTCCATATGTCCTGTCGTACATTGTTGGCATCCACGATAGGAATGCATAACCAATCAGAACCGAGCAAGCCATTGATAGAAAAAGCCAACCATAGGCGCTTTTTCTTTCAAGGATGAAATTGACCGTTTCTTTGATTGAGACCTCATCTGTTGCATCACCAACATCATTATTGAGTACAATCTTTTCTCTTCGTTCGGGTTCATTGACTGTCATCATTAATGCAGCAACGATCAGACCCGGGAGTCCAACCATGATAAACAAGGCTTGCCATGGATAGATTTCTCCTATGATTGGGAGAATAAGATTATCTCTAGAAGCGACATAAGCTATGATCTGACCACCAATGATGAATGCGATTCCTGAGCCCACGGAGACACCAATATTGAATAAACCCAAAGCCTTGCCTCTTTTTTCTTTTGGAAAGTAGTCCCCAATCATAGATAGGCTGCTCGGGCTCAGTGTCGCTTCACCCACTCCCACTCCCACTCTTGCAAGAAATAGCTGCGTGTAGTTTTTTGCCAGTCCACAAGCAGCAGTCATCAGGCACCAAAATGAGATTCCCGCTGCAATGATTGCCCTTCGGCTTTTCTTATCGGCTAGCCTCCCAATGGGAATTCCCATAGTGGTATAGAAAAGAGCAAATGCCAGCCCCAATAAGAGGCTCACCTGAGTATCAGTCAACAACAAGTCTCTCTTAACAAGTGGAACAACCAGAGAAAGCAGCTGCCTATCAAGAAAGGAAACCACATAGGCAATGGTCAATATAACGACCGCATACCATGCCGAGGTACTTGAAGGATAGCTATGATCCAAAGGAGATTTTTGATTCATGAATCTACTTTACAGGAGCAGGTGTTTGTTGCCTTGCATAATACTCAAGACTAGAAATACTTGGACCATAATCCTCGGTTGGAGCCGATAGCATTCCTGGATACCTTTCTTCTGAGAATTCACGAACATGCTCAGGTATGATTTTAATACTATCTGATTTAAGCATAGTGCTCATATACAAGCAGTGTCCTGGTGTATCTCCCATCAACATCCAAGGAAGCCATGGGGTGATTCTATTCCAAGTTCCAGTATAGTTGACTGAGGTCAATTCAGGATTCTCAAGATCCTTAGCAGAAACAAAGTATCGCATCATTTCAGAAACGCGTGCCATTTTACCCGATGATTCCCTGACCCATTTATCTGGTTGTAATGGGTTTGGATAGTATAAGTGCATATCTGTACTGAGCGTAATGACGTCACCAGATCTCTTCCATGGGAAAATAAGAGGGATCTTTCTCGGCTCTGCTTTTTCTCCCGTTTTAAAATCTTCAGGGGCCAGTATAAGCCACTCAGAAATCGTGTAATTAAAAGGATCATTGGCAACATGGACAACATCGACCACTTCTTCAGTATACGGATTGGTCCATTGATCGATCATTTGGCCAGATCTAGGATCGGTGTAGAAAATAACTTCTTTATTTAAGCGTCGAATGCTCCCATCTTCAGCAGCTGGCATCAGTCTTGTGCATAAGAAAGTCTCAAAACCGCATAACTCTTTAACGGCTTGCCCTGGCCTTACTCCAAGAATTGTTCCTGTGGTATAGCAAATGCTTTCTTTCTCAGGATTGAGATCAGCTTGAATTCTTGCCCAAGCATCACGATTCCATGTATTGGATTGAAAGTTAATTTCTGTTTCAAATTTCATTTTCTTACTCCCCTTTAATTGGTTTACTCTCTCTCATTAAGTAGTTCACGATTAATTTTCTTGTTTCTGGATCTTCAATGCCTTGCACCCTCATTCTGTTTCCAGGTATATATTCTGATGGATTCAATATGAATGCATCAAGTGTTTCTGGTGTCCATATTAGCCCATTAGTCTTCATATTGATCAATGCATCGGAATAAGTATAGTTATTTCCAACTCCAGCGGGTCTGCCAAAGATTCCATAAAGAGTTGGCGCCATACGATCTCTGTCCTCTTTTTTTACGGCATGACAGAATCTACACTTTCCACCTTCCCAGGTTTCAAAAGCATGGATCTCTCTCTGAATCTCTTCTGGAGATTCGGTCAAGTACTCACTCATGGCATAAAAGTCAACTGATTCAAAACCTTCTAGGAGTTGCCCCATCTCATCTGAGTTTGAATTGATTTTGGTGTTATAAGGAAATGCTCCAAAGATTAGAAATGGCAAATAAAAGGCAATACCTATGATCACCATTATGAATAACCAATGAAATCCTCTCGCGTTATTTAAATACTTTCTCATAATCAAGCAAAGACATTCAAACTGAAAACGCGGTATCGAGTCATATGATACAGCCTTAAAATCAAGATTATTAAAATGAGCATTATGTAGAGAAAGCCAAAAGCACTGTGGAGATAACCAGAAATGGTCCATAGGCCATGATCGATGGTATCGACTCCTTTCATGAATCGGATTACACCGTCAGACCAAGCCATAAGAAAGCCACTGATGCCTTGTGCAATGAATGAACAGTAAAGAAAAAATTGTAGAAAATGAAGAAGTATATAATCCTGCTCAGGCAATAAGCGATGATTCTTCTGAGGCGGAAAGTGTATCCATAGATATACCCTGAACATACTAATCGCCATCAAGAAAGTACCAGCAACAATATGAAAGTTTCTCATGATTTCTCTTTCTTCAGTACCGATGGTAATTCTCGGGGCTTGGAGCATGTTGATAAAGACAATAACGAAGAACAAGAAACCCAGCCAACTTAGGATTCTTTCTGCTTTCTTTGCCATTTGATTTTCCATGTTAAATTTTTTTTAAAAACTCCATTAGAAGATTAGAAATATTTTTTGCATCCAAGTCAGGCTCCAGATTCTTGCCTTGAATGATTTCAACAATTGCATCCGACCTACAAGCTTTAGCCTTATTGAGGAAAGGATACATTACATCATCTTCAGAACAGAGTATCAAACATGGAGTTTTCGTTTTTTTTAAAGCTTCGATCTCATCAAAGCCCCATACTGCATGATGCATTTGTTTAGCGGATGCCTCTGCTCGAATTGCATCTAAAGTTTCTCGCTGCCTTAAATCCAAGTTCCCTCCGGCACCGAGAATATTTCCTGCTAATTTCCATGCATTCAAAAGGTGTGTTCCGTCTTCTTTAGGTGACCAATCAAGCCCAGTTTGATTCTTCATCAACTCTTTTTCTTCTTTCGTTGCAAGAAAAGCACCAATCAGAGTAAGTGAGCTAACCATATGGTTGAATTCATTCTCCATATGCAGAGCTATTGAAGCTCCAGAGTGATGACCTAGTAGGTGAAAATCACTTATGTTTATATTATTCAAGGCTTCAATAATCGATTTTCCGTAATCTGCAAGGTTTGGATTCCCAGAGATGTCATCACTCATGCCAAATCCAGGGGTATCAATTGCAATACAAGTATTTTGAGGCATGAGTTGAATGATTTCTTCATACATCAATGAAGAGCTTGGTGTTTGGTGAAGAAAAACGATTGGCGTTCCTTCACCTTTATGAAATCTATAGTGGCATTGACCTATTGAGGTTTCTGTATATGCTTTTTGAATCATTCAGAAAGGCTGCTATTTTTAGATATTCCATTTGATGATTTAATCGAGATGATAATCGATGCAATGAATAGTAATGCATTGATGCTGGCTATCAATAGAAAGGGGCCCATCGGAGATAAGTCAAATAACCTCCCACCGATAGCCGTTGCCACCAAGATACCTATTGCTCCAAAAAAAGAGCTAAAGCCAATAACTGTTCCACGTTGCCTCAGAGGTGCTTCCTGTCCAATGAGACTTGCAGTCGCAATTACGGTTCCTATGGCGCTGCATGAAATTAAAATAAAAATTGGAAGATTAGAATAATTGAGTGGTGAGTCTACAAAGAATACCAGCCCATATGAGACAAAACCCATTCCCATCGCTATTACCATTGCATGAACCCTGTCAATTCGATCGATTATGACGCCAAATAGGAAAGCCCAAATCATGCTAATCAAATTTGTAGCAACAATGACAGGAACAACCTTACCTATCGACTCAGACGGAGAGAGACCCATTGCATATCCACTGGTAATAGCCCATTGAGATATAAACAGCCCATTAATTGATACATCAGCTCGAGCAAGGAATGTCGCACCATATGCCAATGCTATCTTTGGGTTGACTATGGATTTTAGGCCCACAGAAATCAGTTCTTTTGTTCCAGGCTTTGACTGCGCGACCTCTTCAGAGTCTTCTGGTACACCACCCTTTAATCCCTTATAAAAAATAAAGGCAGATATCAATCCTACGATTGCAGCAGTAAGCATTGTGGTTTTAGCGGCATCAATTGCTTCATACCCATTGCTTTCTAGAATAGAAGGAAGATTTCCAAGCACAATCGCAAAGCCCAAAACTCCAAAAGCATTCAAAATTGAATGAACACTCACAAACTTTCCTCTTGATTTTTCAGCAGGATAATCACCAACTACGATTGCAAGAACGCATGATAGGCATGCAGCACCAATTGCAAATATTGACCTGAAGATAAATAGTTCAGTTAGATTTGATGCATAAGGATAGATCGCCAGACCAAAAGAAATCAATAAAGTACCGGTGACAAAGACAGGCTTTCTTCCAATTCGATCACACAAGATACCAAAAGGGCCTATCAGAAGTATTGCAATGATTTCTTGCAGAAATGCGAGATTCCCAGTCACTGTTCCTTGGCCACCCATCGGGATATCAAGAACTACAGTCAGTATATAGCCCTGCACAAAATTCATTCCTGCCAAAATGCCTATGCAAATAAAGCAAGCATAGAAGTAAGTTAAAGCATTGGTTTTGCTTATTCCTTTGGCGAGAAAGATTGGGCCAATTTTCTCTGTCATTTGATTTGATTCATTACAGGCATGAAAAAAGTTTACAAAATAATGCTCTACAAAGAGTAACTAAATGTAACCGCGACTATACGATAGATTTAAGATTTTTAGCCCAATTTTTGATTTCATCATCAAGCTGCAGCTCAGAAAAATCATTTTTTTGGTATTGGGACTGAGAAAGTGGATGATTTTGCCTGAAGCAAACAGTCGTTTTAAGATCTATTTTGCTCTCCAAGGAAGCATTGAGGGAATTGATCATTGCGGATCTCCAGTTCGATTCAGATCGAATAAGTTCTGTCACCTCATCTTGAAGTTGCCCTTCATCCAGTTGAGGTTTTAAATCCATGATTCCGTCAATAACTGTGTTATACCAAGGCCAAAAAAGTTTTGAGTCTCTGACCATATGCCAATATTGGTTTAGGTGTCCTCCATGCCATTCTTTCTCAATTTCAGGTAATCCCTTTTCTATATATTCTTCAATAGAAGCTTTATCCAAGAGCCATGGCTCAATAAGAATGAGATGATCTATACGGTTTTTATTTTCATTGATGAACTGTGAAAGGCACCCATGATGATTGATGATTGCGAGGCTAAAATCCTTAATATTTTGATCACTGATTACATCTGATACAGCTTGTTTGAAAGCATCTAGTATGGGCTTATTTAAATCCTTTACAGACTCTCCGTGTCCCGGAAGTTCAATCACCATCAAATTTGTATATTTTGATAGTTCATTTGATAAGTATTGAATTGTCTTTGAAGAACCACCAATAGGTGGAATGATCACTAGAGGATTCTGATCTGATCCATCACACTTTTTTTGTACACAGATATCACCAACAGCAGTTTCAATGAATATTTTAGTCAAGCCATCACTCTTTAGTATGCATTCAGGAAGATCGACAGATATATTTTTTGAATGATTGAGGAGATGTGCTCTTGATTTTTCTAGTGCTTGATCTTGATCTTTGGATGATTCAACTAAAGTGGATGCTGATGGAGTCAAATCTTCTAAGCATTTACACAAAGGATCCCATTCTCCAGCAGTGATCAATGCAGGAACCTGTAGCTCAGGCACGAATTGTTCAAGGCGATACTCAAATGCAGCCCCATAAGCAGATCGATAATTATCTCCCGCTCGCATCACCTCAACGGCGTTCTCATGCAATATCGATGGATCAGAAATACTGAATTCCATTCTGGCATCCAGTGTCCTTTCATGCCATGGAAAGAAAATCAATTGTTCTCTCATTCTCGACCACAACCAACTTAAATGGCCACCATCCCAATGAGGTTCAAATGGCGGTAAATATTCTGCTCTAATCTTTTCAAGCTCATCATCGGTGAGAACCAAAACACCATTGCACGAGATGGCCTCGACTCTATCTGAGAATTGGTGTGCGAGTGCGATTGATATGATTGCGCCAGTATGAAATCCATAAAGTCCAAACCGATCAATTCCCAATGCATCAGCCAATTCTATGGTTGCCTCAGCAATCTCTTCTATGGTGACTTTTTGGCTCTCTAATGGGTCAGAAGCACCAAAGCCTGGAGTATCAGGAGCAATCATCAAAAAATCATTTGACCACATTTCCATCAATGGCTTGTATTCATCAGCAGATTTTGGTGATTGATGTAATAAAAAGATAACAGGCCCAGACCCAGCAGTCAGATATCTCACCTGTCTCTCTCCAAACTTTCCTTTGATGGTTTGAAATTTTGTTTTGATTTTAGAGCTCATCTGTTTTGGTAATCTTCAGCATTTTCCATTTAGGAAGTTATAATGTGGCATCAATTTTAACAAATATTATTTTGATTATGACTAAAAGGTTAAGTGAAAAGGTGGCATTGGTGACCGGCGGCGCTTCTGGCTTTGGAAAAGCAACAGCAGAGTTATTCAAGAAAGAAGGGGCAGAAGTTTATATTTCGGATATCAACGAAGAAAATGGCAAAAAAGTCTCTAGTGAGCTTGGAGTAACCTTTGTTTCTCATGATGTAACCAAAAAAGAAGAATGGATACGTGTCATCGATGAAATAAAAGCACAATCATCTGGATTGAATGTGCTTGTGAATAATGCCGGTATTGGTTTTATGGCCGATGTAGAGGCAACAACAGAGGAAGAATGGGAATTGGTTCACAAAGTTGATCTTGATTCAGTATTTCTTGGTTGTAAATATGCAATTCCACTGATGAGAGAATCTGGCAATGGTTCAATCATCAATATCTCATCCATATCTGGTATTGTTGCTGGGCATAATTTTGCAGCCTACAATAGTGCAAAAGCTGCAGTAAGACATCTAACCAAGTCCGTGGCACTTCACTGTGCTAGAACGACTGATACAGTGAGATGCAACAGTGTTCACCCAGTTTTTGCTCAAACCGAGATGATGAAATCATTTTTTGATAACCCCAATGAGGAGCTTGTATCGAAAATAGAGAGACAAATCCCTCTCAGAAAGTTAGTCACAGTCGAGGATGTTGCCAACTCAATTCTATTTCTCGCAAGCGATGAGTCAAAAATGATCACCGGATCTGAGTTGGTAATTGATGGAGGCTTATCAGCTCAATAATTATTTGGACTTCACCAAGGGCACTGGGTCTAAAACCCAACTCTTTTCTTTTTTTCTAGCAGGTGAGGGGATTGCATAAGCGGTTTGATGCTGAGTCTCTTTCATTTTCTTGACATCAATTTTATAACCTTTTTTGGTGAAGTCTTCCAATGAGCTTCTATATTCTCCAATGATTAAATCTGCAGGGACGAATATTTCTTTAGTGAGCGTAGGAGGAGTCAGAACAGGCCTTAAGTTGTCCAGAACTTCTATGTCTTGATTCACAACCTCCATATTCCTGCCCATGATCATTTCATCAAGATTTTCTTCCATGAGCCAATTTCTCATATTCACGAAAAAGATTTTGGTTTTAAACTCATTAATGGGTTGTTCAAAAAAATATTGATGGAACCAGTTTGAATCTTTTTTGGTGTGTATCTGTGTAATCAGAGTATTCGGCCCCCGATAGCCACCCCATACGGTTAATTCTCCATCACTTTTTCTGGCAGTCTCACCATAAGTCTCTTCATCCAATGGAGGTGCAGCATCAAATAGTTGCTCAAAGTCTGCACCGCGGTCTACTTTGGTAATTTTAGTCGGATTAACTTTGTAATCGTTCCTCGCTCCTGAGAATCCATGAGTAGGATGAACGAACTCGTTGTGAGCTGGATCGAGTCCATTTTCAATCGATCGTTCATAGTTGTAATCGATGTCTATGATCGTTGTTTGATTCGCTCTCCAGCCTTCAGCTTCATATTCTTCAATCTCATATAAGCTTGGTCTCTCATCCTCAGGAAGATCACCCAAGAAGGCAAAAACTATGTTGTATCTCTCGATGACCGGATAGCTATCTACTTTGGCCCTGTTGGGTATCTTTGCATCTGGCCCCAATGAAGGTATTTTCGTGCATTTACCTTGCCCATTGTATCTCCAACCATGATAAGGGCAGGCTATTGTCCCATCCTCATGACAAATCCCATTGGCTAAAGACCCACCTCGATGGACACAAACATTGCTTAAGCAATGTGCTACACCCTCATGATCTCTAAATGCCACAAAATCCATACCCAGAATAGTCGCTTTCTTAGAGCCTTCATTGATTTCATCGCTCAGACAAACCGGATACCAAAAATTAATATACATATACTTTTCCTCTAGAGGATTATATAAATTTACTTTCTAATGAAGACAATAACTTTGTAACGAAGTGTAACTCTATAAGATTAAACGATGTTTAAATTTCGACAGAACTTGGGTCGTAATAGAATAATCCAAGCTCTTCTTCATTCTTGTGATCTTCTTTGGAGTAATCATCGGGTGTTTTACCTGTAAATCTCATACCTGCTTTTTTAGAATTCTCAGTCACAAAATGAGCTCTTTCTATCCTGGCTTTTTGATAGCGATCAATGATCTCATTTTGACTGCCAGAGTCAGAGATAATTCTTGATATCACAACACCATCTTCAATTGCCATACTGGCCCCTTGTCCCATGAATGGTTCGAGGGGGTGGGCCGCATCGCCAAGAAGAGTAGAATAGTCTGATGACCAGTTTTCTGAGGGAGATCTAGCAAAAATTCCCCATTTGAATAACTCATCTCTTGGAGTGGCTTTGATGATATTTTTTACTTGTTGGTTATAGTCAGAAAAAATATCCATTACGATCTCAACATCTGATGGAATTGCCCATCCTTCCTCAGCCCATTCATCAGTAACTAAAAATGCCACATAATTATAGAGTTCACCGTTTCTCACAAGATATCTTGCGAAAACTCTTCCAGGGGCAATAAAAGCTGATGAGCCACATTCATCAAAATCTGATTCAGATAATTCCGAAGTGGGAACAAGGCCTCTCCAAGCGACATAACCTGCAAATTCCGGATCATCATCTCCAATGATTATGCTTCTAACAGTTGATCGATTGCCATCAGCCCCAATTACAAAATCAAATTCATATTTGTCTTTTTCATTGAAGGTTAATTCCACATGACCATTTTTTTCAACGAGGCCTGTGAGCTTATGATTTACATAAATTTTGCTCTCAGGATATGCTTGCATGCCGTCAATGAATAAATTATGAACATCCGCTCGATGCGCTTGAAATTGGTATGCACCATATTTTTCCATCATTTTTTTACCTCTTTCTAGAGGTACAATCACTTCCCCTGTTTCAAAATGTCTCACACCTTGTTTGGCATGAGCCATTCCAACAGATTTTATGCCATCACCAAGATTCAGATAATTCAGGCCTTTTGTTGCATTTGGAGTGATTGTGAGTCCTGCACCCACTTCTGATAATTCAGGAGCTTGTTCGAAAACAGACACATTGAAACCATTTTGAGAGAGACCAAGTGCCGCACTCATCCCACCGATTCCTGCTCCAACAATGGCAATATTTAGTTTGGACATTCTTAAATCCTTTATTTAAGTGTGTGATGTTATATCGATGCTAAAACCTTAACAGATATCTATAAAAAATCATCTACACAATTAAATCATTGTTTTTAGGTTGGATTGCTTCATAATTACAAAAAAATTTCACATAGCACAATTTAAAAGGGGAGCAGCAGTGGCCAATGTGATGTTTATATTTCCTGGCCAAGGATCACAATATAGAGGCATGGGCACGGATTTGATTAAAAAATCAGATTCTGTGAAGCAACTATATAATAAAGCCTCTTCTGTATTGGGTTACGACATTGCTAAATTATCTTTTAAAGATGTAAAAGATGAAATCAATCTCACCAAGTATACTCAACCTGTTTTGATGACACATCAGATCGCCTGCTTTAAATATTTCTCAGAAGTAGTCGGTTGTGATATCAATCCCATGCTACTGGCAGGACATAGTCTTGGAGAGTACACTGCTTTGGTTGTTTCTGGCAGCATCAACTTTGAAGAAGGTTTGGCTCTGGTTAGTAAAAGAGGCGAGTTAATGGGAAAATACGGTTCCGGATCCATGTTGGCATTGCCATTTGAGAGAGAAGCAGCAGCAAATATTATTGATCAATCGAATTGTGAAATAGCCACAGTGAATCAATTAAAACAAACCGTGGTTGGGGGTTCTGATGAGGATATTCAGAAATTAGAAGAGATGTTGAAATCTGAATTTCCCAAGAAAAGAACAGTGAAATTGAAGACTGAAGGTGCATTTCATACCAGTCTGATGAATAAAGCAGCTGAGGAGTTTAAAGGACATCTAAGTCAGATTACTTTTAAAGAAATGAATGCGCCCGTACTCTCTAATTTTTCTTCAGAAATGCATAAAATAGATGGAAGTGATACAGCAGAATTGCTCTACAATCAATTATTCAAACCAGTTGATTGGCTTGGATGCATGCAAACAGCTGCAAACATGAAAGTTGATTGTGTCATTGAGTTTGGAGGAGGCTTGGGTGATGGATCTGAGCCCAATGAGAAAAGACCAAATCTAGAAGGCATAACAAAAAAGAACTTTAGAGCATTTCAAAATGAAGCCACTTATTTCCCTGCAATTAACACATCTACCATCGAAGATACTGCGAAAATAGTCTCGTGATAATTACCATTAGAAAATTTATCTTTTTATCTCTGCTTTTAGGGCCCATATATGCCAATGCATCCATTGTGATTGATGGAAAATTAGATGAGGCTGAATGGCAGCAAGCCCAGACCATTGATGAACTAACTATCATTAATCCTTTCAGTCTAGAAACTCCCGATTATCAAACAAAAGTTCTGATTCACTCAGATGAAAGCGGTATCTACTTTGGCTTTATCAATCAACAGCCAAATGAAACAAGAGATCGAAGGAGGCATGCGAGAGATGGACTGAGAGAGAATCATGATCGAAATGTCGTTGTCGTTGATTTAGATAACACTGGAAATACTGCATATATGCTTGGCATTGCTCTGGGCAAATCTGTTCTTGATTACACAATTACAAATGAAAATGAGATAGATGGTGATTGGGATGGAGAATGGTTTGCTGAGACGTCTGAAAATGATGAGAACTGGTATTCAGAATTCTTTATTCCATGGAATATGGCACCGATGAATAAGCAAGATGAAGAAAAGCGAACAATTGGAGTCAGTGTGAGCAGGATGATTCAGCACTTAGGCATAGGAATTGGTTTTCCTGCAGCATCTTTTCAGCGATCAGAGTTTTTATCAGTTCTTCATAAGGTTGAAGTCGTACAAGCCAATCCAAAAAGCCTTGATTTTTTTCCATACACAGTTGCAAATAATGATTTCATCACTGATGAATCATCATTTGATGCGGGCACTGAAATCATTTACAACACAGGCTCAGGCGGTGAACTGGTTGCAACAATCAATCCTGATTTTGGTCAAGTTGAGAGCGATAATATTGTGATCAACTATTCCCCTAGAGAAACTTTCTACTCTGATAAAAGACCATTTTTTACACAAAGCCAGTCGATGTTTAATATTGAGCTTGATTGGTATCCAGGTTTTGAGCTCTATTCAATGCTCCATACAAGAAGGATAGGAGCAAGACCGCTTTATGATTGTGCAAAGTACTCTGAAGCTCAGGGTGGAAGTGATGATTTAGAAGATCAATGTAATGCCAGCAAGTTAAATACCAACGGAATTGATATGGCATTTAAATTTACTCAAAGGGGCGAATCAACTGATTTTGGAGCATTTGCAACTTTTGAAAAAGATGAAGATTTCAGCGAAGGCAGTAATTTCTATGCTTTCAGAACAATTCATAATGTCGGAAATCACCGAATTGGCCACATGGCAACACATGCTGACAAATCTTTCATAGATAGACAAGCAACTGTGAATACCATTGACTATCAATACCTCTCTGATTCAGGACTCAGAATAGAGCATATAAATATGTTTTCTAACATTACAGATGAAGAGAGTGGTTTTGGATCAAGGACAATGGCCATGCATAGGCCAAATAAAGAGTGGAGGTATGGAGCTGAAATTTACTACTTCAGTGATGACTTGAACGTCAATGATATGGGATATCTCTGGAGAAATGATTTGATGGCATATGGTGCAACAGTTGGTTACACAAGAACAGATTTTGAAGAGCAATCAATTTCAAAAAGCAGAAGTTATAATTTTGATTATTGGGACCAAAACAATGCAGAACATGAGAATTTGGAGCAATTTTATAGTTTTAATCTTTGGCAAAGTTTCAAATCAACATCCAGTATTTCAATTCAGTCAAACCTCAGCTCTAAAGGAAAGGATGATGAAATCACTCAAGGCAGTCTCAATTCTCCATTTTTGAGAACTGGAAATGGTGGAAACATAGATTTCGATTATAGAAGTCCACAGTATGGACCTTGGAAGTACTCATTTGGATTTGGGGTTGAAAGGAAGAATTATTATGCCTATACGGACAGAAGGAGAAGTGCGTCAGTAGGACTAGGTTATAATCCAAGAGATAACGTTAGAACTTGGCTTAGGTTGAACCACAGACATCGATCGAACTGGACGATTAGAACTGATGAGGACTTATACGGTACTTTCTCACAAAAAAGATTCAGTCTAAATACAGGGGTTACTTGGTATAGAACTGAGAAAGAAGAATTCACTTTAAAAATAGAAACAGTTTCTTTTAGGAATCAGAACGGTCAATCTTGGCAAATCGATGCAAACGGCTACCTGAAGAAATCTGATCAAGACGCACAGAGCATTAATCTTGGAAGTCTAGCTTTTCAAATTAGGTATAGACGAGAAATTGCACCGCTTTCAAATATATATCTGGTTTATACAAGAGGAGGGAGCTTATTCTTTGACGACGAAGCAGGGAATTCGAGAATCATTTCAGATACATGGGATGAGCCTCAAGGTAACAGATTTGCTGCAAAAATAAGATATCGATTCTAATTACTTTTGCTCTATTTCAATCAATGTTCCACAAAAATCTTTTGGATGGAGAAATAGAACAGGCTTATCGTGTGCGCCAATGGTGGGCTCACCACTTCCCAATATGGTTGCACCATCTTTAACCAGCTTATCCCTTGATGCATATATATCATCAACCTCATAGCAGATGTGATGCATTCCGCCTTTGGGGTTTTTTAAAAGATAATTTTGGATTGGAGAATCATCTCCCAATGGTTCAAGTAACTCAATTTTTGTATTAGGTAGCTCAACAAAAACAGTGGTGACTCCATGATCTGGCATAGGAACAGGATCAGAAACACTCGCTCCAAGAATATTTTTATATATCTCGCTTGCAGATATTAGATCTGGAACAGCTATGGCAATATGGTTCAGTTTTCCAATCATTATGAATTCCTTGATTTGAAAATAGATTTTATCCAATCAGTAAATTTTTTCAGTAATTGTTTATCACTCTCTATGATCTTTTTTTCAATCTTCTCTAGAATTTCATCCTCAGATTCCATCATGGAGATGATGAGGTTTTTCTTTTTCTTTTTCTGCCATTTTTCATCCTGTGATGATCTATTTTTTATGAAAATATTATTTGAATGTAAGTGATTTTTAAGATTCAAAATCTCTTCCCATACTTCATCGATGCCTTTTGATTTCAGCGCAGATATTGAGAGCACTGGTACTGACCAGTTCTCATGCCTTGGTTTTTGAAGCTTCATTGCATTCTTATAATCAAGTACGGTACTTTTTGCTGTGGCTTCTAAGTTACCATCTGCTTTATTGACAATAAGGATATCTGCAAGTTCTATGATGCCCCTTTTTATTCCTTGAAGTTCATCACCACCTCCTGGGCTAAGCAGTACCAAATAGATATCGGTCATTTCAAGCACTTCTGTTTCTGCTTGTCCTACCCCAAGCGTTTCAATTAGGATTACAGAAAATCCGGCTGACTCAAGGATCTGAACGGAATCTTTGGTTGCATGACCTACGCCCCCAAGATTTCCACTTGATGGAGAAGGGCGTATGAATGTTTCATCGCTTTTACTCAGAATATCCATTCTTGTCTTGTCGCCAAGAATTGAGCCTCCGGTGATTGTTGAGCTTGGATCAACCGCTAGAATTGCTAAACGGTTATTGTCTTCGATGATTTTTTGACCAATAGCTTCAATAAAGGTTGATTTGCCAACGCCTGGTGGACCTGAGATTCCAATTCTGAGAGTATTTTCACCTGGTTCTGGGAGAGCGTTCAACAAATCATCTGCGAGTGCTCGATCTTGAGGTTTTTTTGATTCGACAAGCGTTATGGCTTTCGCAATTGATTTCCTGTCACCCTTTATTACTTGTGAAAGCAGTTCACCGGTTGAATTCATTATCAAGTTAGTCCTCAAACTCCAGAATTTTTTGGTCCACTGATAGATTATCTCCTTCTGATCCCAATATCGATTTAATTTTTAGATCTTTTGATGCTCTAAGACTGTTCTCCATTTTCATAGCCTCTACAACAGCAAGCTCTTCTCCTGCTTTGACTTCCTGTCCTTCTTTTACACATACTTTTATTAATAATCCCGGCATCGGCGAGAGTAAAAATTTTGACATGTCTTGAGGAATCTTTTCCGGCATTAGCTCATTGAGTTCTGCGACCCTCTTCTCTGATATCAATGCCATTGCAATCTTTCCTTTGTGAACTAGCTGATATCTAGGTTTCTCTTTTCTGACTTGAACCACCATATTTTGCCCATTAACCAAACATGTAATTCTTGGATCATTGGATTGTGAATTGAGAGATAAATGGTATTCATTGTTGTCGACATGAGTTACAAAATTATCCCCATCTTTTTTTATGTTGATTTCAATATTCTTCTCTTCAAAACTCACAATAAATTTTTTCTCATTCACATAAAGAGAGTTAAGCTTCATTTGATCTAAAAGATGGCAAGCACCAAATATGGATGCAAAAACTTCAAATTCTTTCCCAGTGATCGCCTCGCCTTTGAAGCCATCAGAGTATTCTTGCTCAATAAAATCTGTTGTTGTGTATCCAGATTGAAAGGTTTCATTGTGCATGATTGAGCTCAGGAAATTGAGATTATGAGACAGACCATCAATGACGTACTGATCTATTGCACTCATCATATTTTCAATTGCCTTGTCTCTGTTTTCACCATGAGTAATCAACTTTGCAATCATAGGATCATAAAACATGGATACTTCACTGCCTTCCCGAATGCCTGTATCAACTCTGACATTTTCTGAATGATCTGGGGTTAAGTATTTTGATAATCTTCCAATTGAGGGCATAAACTCTCGATATGGATCTTCAGCATATACTCTTGATTCAATCGCCCATCCGTTGGTTTTTATATCACTTTGCTTAATTTCAAGCTCTTCTCCATAAGCTACCTTGATCATTTGTTCTACCAAATCAATACCTGTTATCATTTCAGTAACAGGGTGCTCAACTTGTAATCTGGTATTCATTTCTAGGAAATAAAAATTCTGATTTTTGTCAACAATAAACTCAACAGTACCGGCAGACTCATAATCCACTGCTTTTGCTAGTGCTATGGCTTGTGCACCCATCTCTTGCCTTGTTTGATCATTGATAAATGGAGAGGGCGCCTCTTCGACAACTTTCTGATGTCTCCTTTGGATTGAACATTCTCGCTCACCTAAGAATATCGCATTGCCTTTTTTATCTGCAAGAATTTGAATTTCTATGTGGTGCGGTTCCGTGATAAATTTTTCTGCAAAAATTCTGTCGTCTCCAAAGCTGGCCTTGCTCTCATTCTTTGCCCTTTGAAAGCCATCAACGCATTCATCATCACTATTCACGACCCTCATTCCCTTACCGCCACCACCAGCACTTGCTTTAAGCATCACTGGATAGCCAATTTCTTTTGCAATTTTGACAGCTTCTTTTTCATCTTTTATTGCTTTCGTATAACCAGGGATGACATTGACACTTGCTTCTTCAGCAATCTTTTTCGACTCAATCTTATCTCCCATGCTCACAATTGCTTTGTGATTGGGGCCTATAAAAGCAATGCTGTTTTCTTCCAGTGCTTTAGCAAACTCTTCATTCTCAGAAAGGAAACCATAACCGGGGTGAACTGCATCCGCTTTGGTTTTTTTGCAAGCATCAATGATCTTTTCTATTACAAGATAACTTTCTGCAGAGCTTGATCCACCAATACAAATGGCTTCATCAGAGAGGTCAGCATGTAAAGCATTTTCATCTGCATCTGAATAAATTGCCACGGTCTTGATACCCATTTTTTTACAGGTCTGAATAACTCTACAAGCTATTTCTCCGCGATTTGCGATCAAGATTTTCTTAAACATATTTATTCCTAGAGTGGGATGTTGTCGTGTTTACGCCAGGGGTTTTCTTGATGCTTATTTTTAAGCATCTCAAATGATTCAATCAGTTTTTTTCTAGAATTATGCGGCATGATTACATCATCGATATATCCTCTACTCGCAGCAATGAACGGGTTGGCAAATTTTTCAGTATATTCCTGAGTCCTTTTTTCTATCTTTTCCTCATCCCCAATATCTTGTCTGAAGATAATCTCAACAGCACCTTTGGGTCCCATAACAGCTATTTCTGCAGATGGCCAAGCAAAATTTATATCTCCCCTGATGTGTTTCGAACTCATCACATCATAAGCTCCGCCATAAGCTTTTCTCGTAATCATAGTGACTTTTGGAACAGTTGCTTCGGCATAGGCAAACAGAAGCTTCGCGCCATGCTTGATGATTCCCCCATACTCTTGAGAAGTGCCTGGCATGAAACCTGGAACATCAACAAGGGTTAAGATGGGGACATTGAATGCATCGCAGAATCTAACAAAACGAGCGGCCTTAATTGAGGAGTTAATATCAAGACAGCCAGCCAGTACCATTGGTTGATTGGCGACCACACCAATGCTTGATCCATTAAGCCGAATAAATCCTGTCACGATATTTTGTGCATATTTTGGCTGAAGTTCGAAGAATTCACCTTCGTCAGCAACTTTATGAATGACTTCTTTTATATCATAAGGTTTTGAAGGATCTTGTGGGACCAAAGTATCAAGTGCAGGCTCCTCTCGTTCAGTTGAGTCTTTGCACTCAATAGTCTCAGAATGCTCTTGATTGCTCTGTGGAAGATAACTCATGAACTCTCTTGTCATCAATAGGGCATCAGTATCATTTTCAAATGTTAGATCAGCTACACCAGATTTTTGACTATGCGTGGATGCACCACCCAGTTCTTCTGCCGTAACCTCTTCATGTGTAACTGTTTTGACTACATCAGGACCTGTTACGAACATATATGAACTATCCTCAACCATAAAAATAAAGTCAGTCATTGCGGGGGAATATACTGCTCCACCAGCACATGGCCCCATGACGAGTGATATTTGTGGAACTACACCAGATGCAAGGACATTCCTTTTGAAGACCTCTGCATAACCGCCGAGTGAAACCACGCCTTCTTGAATTCTGGCACCACCTGAGTCATTCAAACCAATCAGAGGTGCTCCGTTTCTCACCGCATGATCCATGACTTTGCAGATTTTCTCAGCATGTGTTTCTGAGAGTGATCCACCAAATACAGTAAAATCTTGGCTGAAAACATAAACCAATTTTCCATTGATCTTCCCGTAACCTGTAACCACACCATCACCAGGAATTTTTTGTTTATCCATATCAAAGTCAACAGCTCTGTGTTCTACAAACATATCGAGCTCCTGAAAGGATCCATCATCTAGTAGGATGTCTAGTCGTTCTCTAGCAGTCAGTTTGCCTTTGGCATGCTGTTTTTTAATCCGCTCTTCTCCGCCACCTAATTTGGCAGCAGCCTTTCTTTTTTCTAATTCTTTTATGTTTTCTTTCATGCTATTTAGAGAATCATATCAATTACATTCAATGCTGCTTTTGTGATATTCGTTCCTGGGCCAAATACTGCAGCTACACCACAATCTTTAAGTGCTTTTATATCTTGTTCAGGAATGATTCCGCCACAAACGACCAGTATATTTTCTGAACCTTGTTCTGCAAGAGAATTCATGAGTATTGGAACCAATGTTTTATGCCCAGCAGCTTGTGTGGATACTCCGATGATATGAACATCATTTTCAATTGCATCTCTCGCTGCTTCCTCAGGTGTCTGAAAAAGTGGGCCGATGTCAACATCAAACCCCATATCTGCAAAGGCTGTAGCAATCACTTTCGCACCTCGATCATGTCCATCCTGACCCAGTTTGACCACTAAAATTCTAGGCCTTCTACCATGAGACTTCTCAAATTCATTAACTTTATCTTCAACATTCATAAAATCTTCATCGCCCTCATACTCTTTTCGATAAACACCGCTAATCGATTGAGAAACTGCCTGATGCCTCCCAAAGACTTTCTCCATTGCCATTGAGATTTCACCAACCGTTGCTCGATGTTTTGCTGCTTCAATAGCAGATGCCATCAAGTTACCATCATCAGCTGCACATTTTTCTAGTTCAGCCAATGCATTTTGACATGCTTCTTCATTTCTTTCTTTTTTAATTGATTCAAGCTTACTAATTTGTTGGTCTCTGACGCCCTCGTTATCTATTGAAAGTATATCGACTTCTTTTTGATCCTTGTTTTGATAAGCATTTACACCAACAATGACATCCTCTTTTTTATCCACTCTTGCTTGCCTGATTGCTGCTGATTCTTCAATTCTTAATTTTGGCACTCCTGCTTGAATTGCCTTTGTCATTCCTCCAAGATCCTCAACCTCTTGTATGAGCTTTTTGGTTTCATTGATCATTGAACCAGTAAGAGATTCTAGATAGTAAGAGCCAGCAAGTGGGTCAACCACTTTAGTCAAGCCAGATTCTTCTCTTAGAACCAATTGTGTGTTTCTTGCAATTTGAGCAGAAAAGGGAGTTGGTAAAGCCAATGCCTCATCAAATGAATTTGTATGCAATGATTGCGTTCCACCCAAAACCGCTGCCATGGCCTCTATGGTTGTCCTGACTATATTGTTGTATGGGTCTTGACTGGTGAGACTTACACCTGATGTTTGACAATGAGTTCTAAGCATCAAAGACTTTGGATTTTTTGGAGAAAATTCTTTTTCAATCATCTCAGACCATAGGAATCTCGCAGCCCTTAATTTTGCGATTTCCATGAAGAAGTTCATTCCTATACCAAAAAAGAATGATAATCTCGGGGCAAAGTCATCGATATCTAGTCCTTTATTCATAGCAGATCTTACATATTCCAATCCGTCAGCCAGTGTATAAGCAAGCTCTTGAGTGCAAGTGGCTCCTGCTTCAAGCATGTGATATCCAGAAATTGAAACGGTATTGAATTGAGGCAGATTGTGAGAACAATATTCAATGATATCAGCGACTATTCTCATTGAGTCATTGGGAGGATAAATATAGGTGTTTCTGACCATGAATTCTTTGAGGATATCATTCTGTAACGTGCCTTTGAGTTTTGACTGGTCAACGCCTTGTTCTTCAGCAGCTACAACAAACATTGCCATGATGGGTATAACAGCCCCATTCATGGTCATTGAGACAGACATCTTCTCCAGTGGTATTTGATCAAACAACATTTTCATGTCTTCAACGGTATCAATTGCTACACCAGCTTTACCTACATCACCTGTGACTCTCGGATGATCCGAGTCATAACCTCTGTGTGTTGCTAAATCGAATGCAACAGATAGCCCAGTTTGTCCAGCCGCTATATTCTCACGATAAAACTTGTTTGATTCCTCTGCAGTTGAAAATCCAGAATATTGTCTGACTGTCCATGGTCTTTTTGTATACATAGTGGCTCTTGGACCTCTAAGGAATGGCTCAATTCCAGGCATCGTATCTAGATGCTCGAGTTCCAATAGATCCTCAGAGGAATAGACTGGTTTTACATCTATGCCCTCAAGCGTATGCCAATCAAGACTTTCAATTTCATCTGTTTTCAGTTCAGATTTGGCAGTTGTTATCCATTTTTCTTTAAGTTTAGACATTAATTAACTTCTATTAATTCAAAGCTAGGGGATCATTCTACAGGTCAGTTAATTGATATTGAAAATAAATTTCATCAAAATCCAAAGAGTTCGACGGGATTCTTTTGCATTCATATCCCTTCATTCTATAATGATTCTAATTTCCAATTGATAAAAGGCTTTTAAAATGAAATTAGGTATTGGACTCGGTTACTCACCATCAAAACTTAAGATTCCCATGGATGATATATTGTTTGCTGAAAAGATGGGTTTTGATTCAGTCTGGGCAGCAGAATCCTATGGCTCTGACGCTGTATCGGTTGCATCTTATGTGCTCGCTCAAACCTCCAAAATAAAGGTAGGAACTGCAATCATGCAAATGCAGGCAAGAACACCCGCAATGACAGCAATGACCGCCATATCACTAAATGCACTATCTGATAATCGGTTTTTACTGGGTTTGGGACCATCTGGACCCCAAGTTGTTGAAGGTTGGTATGGACAGGCTTATGGCCGACCTCTTACGAGAACAAAAGAATATATATCCATTATCAGGAAAATAATTGCCAGAGAAGAGCCACTTCAATTTGAAGGTCATCACTACCAGATACCATTCAAAGGTGAGGGTTCAACAGGTTTAGGAAAACCACTAAAGAGCATTCTTCACAGCACAGCAGATCTTAAAATCTATACAGCCTCCATTACTCCTGCGGGCCTAAGATGCGCCGGTGAAGTTTCAGATGGCGTTTTTCCTATTTGGATGAATCCTGAAAAATTTGACCTTGTTGGAGAATACGTTGAAGAAGGCTTTGCTAAATCCTCTGAAGAAAAGAGTTATGACAATTTTGATGTTGCACCATTCGTTCCGGTTGCCATGGGAGACAATATTGATTTTTGTTATATGGCCATGAAACCTATGTTTGCCCTATATATAGGTGGAATGGGTGCAAAATCTAAAAACTTTTATAATGACTACGCGAAACGACTAGGATATGAGGAAGCTGCAGAAAAGATTCAAGATTTATATCTTGAAGGTAAAAAAGATGAAGCAGCAATGGCAGTGCCAAATGAACTCATTGACGAATGTACACTGGTTGGACCAAAAGAACGGATTATCGAACAACTGTCACATTGGAAAGAGCTCGATAAGACCGGAAAGATAGGAACATTGGTTCTTGGAAATGTTGGGCAGAAGGCAATTGAAGTGATTGCAAACGAGGTTTTATAGATTATATGAACTATTCGACTTATTTCAGAATGCTGGTCATAGGACCAATCATTTTGGTGTTGGCTGGATATCTTTTGGATTTTTCTTACCCTTTTCCAGAATCAATTAATGGATATTGGGGCCAGTTGGCATTGGATGGTTTCAGTGATTGGTTTTACGTACAACTAATCTGCCTGCTTCTAGCTTTTATCAGTGACATCTTGATGTTTTTCTTTATCAGAAACTCAAGGGAGTTATGGATTCTTGCAACTACAGGAGTTTTGATTAGTGGAATGATGATGCCAGAGATAAATATCTCCTCATCACTATCTCAAGAGTTACTTCAGCTGGCAGCGATCATTTCAGGTGTAAAAATTGCATCTGCATATCTTTCACCCTCCATCAGGGACCTTTTTTGAAGGTGGATAGGGGAGACCGATGATCTCCCCAAATCCATTTGCTATCCAAGTAGTTTTTTCTTTGTTGTTAAACTAATTTTCTTTGGCTTTTTGTGTTCAGGGATCAGTCTCTCCATGCCAATGTAGAGCATTCCATTTGAAAGTGCTGCACCCTTAACCTCCATATCGTCAGAAATTACAAATTTTCGGACGAAGTTTCTAGCAGCCAAGCCTTGGTGAAGAAGACCCTCCGACGCCTCATTTGGCCTCTTGCCAGAGATAGTCAGGGTTTCACCCTGTACTTCTACATCTATGTCTTCCTCATCAAAACCAGCAATTGCCAGTTCAATGGTATATTTCTCATCACTGACTTTCCTTATGTTATATGGGGGATAGTTGATGCTTTGTGATTTTGAGTTTGCCATGATTGATAGCGCATCAAATGTTCTATCAAAACCAACAGCAAACGGAGAGATGTCTCTCCATACTGTGTCAAATAATGTATTAACCATAATTTTCTCCTTATTTAAGCAAGTTAATTATTAATTTGCGTGGACCCATCTTTGGCATCCACAAAGAAGATATATGGTTGATTAATAGATTTTCAAGATACTAATCTTCTTGGAAATAGAATTTTCTCCATAGTTTCATACCAAGAATTAAAGAAAGTATCCAAAAGATAAACTCTATCCAGTTTGGATTGCTGTTATAACCCAGAAAACCTTTTAGAAAGACGCCAATTCGACCTTTGTCATGAAGTAAGTGAGTGTATTTTTCCTTTCCATTTAGATTATAGGAAAACATAAATGCGTTATCATTTTCATCCAAAGAGGTTTTGGGTTGATATATATCCCATACACGAGCAATCTCTGATTTTGATTCCAATCCTACCCACTCCAAACGATCTCCCTTGACCAGAAATTCTTCCATTTC
This sequence comes from uncultured Gammaproteobacteria bacterium, assembly GCA_902595845.1. GTDB lineage: Bacteria > Pseudomonadota > Gammaproteobacteria > Steroidobacterales > UBA11654 > CACPJA01. The sequence goes on from CACJRN010000001.1 coordinate 237,495, forward strand.
ATGGGTTCCATAAGCAACCATTCCGGATGCAAAAAGAACCAGGAGGAAGGTGGTTGCTCTAAAAAATGATTTCAGATTTATTCTTCTGCCTTGAATGACAATAAAGTAACCAATCATGATTGCGATCAACATCCCGAGAATAAAGCCAGTATATGAAAAAGAGCCTGTCATAGAGAAGCTGCCCATCAAGAATATTGCTGTTTCAAATCCCTCTCTTAGAATTGCAAAAAATACAACAAGAAAAACACCCCATCCCGATGCCTTCATTGCATTTTTAGTTTCATTTTCTAATCCTGTTCTATCACTTACATGCTTGGACAGCCAAAAGATTACATACCAAAGAAGGCCAGCAGTAATATACATAAACACTCCTTCAAAGAGAGCAGTGTATGACTCATTCCCAATCGATTCTTTTATATTATTCAGAGCTATTGCAACAAAAATACTGGCAATGATTGCTGCTGCAACACCTGCCCATAGTTGTTGAATTTCTTTTATCAGATTATTTTTTTCAAGAAGTGTATATATGATTCCAACAATCAGGCATGCCTCCAAGCTTTCTCTAAATACAATAATGAATTCGTTCATCTTTTTCCTCGTAAAGAAAGAAAAGCAAGCCAGGTAAAGGTTAAGGTATGAGTGTTACTCCAGCTTGCTATTCTAAATTTAAATGATAATCATTTTCATTTAAATTAATTTTAATCAGATCTAAATTTTTATCAAATAAAATTCTGTAATTTCAGTTCAAGATAGCAGGGGAGCTCTGGTAGTTAGAGGGAATGATTATTAGATCATTGAGCTCCACTGCTAAATCGGTACTCAGATAAAAGCGGGGGGTGATTTTCTGCTTGTTATCACGAGACACCAAATTAAATGCTATTAGAATCTTCTTCTAACTGAGAGACGAGCATTTATTCCTTCGCCTACAGACGCTTGATGCGTACTGTGCGAGTGAGGGAAATATAGATCATCACCCAGATTCTCAACATTTAATGAAACTTGCAGATCTTCAGACACATCATAGTTCACTGCAAAGTCAATCCTTGAATAATCAGGAAGAATCAATCCAGGCTTATCATTGCTGATATTTGATTCGCCTTGACGTGTCATCCCTAGACCCCAACTGAATCGATCATTCACTTGGTACATTGCCCATAATGAAAAAGTACTGTTAGGGATTTCTCTTGGCTCTCCACCGGATTTGGTTTGACCATCCATATTGCTATAGCCGAGTGCCATGAAGAGCTTTTCATTCACTTGACCTTTAAGCTGTAATTCAAAACCATCTACTTGAAGCCCTATGATTTCAGCTCCTTCACCAGTGTCATCGGGAGTGGCTAAAATCTGTTCGCTGTCAAAGTAGCTTGCAGTGAAACTCAACTCAGGAGAGATGTCATACTTCACACCAATTTCGGTGCTTTCAAAAACATCTGGATCCAATTTAGCACTGCTGGATGAAAGTTTCTTAAACTGTTCACCTGATCTTGGAAGAAAACTTTCACTGTAGCTGAGATAAAGAGAAATATTATCCTCTGGCTTGTATATGATCCCTGCACGTGGAGAGAACTCCTCATCTTTTCTTGATTCTGCAGACCCGCCTTTTATATCGGTTACGGTGATATCAAAACTATCAAATCGTCCACCTAAAAGAAGTTTAAGATTATCTGATACATCAATCTGATCTTGTATGAACAATGACTTCACTTTGATATCAGATTCAGTTTGGCTCTTCAACTTAGTGACAAAGTCAACAGCAGTTGCAACACCAGCTGAATTGACTGAAATATCCAAAGGCCTTGAGATTTGAAAGCTTTCTTTATCATTGCCAGTGGTTGACCAGTATGTGTCATAGCGGAGATTCTTATTATCGGTATCGATAATTTCTGCACCAACTAGAAGAGTATGAGTAGTTGCACCCATTTCAATTTCGCTGACGATGTTCCCTGAGACAATTAAATTCTCTCTTTCAGTTGGGTCATCGTATCCATCGAGTGTAACCAATGTGCCGTCGTATCCTGATGCATAAAGGTTTGTATATCTTTTATCAAAATCACTTGATTGGATTATCAGGTTTCCTTTCCTAGAATCAGAAAAATCATGACTGATATTTGCACGCAAAATATGAGCTTCAAGTGAAGTAAGATTTATATCCGAAGTACCAAAAGTTATATTTTCTAGTGATTCAACCGGTCTTCCATTCTCAGTTGGAATTCCTCTATCAATAAATCTTTCATGGTCAGCATACTCATATGAAAGATCAACAGTTGTTTGATCGCTCATTTTTATTCTTAGAGTCGGGTTGAATCCAGTGCGGTCACCATCATAGAAATCTCTGTGATTATCTAGTGAGTCAACATGGACATTGACTCTGAGAGCAGTATTATCGGCTGTCTGCCAGTTGTAATCAGCTGCGACATCAAATGCGCCAAAAGTATCAGCACCAAAATCAACTAAGCCAAATTCTTCACCTATTACTGCTTTTTTGGTAACACGATTAATCATACCACCTGTACCACCACGACCAAATAATAGGGCATTGGGACCTCTGAGAATCTCAACTTGTTCAAGGTTGTATAGAGAACGATAGTACTGAACATCATCTCTCACACCGTCGAGATAAAAGTCAGCTGTTGATCGGACACCTCTAAATACTATTGAGTCACGGTGTCCTTCACCTTGAGAGGTATTTACACCTGGTGTGTATCTTACGATATCACCAAGTTCTCGAAAGCCTTGTTTTTTAATATCGACGTCAGTAACAATTGATAGCGTTTGGGGAACATCTAAGATTCTGACTGGAGTCTTTAATGCATTAACTTGATCAGAGTAGAGTACTTTTCCTTTAACAACTATTTCTTCTACATCTGAATCTTGCCCATCATCGCTATCACTTTGTGCAGAGACAGGCATCATCAATGAAGCACTGAATGTGAAAAGAACAGCAAAGAGCAGGTTTTTATAATTGGACATAATTTTTTCCTAGCCTTTTGATAATTAAAATATACAAATGGATTTATTATTCATTTATAATGATAACGATTATCATTATCATAAGTAGATGATAATCATTATCAACAACAATTCAAGTAAATTTTTTAATATTTAAAGGAGTTTTTTATGTATGGAATAGAGGGCTTCATTAGAGTCAATCTAAATCTATCAAAACATCGAACTCTGATATAATCTCGTCGATAACCGGCATATAAAAGGAGAAAATATGCATTTTGAAGGGCTTGCAATGGGCGTAATCGTCTTTTTGATCATCGGTATCTTTCACCCAGTAGTCATTAAAGTTGAGTACTATTTTGGGAAGAAGGTTTGGCCAGTTTTCTTTGTTATCGGTTGGGGTTTCGTTATATGGTCCCTCTACACAGCTAATCTTTTCTTCTCAATTTTTCTAGGTGTTTTTGGCTTCTCATGTCTTTGGAGTATTGGAGAGTTGATAGAGCAAGAGGGCAGGGTTAAAAAAGGATGGTTTCCTAAAAACCCTAATCGCTAATCAAACAACTGGATGTGCACTGTCCAGAAATGACTGCATGTGATCAATGCTGACGTCAAAAGATATTTCTGACATCTCATCTGAATGAATTGATTCGTAGAGTGTGTTCCTTTGCTGAGGTAATCTTCCGCAATCTTTTATAAATTTTTCCATCCTTTTTGCTTCAAATTCTTGACCATGAATACTGCCTGCAGCTCTGGAAATTGATTCATTCATTAGAGTGCCGCCCATATCATTTACACCAGCATTGAGGCAACTCAATGCACCTTCTTTACCAAGTTTAACCCAGCTTGCTTGAATATTATTTATATACGGATTTAAAGCTATTCTCGATACTGCATGCATCAGCAATACTTCATTGAATGTTGGCCCTGGTCTCGCTTTCCCTCTTTTGTACATTGGAGATTCCATGCTGACATATGGAAGCGGAATGAACTCAGTGATGCCACCTGTTTCTTTTTGCAACTCCCTTAATTCTATGAGATGAGTGGACCAATCAGATGGTTGTTCCGTGTGTCCGAACATGATTGTGGATGTGGTTTTTATACCTGCTCTATGTGCTGTTTTGATGACATCAACCCATTCCTGAGAAGTTAATTTATCTGGACAGATATTTTTTCTGATATCGTCATCTAAGATTTCTGCTGCAGTGCCAGGCATCGTGCTCAAGCCAGCCTGTTTGAGCTTTTCTAGATATGTGTCAATTGGAAGACCCAAAGAGCTAGCCCCGTGTGTGACTTCCAAAGGAGAAAATGCATGAATATGGATTTCAGGAACTCGTTCTTTTATTGCTTTGCAAATATTGATATACGTATAGCCGTCATAATGCGGGTGTATCCCACCTTGAAGGCATACTTCTTTTGCGCCCTTAGACCATGCTTCCAATGCTCTATCTGCAATCTCATCATTATCGATCAGATAGGGTTTGCCTCTCAAATTCTCTTTTGTTTTTCCTTTGGAGAACGCACAAAAATGACATGAATACTTACAAATATTTGTGTAATTGATATTCCTTGTCACCACATAGGTGACTTTGTCACCATTTATTTCTTGTCTCAGTTTATCTGCATGATTGAGTACAAAAAGATAATCGGATCCTCTCGTATGAAAGAGCTTGGTGATTTCATCATGATCCAAATCAGATCCAGAATAAGATTTATCAAGTATCCCCCTGACTTCATGAGATATATCTATTGTTTTATTGGGTATCCAATGATCATGATTTCCTGATTCAGGAATGGTTAATGACTCGCCGCATCGCCACTGATCATGCCTTCCATATCCAGAAGAATCAGAAAGTTCCAAGATCCCGGATTGTAAGTTTTTGTCATACCAAGATTCATCCTTTATGTATTCTGGATAAATGGCAAGACGTTCATTAAGCTCCAATCCTTTATCATTTGTTAAGGATTCTAATTGTTGAATTTGTGGCCAAGGCGACTCTGGATTCACATGATCAATAGTGATTGGTGAAATGCCACCCCAATCATTGATTCCACAATCTAAAATTTTATCTAGATAATCAGAATTCAGATTGGGTGGGCATTGTATATTCATTTTTTTACCAAAAATGATCCTAGCTGCAGATAGTGTCCAGAGAAGATCCTCTTTGGATGCGGGAGAATGCCTTTTCATTCTAGTATTTTCTTTAGGGATGAAGTTCTGGATGATTACCTCTTGAATGTGACCATAATCTTCATGCAGATTTTTTATATCAAGAAGGCTTTGAATTCGTTCTTCAATCGTTTCGCCAATGCCTATGAGAATACCAGTGGTGATTGGTATCCTTAGCTTCCCAGCATTCTTTAATGTTTCCAATCGAGCCATCGGTTGTTTATCAGGTGATCCATAATGCGGTCCACCCTTTTGGCATAGTCGCTCTGAACTGGATTCCAGCATGATGCCCATTGATACAGAACATTCCCTGAGCTTCTCCATTTCTTCAATTGTCATGTTTCCAGGATTCAGGTGCGGCAATAAACCGGTTTCCTCATAGACCAGTTTTGACATTGAACCCAGATATTCAATTGTTGTCTTAAAGCCCAATTTTTCTAAATGATCTTTTGCAACCTGATACCTCATTTCCGGTTTCTCACCAAGTGTAAACAAAGCCTCTTTGACATATTGGGCTTTACCTTGTTCCGCAATCGAGAGAACCTCCTCAGGCTCTAAATAAGGTGAATCAAGCTTTTTTGGTGCTTTTGCAAAAGTACAGTAATGGCAAACATCACGACAAAGTTCTGTTAAGGGAATAAATACTTTCTTGGAGTACGTGATGATCTTCGAATCATCCTCTCTGATCTCTCTTGCTTTTTGCATTAGATCACTTAACTCGTAAGAGTTGAGTAAAGTTAAGTAATGATCTAATTCATGCTTTGACATCAATCTTTTATAGCCTTTTCATCAGCTCAACACAATCCTAATTTGATATCTCCAGAGGGTTTTTTTCTGGTTGGTAATATTTGATGAGTAATTCCCAGTCATCATGATCATCAAGATCAAAGCTCAATCTCTCTATCGATTGAATATTAATGCTTAGCTTTTCTGATTTTGCAGCTTCTATGTGCTTCTGAAAACTATCTGTGCCAAATTGAAAATTGATTCTTCTGGGGAGGTCACTGATCAACGCATTGGTGCCCCCATCTTTTTTTGCTTCTATAAGCGTTAGACCATCTTTATGTGAGTCAATCATTTCTATGATGTCCTCCTTTTCTAAAAGCGGGAGATCAATGGATAAATACATCATTTTTTTTGCACCCATGCTATGAACCCAATCGGCAATAGAATCGATTTTCTCTTTTAGAGGCTTTGTATCCTCATCACTTCGAACAATTAATTTTGGATGATTTAATTCATTCGCCCAGATTTTTTCAGATGTGAATGCAACAACCTTTTCGACTTCATTTAAATCAGTCATTTTATGAATCAATCGACTGGATAAGTTTTTTGCAAGCTTGATTCTTTGCTCCAGATCAAGGATCGATGAGAGCCTACTGAATGATCTAGAAAAATCGTTTATGGGAATGATTACCCACATTTAAGATGCAATCTCTTGAATGAATTCAATACTCTCTTTTGCAAGCCTGGTTTTCTCTTCTTTGGTTTTAACAATGATCTTTGAGAGTTTGACTTCAATGCCCATTTCTTTGATTTTGTCTGCTTGCTCTCCATCACTCTTATCAATAATGATTCCATCGATTAAACCTTTATAATGTTCTGCGATGGAAACAGAAGAAACCTCGATACCCATTTCATTCATTATTTTAGATGTTGGTCCTTTTACTGAATCATTGCCAACAATTGGAGAAACAACCACCCTTGGTTTCTTTTGATTTTCGATCAGTTTCTTAATCTTATTGATTGAAAGTATGGGATCAATGCTTAAATAAGGATTAGAAGGGCAGAAGATGATCCCATCTAATTTTTTATCCGATAGCGTTTTTTTAACTGCATCTGTTGCCACTGGTTTTTTGGATTTGAAAAGAATATTTGAGACCTTTGGCCTGCATTTTTGTCTCACGAAATAATCCTGAAAAGATATCTCACCATTTTCTGTTTCAAGTATGGTCTGCACCGCATGATTGCTCATTGGGAGAACATTCGTTTTTAGACCAAATTTATTGGTAATTTTTCTGGTTATTGTGGTCAAGAGCTCACCCTTTCTTTTTTCTTTCGATCTGAAAAGATGCAATGCAAGATCTTTGTCTCCGAGCTGAAACCAGGTATCTGCACCCAATTCTTTTAGAACATCAAGCGTCTTCCATGTTTCATCCTCTCTTCCCCAACCAGTATCAGGATTGTTTACACCGGCAAGCGTATAAATCACTGTGTCGATATCAGGGCAAATATAAAAACCCAAATATAGAAAATCATCTCCCGTGTTTGTGATAATACTTAGATTCTTCTGATCAAGGATATTGTTCAATCCAAGGGCTAGTTTTGCACCTCCAATGCCACCACACAATGCAACAATTTTTGTATCAGGATATTTCATCGAAATAAGTCTTCCTCTTTCGGTCTGATCAAGTCACTCACAGTATCAGAGTCATCACACAAGTCCAAACCTCTTACGATTACTACTGGAGTACCCTCAGAGCTTTCGCCCATCAAAAGTGTCGATGCAGATGCAATTTGATCTGCAACACCAATGACTGTTGTTTCTAGTAGCCTTCCATCTCTATCAAATTCACTGCCCCTCATATCAATAAGAGTCTTTATACCAGAAGAACCCAATGCATGACCGGTGGTGCCTAATCTCCATGCTCTTCCAATGCTGTCGGTGATTAAGACGCCAATCTTAATTTTGGAATTATGTTCAAAATAATTTTTAACATTCTTTGCTGATTCATCAGGATTTTTAGGCAGCAAAAGCACATGATCATCAGTTCTGCCAACATTGGATCGATCTATTCCAGCATTTGCAAGTATGTGCCCGAGTTTGTGCTCAACCACTAAAATACCTTTTGATGTTCGGACAATGTGGTTTGATTCTTGAAGTATCAGCTCTACCAATCTTGGGTCTTTATCCACTTCTTTTGATACTTTTAATGCTTTTTCGGATGGTTTTACTGTTTTTAAATCAACAAATCGATCTTCTGATTTAGAAATAATTTTTTGTGCGATGACTAAGACATCATTATTCTTCAGACTGCATTCTTGAGCTTCAATACATTGATTGATAATGCTTGCTATCTCATCACCGGGATTAATTTCAGGTATATTTTGAATCGCAGTGAGAGTGATCTCTGACACTGCATTTAGTTTATTCATACGAGTGAGTTATCTTTAATCTTAATGGCTGGTAATCTTTATACCCGAAGACTTCAATTTATGTTTTTGATTAATCGCAATGAGAACCGATGTCAATGCTTCAGCAGCAGCTGAGTTCTCAATTGAGCCTGCGTGCCAGCAGTTCAGTCCAAGGTCCCCAATAAGCCCAATGACTTCATCAACCGCATCATGTGAGTTACCACATACCAAGACTTCGGCATCAATAGAATCTTCTGACCCTACCAAATGGGAACCAATATTTTGTAAAGCAGAGACCACATGAACCTCATCACCAAGAAGTAACTGCGCCTCTAGTGCAGCCGAACCAGACTTTGGGAGATTTACTTTGGTTACAGGTTTAGACAAAGGGACAGTTGTATCGACCAAAATCTTTCCATTGAGAAATGGTTTGATTTGATGAAGCGTCTCTGAATGACTAGAGTAGGGAACAGCAAGGATGGCAATGCTACAATTTTTCGCTGCTTCCATTAAATCACTTCCGGTGACATTGCTATTTCCAATTTCAGCATTGATTTCATCAGCCACAGAAATTGCTTTCTCAGCATTTCTAGAACCTATGATGATCTGATGTCCTGATTTTGACCATTTTCTGGATAGCGCAGAACCCAAGGCACCCGTGCCTCCAAATATACCGATTACTTTTGTGTTACTCATCATCAATGATTCCTTCAATTTGTCTTACAGCACCATCTGATGCAGATGATGCCAATAATGCATATGCCTGGAGTGCCAAGCTCACTGTTCTATTTCTTTTACGAGGCTTCCACGCTTTTTTTCCAAGAGAAGCCATTTCTTTTTTTCTGATTTCCAACTCTTCATCTAAGAGATCAACATCAATGGATCTTTTTGGTATGTCGATATTAATGATGTCACCATCTTTGATAAGCGCAATATAGCCTTTTGATGCAGCCTCAGGAGAAATATGTCCAATGGATAAGCCAGACGTTCCTCCTGAGAATCTACCATCGGTGATCAGTGCACACTTTTCACCAAGTCCTTTTGCTTTTAAATAACTGGTTGGATAAAGCATTTCTTGCATGCCAGGCCCTCCCTTTGGTCCTTCATAGCGAATAACAACAACATCTCCAGCTACAATCTGGTCTCCAAGGATTGCTTCAACCGCATCATCTTGACTTTCAAAAACTTTTGCAGGTCCACTAAAGGTTAGAATTTTTTCATCGACACCCGCTGTTTTTACAATGCATCCATCAGATGCAATGTTCCCTTTTAGTACTGCTAAGCCTCCATCTTGACTATGGGCATTGTGAGAATCTCTAATACAACCATTCTGACGATCCACATCCAATTCTGAGTATCTTTTATTTTGCGAGAATGGTTGAGTGGTTGGAATCATGCCAGGTGCTGCCGAATAGAATTCTTTGACTTCATTTGAAGGCTTCCTATTGATATCCCATTTCTGAATGGCATCAAGCATTGTTTCTGAGTGGACTGTTTTGTTATCAGAATTAAGTAACTTCGCTTTCTCTAGTTCTCCCAGGATGGCCATTATTCCTCCTGCTCTGTGCACATCTTCCATATGAAAGTTACTACTTGGGGCAACTTTACATAAGTTAGGAACCCTTCTTGATAGGCGATCTATGTCATCCATGCCGAAATTAAGCCCAGCTTCTTTTGCTGCAGCAAGTATATGTAACACAGTATTTGTAGAACCTCCCATAGCAATATCCAAGGTCATGGCATTTTCAAATGATTCTAGATTTGCAATATTTCTTGGAAGAACACTTTCATCATCTTTTTCATAGTATTGTTTGGTCAACTCAACAATAATTTTCCCAGCTCTTAAGAAAAGCTCTTTACGATCAATATGTGTTGCAAGCACACTTCCATTCCCTGGAAGTGCGAGTCCTAGAGCCTCAACCAAGCAATTCATAGAATTCGCAGTGAACATGCCAGAGCATGAACCACAAGTGGGACAAGCGGATCTCTCAACTTTTGCAACATCTTCATCGGAGACACTTGGATCTGCAGCAAGTACCATGGCATCAACTAAATCCAGGCTCGCCTCTTGGCCTTTTACTAAACCTTTGCCTGCCTCCATTGGTCCACCTGAGACAAAAATGGTCGGTACATTCAGACGCATTGTTGCCATCAGCATTCCGGGTGTAATCTTATCGCAATTCGAAAGGCAGACGAGTGCATCTGCACAGTGAGCATTAACCATATATTCCACCGCATCTGCTATCAGTTCACGAGATGGTAAGCTATATAGCATCCCTGAATGGCCCATTGCTATTCCGTCATCCACCGCAATGGTACTGAACTCTTTTGCCACTCCACCTGACTTTTCAATCTCTCTAGCAACCATTTGCCCTAGGTCTTTGAGGTGTACATGACCCGGTACGAATTGAGTGAAGGAATTAGCAATAGCGATGATTGGTTTACCAAAATCATCATCTCCCATACCAGTTGCTCGCCATAGGGCTCTTGCACCTGCCATATTTCTTCCATGTGTCGATGTTTTTGATCTGTAATCAGGCATACTAAATCCAGTAATTTAAGGAATAATATTATCTCATTTCCTGATCATAAGTATAATTCTCGTGGTAAAGTAATCTTGTTTTTATAGCGAGAAGCGAATAATCAACAAATTGTTTGATCACAAATGGCTGAATCTAAAAAAAATACTCAAGTCGCATCTATAGGTCAGAACGACACCAATGAGTTCCAAGATCATTGGAGAATGGAGATCAATGAATGGATAGAGTCTCTTCAAGCAGTCAAAGAAAGTTATTCAGATAGAGAGGTCAAAGAGCTTCTTAGGGAATTGCAGAATTACGCACTCGGCCATGGGATCTCACTTGCTGAAGCAACACTAAACACGCCTTATAGAAATACCATTCCACTTTCCCAACAGCCCAGTTATCCAGGCGACATAGAAATGGAGTCGAGGATAGAAAACATCATTAGATGGAACGCAATGGCGATGGTCCTTCAAGCATATGATTTAGGAGAGGGCTTAGGCGGACATATCGCAACCTATGCATCAACAGCAACAATGACCGAGGTTGCACTCAATCATTTCATCAGATCACGATCAAATGATTACCAGGGGGATATGTTCAACATACAAGCACATTCCTCTCCAGGCGTTTATTCCAGAGCATTTTTAGAAGGAAGACTTTCTGTTGAGGAAATAGGCAACTTTAGAAGAGAGCTACAAAAAGATGGTGGCTTACCATCATATCCTCATCCAAGGAGGAGACCTGAGCTATGGCCTAGTCCAACTGCCTCAATGGGCCTGAATGGTGTGTGCTCAATTTATTATGCTCGTTTCTCAAAATACTTGGAAAACAGAGGACTATTAACAAAGGAAGGTGGAAAGATTTGGGCTTTTCTTGGCGATGGAGAAATGGATGAGCCGGAAACAATTGGAACAATCAACATTGCAGCCAGAGAGAAATTAGATAACTTGGTTTTTGTTGTTAATTGCAATCTTCAAAGACTAGATGGGCCAGTAAGAGGCAATGGGAAAATTATTCAGGAGCTAGAAGCTGTCTTTAGGGGTTCTGGTTGGGATGTCATTAAAGTGATCTGGGGTTCAGAGTGGGATCCATTATTTGCTATTGATCACAATGATGTGATGCAAAGAAGAATGGATGAAGTACTTGATGGCGAGTATCAGATGTACTCAGTCTCAAGTGGTGCTGACCAAAGGGCTCATTGGGTAAAAGATAATAGTGAACTTGAATCCATAATGACTAATCTGAGTGATGATGAACTCAAGGCCATTAAGCGAGGTGGGTTTGACCACAAGAAATTATATGCAGCATTTGATAAGGCATCCAAGTCATTCGAAAAACCAACGGTCATTCTTGTAAAAACTCTCAAAGGTTATGGCCTAGGTGAGGGATCTGAAGGCAGAAACATTGCACATCAAAAGAAAACCATGTCAGATGATGAGCGAATTGAAATAGCGAAAAGACTTGGAATACCCCTTTCTGACGAGGAATGTATTGATGCAAAATTTTATGTTCCCGATCAAGATTCAGATGAAATGAAATACTTGCATAAAAGGAGGCAAGATTTAGGCGGTTATCAGCCAATCAGATTTGAAGATTGTAAATCTCTCAAGGCACCTGACATCGAAAATTTTTCTGACTTTACAGACGGTATTGATCGATCAATATCTACAACTTTGGCTCTTGTTAGAATGATGTCAAAAATGCTAAGAGATAAAGAGATTGGACCATACTTGGTTCCCATTATTCCTGATGAAGCAAGGACTTTTGGTATGGATGGATTGTTTTCACAAGCTGGGATTTATTCGCCCAGCGGACAGCAATATGAGCCTGTTGATGCAGGTACAATATCACCTTATAAAGAAGCGAAAGACGGACAGATCTTGCAAGAAGGAATTTGTGAGGCAGGCGCCTTAGCATCATTCATGGCCGCAGGAACTGCATACTCGCATTCTGAGTTACCTATGATTCCAATTTATATTTTTTATTCCATATTTGGGATGCAAAGAATTGGTGATATGGTTTGGGCATGTGGCGATGCCATGACAAAAGGTTTCTTAATCGGTGGTACAGCTGGGAGAACAACTTTGAATGGTGAAGGAGTTCAGCATCAAGATGGACACTCACATGTTCTGGCTTCAACAGTTCCCAATATGATGACTTACGATCCTGCATTTGCGTATGAGCTCGCAGTGATCATGCAAGATGGAATAAAGCGAATGTATCAAGATAAAGAAGATATTTTTTATTACATCACTGTATACAATGAAAATTATACACATCCAGCGATGCCAAATGATGCTCAAGACGGAATTCTAAAAGGAATGTATTGCTTCAAAGAAGCTTCCGATCAGTTATTAAGTGAATTTAAAGGGAAACCCATTCATCTTCTTGGAAGTGGAAGTCTTATGCAGCAGGTCATAGAAGCCCAAGAGGCTCTAGAGAAAGAGGGTATACCTACATATATCTGGAGTGTAACCAGCTATAACCTCCTGCACAGAGATTTCAGAGACTCAAAGGATTATGATAAAAAATCTTATATTGAGGAAACTATTGAAGGTTTTGATGGGCATTTTATCTCTGTCAGTGATTGGATCACTTTGCTTCCTGATAGCATTTCACACTTATTCCCAGGTGGTTTAACAACGCTTGGTACAGATGGGTATGGATTGAGCGAAACCCGTGAAGCTTTAAGGGATCATTTTGGCATCAGCGCCAAGTCTATCATCAACAAAGCAAAAGAGATTCTAGGCTAGCTGATTATTTCAACGAATGCTCTAATATGGTCTGGACCGGTCTGGCAGCATCCGCCAATGACATAAGCACCTTCATCGAACCAGATCTTTGCTTGTTTTGCATATTCTTCTGGTGAGAGTTTTACACAGTTGTGATAATGATTGATATCGGCATCAACACCTTCACCCAGATCTTCAATCTCATCTGGCTCTTTTAATGCATGGGAGTTTGCATATGCACCAAATGCGTTGGCTTTTTTCATTGTTTCAAGATGGTCTGTAACTAAGTCTGTTGCTGTGCAGTTTAAAAGCTGACATTTAGCACCAATCTCATTTCCAACCATAATTGCATCTTCCAATGGTTCTCCGCTAATTAGTGTTGATCCATCAACTCCTCTTGTAGTCCAACTTAACCAAACCTCATCAAATTCTTTTAATGCAATTTCACATGCTATTTTGCCTTCCCTAATTGAACTCATTGTTTCACAAATGATAATATCAACCTGACCCTTCATGATTTCCAACAAATCATTATAGAAATCAGTAATTTGATTGTTTTCAGGGGTAAGATCTGGTCTGAAGCTTGTTTCAATTGGAGGAAAAGAGCCTGCAATGATTACACCATCACGGCCTGATTTTGCATCATTAGCTAGATCAATTGACCGTTGAACAAGCGAGATGAAATCAGATTCTAAGTTTTCTCTCTTTAAGATATTTGGTGTTACATAATAATTATTGGTGATGATGACATTGGATCCAGCTTCTATGTTTGCTAGGTGAATCTCTCTCACTGATTGAGGATCATGAATTAGAGCATCAGCAGACCAAATTGATTGCTTCCAGTCAGGCACATTGATTCCTCGCTCTTGTAGCTCTGTTCCCATCCCTGTATCTAAAATATATTTCATTTGATTATTCTGAGCTAATACTTAGTTGAATCTATACGCACTGCTAATTATTTTGAAGTTAAAGATTTATCCCTTTGATAGTAATAGATATAAAGAATAGGAAGGACTCCAGCAGTATTGAATATTGCAAGGCAAATAAACCAGACTAATTGCCGATTTCTAGCAGCTTTCCATAAAGCGATCAATTTCCAGATCGCTGACCATATAATCAAGGGTATTATCCAATAGTAAAGCAATGGGGGTTCTAACATGTTTTATATCCTCTTGATGAATTTTCTGTAAAACTTCTCTACAGAAGTAGGTGAGTAATAAGCCAAATCTTCGTTTGAAATATTTTCATATGACCTTCTGTATTTATGCTTAATCCATGCATTTAAATCTGTTTTTCTTAAAAAGTTAAAAACAATTTTTTTGAGTGAACTGCTTTCATCATAATTGATGACAGCAGTCCCAAAATCAATGAGATAAGGCTTTAGGTTTTGATCAACGATCAAGTTGTCTTTTCTCTTAAGGTCTCCATGGGCAACGCCTAGATTGTGCATTGATGTAATGAGTTCTAGAAGTGAATCGAAGAAATTGTCATTTCCATCTAATTCAAATTGCTTATCTCTGTATGAACCTCCATGTATATACTCAAGCACCAAACAACCTTCATCGGTCAGACCATAGCACTTTGGAATGCCATTTAGACCTTCAAGCTTCTCATAGACTCTATATTCACGCTTGATGCTCCATTTGTTGATTGATTTGGACCACCAGTTATCAATATTTGCTGATTTGATCAAATAGGTTTTTTCTTCAATATCGATGGTGAATAGCCTGCCTTGATTGCCTGAAAAATCAGCAATGGATGCTGAAGACTCAAGCTCATTTGAAATTTTTCTGAGTAGTTCTTGGTTCTCCACTTTCTAATCTATCTTTGCGAGAGAAGAATAAGCCAAGCTAGGACATAAATGACGATGACTGGTTCATAATTTGATTTCAAGCTTTTTGAAAAAGACCATTCATTAAAGGAAAGACCTCTATTTGAGACTTGATAGCTAATCTTTGGCCACAGTGCAGGCGTCTTATTGGACCATTGAGGCCAATCATCGGGAAATAATTGCTTTAATTTTCTGTCTTCATATTCGATTGCTGTTGGATAGTAAAATATCGCAAAAAGGAATCCGACAAAGAAAGACCACCATAAACCATTAATAATTGCCAAACCTATCAAAAGGATCAGGTTGCCAGTATAAAGTGGATGTCTTACATATGAGTAAGGCCCAGTCGTTGATAGCTCTTTATTTTTTAGAACATATCCTGATGCGATCAATCTTATCATTAGCCCAATGATTGCAATCAAGTATCCTGCCTCTATCTGAAAAGGAAAAATTGGCTCTAGCGGGCTAAAGTAACAAAAAATACTGACAAGAATGATTCCGATGCTTTGTCTTGAGAATTCGTGATATCGCATTTCTCTAACGAGATGTTTGATACCTGTCAGCTTTGGTAGGGCATCTGTTCGGTGTGACATAAGTTATTGCCTTTTACTATTTACTTCCTCAATAAATGCTTTATTAATTGTTGTGATGCCCTGACTTTTTGCTTCCTTAATAATGCCTTTTAAAGCAGTTTTTACGAAGACTTTGGGTATCCCAGTTAACTGTTTGCAAGCATTTTCCGTAAAAGTAACCTCTTCATCAAGTCTATTTGCAATATACATCACAGCATCATGTTTTGCGCCCTTATCCTCAGGTGTTGGAAGCCAAAATGCTTTTTTATGCTTTGCAAACCAGAATTGGTTTGCGTTCCTGAAGCCAAAACTGATTGGCATATTTGGTATTTCCATGTCATTTCCTTTGTCTAGATTATTTCTCCATCTTTCTCTGAGGTGGACATGATTAATTTTTAAAAGCAAATATTCTGTAAATTCTGTTCCTGCGTAGTGAAAATCGTCTGGATTGTCATTTAGTTCACATTCGAAAACTTGAAAAGCCTCCTTGATAACTTTAGGTCTTTCAGGATCATTAACAAATGACTTCGTTGGAGTATCTTCTAATTCAAAAGTGCAGTCCTTCATTTTTTCTTCAGGCGCTTGACCCGGATAACCAAGATCAACAATATTTGGGATATGCTTCTTGTCGTATTCGACAAAATTAAGAGCACATTTTTTATTTCTCAATAAATTTTTTGATGTATTTGAACCACGCCTAGATATTACAATCCATTCTCTTCTCTCGATCACACCAAATGGGAATGATAGCTGATAAGGCCCAATACTAGTTACGCCTTCCTCATCGACCGAAGTGATCAGTGCAAATGAACTCAAAAAGTAGGAGCTGGATTGATACCAATTATTATGTAATGGGCTTTCTACCCACTTTTCAGTTTTCTTCTTCCAAAATGACATAATGTGATTCTAAGCTTTTTTTCAATATAAATACTATACTTAAAACAATGGTAGATCTAAAAGCATTAGATGATTCCCTTAGAGGGAAGGTGAGGGGCAACCCTGTTGCTGTGAGTCTTTTCTATTCTGAAATCCCTGAAGAGTACGAAAAAAAGAAGGTAGTGCCTTGCTCAATTCTTAGGCATGCAATGGATAAAGGCGAAGTCGTTTCATTTGATAGGGATCACCATGATTGCACAACAGGAGTTTATACTGCAGGCGTTCATGAAGGGACAGACGAGATTAGGAATGGCCAATACCTTGCTGTTAATATTCCGGTTTATACTGATGAGGCTGCTGAGAAGATAAAATCTGGGGATTATGTTCTTCCTCAAAATACTGTTGTTGGCATTGGCGCTGCTCCACTTTTAGATGTGCCAGAGAATGTCAAAATCGACTGGATTGCTGTTGTTTGTAATCCTCATTGGGCCAATTTTATTGGCGGCGCTAGAACTGTTATAGATGGAACACCACCAAGAGGAGCTTGTGGGTCATCCTTCTGCAGCGATCTCTTTGCAACACCATGGCACGATGACAATGTTGTAATAACACCTGGTGATTTAGGCGGAAGAATGAATAACCGATTAAAGCCAGAGGAGATGTTTGTTGTGATTCCAAGTAAATATCTAGAAAGCTTGCTCACGATCATGACATCTATACCTGATGCTCGAGCTGTACTGGAAGCAACCAAGCCAGAAGATTCCGATTATTGGAAAAAAAGAGAACGGGCAAATCGAGCTAAAGAGAAAATTGATCAACCAATTGAAGAAGATGCTTTTGATTCAAAAATCAGTATGAGTTGGAGTGCAGAGGCAAAAGCCATGATTGCAAAAGCTCCTTCAGGAATTCTTGAAATGGCTATCAATAATGTTGAAGACTTTGCCAGAGACAATGGGATTGATGCCATTGATGAGGATGTTGTAGTTGATCAGATGAAAAGCGTGGGCATGGATCCCCAAATGCTTTCATAAAGAATCACTGGAAGTTATTTAATATCGTATAGAAGTCTTCTGTTAATTCACCGATGGTATTTGCTGGACTCATTGTGGCGAATAGCAAGCCATTCTTATCAAAGATAAAGATAGAAGCGGTGTGATTAAAATCATAACCTTCTTCTTTATTGATTCTTTGATAGAAGACGCTGAGACTCGAGGTGAAAGACTGAATATTTTCATATGTTCCTGTAACACCGAGCATGGTCTCATCAAAATAACCAATATACTCATCTAATCTTTTTGCTGAATCTCGATCTGGATCGAGGGTCACGAGAACAGTATTAAAGTCAGTTGATGGAAGCTTTTCTTTGATTACATTTTTAATTTCAGCCAGTTTATATATAGTAGTTGGGCAAACATCAGGACAGTTTGTATAACCAAAGAAAACAACCGTCCAACCTCCTTCAAGACTTTTATTGTTGAATGCAGCATTATTTTGATCAATCAGTTCAAATTGATCTATCTCCATTGGTCTTACAAGAATTTTGCCCGTAGCTAGAGTTGGTTTTTTTTCCAAAAGAGAGGGCAATGATTGAAAATAAGTAAATAGTCCACTGATACCAAAGAGAATAAATAATATAAAAATGATATTTCTTTTACTCATAACCATTCCTTAATACCACCGCATCGCTTCTTAGGATTTTAATTCTATCTTCATCTTCATAATAGATGATGAGCTCAACTAAATTTCCTTCTTTGATATCTTTTTTTGGGCTCATTAACATTAAATGATAGCCGCCTGGTTCTAATTTCATTTCAGAGTTTTCAGAAATTCTTAGATTATCTATTTTCCTCATTGTCGATATCCCATCTTCAATAAATGAGGAATGTATTTCTATTTGATCAAAAGCATTCGACTTCATTTTGTTTATTGTTATTTCATTGGCAGAGACATTCTTAAATCTCAAATAACCTGAGAATACTTTTGAGTTTGGCGGTGCTGATCTGACCCATGCATTATTCACCTCAAGTTCTGCAAAGCTCTTTTGCCCAAAAAAGATTGAGAGGAGGGTGATCAGAACAAGAGGTTTTATACTCTTGGACCGCAAATGACTGCTACTGGATTGTATTCAGGAAAGAAAAGCATAGAGAGAAAGGCCCAAGCATTAAATAAGACTAGAATTAGGAATGGAATAGAGGCCAATCCACCGAATATATATATGTATTTCTTATCTGCTTTCATTTAGTCGCCATTTTACATTTGTACATTCGCATATCAAGCAAATCTGGATGGTCTAAAATCATCTAGAAGAGGGATGCTTTTATTTTCTAAAATTTCTTCACAAACCAATTTTGAAACAATTGCTGCCAAACTAATGCCACTGTGCATCATGGATACATAGACGCCATCTATTTTGTTGAGTCTTCCAATTATTGGAATTCGATCTTTTGGTAGAGGTCTCCATCCTATTGAGATTTTTTCAATCACAATATCTTCAAGTCCAGTGGTGAAATTTTTTGCTCTATTTATGATTCTTTCAGTATGTAATTCTTCAAATTCCTTATTTGGAAATTTATCTGGTCTTTCCTTTAGGCGATCATAGTGGTTGATTGGAGCACCATCTTGCTCTCCTAATATGATTGCTCCGTCATTTTGCTGATGAATATGCACTCCTGGACCAACAATTATTTTATTGAAACGATTCTCAACTGGTTTAGATTCCAAAATGATTCCAGGAGTTGGAGTCGATGAAGTATCTATATCCAGGCTTTTATCGGTATCTATTCCACATGCAAAGACCGCATGATCGACTTCAATTTTTCCCTTGGTTGTATCAATTGATTTCAGCCTCCCATTTTTTTCATTTAGTTTTAAAAACTCACAGGAAAAAATACTTTCTCCTCCTAATCTCTCAAACTCATTATGAATAATTTGAATTGCCTGGATTGTATCAATGGCTCCATCTGACTCAGAATGAACGATTGTATTATCATCTCCAAAGTAAACCTTGGGTTCCAAATATTCTGCTTCCAATGAAGAGATCAGGCTCACTGGTGTGTATGTTGGATATTTTTTTATTGCTTTGATTTCAGTAAATAAATTTTCTTGTTGATCGATTTCTTCGAACCATTCAAGTGAACCGCTCCATTTAATATCAAGGTTAAATTCTGTTTCTAGATTTTTATAGGCTTCAATTCCCATTTGAGATAGAAGATTATAACTGAAGGGCTTTTTTGGATATGTCGCATTAATCCAAGAAAAAGAGTTTCCACTTGCACCAGAGGCCGGGATTTCTTTATCAATTAGGACGACCTTGGCACCTTTTTTAACCAGTTCATATGCAATCATTGTTCCTATAATTCCTGCACCAACAACCACTATTTTTGGGTTCCTAAGTACCTCTCCTAAGCTCTTTTTGGATGGTAAAGCCAAAAGACCAATTAATTTTGTAAATGTTCTTCTATCCATTTGCAGCGAGTTCGATTGCGAGGTATAAGAAAATAATTCCACTGGATGCAAATAAGGTTGTCAGTCCATGATAGAACTGATTCTCGGTTTCAATAAGCTTATTGAAACATATGACGGTGAGTGCAATGGTTAAAAACTGGAGGAAAATTACTTCTTGTCCAAAAATAAGATATGCAGTGATGGTATTTGCTAACCCTATTATAGTAAGAGGCAAAAAAGGGAGTATTTTTTTGTAGTACATTATTGGCATGACCAGAATCAGAATTAAACATAAGTATTTAATCAGAGATAGATTCCCGATAAATGCATATAGGATGATGCATTGACCAACCAATATAGAAAAAGAAAAAAGACCATCAAGTAAGCTATATCCATTGCCGCTTGCAGAATCATCAGTGACATACCATTCATCGATATGATTTTGCCAGACTTCAAAGAAGCTTCCTGCCATCAAAAATATAACACCGTAGAAGATAATATCTTGCTCGAAGACTCGTTCATTAAGAAAAGATTCATTTTGGATGATCGCAGGGACTATAATCAGTGGTACAAGTAATGCATATATGTGGACTGGAAAAATCCAAGCACTCATTTTTGCATCAATTTTCATTACAAACAATCATACACTCTATTTCTTAGGTTTGGATTGATTGCTGATGCATTTAAGATATTTTTTAAACTTAATGTCTTAATATATTTTGCCGATGTGTTTTTCACCTCTTTGCTTCGCAAGTTTGATTTGTTTTTGCCTTTCTGCAAAGCGCTTCTTTTTTTCTTCGCTGTGGGTTCCAAAACAATTTGGGCAGCTAATACCTTCAATGTACTCATCAGATGCAATATCTTCTTCACTGATTGGCATCCTGCAGGCATGACAAAGAGAGAAATCACCTTCTACTAATCCATGTTTGATCGATACCCGATCATCAAAAACAAAACATTCACCATCCCAGAGACTTTCAGATTCATTCACTTCCTCAAGGTATTTTATGACCCCACCATCTAACTGATAGACTTCCTCACATCCTTTATTAATCATGAGTGAGCTGGCTTTTTCACAACGTATACCTCCAGTACAAAACATGGCAACTCTTTTCTTATTGATCATTAATTCCTCTAAGTTTTCATCAACCCATTTTGGAAATTCTCTGAATGAATCGGTCATTGGATTAATGGCATTTTTAAAGGTTCCAATGGAATATTCATACTGATTTCTCGTATCAATAACTAGAGTATCGGGATCATTGATAAGTTCGTTCCATTTTTCATCTTTTATATGCTCTCCAGTGATCTCAGAAGGGTTGATTCCATTTAAACCCATTGTGACAATTTCTTTTTTTATCTTTACCTTCATCCTTCCGAAGGTTTCTCCAGATGCATAAGAGTATTTTGGATTTAAATCCTCAAGATCAGGATAAGATTTTAAGAATTCTACAACTTCTTTTATATTTTCATCATTGCCAGAAATGGTCCCATTGATGCCTTCATTGGCAAGAATAATAGTGCCGAGAATGCTTCTCTCTTTGCAGAAGCTCTCTAACTCTTTCTTTCTTTTTGAAACACCTCCCCAGTTGACGAATTTATAGAAAGATATGACTGTATTCTTCTCGCTCACGCTATTGTCAATAAGTTCGATGCAATATGATTTCTGCCAAGTTAATTAATGCTTCCTTATACGAATTGTTATCGAGTGATTGAATAGAATGCAATGCAAATTCGGTTTTCTTTTGAGCATCGTTGATGGAGGAGGCGATTGATCCTGTTGCTTGAATGCAGTCAATTATCTTATCTACATTTTTTGCATCTTTATTTGATATGGCTTGAGTGATCATTTGCCGCATTTCTGGTGTTGCTCTTTCGAGCGCATAAATCATTGGCAGAGTTGCTTTTCCCTCAGCAAGATCATCACCCACATCTTTTCCCATGATTTCAAATGAGGAACTGTAATCCAATACATCATCCACAATTTGATATGCCATACCCAACTCTTTGCCAAAAATTTGCAAATTATGAATAACGGTCTGAGATTGGTTACTTAAAAGTCCACCTGCAACCATCGCTGCCTCAAAGAGTTTCCCTGTTTTACGATAAATAACCTCAAGATACTGCTCTTTATTGGTTTTAGGGTTTCCGCTATTGATCAGTTGCAATACCTCTCCCTCAGCAATTGTATTTGTCGCATCTGACATAATCTCCATGATTCCCATATGATTGATTTGAACCATGATTTGAAAGGCCCTCGAGTATAAAAAATCACCAACCAAGATTGTTGATTCATTCCCAAAGCTTTGGTGCGCTGTTTTAATGCCTCTTCTTGAATCTGAGTTATCCACTACATCATCATGAAGTAAAGTGGCAGTATGGATAAATTCGATCATTGCTGCCGCTTTGACAATACGATCAATATCTGAGGCTCCACAAGCTTTTGCCGATAAAAGAACCATAAGCGGCCTGATTCTTTTTCCTCCGCTATTCACTATGTATTGAGAAACATTATTTATAAGCTCTATGTCGCTTGATAGTTGTTTTTCTATTTCTTGATCAAGTAATGACCATTCTTCAGAAACCAGCCCCCTTATTTCATCTAAAGATGCTTTTTGATTGTTGATTTTTTCTATGCTTTTCATTATCTCCATTATTCTCATTTTTGGTGAAAGCTTGGACAATATATCAGACCATTAAAATTATTGAATAAAAAAGGTTTAATCTATAGAATTGCGATCACTTTACATTGGATTTATTAAAAAAATGTACGCAATTATTAAAACAGGTGGCAAGCAGTATCGAGTGTCTAAAGGCGAGAAGCTTAAGTTAGAAAAACTCGATGCTGAAATTGGTAAAAAGGTAGTCTTTAATGAAGTGCTATCAGTGGGTGAGGGTGCCGATCTTAAAATCGGAACTCCATACATAAAAGATGCTAAGGTAGAAGCAAAGGTGCTTGACGAAGGAAAGTCAAAAAAGATTGAAGTTATCAAATTCAAAAGAAGAAAGAATTACAAAAGAAACTTCGGGCATCGACAGCACTATTCACTGGTTGAAATAACAAACATCAGTGTCAAGAAGGCATCGGCTAAGAAGAAAGATAAAGAGTAAACATCTAGAGGGCTTATCATGGCACATAAGAAAGCAGGCGGAAGTTCCAGAAACGGAAGAGACTCAGAGTCCAAAAGACTCGGATTAAAGAAGTTTGGCGGACAGATAGTTCAAGCTGGTAATATCATTGTTAGGCAGAGAGGGACCAAATTTCATGCTGGTAAAAATGTTGGTATTGGTAAGGATCACACGCTGTTTGCTAAAATTGATGGCGAGCTTAAATTTGAGAAAAAAGGTCCAAGCTTAAAGCAATACGCAATAGTCACACCTCTTTCAGACTAGTATCTCAAACCACTTAACTTAATGCTCCATACATCAAAGTTTGGAGCTTTTTTGCTACAGTAAAAAAATGAAATTTATAGATGAAGCGGTTATTAACGTCAGAGCGGGAAATGGCGGCAATGGAATGGCAAGCTTCAGAAGAGAAAAGTATATCCCAAAAGGTGGTCCTGACGGCGGTGACGGCGGTTCTGGTGGAAGTGTTTATTTGGTTGCGACGACCGGTATCAATACATTGATTGATTTCAGTGTAAAGAATCAATTTCAGGCAACCTCTGGTCAAGGAGGTCAGTCGAGAAAGCGAACTGGATTAAGCGGTGAGGATCTTTATATCAAAATCCCTTGCGGAACAAAAATCACCAATCATGAAACAGGAGAGATGATGGGTGATCTTGTAAATGATGGAGAGGTTTGCTTGGTTGCAAAAGGAGGCATTGGAGGAAAAGGGAATACAAGATTCAAATCAAGCATAAATCAAGCACCAAGAAAAATCACATCAGGAACAATTGGTGAACAGAGAAAGATTGTTTTAGAACTTAATCTCCTGGCAGATGTTGGATTGCTTGGCTATCCAAATGCAGGAAAATCAACATTGATCAGATCTGTTTCATCCGCCAAGCCAAAAGTTGCCGATTACCCATTTACAACGCTTAATCCAAATCTTGGTGTAGTGAGATTAAACTTTGATGAAAGCTTTGTGATTGCAGATGTTCCTGGAATCATTGAAGGCGCATCAGAAGGAACTGGATTGGGTATCGCATTTTTGAAACATTTATCGAGAACAAGACTTTTGCTTCATCTTGTAGACATAGGTCAAAATATCCCAGCTAAGGAAACTGCAACTGAAATCAAAAAGCTCGAGCTAGAATTAGACAAATTTAGCAATGAGCTTTCCAAAAAAGAAAGATGGATGGTTTTCAATAAAACCGATTTAATAAGCAATGTTGAGGAGAAGTCGAAGTTGATTATTGATGATTTAGAATGGCAAGGACCAATCTATAAAGTGAGTGCTGCTACTGGGGAGAATATGGACTCACTCATAAGAGATATAATGTATAGACTTAAAGAGCTTAATGATGAGGAGCTTGAGACCTGAGTGGCTTAAGCGATGGACTTGATTTTTTTAACAAGCTTACTCTTTTGATTTGCTGCTTTATTTGGGTGAATTACACCTTTTCTTGCAAGTGAATCAATCAATGGTTGAGCCTTCTTGTATTCACTAGATGCCTCTTCAGCGTTTCCCTCACTTGTAGCATTTAGCACTCTTTTAACAGAAGTTCTCATTCTGTTTTTGAGCGCAATATTCCTTTCTCTGTTCGCTTTATTCTGTCTAGCTCTTTTCTTTGCTGATGGTGTATTCGCCATATTTATTACCTAGCATTAGCCTTAATGTTAAAAAGGGGTGTATTCTTTTATATTTATAGGGTCATTGTCAATAAATATTATTAATGAATCGTTACTTATCAAGGATCGATATCTTGTTATCATTCTTTTAAGTGAAAAAAATGCCAAAGTCATCAGCAAAAGATAATCTTCTTAAATCAACGACAGTTGTTGGGTTTATGACATTTCTATCCCGAATCTCTGGATTGATAAGGGATATTATTTACGCCAGATTATTCGGCGCCCTTCCATTGATGGATGCTTTTTTGGTTGCGTTCAGGGTTCCAAATTCTTTTAGACGTTTCTTTGCTGAGGGTTCATTCTCCAGGGCATTTATCCCTGTTCTCTCTGATTATGAGGAAAATAAAGATGAAGAAGGAGTCAGAGAGTTAATCGATCGTACAGCAGGAACATTGGGACTGATTCTATTTATCATTACTTTATTAGGAGTTATTTTCTCACCCTTTCTAATTCTCTTATTTGCGCCAGGATTTTCTGAAACAAATACAGAAAATGGTCGTTATGAACTCTCCGTTGAAATGCTCAGATTGACATTTCCTTATCTTCTTTTTATATCTCTTACGGCCCTATGTGGCGCAATACTTAATACAAAGAAACATTTCTGGGCCACTGCTTTTAATCCAATTATTTTGAACATTGTTTTAATTCTATTTGCAGTAATGGTTTCACCTAGGTTTGGAAATCCTGGTATTGCTCTGGCTCTCGGGGTTTTCATCGCAGGCATCCTGCAATTGCTTTTTTTACTTCCCTTTTTAAGAAATTATAATCGGTTACCACGCCCAAGGTGGGGTTGGAATCATTCAGGCGTGAAAAGAGTGATAAAACTTATGATCCCATCATTAATTGGTAGTTCTGCCTCTCAAATTAATCTCTTAATCAATACATTGATTGCGTCTTTCTTAGCAACCGGAAGTGTGAGTTGGATTTATTATTCAGATCGATTATTGGAATTTCCAGTTGGTGTTTTTGGTGTTGCATTATCGACAGTGGTTTTACCTTTTCTATCTAAAGAGAATGCTCTTAATAATCAAAAACAATTTAAAGAGACACTTCGCTGGGGTCTGAGTCTGGCATTATTGGTTTCAGTACCTTCAGCTGCAGGTCTTTATCTACTCTCTGGGCCTCTTATCTCTACGATTTTTTTGGGAGGCAGTTTTAGTGATTATGACTTAATCATGACTGATATCAGTCTTAGGGGTTATTCTATCGGTATCATCGGTTTGTGTATGGTTTTGGTCTTATCTCCAGCATTCTATGCAAGAGAGGATACAAAAACACCCCTGAGATTTGGCCTAATTACATTATTTGTAAATGTCATTTTGTCTATTCTGCTTGTCTATTACTTCACAAATCAGAATTCTAATTATCCGCATTTAGGCCTGGCACTTGCTTTTTCAATTGCCTCAATTACTAATGCAGGATTATTGCTCTATAGATTGATCACAGACGGACTGATTGAACTAAATCAAGAAGGTCTAATTCATATCCTGAGGATTGCCTTGGCAACGTCAGCAATGGTTGCTTTTTTGATGGCTTTTAATCCAGAAAATTCACTGTGGGCAAACAGTATGCTTTCAGAAAGAATAAGATCATTATTCTTTCTGATCTCATTGTCAGTAATTATTTATTTTTCAATTCTTTTTCTTCTTGGATTTAGGTTTAAGGACTTACGTATTGAATCCACAAGCCAGCGACTATAATATGCACATCAAAATGAGCATCTATGAAAGATTATAAGGACACTTTGAATCTGCCAGGTACGTCTTTTGCTATGAAGGCGAATCTGCCCAATAGAGAACCTGAAATTCTTAAATTTTGGGATGAAATTGATTTGTATAGAAAAATCAGGAAAAAAAGTAAGGGCAAGAAGCCATTTCTACTGCTTGATGGCCCTCCTTACGCCAACGGAAAAATTCATATAGGCCATGCTCTCAATAAGATCTTGAAAGATTTCATCGTCAAATCAAAGACATTATTTGGATATGATGCACCTTATCTTCCTGGCTGGGATTGCCATGGCTTACCGATTGAGCATCAGGTAGAAAAGAAGAAAGGGAAGGTTGGACCCAAGCTGACAGCAAGAGAATTTAGAGATTATTGTCGTGAATATGCATTGAGGCAAGTTGAAGAGCAAAAAGAAGACTTCATTCGTCTAGGTGTTCCTGGAGAGTGGGATAATCCTTATTTGACTCTGGATAAAAGATATGAAGCAGAACAGATTCGTGCATTTGCTGAAATATATGGAAACAATCATGTCACATTTGGGCATAAACCAGTCCACTGGTGTTTAGATTGTCAGTCTGCTTTGGCTGAGGCAGAAGTCGAGTATATGGATAAAGTTTCTACATCAGTCGATGTGTTGTTCAAAATAGTTGACCCTTCCGAGTTCATTGAAAGAACAAATGCCAGCAAGATCAATAATGAAAAAGAATTGTTTATTCCAATTTGGACTACAACACCATGGACGCTTCCATCAAATGAGGCAGTCGCGATGGGTGAAGATATTCCCTATGGGATTTACAGTCTGACACTTCATGAAAGAGATATTCTTGTCGTTGTTGCCAATGAACTCAGAGAAAGTATTGAGAAAAGATGGGGCGTATCAAATTTAGAAATGCTCGAAGAGGTTTCTGCTGAAAACCTTTCGGGACTCCAGTTACAACATCCTTTTGATGAGAGAACAGTCCCAGTTCTTCTAGGTGATCATGTTACCACTGAGAATGGTACTGGCTCTGTACATACTGCTCCTGCTCACGGACAAGAGGACTTTCAAATTGGGAAAGAAAATGATTTAGATCTCAAATGTTACGTTAATTCATATGGTGTTTTCACTGATGCAAAAGAGAGCTTTGCCAAACAGCATATATTTAAATCTGAATCAGAAATCATTGAAAGATTAGATGAATCAAACTCGCTCATTTCGAGTGAAAAATTTGAACACAGCTATCCACACTGTTGGAGACATAAAACTCCACTGATCTTTAGGACAACAAGACAGTGGTTCATCAGTATGGAAAATGAAGATTTTCGATCCTCTTGTTTAGAGTCAATCAAAGATGTTGAGTGGAAACCAAAATGGGGAGAAGACAGGATCAATGGAATGATTGAAACAAGGCCGGATTGGTGTATTTCGAGACAAAGATATTGGGGCGTACCTATTCCGCTATTTACACATAAAGATGATCAGACAATCCATCCTGACACCTCAGAACTTCTTTATCAGATCTCTGAAAAAATTGAGGAGAATGGAATTGATGCGTGGTTTGATGCAGATATTGAAGAGTTACTGGGTGATGATTCAAATTCATATGAAAAATCCACTGATACAATGGATGTCTGGATGGATTCAGGAATTGCACACAAAACTGTCAGCCATCTCTTTGATCACATCACAGATAAAGCTGACTTGTATCTGGAGGGATCTGATCAGCACCGTGGGTGGTTTCAAAGCTCTCTACTTACTTCTGTGGCAATAAATAATAAGGCACCATACAAAGAAGTTCTCACCCATGGTTTTGTAGTCGATGAAAAAGGACATAAGATGTCTAAGTCAATTGGAAATACCGTCTCACCACAATCGGTTATCAACAATATGGGAGCTGATATTTTGAGACTTTGGGTTGCATCAACCGATTACACCAGTGAAATGAAAATTTCAGATCAGATACTCAAGCGTAATGCTGACACTTATAGGAGAATCAGAAACACAGCGAGATTTTTATTGAGTAATTTAAGCGACTTCGATCCTACAAAGAATCAGCAGAAAATTGAGGATCTAGTATTACTTGATCAATTAGCTATTCAGCGTGTTGCAGTAATGAATGAAGACATTAAGAATGAGTTTAATAACTATTCATTCCATAAAATCATCCAGCTTTTACATAACTTTTGTGTCAATGATATGGGAGGTTTCTATCTAGATATTATCAAGGATCGACTTTATACAATGCCGACAGATTCGCACGGCAGAAGATCTGCGCAAACAGCCTTGTATATCATTGCAGAATCATTGACTCGTTGGATTGCTCCTATTTTGTCTTTTACGGCTGAAGAAATCTGGAAACATCTACCAGAGAGGAAAGAAGAATCTGTATTTCTTTCTGATTGGATAGATATAGAAGAGCCTAAGTCGAATGTTGATTGGGATCAATTGAATGACATAAATTCTATTGTTCTTAAAGCTTTGGAGGTTGCAAGGGATGATGGCAAAATCGGATCTCCACTGGATGCACATTTGGAAATTTACGCAGATCAAAACACATACGATTTTCTTCAACAGTTTTCTGAAGAGCTGAGATTCTTATTCATTACATCCTCAGTTCATCTTGAGATTGACGATACTATTGATTCTAATGAGAAGCTGCGTGTGAAGGTAAATAAATCTAAAGCAGAAAAATGTGGAAGATGCTGGCACCGACAAGAATCAGTAGGAGATTCTACTGAACATCCAGAGATTTGCGCTCGATGTGTAAGCAATATCAGCGATTCACCAGAAGAGAGATCATTTTTCTAGATGAGTCATTCTCTATTTAGGCTTTTTATTATTTCGACAATCATTTTTCTTGATCAATGGTCAAAGAACCTAATTATCGCTTCCCTCAGTGAGTACGAGAGATTAAATATTTTTAGCTTTTTGGATCTCACATTGATATTTAATAAAGGTATTGCTTTCAGTCTCTTTGATTATCAATCTGGTCTTCAAACAATTCCTTTGATTGTCCTTTCACTATTAGCCATCGCGTTTTTTATTTTTCTTTTAATCAAAAATGCTTGGTCAAAGACAGAAGAGCTTGGGATTCTATTTATTATCGGTGGTGCGATTGGAAATCTTATTGATCGAATAATGCAAGGCGCTGTTACAGATTTTATCCTTTTTTATTACGAAAGAAGGTTTATAGATATAGATGGATTCGATGCTATTCGAAACTTTTATTTCCCTGCATTTAATTTGGCTGATAGTTTTATTACAATTGGGATCCTGATGCTATTGGTGGCAGAACTTTTAAAAAAAAGAAATCAATAAGACATTGAAAATATTGGAAAAACAAGGAATCCATTTTAGAATAATGTTATGGATGATGTAATCGAGTTGAAATCAAAGGTTCAGGAAAAGCTTAAGCTCTATGGTTTAAGGCCCACAAGAGCTCGTACTCGTATCGGAATGATTTTGCTTGATAAGCCAAAACATTTATCAGCAGATCAAGTACATGAAAAGCTTAAACTAAAGGGCTATACCATATCAAAAGCCACTGTTTATAACACATTGAATGCATTTGCCAAATACGGCATAGTCAGCGAAGTAACAATTGATCCTAGTAGAACCTATTATGACTCTACTACAAAAGCTCATCACCACTTTTTTAATGTTGATACGGGTCAATTGATGGATATAGCAAGCGATGATATTAGTGTCGAGAATATCCCAAGACTTCCAGATAACACACAGATACAGGATCTTGAAATTGTCGTCAAGATCTCAAATAAGTAGTTCAAATAGGAGAATAAAATGGCCCGTCATCGTGCGCTAGAAATGTTTGGTAGATCAGGTAATCCAGCATTTAGAAGTAAAGCTTTTACTCATCGCTCATCTGATTTTTCTACCAATGAGGTAATGACCCTATCGGGAGCAGTCAATAAGACTGGACTCTATCTATTGTTGTGCGTCTTATCTGCTGCATTTAACTGGAATCTTCTCTATAGCAATCCTAGTTTAGCAAATGGACTGCTATGGTTTGGAGTGTTCGGAGGTTTAGTTGCCGCCATCGTTACAATTTGGAAACCAACGACAGCCAATATTTCAGCGCCAATATATGCCGTCCTTCAAGGATTAGCCTTAGGTGCTGTTTCAGGTATGTATGAGTATTTGTATGATGGAATTGTGATGCAAGCTTTGGCGCTGACTTTTGGTACGCTTGCAGCCTTATTGCTGGCGTATAAGTCTGGCCTTATTAAGCCTACTGAAAATTTTAGGTTAATGTTATTCGCTGCAACTGGCGGTGTTTTTATTCTCTATCTCGTTAGCTTTATCATGAGTTTTTTTGGAGGGCCCATTGGGTTTATTCACTCAAACAGTATAATGGGTATTGGCTTTAGCCTTGTTGTTGTTGCAATTGCAGCTCTCAATCTGGTGCTTGATTTTGACTTTATCGAGCAAGCTTCAGAGAGTGGTGCACCAAAATATCTCGAGGCCTATGGTGCTTTTTCATTAATGGTGACTTTGATTTGGCTTTATCTTGAGATACTTCGTTTGCTCGCAAAAATCTACTCGAGAGATTAGTGAACTCTGATCTTTTCTACTCAATTCTGATTGTTCTATCACTCGGAATATTCTTTTATTTTGGAAGCATCAGGGCTTCTCAAAAGCAAACTCAAAGGGATGATAGAATCAATTGGGGTGAATCAATCTTTAAAAAAATAAAGCGAAAGCTTTCAAAATAAGTCTTGAAAACAAACACAAAGATCATTGCAATCGCTTCAGGAAAAGGAGGTGTTGGGAAATCTACTGTTAGCAGTAATCTTGCAATATCTCTATCAAAATCGGGTTCAAGAGTTGGCTTATTGGATGCTGATATATATGGACCGAGCATACCGAGAATTTTTGGGGTTTCTGGCCAATCGGTTACATCTAGGGATGGAAAGTCATTTGAGCCAATTGAATCCAATGGAATCCAATTGATGTCGATAGGCTTTGTTCAAACAAATAATGATGCAATGATTTGGAGAGGTCCAATGCTCTCACAAGCGATCAATCAATTGCTTTTCCAAACCAATTGGAATGATATTGAGTATTTGATCATAGACCTACCACCTGGAACAGGAGATGCTCAACTCACAATTTCTCAAAAAGCGAATTTAACCGGAACGATCTTGGTTACAACTCCCCAGAATATTTCACTAATTGATGTAGAGAAGTCATTAATAGCTTTTAGGAAGCTTGATATAGAGGTTCTTGGGCTTATAGAGAATATGAGTTATTTCACCGATGATTCTGGAAAGGATCATTATATTTTTGGGAAAGGTAATATAGATGATTTTTCTGAAAAGCATGGCATAGACTTGATCTCAAATTTACCAATTCTTCCCGACCTTACCAAATACTCTGATAATGGAACTTTGTTTGATGAATTTGAAAATTTATCTGTATTAAATAAGAAGTATGAAGAAATTATAGACTACCTTAAGACTAGGATTTCAAAAATAGACAAAACTGATTCTCTGGATACAATTCCAGTTGTAACCGAGTAAGATTTATATCAGCTTTGCTTTTTCTAAGAGCAGTATATTTTCCCTAAGACTATCAATCTCATCAAAACGATATGGATTTCTTATTGATTTACATGGTATTTCTCTCTTACAACCAGAGCTTCGGGGACAAATGATTCTTGCCGGGATTTCGAGTGCATCATTGATCCATCCAATTTTCAAGATATGACCTACCTGTTTAAGCGCATTGGTTACATCATCATTCAGTAATGATTCTCCATTGTTTTTCATGCAACTTTCTACACTCATTTCAAGAATCTCTTTATGATCTAAGCCTTGATCTTTCAGAGCAGGAATCAGATCAAGACCGAGAGAATAGAGCTTTAAATTACTCGCTGAATCTCTGATTCTTATTGAATAACATGCATAGAGGTGAGACGACTGATCTGTTTTTAGGATAGAAATTTGTGATTGTGGATTTTGAACGTAATCTTCATTGAGCAATCTGAAAACAGCCCAATTCGGACAAGGATCATGTACAGCATTTAGATTGCCCCAAGGCAATTGTATTCCGTTCCCCCTGTAAACAGCAGTCAGGAAGCCTGGTTGATAGGCTTCAAAATAATGCCAGTAGGGATACTGCGAGACGGCTGTGATTCTTCTCATCATTAATGCGGGAGAAAGATCCAAATTATTTTTGACAGAAACATGATGTTCATTTTTAATTAAATAATTTCTGAAGGC
>CACJRN010000002.1 GCA_902595845.1 uncultured Gammaproteobacteria bacterium
GTTGTTGAAGCCATCGAAAACAAGGATTATGAATCACTTAAAGATGAATTGGGTGATTTACTTTTTCAAGTCAGTTTCCACTCTCTAATTGCAGAAGAGAAAGGGCTATTCACACTTGATGATGTGATTGATTCCATCAGTGAAAAACTCATCAGAAGACACCCACATGTCTTTTCAGATAAGAAGATCGATAATTCTCTTGAGCAATCAGATGAATGGGAAAGAATCAAAGTCAGTGAGCAAAGAGAAATAAATAAAGATTCAAGTTTGATGGGCAATATTGACAAAAATCAGCCCGCATTGAATAGATCATTCAAGATAGGAAAGAAAGCAAGAGCAGTAGGGTTTGATTGGCTAGAAATTGATGGTGTATATAAGAAACTCTATGAGGAGTTAGATGAGTTGAAGGAAGCCATTGAATCAACGGATGAAAAAGAAATCAAGAATGAGCTCGGAGACCTTTTTTTTACTCTAGTAAGCCTTGCAAGACATTTAGATGTTAATCCTGAAAATGCACTTAGAGGAGCCAATAGAAAATTCATCGATCGTTTTAAAATTATGGAGCATCTTGCAAAAGGCCGAAACAGAACACTCGATGAAATGACTTTAGAGGAGCTTGAATCATTATGGAATCAAGCGAAGGAGAATATTTGAGATGAGCAGTGAACAGGTTATCTCTAGATTAAAATCTCAAGCCAATCGTCTGCCAAATAAACCAGGTGTTTATATCATGAGTAATGATAAGGATAAGGTCATTTATGTTGGCAAGGCCAAGGGTTTAAAGAATAGAGTGAGAAGTTATTTCACTCCAAAACCTGCTAACGAAAAAGTGGAAGCTATTTTAAAAGAGATTGTTTCAATTGATACCACTGTCACAATCACTGAAAGAGAAGCATTGATTTTGGAAAACACTCTAATTAAGAAATACAATCCAAAATTCAATGTTTTATTGAAAGATGGCAAGAGCTATCCATATATTGAGGTCAGTTTAAATCATGATTATCCAAAATTTGGCTTTCATCGTGGAAAAAAGAAATCCAAACAATCGAGATATTTTGGCCCTTACCCAAATGTTTATGCTGTCCGAAATACTTTAAGTAATCTTCAGAAGATTTTTCTTCTAAGAAACTGCACTGATTCATACTATAAAAACCGCTCTAGACCTTGCTTACAATTCCAGATTAAAAGATGCTCAGCACCGTGTGTTGGAGAGACCAGTCTTGAGGATTATTCATTCAATGTGAATCAAGCACTTGATTATTTAAAAGGAGACGATAAAAGCATCATTGATAATTTCATCAATGAAATGGAAAAGGCATCGATCGAGCAAAATTATGAAAGAGCTGCTTTCTTTAGAGATCAGATCTCCAATCTTAAAGTGATTCAATCGCAACAATATGTGGATGGTACAAAAAAAGTCGATGCTGATGTTATTTCATTGGTCGATCAAGAAGGCATGTATTGTCTAGCAGTATTATTTGTCCGCAAGGGGAAAATATTGGGCAGTCGATCAATCTTTCCATCTAAAACAAAATATGATTCTAACGAGGATATTTTGGCATCTTCATTGATGCAGTTCTATCTAGAGCATGATATTCCAAGCGAAATCATTATTAATCAAAGCATTAGTGAAAAAAGAATAATCCAACAAGCCTTGATGGAAGCTCAAAATAGGCAGACAAAGATCAAAGATCGAGTCGTATCTTATCGTGCGAAGTGGTTAAAAATCTCTGTTGCAAATGCAGAGGAATCACTTAAATCAAAGTTGTCATCAAAGTCATCAATATCAAATCAGTTAAGAGATTTAACAGAGGCGCTTGGATCTAAGCAAAAGCTTAAAAACCTTGTGTGTTTTGATGTCAGTCATAATATGGGCGATAAGTCAGTGGCAGCTTGTGTCAGATTCAATGAAGATGGTTTTAGTAAAAAAGATTATCGACGTTTTAATATTGAGGGAGTTCAGCCTGGTGATGATTATGCAGCAATTTCCAATGCAATTGAGAGGTATTATAAAAGAATAAATCAGGAAAAAAGAAATCTTCCAGACCTCTTGATTATCGATGGTGGTAAAGGCCAAATTAATTCTGTAAAAAAAGTGCTGCAATCACTATCCATTGAAGATCAAATGATCATCGGTATTGCTAAAGGTGACAGGAGAGATCCAAAGAATGATCGAATATTTATTCAAGGATATAAAGACCCAATTGATATGACAGGAAGAGATTCTGCAAAATTCCTTGTTCAATCTATAAGGGATGAAGCACATCGTTTTGCAATCACAGGACACAGAGCCAAGAAGAGGAAACAGTTGCTTCAATCAGACCTTGAGTCTATTGATGGTATCGGACCAAGTAAGAAAAAGAATCTTCTAACTCAGTTTGGAGGAATTCAAGAAGTGAAAAGGGCATCGGTGGACGATTTAATTTCAGTTGATGGGATCAATAAAAATTTGGCTGAGAAGATTTTCAATCATTTTAATCCAAACTAATGTTCTCAATGGCATGATCCGATATACTTAGTTCATGTCTTTCAGATCCAATATTGCCAATATTCTGACACTCATAAGGATTGCATGCATCCCGCTTATGGTTTTTGTGTTTTTCTCAAACATTGAAAATGCGAGACCACTTTCAGCCATTATTTTTATCGCTGCCGCATTGACCGATTGGTTGGATGGCTGGGTTGCACGTGAATTTGATCAAACTTCAAAATTGGGGGCTTTCTTAGATCCTGTGGCTGATAAATTGATTGTTTGTATTGCACTTTTGATGATTGTGCAATCTGATCCGACGTTGATTAATACCCTCGTTTCAATTGTTATAATCGGAAGAGAGATTTCTATTTCTGCACTCAGAGAGTGGATGGCAGAACTTGGAGAAAGACATCAGGTATCAGTCATTGCTTTTTCAAAATTAAAGACAATATTACAAATGGCTGGTCTTGCATGCATGCTATTTCAAGTCCCATTGATTGGAATCGATGTTTATTTGATTGGTATGATTTCATTGATAATAGCAAGTATACTTACCGTTTGGACAATGGTTATTTATATGGCCAAGGCATGGCCATTTCTTCAAGGAGGGATAGACTGAAATGAATCGATTGGTTATATCTACACTGGCATTATTAATTTCATTCAATAGTTTTTCATCATCTGATGAAGACATACGCTTTCTTGAAATTGTTGATTCAGAGTGGCAAAGATCAATCGATGAAAATCCACTATATGCTTCTTACATGGGTGATAAGTCCTCAAACCAAGATTGGCCAGACCTATCTGAGAAGAGCTTAAGAATTAGGCAAAAAAAGACAAGAGATGTTTTAGAAAAAATAAAAAATATCGATACTGAAAAACTCAGTGAAGAGAATAAGCTGAATCATAGATTATTTCTGTATAACTATGAACGGTCTGTCAGAGGACAACAATTTGACTCACATCTCCTTGTATTTGGCCAAAGAGGAGGGATTCAGCTAGAGCATGAGACTGCAGAAAGCTTGGGCTTTATGTCTAGGCAAGACTATTTAGATTGGATTGCTCGTCTTGAAAAGCTTCCAAATTATATTGAGCAACATATTACTCTTGCAAAACTTGGGATAGAGAGGAATGTTACTGCCCCCAAGATTTTGATGGAACGAGTTGCGAGACAAATAGAGCTTCAATTGGTTGATGAACCAACTGATAGTCCATTCTTTAATGTTTTTGAGACAATTCCTGCAAATATTGAAGATCGATCAGAAATTAGAGAAAAAGCAATTGAAGTTATCTCAGAAGACGTAATTCCTGCATATCATAAATTTAGAGACTTCTTTATAGATGAATATTTGCCTGCATCGAGAACTACAATAGGAGTCTCGGACTTACCAAATGGGAAAGCATGGTATGAGAATCTGGCTCGATATCATACATCGACCGAATTAATGCCTGATGAGATACACCAGATTGGACTTTCTGAAGTCAAACGAATCCGGACTGAAATGAATAAAATCATAGAGAGAGTTGGCTGGGAGGGCACATTTGATGAGTTTTTAAATTTCTTGAGAACAGATCCCCAGTTTTATTTTGAAACAGGGGAAGAGCTTCTCCAAGCTTATTTAGCCACCTCTAAGAAGCTGGATCCGAAAATTGTGCCATTATTCAAAGTGTTACCAAGAATGCCATATGGCATTAAACCCATACCAATTGAATCTGCACCAGATACAACAACTGCCTACTATATGAGGCCTTCAGCAGATGGGTCTCGAGCAGGCTATTATTATGTGAATCTTTATAAACCAGAAGTTAGACCGAAGTATGAAATAGAAGTACTTTCTGTTCATGAAGCTGTACCAGGACATCATTTGCAAATCGCACTCGCGATGGAAATAGAGAACATTCCAAATTTTAGGAAATATTCTGGATATACAGCTTATGTTGAAGGATGGGGGCTTTATAGTGAGAGCTTGGGTTATGATATGGGACTTTATCAAGATCCATACTCAGAATTTGGAGCATTGACATATGATATGTGGAGAGCAGTGAGACTGGTTGTCGATACAGGTATGCATTACAAGGGTTGGAGCAGAGAGCAAGCAATTGAATTTTTTAAAGAAAATGCAGCTAAAACCGAACAAGATATTATCAATGAAGTCGATCGTTATCTAATCATGCCAGGACAAGCATTGGCTTATAAGATAGGCCAACTGAAAATCATGGAATTAAAAAAGAAATCAAAAGAATCACTTGGTGAAAAATATGATATTAAAGAATTTCATCATGTGATTTTGGGAGAGGGCGCTTTGCCCTTGGATATCCTTGAAGAAAAAGTAGATCAGTATATTGAAAATAATTTGTAAAATAGGACTCTTTTATGGAATCACTGTTTAATGATATAGGTCTCATTATTGATGGAAAAATTCTTCCAGGTTTTGTTTTTGGTATTGTCCATGTAAGCCTTGTATTGATAGGGTTTTATACTGGATGGAGTATTAACCGTTTACTAAAACTAACATCCAAAGGATACATCTCAGGAATCATTGGTGCTTCATTGGCTCATGTTATTGCTGATCTAGTTGCAGCATTGGTTGATCCTTCTATGAGAGCAAGAACCCTTGGCATCGTCTTAGGGGGTCTTTTACCTTTATTGTTGATTCCTTTTCTGGAGAAATATATCACCAAGAGCGAGAGACATATCATGGTTGGCGATCATGAAGACATTGAGAAAGATCTTCGTGACAAACACAATCATTGATAAAAACTACCTTTCTCTAAAAGCTTCATTTGCAATTTTTGTGACAGGCTGGAGAAGATACTCCATCACAGTTTTTTCGCCGCTAATGATATCAACCTGAGCAATCATCCCAGGAAGAATCTTCACGGATTTGCCAAGTGAAGTAGATGCAGATTTATCCACTGCGATTTCGCAAATATACCAAATGCTTCCATCTTCCTTTTGGATTGAGTCAGCACCCACATTGATCACCGTTCCTGTCATAGAACCAAATTTTGCAAAATCAAATGCCGTAAGTTTTACAATCGCTTCTTGTCCTTTTAAGACATATGCAATGTCTTTAGGGCTCACTTCCACTTCAATTAAGAATTCCTCTTCAATGGGTACGATTTCAGCCATTGCCTCTCCAGGCTGAACTACGCCACCAGATGTTGTGAAAAGGACTCTATTGACAATTCCATCCATTGGCGCTTTAACAGTAGAGCGTTCTAATCGATCTTTTAAAATAGGCTCCATTTCTTCTGCCTTCAAAAGTTGAGCCTCAGCTTCTGAAATTCTTTGTAAAAGCCTTATCAATTCCATCCTAGACTCTACACCCTGATCAACCAATGGCAAAAGAATCTCTTTTTCCTCATTAAGGAGGCTTAAATTCTTTTCTGCGGCTATTTTTTCTTTTTCTAGCGCGGAGAGTTCCGAGACAAACCGAGTTGTATTGAGCTGAATCAAAGCCTCATCTTTTGATACGATATCACCAGACTTCACAAATATATCATCAATGATTCCTCCCTCAAGATTTTGTATGATCTGTATTTTTGATGAAGCGATTATTCTTCCTTGACCAGATGTCACTTCTTCCAAGGAAGCAAAAGATGCCCATATTGATATAGAAACCCAAAAAATAATTATTGTATAAAGAATGATGTCTGCTTTTTTCATTGCTTTTGAATATTCTTTCATGATTTTTTAGCCTTTAATTGTTCCAAGATTTGATCTCTTGGACCGTCTAGTGCAACTTTACCATCTGCAATAACGATAATTCTGTCAACCAATTCAAGAAGTGGCAATCGATGGGTAACTACAATCATGGTTTTTTCTTTAATGAATGGATTAAGATTCTTCACAAATGCCTGCTCTGCATTCAGGTCAAGTGATGCAGTTGGTTCATCCATGATAAGCATTTCTGGATTATTCACCAAAGCTCTTGCGATAGAGATAGCTTGTCTTTGACCAGTAGATAATGACAACCCCCTATCTGCGATGACTCCATCAAGTCCACCCGGTATGCGAGATATGAAGCTGCTGACTCCGCTGCACTCCATGGCATTTTTAATAATTGATTCTTTAATTTTATCTCTACCCATCAAAATATTCTCACGGATACTCCCTGCGAAGAGATTTGTTTCTTGGAGCACCACGCTAACTTTAGAATGGAAGACAGAAGGGTGTATTTCACTGGTTGCTAAGTTATCAAATGTTATTACGCCTTGAGTAGGCATCAATAATCCAGAGAAGAGTTTAATCAGCGTTGTTTTACCAGAAGCATTTCTTCCCATAATCGCAACTTTTTCACCCGGTCTTATTGAGGCATTAAACTCAATTAAACTAGGGATTGAGCTGCTTGGGTAAGTGAAACCAACTCTGGAACAGCTCAACTCTCCAAGGTGATCTATCTTCAGCCCCAAGGATTCAGATTCGTCCTCACTGATCTGGTTCATCAGCATATCAAGTTCTGTGTACGCAGTTTTAGTGCTATTTAGTCTTCCGAATAAGCTTGCTATCAATGCCAGAGGAGCAATTGCTCTTGAGGAAAGTAGAACTGCTGCAACCATTGCGCCCATAGAGACCACACCTTCATCAATCAAAAATGTTCCATAAAATACAATTGAAATGAGGCAGAGCATTTGAGCAGATGAGGCTGAGTTTGTTGCCAATTGTGATAAGACTTTGGACATTCTTCCAGCCTCTGATCCATCCTCAATAGAATCTTGATAACGATTTAAGAATAGCTGAGAAGACCCAGTTGATTTGATTGTTTCAATACCTGTAAGACTCTCAATCATCAGCGCATTCTTATCTTTCCCAACTTCCATTGCCTTCTCGCTATGTCTTGCAATAAATGGTTGAACGAGAAATCCAATGCCAATTACGAATGGTATTGCAAGCAATGGAATGATTGCCAGTGGTCCAGAAATAAGATAAATCACAAATACAAATAAGAATATAAATGGAAGATCTACCACCAATGCAAGTGTTGCTGAGGTGAAAAATTC
Organism: uncultured Gammaproteobacteria bacterium; assembly: GCA_902595845.1. Lineage (GTDB taxonomy): Bacteria > Pseudomonadota > Gammaproteobacteria > Steroidobacterales > UBA11654 > CACPJA01. The sequence continues at coordinate 7,478 of CACJRN010000002.1, forward strand.
TCTCACATGATCAAATCCTTTGATGATGCTGGCAAGTCCACCTACAGATCCAGAGACCTGATCCAGAGGCGCTTTAAGTATTTTCGCATAGATGTCATAACCCACTTTCAAATCAATTTGTTGTGCAGCCAAGTCCATAAACCAAGCTCTCATATTTTTTAAAATGAAGTCAAAAATCAAAACAATGAACATTCCAACTGTTAATGCATAAAGAGAGGGGAATGCTGCATTGGGTATTACTCGATCATAAACAACCATAATAAAAATTGAGCTTGCAACCGACAGTAGGTTGATCATCGTTGCCGCCAGCCCAATCCTAAAAAAGATAGACTTAAAATTTAGTACCGAGCCCCAGAACCAATGCTTATTATTCTTATATGACATTACTAAAGTGTATCGATTAGGAAAATAATTAGAAGAGATTAGTTGCCGGAGGTCTCAACGTAACTCTTTAGTTGGCCTAAAATTGCTTTTTGAGTAAACCCAGATAAAATCACCGACCTTTGATTAAAAACCATATTTTCAGCTGATTCCAAAAGATCTCTTTCTGCTTGAAGTAACTCTAACAATGAAACATTGGAGGTTTGAAATTGCATATTTAGATTCTCTCTGCTTTTCCCATTGGCATCGAAAGCATTTTCATATGCTTCAATTCTGTTTTCTGCATTTGTTAATTCCGAATGCAATGATTCAATGTTCGATGTAATATTTTTAGCAAGTGTAGATCGGTCATATGACAGTTGATCCAACTGTTGTTTTGCGATCCTTAGTTGTGCATTTTTTCTCCCACCTGTGTAAAGTTCACTTTCAAATTGAATCCCAAGATAGATGTCGTGTTCCTCCAATTTCTTAGTCATGTAATACTCTGGGTTATAAAGATCCCCCTGCAAGGTCAGATTCAGTCTTGGCCAGAAATTTGAACGTTGTTTAGAGACATTTTCTTCAGCGGCATTGATTCTCAAGTCAATTTCTTTGATATTTAGGTTTGTATTGATTGCCATCTCAGTAACTTGCATTTGATCCATTATTAAGTCTGATTGATTAATACCGATCATTTGTCTACAAGCCCTTATATTAGGCATGAGTTGCATAAATTCTGCTTTTGCTGAATCGTAATTTAGGTTGATTCTAAGTAATTTAGCTTCTGCTTCTGCAAGTCGTGCTTCAGCCCTTGTTAGCTCTCTTGTCGGTGCTCTCCCGCTTTCTACTCTGATTCGAATCTTTTCAGTGATTTCTGCATGCCTATTTACTGAATCTCCAACCAATCTCTTTAAAATGTCATAGGATGCAGTATCCAAACATGAGGTGATCATTTTTAATAGCAAGCTATTGATCTTCTGTTCCTGAACCACTTCTTCTGCCAACAAATTATTTTGAGCCTCATTGATTTGATATTTGGTTGAGAAGAAATCAAATAAGAGTTGTTCGATTAGTATTCCTGTAGAAGTTCGATCTTTGATTGGCGAACTTTCAAAAAAACTAAATGTGTCATCATAACTGCTTTGCATTCGGTTTGTTGTTGCACCAAATAAAGAGACTTGGGGTCTTCTCGGTGCTTTTGCAATATTCAGTACTTCTCTGCTTTGTGCAAGATTCGCTTCTGAGGAGAGGAATACAGGATGCTCAATGACTGAGATCTGAAGTGATTTAAAAAAATCTTCTGATGATGACTGATTCATCAACATTTCTGGCTTAGATGATTGAAAGTCAGTATCGTCTTGACCATTAATGTTTATAGGTAAGATGAATAAGACCAGTATAAAAATCCAAGCCAAAATATAACTTCTATAATCTTCAAAGAAAATACTCATCAATGCATTCTAATACAAAAAAAGAAAAGTGCTATTAACACTCTTTTGGCTTATTAATTAAACAAATGATTATATTGACTGGTAGTTCCAATCTTCCCAAACCACTTGATCATTGATATTTTCAAGTGGAATCATTAAATCACATTCAATGGACTGCACATTCAATGGCTTGGCATTACCAATGATCAACGCATCATCACCAGAGAATAAATCGAAATTAAGTTCCATAGAGTCTTCAATCAATATCAATTCATTGATTGATTCATTTGGATCAATTAGTCCATGATCTATATCGTCAGCAGTTATTGGTAAATCAATTATTGAAAGATCAAAATCATTCACCCATTGATTATCATCAGGTATGACGATAATTCCATTGTTTGAATCATTTGTGACTGTATCTGTATCAACATCAACATCATTACTTTGATTGTCTTCACCATCAACCAACCTACTGGTGGAATTTTTGCTTGTAAGATCAGAGACCTGTACTGTTTGATCAGAGAATATAATTGTCTCGATATTCGTCAATTTAATTGTGTTACCTGCATAGTCACCAGTGGCCGAATCCAGAGCTATGATTGATACCACGTTATCCGATATAGTGATCTCATAATTATCCCTTTGATCAAAGATCAGCACGGTATCAACACCATCTTTACCATCAATTTCATCTGAGCCACCATCTGGATCGAACACATCATCTCCATCTGTTCCATTTAGTGTTTCTGAACTGCCATCGCCATAAAAATATGTTGCATCATTCAGCGTTGCATCAATAGAAATCATTGTGTCTGAGAACTCAATATTTTCTACATTTCTCACTGTTATTGTTTGACCTAAATAAGGTCCAGAGGCTGAATCAAGAGCTTTAATTTTTGTTATACCCGCAAGGGTTTCAATCTCATAATTAGAACTTTGATCAAGTATCAATAAAGTATCAATGCCATCCTTACCATCTATATCATCTTCACCACCTTTTGAATCAATGATGTCATCCAAATCCGTTCCATTTAATGTTTCAGCTGCAGTGGATCCCGAAATATTATTTTCTTCTGCATCAGTTACTGTAATAACCAATTCTGAAGTGACGTCTCCGATTGTGATGGTTAGGCTATAGCTTGATTGATTCTCGAAATCTGCTTTTGTTCCTGGTTTTAATCTGAGTATATATTCATCTGTGATTTCAAATTTATCAGCGTCTGCTCCACTTAGGATAAATTTAGCAACATCATCATCTGGAGATAATTTCTTAGATCCAGATAAAGAGATGGTACCTACTTCACCATTGACAATATTTTCTCTTAAGGTCTGATTAGAGATTGTAATACCTGCATCAGAAGAGACCTCATATACTCCCATTCCTTTTCGAGTGATAAAATATGTTTCTCCATCTGCACTTTGATAAAAGTCATAAGCCAGACTGCTTTTTAGATAAGTCCAACCCTCATCAGGTGTAACAACCACTAGATCTCGAAAGCTTCCTTCATGATCACCGAGTATATAGATCGCTGTATCTGGATCTCCATCAGAGTCTTGATCATCATCAATCTGAGAAACAAAGTTTTTTATCGAATCAACAGTTAATTTGATTATATTTTGGGTTTCATTTAACCCCAAATAGACTTCCTCAACAGCTTCTATTTCGCCTTGAATTGAAGCAAGATCAAATATTGGGTTCTGTTCTAATTGAGAGGATATATCGAGTCTGTCTCTACCAGCACCACCTGATATAAGAGCAAAATCATTACTATCATAGTAGAAGGTATCATCACCGTTATCACCGAAAGCTGAATCACCTGTTGAAATACCATAAACACTATCATCTCCAGGTCCACAACTGATTTCATTCACAGCGACATTACATGTTATGGAATCTGAACCACTTCCAGCCCTGACATTTTCCATTTCGTTAAAGTAGTAAATTCCAATGATGTAACCTGTTGAAAACTCGCCATTATCATATGTGATTTCATCGGTTCCAATGAAGCTTAGGATACTATTTAAGTTGATCTCAGAATCGAGGCTCAATGTAGAAAAATCGATTGTATCAATACCACCTGTATCAAAGATCGTGAAGGATACTGGGCCTTCGATAAAATATATATCGTCACCTGAGTTTGTATCAGGTCTAAACCAAGTATCGGTATTTTGATTAACTGAATAGAGATAACGAAGAGCCCAAATATCAAAAAACATTGGAGTATAAGGGAATATTTCATCGCCATCCGCCGTTTCCATAAAGCTATATGTGTAGAGATCTTTTTCAGCTTCAAATTCTAAATCATGAATAGATATAAGATTTGTGTTGATTCCAGCTATTTGTTTTCTGTCATCAATAATTGGTTTTTCTGATGGCAAGTGCGAGGAGGGCGAGAAGGATCCATCACCATGAACTTGGCCACAAGTACCACAGATAATCAGACCATCTGATGAACCATCAGGGCTGGGCATTAAATTATCACCCACATAATCTCTATAAGCCATAACCGTGTAATATTGAGCATCGTATGCAAGTGGCATGAGAGGTGAGTTAAACCCAGAGGAGTTTGGATAAAAAGCATTATGCGGATGTTTAAGACCGAGTGAATGACCTATTTCATGGATCAATGTATTAAAACCAAACGTACCATCAGCCCAATCTCCGTCAGTATTAAAATCAGCATTTGCCATCCAAATATCGGAATCTCCAGAATCATTGTAATAATCATTGATTCCATAAAGATCAACCATTGAAAATCCAGCTACGCCACTTCGCATGTTATCCGTTAGACCAATTCGGATATCGCCAACTTGGGTTTCTGTTTCGATTACTTTTACAAAATTTATCCCTGTGACAGAACTTATCAGGGCAAATGCTCTATCAACCGCATCAATGAATCCCTGCGATGGGTCAACGGCACCTTGGCTCGTATATAACTGTCTATAATCATCTGAAAAAACAGAGCTGGCTGTGACAACGCTATATGTGATTGTATTTTGGATAGAATTATCACCATCTACATCCAATCGGATACCAAAAAGCATCGCATTGATAAGGCTATTTGAAGATTCTGCGACATTGCTCTGTGATTGGATATCTGATGCATAGGGTGTTGCATAAGCAAGGTCATTGACATTTACAGTGAAGTCTTTTGAGACACTAAGGCCACCTTGGTCAATGACTTTGATTGTAACGTTTAACGAAGATTTGATTTCATAATCTGCATATACATTATCCTTCAATTTTAGTGTTCCATCAGATGTGACCTCGAACATATCAGCATCTTCTCCTGATATCTCATAGGTATATGAATCATTGATATTTGGATCAGTAACATTAACTGAGCCGATCTCAATACCACGCTGACTCTCATCAAAATTAATATTTGATAAATCAAGATCTGTTGGGGCTGAGTTTACCTCAATAAGAACATCCTCTGAAACATTCAAACCCGATGCATCAGTCACTGAAATTGTGAGATTGTAGCTGGCTTTATTAGAGAAATTTGTAGTGACGCTATCTTTGAATTTAAGTTTTCCTTCATTATCAATTTCAAAATACTCAGCATCAGTTCCACTGATTTCATAAGTATAAGTATCAAATTGATCAAGATTACCTATGATTACTGATCCAACAGAAGGACCAGTATCATTATCCTTTACCCAGGCACTGGACAGATTAAAAGCAGGCTCCTCATTCACATCAACAACTTGAATGGTGATATTTTTTGAAAAAGAATTGCCACCCGATGTTATTCCAGATAACTGAATTACAAAATCATTATTTTTCTCATAATCGAGGGATGCATTGCTTTTTAGTTTCAGTTCTCCATCTTCAGAGATAGTGAAAAGATTGGAATAAGCACCTTGTATTTGAATACTTGAAAAATCTACTGACTCATCATCATCTAAATTCAAAAATGAAATGCTTCCAATGGTTGCACCCAATGAGTTTTCCTCGACTGTGTTCTGGTCCAGTTTGAGAACTGGTTCAGGCTGTGATTGATCAATATCATCTTGCCCAGACCAAATAATCAGATCTTGAATGGTTCCATAACCATTTGTAAAGGCAAACTCATCCAATCCGTCATTATCATAATCACCCATTGAGATTATCTGGAGACCGCTCTCATTTCCCTTAATTTCAATACTTGAATAGATGGTATCTGAGAGCTCTCCAAGCCAATTACTTTGCCCAAAGATTATCTGCCCAACTCCATACTCGCTTCCAGAGTAGTTTGAGTCCCAATTTGCATATGGTGCGACCACAAGTATGTCATCGAATCCATCTCCGTTGACATCACCAATCCCTTTAAATTCATAGAAAGATCCTATTGACGTCCCTGATAAATATTCACCATCTAATGAGGATTGAATGCTTGAATCGATCAATTTGACATCATTGATACCATCTCCATTCAAATCATAATCAGCTGACCAACTTGACTGACCCCAAACAATGAAAAAGTTATCGTCATAATCTCTTATGCCTAGATCATCAAACCCATCACCATTGATATCGCCCAAGTTCTGAAGTGAGCCTTGACGATAGCCCATATATGATCCCGAGTTATTTCCATTGATTACGACGGCTTCTTGAGGGTCACCAAAATTTTGACCCAAGTAAATGGTTACAATTCCTTCGTTTCCATCATTAAGTCCAGCCTCATTTGAAGATACAGCTAAATCATCAATTCCATCTCCATTAAAATCTCCAACAGCGACTGAGTCGCCCATTTCAGATTCAGAGTTTGGAGAGAATACACTACTGAGCTGAATAGAAACCCCGTAGTCATCTGAATCGTATAAGTCTCCACCATCATATGTATTTATCTTTAAATCAGACTGACCATATATAATATGAAAAGCACCTTCGTCTGAATCCAACAATGGAGCATTTCCATCTAGTGGAGCCCCTATGAGAATGTCGTCGAATCCATCATTATTAAAATCACCGATGGCAATGTCTGCTCCAAATTCTGCACTATCTGAACCATTAGGAGCTAAGAAAGTTGTCCATTGAACCTCTTCATTTACGAGTGATTGCAGTGATGCGCCATGAACGATCTCAACCATACCATCTGATAGATCCGTCGATCCATCACCATCATAATCATAATCTAATGAGTCATTACCGAAACCCAAGATAATGTCTGCAAAACCATCTCCATTGATGTCACCAAGATCCATATCCGTTGGAATATACCCAAAGGTATAATTCCAATATGTAACCAAGTATGCTGTTTGATTGACGTTCCCATCAATATCTTGACCTCCAGGAATGATAACGAGGTCAAGCCATGTATTATCGACATTTATAAGTAAAACTGTATCTGGGGATCCATCTCCAGTGACATCTTTTCCACCTGCAGAAGCAACAATTTCTCCATAGTCATTGTTAATAGTGACCAATCCTTCGCTAGACATTTCTCTTCCGAGCTCAAGACTTCCGTCATCAGATGTGTCCCCAAAATCAAGAACAATATAGACAGGATTGCTCGAGAGATTTCCAGAGTAAGTGATATCAACACTGGTTGACTCATCTTCAAGTGAAAAAATCAATGGCCTGACTGAACTAGAAACATCTTCATCAGGACCATTTACCCCATAAGAAAGTGCATCTGTACCAGCATGATAATGCGCTGTGCTATTCTCAAAATCAATTGCAGAACCTGATTTTAGATAGACTGCCCCAGTTTCGGCATCAAATCTAAAGAATGAGGATACATCAAATCCCGAGACAGATTTGACAACTAAATTATAAGAGCCATTTTCATCATCTTTTAAATCAATAGAAAAGAGATAAATCTCCTCATCAGAATCTTTTTCTGGAACTGTGATATGCAGAGTGGTTGCATTCGATGTATACCAGTTATCCTCATCATTTTTTAGCCAAATAGAGTCAACAGAAAGTTGCCCATTTCTTCCAAAAATATATGTTGCAGCTTCAATGGGCTCATCAATGTCATTTACAGCAATATTGACAGTTGATTTTAGAGATTCACCATCACTATTGGTTGCTGTAATGAGAACTTGATAATCATTGTCCCTTTCAAAGTCTAACTCAATGCCATCTTTTAGTTTTAAAGTACCATCATTTGAGAGTTCAAAATAACGAGCATCTTCTCCTGAGAGTGTATAGGTCACGCCTATATTATCGATTCCTCTAACCTCGATGATTTTCCCAACAATGCTTCCATCACTGTTTTCGTTCAAACTGTAATTATCAAGCTTGATACCCCCTACAATGATCGTGACAGTTTCTTCATATTCTCCTCCCTGACTATCTGTCACTGTAATGATTAGATCGATGGATGCATTTGCTGAACTTATACTTTGGTCAGATTTTAGTCTAAGCACACCTTCAATGATTTCAAAACGGTCATCATTTACTGCGTATGTAAATGTTTCCCCAGCATCCTCATCTGTGACTGTGATTTCTCCAATAATAGCGCCGTCAAGATCACCTTGAAGACTATCGGATGCCAACTCAATATTACTCGGTAAATCATTGACATCATTGACAGTAATTGTGAATTGAAATGATGTTGTCGTTCCATTCTGATTTGTTGCCGTTATGGTTAGCGAGTAATTACTCTTAGACTCAAAATTAAGTTGAACGCCATCTTTAATTTTGAGTTCTCCGTCAATAACTTCAAAATTTTCAGAGCCAGTTCCTGATATTGAATAATTAACTGTTCCTGAAGGAAGAGTGTCGTCAAAGACAGTTTCAAGTGTCCCAATATTTGCGCCTTGATCATTTTCATCTATAGTTCTGGAGCTAAGAGTCATTCTTGATTGGACATCATTTACAGTGACTATAATTGTTTGTGATGCAGTATTTCCATTTCCATCATCTACGGTGACCTCAACCGAATAAATATTATCCTTATCGGCGTCTTTAGGGTCTTCATAATCTGGTTTTTCAATAAAGCTCAACTCACCAGTCGAACTATCAATCTGAAAAAGTGAGCCATCTTCTCCACCAGAAATACTATATGTAAGAGTATCTCCATCGGGATCTTCGCCGACGACAGTCATCACACTAGTTGTGTTCTCTTCTATAGCAACATCTATCAGTGAGACAATCGTTGGAGGGTCTTGTATTGCGTTGATTGTAAAAGAGACTGTTGAGGAGTCTCTGCCACCAGCCTGATCTGAAACCGTGTAACTGAAAGAGCCAATAGTATTGATATCAGAATTAACATCTTCATTTGGCGTGAATGTGAGTCCAGTCAGTTCATTGATTGTCAATGACATACCCTCAGTTACTAATTCTCCAGATGCTGTTCTTATTTCTCCTCCTGTCGGAACAGAATCAACTGTAATGGAAAGGGTATCTCCGGTATCTGGATCTGTCGGTGCTGAGATATTTAATTCAGTTGCATCAGCATCTTCATCGATTGTTAGTGTTGAGTCAGCAGCAGCAACAGGTGAACGATTTGCTGGTGAGGGATTAGTAATAGGTCCACCACCTCCACCGCCTCCACCACAGGCACTTAAGGTGAGAGAAATAAGTGATGGGATGACGATGTTTCCATTTTGGTTAAGATTTTTTGATTGACGCTGTTTTTCTGAGATTGCCTCAGAAATGTTTTCATTATCTATGTTATTCATCACTTATCTTAATAGGGGTTAAGAATAAAATTAAATCTATGTTTTGATCTAAGAGAATTCACATTATCATATTTGGGGAGATTATTTAGAGAATTCACAATAGGAATATATAAATTCTAGGATTAAAAATTAGTGAAATTAAAAGGAACAAAAATCGTATTAAATTCAATCCCAGCTGGGATTCCTAAGAAAGATGATTTTAGATTGAAAGAATTTGAAGTCAATGAGCCAGTTGATGGTCAATTTTTAGCAGAAACAATTTACCTCGCTCTCGATCCGTATGTCAGAGTTACAATGGTTGGTAGGCATTTCTTTTCAACCCCTAAAGAAGGTGAAGTGCCAAGAGGATCTACAATTTCAAGAGTAATAAAATCTAGAAATAGTAATTTCAATGAAGGTGACTTAGTTGTTATGGAATCCGGAATGCAAAGTCATTCCATCTCTGATGGAAAAGAAGTTCATTTTGTAAAAACAGGTTCAGCACCTGTAACGACTGCACTCGGAATACTTGGAATGCCTGGATTTACTGCATATTCAGCTTTACTGGGTCCAGCAAAACTAAAAAAAGATGATCTTGTATTGGTATCTGCTGCTTCAGGCGCTGTTGGATCAATGGTTGGTCAAATTGCTTCTATCTATAATGCAAGAGTGATTGGAATCGCAGGTGGCGAGGAGAAATGTGAATGGGCAATGAATAATGCTTCATTGGATGCTTGTATTGATAGAAAAAAAGACGACATCGATCAAAAACTAACCGAGCTTTCTCAAAATGGGGTAGACATCTTCTTTGATAATACTGGAGGTGATATTCAGAATATTGTTTTATCAAAACATCTAGCCCTTAACTCAAGGGTGATCCTCTCTGGCATGATCAGCCAGTATAATTCAAACAAGCCTCCATCAGGTCCTAATTTGGGGAACATTTGCAAACAAAGAGCAACCATATATGGTTTTGTGGTTTATGACTTTGAGCATATGAGAGAATCTTTTGTGAAGGATGCTGTGGATTGGTACGAAAAGGGTCTTTTGAATTACACTGAAGATCTTGTATTTGGTATAGAAAAAACTCCAGCTCATTTTATTAAATTAATGAAAGGTGAGAATTTTGGAAAAACCATAGTTCAGTTCATGGATTTATAATTTAAAGTTGCTGAACCTCTATCCTTAGTCCAGCTGGAGATCTGAAGCTGATTATCTCACCTTTGCCGTATATGAGATCCAATAATCCATGTTCTTTAAAAGACACTGATCTTTTTCTAAGCTTATTTTTTATGTTATCAATGTCTTCAACTCTGAAAACACAATGAAGCGTTCCAAGAGCCGGCGGATTTGCTATTTTATATAAATCATCTTGCTTTTCAGCACCTATGTAAGCGACTAACTCAACTCTCCCATAACGATCTAATTCATCACCTTCAAGCAAATTCAATCTCAATCCTCCACCTTTAGGTAATCCAATCATCTTTTCAACATGCTCACCAAATAAGTCTTCGCTTAACGCTTCTTTCAGTGACAAGATGTCCATAAAGAAGTCGGTTTCTTCATCTAATTCAGATACGATCGTGACAAGCGAAGTTATTCCGCCATAACCTCTTTTAGATAATTGTATTTTTTCACCCAATTGCTCTACAAAAATAATATTGGTGTGATCATGCCCGGGCATTTGAACCTCTAAAACATCTGCCCCAATGGATTCAATTTTATATCCAACATATTCAGATCTGAATTGATAACCCATCTTGATCAATTCATCATACTTGCTCGGCAAGTCAAGACATGTCACATCTAAATTTTTTGGCCCAAGATCAGTTGCATTTGCATTCTGACGAACAGCAGTAGATGGATTTTTGAATTGTACAAGATGAATTTTCCCAACATCAATTTTAGGAGTTGCCAGCAAAGCTTGTTTGGTTATTTCATCGTCTTCGAGTTGCCAGAGTCTTGATAAATCACCATCTATCCCTTCTCTTTCTGAGACGATATCAAGACCAAATTGATTGACCCATAGCTCGATTGCTTCATTGATGTTTTGTACACCAACGATAATAGTATCAATTGATCTTATCGAGCCCAATTCTTACCAGTTAATGCTTTCGCCGTTATATCGAACAAAACTTCCAGAAGACTCCAAATCTAATTTTTCAATTTGTTTGAGCATTCCAGTTATGCTTTCCTCAGGTTCTAGGTTTGCACCACCACCATTCATTCTTGTTTTTACATAACCTGGACACATGGCAAGCACCTTGATTTCTTTTTCTTTAAGGATGTCAGACAATAAGGCTACAGATTTATTTAGAGCAGTTTTGCTGGTTGCATATGCAAAAGCCTTTTGATGGTCATCCGCAATTGAACCGACCACACTGGAAATGAAGATCATTTTCTTGTCATTCCCATTTTCAATATTTTCTAGAAATGTCTCTGCCATCTTAACTGGACCAAATAGATTGGTTTTAAAGACATCAGACCAAACATCATAATCGATGGTTCCATAGTGTTGCTTAAAGGTATTTTCAAAATAGGGTAGCGGACCTATGGTACCCGCATTGTTAATCATGACGTCAATTGAAGTATCTTTCAGTTTTTCGCTTAATGAAAGAATGGAATTGTGATCATTGATGTCTAAATTAACAACAATCAATTTGTCTTTATACTCAGCAAATAATAAGTCCAAATCCTCAATGTCATTGATATTTCTACAAGCAGCATAAACATTGTGACCTGCTTGCAGTATTTGTTTTGTAAATTCAAGTCCAAGTCCTCTGTTTGCACCAGTGACTAGGTAATTTTTTTGACCGCTCATATGGTTTCCTTTAATTTAAGATCTTATTGAAGTAATTAGATGTTGCTTCATCCGCAATTCTTTGAAGAAATTGTCTATCTTGCTCATTGATTGCACCAAAGTAATCGTATTCTATACCAATGGGGGATTTATCATAGATGCTTGCAAAAACAGTGCATGCTGCAAGATATGTCCCTAGAAGATTTGGGTGAGTTCCATCTGGTTCATGTAATTTGATATTCGGATTTTCTCGATATGCTAGATCAAACGCCAAGCCAACAGGAATAACTATAACCTGATTTTCATTGCCCACTTTTGTATATGTATCAGATATTAGCCCTATTTGATTCTTCATGGTTCGTTTGTGTGGTTCGACATAAGCGTGGGTCATGTAAAGCGCTGCTTCGGATTCATTTTTCTTTATCGCCTCTATATGTTTTTTGGCAAAATATGAAAATTCTTTTCTACTGACTTCACTTAGTGGTTCAGAACTCCCGCCTTGAAGAATAACCAATTCAAATTTATCAATTGAGCTAATTGCTTTTGGCTGAATTAGTCTCTCAACATCATGATGTTTGAGTCTGGATCCGCCAATTGTTGATGATTTTACAGAAGCTCCACCATCGAAATCACTTTTATATTCCTCAACAATTCTCTTAAAGTGATTATGAAGGCTGTCATTGTAATAAAGGTAACTATTACCAATAAATAAGATTGTTTCAGGCTCATCAATTCTTTTTATATTTGGATTTTCTTCTCCAAGAACAGCTTGTATTGAAAATAGAAGTATTAATGAGATTATAAATTTGAAATTCATGATCTAATTCTCACAACACGAGGGACATCAGTCAAAGAAAAATTAATATTGATTTGCGGAGATTTTATAAAAATAAATATATCCAAGATTCTAATCATTCATAATTTTTTCATTTAAGAATCTTTATTAAGATATTTTATTAAGTTAATGAAAAACAGTTAAATAGATATTTGCGATCCGATCTACATCGATCATCTATATTTAACATTTAATAGTTAATTAAAAATAAATTTTCTTGACTGAAAAATTCATTATGAATTATATTTCGACTCGTTAAGGAAATTTGCAGCAGGTAGCTAAACAGTTCCTAAACGTAATTCACCAAATATAATCTTTCTCAATGCGTTCCAGCATTCAAGATCAGGTGATTTAACTAAAAAATTTACTATCCATAACATTTTTTTTGATGGAATTAAAAGAATTATGGTTATTGGGACTGACTGCAAATACCTCCCCCCTTCACAGATATAGTCCCAATAATCTTGTTAAGATAATCTTATTACTTGATTAATTTTAAGAGGAAATAGAATGAAATTAGTAACAGCGATAATTAAACCTTTCAAACTTGATGATGTGCATGAGCGTCTTACAAATCTTGGTGTTAAAGGGATAACAATCACAGAGGTGAAGGGCATGGGTAGGCAGAAAGGGCATACTGAGCTTTACAGGGGCGCTGAGTATCAGGTTAATTTTCTTCCAAAAATAAAAATGGAGATCATCGTCACTGAGGAGATGACTGAGCGGGTAATTGAAACCATAGCTGAGAATGCTTCTACAGGTAATATCGGTGATGGAAAAATATTTGTAACTGATCTAGAGGAAGTGATTCGTATTAGGACTGGAGAAACTGGTAATGATGCAATCTAACTATATTAATTTTAAAGAGATGAGCATGATCAAAGAGAAAAAAATTAATCAGAAGAACATTTTTAATCTATTTATAGCTTTAATTATACTTTTTAACCCTGGCTACTTGGTTGCTCAGGAACTTGATTCAGGTGATACAGCTTGGATTTTAACTTCGACGGCACTGGTACTATTCATGACTTTACCAGGCTTAGCACTTTTTTATGGCGGACTGGTCAGAGTTAAAAATATACTCTCTGTTTTAATTCAGTGCTTTGTCATTGCATGTATTGTTTCTGTTATTTGGGTTATTTTTGGCTATAGTCTGGCTTTTAAAGGGTCTGGATCATATTTTGGAGACCTCAGTTCACTTTTCTTGAGTGGCATTGGAAGAGATAGCCTTTCTGGAAGCATTCCAGAGACACTCTTCGTGATGTTTCAGATGACATTTGCAATCATTACTCCAGCCCTGGTGATAGGTGCTTTTGTAGAGAGAATTAAGTTCTCGGCTGTTTGTTTATTTACAATCTTTTGGGTGACACTGGTTTATTTGCCTGCTTGTCACATGGTTTGGGGCGGTGGATACCTCAGTTCTTTAGGTGTGATCGATTTTGCAGGCGGACTCGTTGTTCATGTGACTTGCGGTGTTGCTGCTTTGGTATCTGCGGTAATGATTGGACCTAGAAAAGGATTTCCAAATACCCCAATGCCTCCTCACAACAGGACTATGGTGGTAATAGGGGCTGCTATGCTCTGGGTTGGCTGGTTTGGATTTAATGCAGGAAGTGCAGTTGCTGCAAATGGAGATGCAGGAATGGCAATGCTCGTTACACATATAAGTGCTGCTGTTGCTGCTCTTGTATGGATGTCAGTTGAATGGATTAAACAAGGTAAACCAACTGTTGTTGGAATTGCAACCGGAATGGTTGCAGGTCTGGCTACAATTACACCTGCAGCAGGAACAGTAGGGCCAGAAGGAGCATTATTAATTGGTTTGCTCGCTGGAGTTGTATGCTTTTATTCAACCCAGCTTATTAAAGCTGTTCTTAAGATTGACGACTCTTTAGATGTTTTTCCAGTCCATGGAGTAGGTGGAATGCTTGGAATAATCATGTTGAGTCTAGTAGGAAATCCAGATGGCTTTCTAGGTGCTGGCGCATCGGGAATTTCAGAATCAGGTGCATTGAGTCAACTCTATGTTCAATTAACTGGTATTGCGCTTATCTTTGTATGGACTGCAGTATTCACTTGGATCATTCTTAAATTTATATCTATGATCACTGGCTTGAGGGTTGATGATGAAACAGAATCTCAAGGTCTTGATTTAATAAGCCATGGAGAAAGAGGTTATAACATGGAGTAACACAAAGCTCTGACTCTTCATTGGGTATCAAAATTATGTGAAATTTCCACCTTGGTTAGATTAGTGTTAATTTATTTAGCAAAATCATAACTGAGATTTAATTTTGAAAGATAAGCAAATCACCATAGCAGAAGTTGCCAAAAAGGCTGGCGTTTCAACAAAGACAGTCTCTCGTGTTATTAATAATGAAAAAGGCGTGAGAGAAAATACTGCCAAAAAAGTCAAAAAGGCGATTGAGTCACTTGAATATAAACCGAATGTTTTTGCTCAGAGCTTGGCTGGTGGACGAACGAGAATAATTGGTTTGATCTATGACAACCCAAACCCAGTTTATATCAGTCAAATCATGGATGGTGTTCTAAATTACTGTCATAAAATGGAGTATGCAGTGATCATTCACCCCTGTAAATTCGAAAAGAGAGATCTCGCAACTGTGATGCAAGGTTTGATTGAAAAGACACGCTTAAAAGGGATGATTCTGACACCTCCATTGTCTGATTCAAAAGAATTACTCAGAATGGTATCTAAAACTAGAATGCCTTGCACTCTGATCTCACCTGGGAGCGATAAGATTAGATCTGACTCCATTATCACCAATGATTATGAGTCATCAAAAGAAATGGTTGCTCATATCATATCCAAAGGACATAGGAAAATTGCATTGATCAAAGGTCATCCAGGACATAAGGCACTTAAAAGAAGAACGCAGGGTTATCTTGATGCGATGCTAGATGCAAAGATTAAAGTTAATAATAATCTTATTTTTCAGGGTTATAACTCTTTTGAATCTGGAATGGACTGTGGAAAAGAGATTATGAAAATGAAGAGTAAACCCAGCGCAATATTTGCTGCGAATGACGAAATGGCAAGCGGGGTGATGAAAGTAATCATTGATAGTGGTTACGAAGTTCCAAAAAATTTCTCAATTGCTGGTTTTGATGACACACCAGTATCACAAATGCTTAATCCACCTTTAAGTACTATCCGTCAACCACTCGAGAAAATGGGTGAACTTGCTGCTAAAAAGCTTATTGCGCAATTGGAAGGCTTTGATTTTTTTGAAAATCAAAAACCAGAATCAAAGCTAATAATCCGAGATTCTATCTCAAGCATTTAGTGTATTATTTTTTTATATAGAAATATGACAGCGCTGTCATATTTTTGATATATATGATATAAATTATGAAATTTTTTTTTACAACTAGACAATTTAGTCTTTATTTAGCCCAGGAGGGGGGAATGAAAAAAATAATAACTCTAGCTCTTTTTTTGCTACCAATGAGCTTTGTAATCGCCCAAGAACAGGAACAGGACACAGCAAATGACTCTGAAACTTATCTTGAGGAAGTAACTGTAACAGGTATCAAATCAAGTTTGATTAATGCCATCGATATAAAGAGAAGCAATGTCGGTGTAATGGAAGCAATCACTGCAGAAGATTTTGGTAAATTTCCTGATGGAAACTTAGCAGAATCACTTGCAAGAGTAGTTGGTATTGGTATCGACAGGAGTAACGTTGAAGGAGAGCGAGTTGCTGTCAGGGGCTTTGGACCTGAATTCAACTTGGTCACTTTGAATGGCCGTCAAATGCCTACTGTCCCTGGTCAGTGGGGTGGTGGTCGATCATTTAATTTTGGAGACATCGCATCTCCAGGAATTGCGGCTGTGGAAGTCTTTAAGGCAACCAACAATACTCTTCCATCTGGCGGTATTGGTTCAACCATAAACATGGTTACAACCAAGCCACTTAGGATTAATGGAACCAGCAGATCAATCAGTGTCGGCTATGTCAATGATACAACAGCTGTTGATTCAGGAAATCCAATTGAGATGTCTGCGCTATATGCTACAAATAAAGGAAATTGGGGCTTCTCATTTTCAGGTTCTTACCAAGAAAGAGAGAATAGAGAAGAAGGCACAAGAGAGAGTAATTGGCTTGTTCCTCAGCTGATGGCAGAGTCCGAAGGATACTTTAGGGTTACTCCAGACCTTCCTGGTATAACGGATAATAATCAAAGATCAGATGGATTAAATTTCTATCAAGAACCAACTGCTTATCAGATTAAAGACAATGATCGAACAAGAAAGAATGCTCAAGCAACACTCCAATTCAAGTTGAGCGATACCGTCACTTCAACATTAGATATGACATACTCTGGAGTTGAGTTCAGTTCAGTAGGGCAGATGTTTGGTTCATGGTTAGGAGGTTGGGATACACAATCAGCAACCATCAATGAAAGAGGTGTCTACACCGATTTAGTTGTAGCAAACCGTGCATACGATCACCAATTGATTTGGGGAGATACAGACGGTGACAATATGTCTGTTGGAATGAATATTGAGTGGGAGGTCAGTGACTCACTTATGCTGGCATTTGATTATCATGATTCATCTGCTGAAAGAAGCGGAACAGAGTTACCTAATGAAATGGGCTTTACAACAGATATCCAAGGTACAGTAACTCATACAAACGGTGGAGCCAATGGTATTGCTACTTTTGCATATGATACCGAATTTACAGCTGCGAACTATTTGGCAACAAACCTAAGATTTAGAGATGCTGAAAAGGAAAATGAAATCGAGCAATTTAGAATCACTGGGTCATGGGTTAATCCAAATTTTTCAGTTTTAAAGTCAGTGGATTTTGGTTTGTCTAGCTTGGATAACGTTTTCACTGATACTAGAAATGAGAATATTTATAATGCAATCAATCCAACTGCAGCCGAATTTGATGATTCTATTTTTACTAGAACCTCAATGTCTGGCTTTATGGATTCATTCAACACCAATTTTGGAACTGATTATTACTTCCAAATCAATACAGATGCTGCTGTTGCTGCTTTCATAGCAAATGCAGGAACTTTTAATGCTGGCGATGTTGACACCAGAGAAACTGTGACTGAAGAGCTTAATACCGCATTTATACAATTAAATATTGAGAGTGAAATCAATGCTATGCCGCTTAATGTGATTGTGGGTTTGAGATATGAAGATGCTGAAACAGTCTCTACAAGTATTTATGGATCTCCTGAAGTACTCAGATGGGATATGATAAGTGGTCTTCAAGTAGTCACCGGAGAAGCTGGCGATATACCTAGAAGCGGATCACATGATGTAATACTTCCAAGTGTTTCAATGGCTCTTGGGTTGGATGAAAATAGAGTAGTCCGATTCTCAGTAGGACAATCGATGGCTAGACCAAGCCTCCAGGATCTAAAATCCTTGTATACATTTGGTAATACTTCTTTCCTACAGGCAACAGCGTTTGGTGGTAATCCAGATTTGGATCCATTGTTGTCAACCAATATTGATTTCAGTTTTGAGAATTACTATGCAGAGGGAAGTTACTTTGCAATCAATATTTTCAGAAAGGAAATTAAGGACTTCATTGGAACTCGTCAGACACAAGGAAACATAGCTGGCTTGACCGATCCTACTCAGTCTGCAATTGGTCAGTATGCTATTCAGTGTGTAACAGAATGGGTTGAAGCAGGGCGTCCAGATACTGGTTTTCCAGGTGAATGGGGTTCTAACCATTGTGTGTCTCAACAAGCATTATGGGCACAAGGTTGGATGAATCAATTCCAGCATATGGGTTGGGTCGCATTGGCAATGACAAGAGGAACAGATGTTTCAAATGGTTTCCCATATGGGCAGTGTGATTATGACGGTTGGTGGAGATGTGAGCCAGGCTACATCGATGGTCAAGCAGGTGATCCATTGGCCTCATTCAACATCACAGGGCCTTACAATAAAGAAAAAGGAAGTGTGAATGGTTATGAAGTAGCCCTTCAGCATTTCTTTGAAGGTACACCATATGGAATGCAATTCAATGCGACATTCATCAGTGGTGGAGATGTGAAAGTTGATCGCAATGCAATCGGAGAGCAGTTTATTCTCCCAGGCTTGGGTGATGCTGGCAATCTATCATTTTTCTATGAGGACGATGTTCACACTGCAAGAATTGCCATCAACAGAAGAGGCGAAACAATTGCTGGTTTCGGAAATTATGATCAACCTCTATATGTTGAAGAAAGGAATCAGGTTGACTTCACTTATCAGTATCGAATGAATGACAGCACCACTTTATTCTTTGATGCAATGAATATCACTGATGAGCCAACAAGATTATATGCCAGACATAAAGAGATGCTCTTCTTATCTCAAGATCATGGCCCTATCTTTAAACTTGGTTTTAGAAGTAATTTCTAAGTAACCTATATACACCGGGAATGGTTCCCCTTTCCCGGTGTATTAAAACAATAATTAATGGGCGCTATACAATGAGAATTATTTTCTCTATTCTTTTTTTCGCTTTCTTAGGCTTTTCAGAAATCAATTCTGCAACTGAGCCCACAGAAGAGAGAGTTGTTCATTTGATTGAATCTATGTCAGTTGAAGAAAAAGTAGCCCAAATGTTTATGGTAGAGATTGGTTCAATCACACCAGAGGAAGTTGAAAAATTCAAAATTGGAGCAATTTTAAATGGAGGAGGAAGTTTTCCCTATAAGAAGAAAGATCATATAGTTGAAGACTGGGTTAAGCTCGCCGATGAATACTTTCTGGCTTCAATTAAGAATAGAGACAAAGCTAGGATACCAATCATTTGGGGCACAGATGCGGTTCATGGGCATAACAATCTCAAAGGCGCGACCCTTTTTCCTCACAACATTGGTCTTGGCGCGACTCGCAATCCTGAATTAATCAAAGAAATAGGAAAAATCACTGCGAAACAGGTACTACTCACTGGATTGGATTTGACCTTTGCACCGGCATTGTCTGTTCCCAGAGATGATCGCTGGGGTAGAACTTATGAAGGTTTTTCTGAAGATCCAGAATGGGTCTCCATAATGGGTAACGCCATGATGGAAGGGATTCAAGGAGAGGATCAGAATTTACTAGGTGAGGATCATATTCTTGCAACAGTAAAGCATTTCATTGGTGATGGCGGTACATCCAGAGGAGTGGATAAGGGAAATGCCATTATGGATGAGGAGACTCTATTAAGAATTCATGGCTCGGCATATATTGAGGCGATCAAAAATGATGCACAGGTTGTCATGGCTTCATTTAATTCATGGAATGGGGTCAAGTTGCATGGACAAAAGTATTTATTAACAGACGTCCTTAAAGAAAATATGGGATTTGATGGATTTGTTGTTGGAGATTATAACGGACACATGGAAGTACAAGGATGTTCTGTCAGCAGCTGTCCCCAATCCATTAATGCAGGTGTTGATATGTTCATGGTTACAGAAGCATGGCAAGACCTTTATTACAATACCATCAGTCAAGTTCAAACTGGTGAAATTTCTATGGACAGAATCGATGATGCTGTCAGAAGAATACTCAGAGTCAAAGCCAGAGCGGGAATACTCGATGCCGAGAAACCAAGCAAGAGAAAGCATGCCTTACAATCAGATATATTGGGAGCAGATGAGCATCGCTCTATATCAAGGCAAGCTGTAAGAGAGTCACTCGTTCTTTTGAAAAATAATCAATCAGTGCTTCCCATCGATCGATCATCCAATGTTCTGGTACTTGGTCAAGCAGCAAAAGAAATCAAATATCAAACAGGTGGATGGTCAATGACATGGCAAGGCAATGAAAATGAAAACTCTGATTTTCCTGGATCCACAACAATCTTAGCTGCCATTGAAAATGAATTCGAAGATTCTCAAGGATCAGTCACATTCTCTGAGAATCTTGAGTATGGAGACCTCAAACCTGATGTTGCAATTTTGGTGATTGCAGAGGATCCATATGCAGAGTATCAAGGCACACTTCAGGACTTAGTGTATAACTCAAGCGAGAACCACCTGGACTGGCTTGTAGCTTTAAAGGAAGATGAAATACCTGTAGTCACAATTTTTCTCTCTGGGCGACCTCTCTGGATGAATAGAGAAATTAACCTATCAGACGCTTTTGTTGCAGCATGGTTACCAGGTACTGAGGGAGGCGGGGTTTCAGATATGATTATAGAAAATGAATATGACTTCGTAGGAAGTCTAACATTTTCATGGCCAAAGAGGTCAGATCAAGCAACACTGAACTATGATGATGAAATCTATGATCCACTCTTCCCAGTCGGTTATGGTCTCACTTACAAAGATGATATTACAATTGATCAGTTAGAGGAGAGTATCAACCTCGCAGAGGAGAGCGATTTCAATGCTCCTATACTTAATGGATGGCCACGTAATGCATTCCAAGTAATTTTAGGTAATACAGATGAAACCTTAGAAATGAAATCTAAGTTTGTAGCTACAACTGATGAGTCTGTATCAGCGGAAATGATCAATCGATTTGTGCAAGAAGACGCCTATCGAATTCTGTTTTCTGGAAATGACGATTCATTCTGGAAAGTTAGCTCCACAAAACCAATGAACTGGTCTGAAGAAGCAAGTCAATCAGGTGTTTTGACAATGAACATCAGAATTCTTCAGGCAGATATGATTGATCCATTAATTGTTTCAACCTTGTGTGGAGAAGGGTGTGGCTCATCTTTTGAAATCGAAGGGTCCATGAATAAAAACCAGTGGATGAATATAGGAGTTGATATCACATGTATGGGTCAAAATGGACTCCAATTGAACAATATCAATGAACCAGTTCAGATCAAATCAAATGGAAAATGGGAGTTTGAAATCGGAGAAATAAAACTGATTGGTGGAACAGGGGGAACGTCAATAATGATTTGCCCTAATAACAAGAATTAAAGAGAAGAGATATGAAATTCACAACATTAGATATAGCCATAGTGATTGCATACTGTATAGGCATTATTTTTATTGCGACATGGGTCTCGAGGGAAAAAAGCAATCGAAAGAAAACCACAGAAGATTATTTCTTAGCAAGCAGATCTCTTCCATGGTGGGCCATTGGAGCGTCGCTTATTGCTGCAAATATTTCAGCTGAGCAGATCATCGCTATGTCGGGAGACGGTTATGTCATTGGTCTTGCTATTGCAACATATGAGTGGACTGCAGCAATAGCATTAATCGTAATGGCTAAATATTTCTTGCCAATATTTTTGAGAGAGAAGATCTATACAATGCCACAGTTTTTAGAGAAACGTTTTGACTCCAGAGTTAAAGTTGTGCTCGCTATTTTTTGGTTGGCTGTCTATGTTTTTGTTAACTTAACTTCAATCTTGTATTTGGGTGCAACAGCACTAAATGCTCTGGCTGAAATAGATATGTTCTATGGCATGCTTTTTCTTGCTTCCCTTTCAGTAGCATATTCTCTGTATGGAGGATTAAAAGCCGTTGCATTCACTGACATCATTCAAGTTGTCTTATTGGTTTTTGGTGGCCTGGCTGTCAGTTACATTGCTCTAAATGAAATCTCTGGTGGGACAGGAGTAGTTTCAGGCTTCGTTACACTATGGAATGAGATACCTGATAAGTTCGATATGATTTTTCAAGAGGGACACCCATTCTATGACAAGCTACCAGGATTATCAGTTCTCATAGGTGGTTTATGGATTGCTCATTTTGGATACTGGGGCTTTAATCAATATATTACCCAAAGAGCATTTGCTGCGAAAAGTTTAGATGAAGCTCAGAAGGGAATTATATTTGCAGCATTCCTTAAACTTCTGATGCCAGCAGTTGTGGTTCTACCCGGACTTGCAGCTGTGATGCTCAGGCCAGATATCGAAAATTCAGCCTCAGTCTATCCAGCAATGATGGAGTTATTGCCTGCAGGATTGTTTGGACTTACTGTGGCTGCATTGATTGCTGCAATTGTTTCTTCATTAAGCTCAATGATCAATAGTATTAGCACGATATTTACAATGGATATCTACAAAAGCTTAAAGTCTGGAACTGATGAGAATGATCACGCATTGGTGAATATTGGGAGAATCACAAGTTTAACAGCACTTATCATTGCCGTTATTGTTTCAAGACCACTGCTTGAGAGTTTTGACTCAGCATTTCAGTTTATTCAGGAGTTTACACTCTTCTTTACTCCAGGAATTGTTGTTATTTTTCTACTGGCACTTTTCTCTAAAAAAGCGACCACTCTCTCAGTTCTTTTTGCAGCAATAATGTCACTCGTCTTATCACTCTTTATCTGGTATTTCTATCCATCAATACCTTTTATCGATCGTGCTGGAATAGTCTTTATATCCTCAGGATTAATGGCATACATCATCGCTTATCTTCAAGGATATAAGGATAATGAGAGAGCGACTAATTTGAGTGATATTTCTTTTTCTACATCCTCATTTTTCAATGTTTCCTCATTGGTCATAATAATTATTTTAGGAATTTTCTATGCAACATGGTGGTAGAAAAATTCTAGTCATTGATCTTGGGGGAACCAACCTCAGGGCAGCATTTGGCAATCCTGAGGATAATGAATTGAGCGATGTGCAGAAAATCAAGTTAGACTGCATAAATGAGTTCTATAAGATTTTGGGTGAGCTCATTGATAGGTATCCTAATACAAAAGATTTGGTTGTTTCTGTCGCTGGACCAAAAAATGGTGACTCAATTACAATGACCAATAGAAACTGGAAGATTGTTTCTTCTGAAGTAAAGGTAAAGTTTGGATTAAGTAGTTGTCACTTGCTCAATGATTGGGAAGCGATTGCATACTCACTATCAAGCCTTAAAGAGAATGATCTTCGCGTACTCAAGAGTGGCCCCTATGTTGGTCTAAATGATGTACCTAAATTTGTCATCGGACCAGGAACAGGTTTAGGAGCTGCTTTATATTCAAGAATAAATAATATTGAGCATGTTAATCCTACTGAGCTAGGTAATACCAAGTCTTCCGTAAAACATTATCTTAATATTTTTGGTATTAAAGAATCTTCTGATTTTGAAATATTAGAGGATGTATTATCGGGTCCTGGAATCAGTAGAGTGGCCGAGAATTTCCTAAATGAATCAATATCAGCTGAAGAAATCTTAAAAAGAGCAACGAACAATGACAGTATTTGCAAGGATCTTATCCAAAAGTATATCCAATGTTTTGCAGTCTTATCATCAGAATCAGCTCTTTCATATAATTGCCATGGAGGGATATTTCTTGTTGGCTCATTCATGAGAGGCTTAGAGCCTTTTATTAAAGATGAAGTTTTCGCAGATCATTACATCGGTGAAAGGAAGCAAATACATGCCGATTTCTTGGATGGAATCCCAGTGTTCTTGGTTAAAAGAGAATCTACACCATTATATGGAAACTTGAATTACTTCAGATCCACTATAGAATCTTAGTCAGAAGATAAAACATAAGGTTAAGAATATGAAAGAACTTAATATTGAAAAGACCTGTAAGATTCTCGATAACATTATGAAATATGAACTAGCAGGTGTTGTCAGATATACACACTCAGCAATGATGGTGAGTGGACCTTATCGCATTCCGATTGTTGAGTTCCTCCAAGCTCAAGCGAATGAGTCACTTCTGCATGCTCAGGAAGCTGGAGAATTATTGAGTGGCTTAGAGGGGCATCCCAGTCAGAAAATAGCTGACATCGAGGAAACACATCAACATTCTATAAAGGATATCCTTCAAGAAAGTCTAGATCATGAGTTACATGCTTTGAGTTTATATAATGAGCTCCTAAAAGAAGTAGAGAATAAATCAGTCTTCTTAGAGGAGTTTGCTAGAACCAAGATCGGTGAAGAAGAGCAGCATTCATTGGAGCTTAAAAAGATGTTAAAGGACTACTCATAATTTAACTAATTAATCTTTTGTAGATCTTTTATTTAAGAAATTTACAAAACTAAAAATTGGTTTAAAAGCCCAGAAGAACAAGAAACCGCCTCTTTCCATCAATTCCAGTAATTTATTGTATTTCATTATGACTATAAAAAAGACCGGCTCAACGAGCCGGTCTTTTTATCATTTATTCATTTAAAAGTTATATTTGTAAGATACTCTCCATAGTCTAGGCAGATCTTGGAATTGAGTAATAAAGCCAAGTGCAACAAAATCCAATGTAGAATGGATTGCCTCTTTATCTGAGCAATTTGTACATCCAGCCATTACTCTCCAATTGCCATCATTTGGTACATATGTGAAAGTAAGATCAATTTTGCTGACAGCAGGCCTTAGACCAGCTGGAGTATTATTTTGATTATTAAAATACTCATCTTCACGATTTAAAACACCTGTGAAGTTTAGTTCACCATTTTCTAGCAGAGTGTCATAAATAACTCCGAGTCTGTATGAAAAGTCTGGAGTCCTTTTTAGGTCCTTATCAGCAATACCTTCAGCTCCTGGTCGAAGTTCTGTATAACCACCATCAAGAGTTGCAAAGTTTGCAAACAAGGTTAAGTTATCACTAGCAGCATAGAGTAGCTCTCCTTCAAAACCATCAACTTCAGCATCAGCTTTATTGGAATAAACAAACGCCCCAGTTACTTGATCAATAGCAGTGATTTGTAGATCTGTATAATCTGCATTGAAATAAGTGATATTCAATCGAAGAGCATCATCCATCCATTGACTCTTCATACCAAATTCAACGTTGTCTACATATTCAGGTCTTAGGTCAACAAAATCTGAAGCTGCAGTTACCCTAGATGCCCAGCCACCGCCTTTGAAGCTATCACCTACACTGGCATAGAACATCATATTGTCATTGGGTTGGTAATCAACAACAATTCGACTAGTAAACTCATTTACATCGATTGATGTAAGTGTTCCAAGTGCCTCAACTGTTGCGTTATCAAATGGAGCACCAATTGCAGCTGTGGATAGCCAACCACTTCTATCCATGAAATTTTCTTTTGTTCTGGCTGTCCAAGGCACACCATTGAGGTCAATAAATTGTTCTACATCAACTGATCTGTCATCATCTGTGTATCGACCACCAATTGTTAGACCCCATCCATTTCCAAGATCAAAGTCAAAATCAGCATAAATTGCAGTCGCGTCTGTGGTATTTGTCAAATCTCGCATGAATGTTCCAGCAACAGCACCACCGAATAGGAACAATGCGTCACCAAAGAGTACATGACTCTTTTCATAATAATGGGATACCCCAGCTGCCCATTGAACATTGCCACCTGATCCAGTGAAGTTCATCTCATAACTTTTTTGTTCATGATCACTTAGATTAGGAATTGAATATGCTGGAACCACTTGATCAGAATAATCGTTATTAAAACTATGAGTTAAGTCATGGTCAGAGAGAATAATTTCCATTTGTGTGTCATTCTTCAGATCAACCGTTGCCTTCATACTGTAAGCAGTAAAATCTGTTTCTGCCCAAGTATTCTCAAGACCACTTTCTACTTTATAAATGTCATCACCACAACAAGCACTCAATTTATTCGCACCGACAATACCGCCGGTGTTGTCTTCTGTTTGCTCTACTGTAAATAGTATTTCTGTACGATCACTTGGAACAAATAAGAATTGAGCTCTTGCACCAGTAGCATCTCTTTTCCATTGGTCTCTATTTAAGGTAACATTTTCGAGAAAACCTTCGCCCTGATCAATTGTAAATGCGGTAAGTTTTGCAAAAAGATTGTCTGTAATAGGGAAATTGAACTTAGCTGATGCCTCAAATGTTTCAAATTCACCATATGCTAAATCTACCCAACCTTCTGTTTCTTCAGTAGGTTTTTGAGTGATGATCCGAACAGCTCCACCTGTGGTGTTTCTTCCATAAAGAGTTCCTTGAGGTCCTTTTAAGACTTCAACACTTTCTAGATCATAGAGCCTTGAATTATTGGCAATTTGTCTTGACATAAAAACACCATCGACAAAAGTCCCAACTGCCGGATCCATTGTTGAAACCGACTCGTCTTGCCCGATACCTCTGATAAAGTAAGCAGCTGCCTGCGGTAAGCCGACATTGTTTACGCCTGTCATACCTGGTATGTTTTTCACAAGATCGATTGTATTGCTAATGTTCAGTCTTTCAATTTCATCACCTGAAAACGCGACGATTGAAATAGGGACCTCTTGTAAAGATTCACTCCTTTTCTGAGCTGTTACTACAATTTCTTCTAATTCTGCTGAAATAGAAGTCATTGATGTAGCCAGAAAAGGCACTACTAGAATGCTTTTGCATATTATATTTAGAGCTTTTGAGTACATTTAAGTTTCCTTTTAATAAAGTGTTTGAGAATTAGACTAACAAATAATTAACGATCTACAAATCAATAAAATGTATAAATTTGTATTATCTTATAATTAAGATCTTGAAATCTAGCTGCCTTTGATTAAAGGTTAGATGTATTCAATAGATAAGTAGGGGGGTGAATAATTGCGACGTCTAGGCACTGCACTTATATTTATTCTCAGCTTTTATGCATTATTTCTTGCATTATTTTTTATCAATAATACATACATTCCTGCCTCTGGATATGCTCCTGCAGTACTTTTAGATAAAAACGAAGAACCTGTAACTCTTAAGGAAAAAGACAAGCCAATTGTCATATTATCTGGCTGGGGTACACCAGAAGGATTCAATAAAGCTTATGATGATTATCTTTTTTGGAGAACATCAGGTGGAGAGAGGGTAATTTCTCCAAATCAAGCATGTACCCAGTGGCATGTGGGAACTTTTCCCTTTCAGGTAGAAATCTCAAGACTTCCTTTTGCTCTAGGAAGAAAGGTAGATGGAATGGAAAGGCTATGGGATAACTTAGGCGCGTATAAGATCAGTGAAGATGGTCAGTCATATATACCAGTTATAGATAACAAGTCAGGAGAGTTTCCATTTGCAGGAGGAGATGCTCCCATTTTAAGAAAAGGAGATCTTGATGGCATAGAGGTTATCGCAATGAAGGACTATAATCCAAACTCAACATCAGACACCGGTGGTTTCCCTTTGACTCGATACACTCCAGATCCAAGAACTGGAGAAGATTACTTGAAAGGTATCTATATCATTAAACAACCCAATGGTGTAAATGATTTTTATGAGGTTGATAAGGCCTACAAAGCAAGAGTTGCCGGCATGATGGGTTGGGATATTAATGCCCCAGTATTTTTTAATGAATACGATTCATCAGAAACAGTGAAAGATCCATTCATTGCTGATTGGATTAATGATTACTTTAAGGAAGGCATCAGAGTGACAGAAGGTTTTTATTCCAATGTTCCAGGAGAAACCAAGCATCTGAAAGATACAATTGCTCGTGCTGCAAGGAATGGCTATAAAAATATTGTCCTAGCTAAGCCTATCGCTGACCACAATATCTATGCTAATAATTTCTGGGATCTTCACCTTTCTCTGCAAGCATTATGCAGGGCTGGATTTGATGTTGAAGATTACAACATTAACCAAGTCAGGATGTATGGAAGGACCCCTGAATACAATCACATCATGCATCAGAATTTAGAACGTCACTTGAAGTACATAGAGCCAGGTGCTGATGTCTCAGTTATATACACGACTTTCGGACTTCCATGGCCAGGATCAAATCCGAGAGGCCCAATGTCCAATGCTGCACCTTTTATCAATGAAGTCTTCCATGAAAATGCTTATTTAAATTTTTTGAGTTTTAAAAGATACATTGAGCAAAATGAAGATGATCACAATATTTCTTTCCAAAAGACCAACGGTTTTGGTTCAGAAGATGCTAGAACAAATAATCTATATTCATACGCGCTATTTAGTGGGAATCAGCTTGGATACAAAGAGGATCCTCTTCGCTATACAAATTTAAGAGAAGCAATTGAAGATGCAATTCTGAATCAAAATAAGGAGGAAGTCATTATTCAGTTATCTCATTGGGGCTATACCTATTGGGTTTTAATCATAAACATGAGAGAGGCGCTGAATTTTCCTCTGAACTCAATTGAAGAAATCCATCAAGGAGAACTGAGTGTTACATGGTGTGAAAAATATCTCGCTCCAGGTCAATATGAGCAAGCTGAAGCCATAGATCATATTTGCCCTGAGGGTTTTACAAGGCTTCAGTTGATGGAAGCATTCGAGGATTATTCTGACGAAATAGCAATCAATTATGCAAATAGGATTCGTGGTGGAATTGAAAGGCTGGGTATATTTCCAGATTTGGATATCAATATTTTTGCAGAAGGAAAAGTTACTAAGAAGAATGGAGGGATAGTAGAAGTCAAAGAGGGGTTGCTAAAGGGAGCAAAAGTGGTTGTTAAACCTGATCCAAATCCGAATCTTCCAGAGTCTTATACCTGGGATAATCGTTGGAGACCTTTATCTGATCAAAACCCAAACACAGGACCTAAGGCAGTCAGAGCAATCAATGAATATGATTTGATCTCAGACTACTTGGACAGTGCAAAGGATGATTTTAACGCTGTCATAGGTACTCAAAGCCTTTCTGCTCCTAAAAAGCAAATGCCAACAATTTCAAATGCTGTTTCTGATACGATATTTTTTGGACCTTACAGAACAACATTTAACGTACCTGCTGAAATTACAATTGGCTTCGACAAAGAGAAAGTTACTAACCCAACAAATATTTTACCGATGGTCTATAACGAGGTTACTGAATCATTTGAGATTCATCCTAAGGTCAGGAAGGGGTATGAAAATAAACTTAATCTAGAGGAGAATACTCTGACTTTTGAGACCCAAGTATTGGGTCTATTCTCACTCGCAGAGTTCGAATGATTGAGAAAATTAAAGACTAAAAAAAGATTAGTCTTTAATAACAAATGACGCGAGTATAAAAAGTGCTGCTATTACACCTAAGCATATGGCTATATAATATAGAGCTTCCATAGTCATCCCCTTATATGAATTACTTACCTTAGATTACTGAATTTAAGTAAATTTTTCTAAGGTTTATCTTAACAAGCCAAGTAAGAGCTTTAGATTTATTATTTTCAGTCTCATCAGATCTTTCTGATCAAGATCAGGGCAAATCTCGCATAACATTGACGTGATTTGTCTTTTGGAGAGTGGCTTAGTTTTTTTTGATGCCTCTGTGGCATCTTTAATCATCTGTTCATATATCATTTTTTCTTATTGATGTATTTTTTCATTGAGAAAGAAATGATAGCTATTAGAAAAAATAGTGTTCCAATATCACCAAGACCTTCTATTCCATAATTTCTCTCTGCCAAATGCATTGAAGCAGCTAGCGTCATAAGCACTAAAAACTCATATTTTATTAAGAATTGATTAATGGATTTAAAGAGTTTCATTTTTTAGAATAATTTATGATAACGGAGTTAATTTTATGAATAAACTAAATGATCTTCTAGAGAAAATTGCTAGACCTCTAAAAAGCTATTCCTCTTATTTATTGAGAATTGGACTTGGGATATCTTTTTTTCTTCATGGTTATGGAAAAATTCCAATTCAACAAGGATTTGTTGATTGGCTCGCTTCAAAAGGCATACCTTTTGCTGACCTAACAGCTTTTTTGGTTGCTTGGGGGGAAATGTTATCTGGTATTGGAATCTTAATTGGAGGATTGATAGGTATGAGTGCCCCAGTAATTGGAAATTTAATCACCAGATTATCTGGTGGGGCAGTCATGGTAATCATGATAGGAGCGCTTTTATTGGCTCACTCTGATTGGGCAATTTTTATAGGTGAGAGAGGCTCTGTATTATTTGCCAGTGAGCAATTATTCCTACTTCTTTTGGGTACCTATTTTGCAATCAGAGGTAATGACCATTAGTTATTTTTTAATTTAAAAAAGGCCCCTTTGAATAAAGGGGCTCTAGTTTCAATTTCATTACTACTCAGAGACAACCGCTCTTGATGCAACCATTATGTTTTTAATTTTCCCATTTTCAATTTGTACATCAAACATTTCTTCCCTGGCAACCTCTTCACCATCTATGGTTTCAGTCACAGTGTAGAGTGACGTTACCCAGTGATCTGCAGATCCATCTGCTTGGATAACATCGTTTGCCATTGCATAGTTGAATTTCCATGATGGATTAGATGTCTCAAACCATTCTTTTAGAAATTCAGCATGAGCTTCTCTTCCTTTAACTATAACCCCATTAGGTGCCCGACCTTCAAAGTCATCGGCATTCATGCTATCTATTTTCTCAAGATCACGCTCATTGTGTGCTTGAACATACTCAACCCAAATATCGACGGCAGAGGATTTTCCAGCCGCGATATCAAGTCTTTCCCCGTCTATGATTTCATAACCTATGATTGTTTTTCCAGATCCCTCACTTTTTTCATGATGTCCTGCAAAAGATGTTTGTGCGAGTATTAATACACATATGCCTAGTAGTACTTTTTTCATAAGAATCTCCTATATTTATAACTTTACAATAGCATTTTGGGGATACATTGGCATTAGACCATCTGATCATAATGAGATTTTTATTTAATTGATTTGATAAGATATTTTATCGAACAATCAATATTTGGAGACCTAAATTATGCCCTCACTAGATATTCAATCAGAAATTGATTCTCATGAGCTACTAAATGCTATAGATCAAGCAAATAGAGTTATTAGTAATAGGTATGATTTTAAAGGAACTGACTCAAAGTTTTTATTGGATAATGAAGAGATCACTTTGAATTCACAAGAGGAATTCCAAATAAATCAAATGATGCCAATCCTAAAAGAGTCACTTGTAAAAAGAAGTATAGATGTAAAGAGTCTTGACCCTCAAAAGATTGAAACCTCAAATTTCAGAGCTTCTCAGAAGATATTTTTAAAAAGTGGTATTGATCGAGAACTGGCTAAAAAGATTACAACACTAGTGAAGCAATCAAAACTCAAGATCCAAGCCCAAATCCAAGGTGAGCAAATTAGAATTTCTGGTAAGAAAAGAGACGATCTTCAAGCTATTATGACAATAATTAAAGATGCTAAGTTCGATATACCTCTGCAATTCGTAAATTTTAGAGATTAACTGCAACGTTAATCAAATCTTTATCTAATCTCAAGATCCAGTTAGAATATATCTCTTACTTTAAGCGGGAATAGCTCAGTTGGTAGAGCGCAACCTTGCCAAGGTTGAGGTCGCCGGTTCGAACCCGGTTTCCCGCTCCACCTTTCAATATGAGGAAAATATCATGAAATACTTACTTATCATTCCAGTTATATTTGCTAACTTTGTTTTTGCTGAAATTTATGAAGATTATGAGCCTAGTCAGCAAGTTACTGAGCTAACAGTTATATCTGTTCAACCCAATTATATGGATGATTATCTAGTCAATCTGAAAAAGACATGGGTAAGAAGTTCTGAGATTCAAAAAGAGCTTGGCCACATCGTTGATTATGCTGTGTGGACATCTGAAGTTGCCAATAGTCCTAATCTCTGGATTACAGTTACATATGAAAATATGGGCGCGATGCAACAAAGTAAAGAAAAGTATGATGCTGTAAATAAACTTATGTCTGAAAGATTTTCTGAGTCTGAAGATGAGTACGATACCATTTCTAAGAGTTATGAAGAAATCAGAAAAATGGTAGATCATCAGATCTTAAATAGAGTCATATTTAAGTAATTATATTCGAAAAGGAGAGGGGGTATTTATTGCCCCCTCACACAATCGATGCATTTAGCAATTATTAAATATTTTCATTATTTCCTATTACTTTTTTTAATGTCATTGGGCATTAATGCATCACCCGATTTCAAAAGAATGAACCTGATTGTTTCAGATCTTGAACAATCATTAGAGATATACAGAGATGTCATAGGCATGGAGGTCTTTGAGATCAAAGACTCTGAAAAAGGCTCCTATGCTTATAAAGTTTTTAATCTCCCAGAAGATGCTGATATGAGATTTGCCAGTCTTAATATTGGTTCCAAGACACGTGGGTTTAGTCTTACTGAGATTAAAAATGCCGAGCTTCCATCACTAGATGGAATAAGGATGACCACAGCGGTAATCCAGGTAGAGGATTTAAGAGAAATATATCAAAAGATCATTGATATGAATCTTTACTATACAGAAATTGACCAAGACATCACCCCAGAAGGGGTAACATTTTCTGAGTTTTCATTTACTGATTATGATGGTCACTTGGTTGTTCTATATGAATTAAAATAGGTGATTTTAGAAATGTATAAGAATCTCTTTAGAACTTTTTGTCTGATTTCTATTGTATTTGGAGCTCAACTTGCTGCAAGTCCAGACCTGATTGTCATCAATGCTGATGTGAGGACATCAGATAAATCTAAGTCTAGAGCAACTGCTTTTGCCATAAAAGACTCCAAATTTATTGCAGTTGGAGACACCGATGAAATTTTAAGTATGTCAGGTGAGTCGACAAGAGTTATTGATGCAGATGGTAATACAGTGGTTCCAGGATTTATAGACAGTCATACCCACCTTTCCAGTGGCGCCAAAATAGTTACTGGTATCAATTTAAGCGAAATTAGAGAAAAAGCAGTTTGGCTTGAGAAGATTAAGGAGCGTGTGAAATCTATGGAACCAGGCGAATGGCTGCTTGGAGGACGATGGGATTATACTTTTGAAAACAAAGGTTACCCAACTAGATGGGAGCTTGATGAAGTAGCTCCAAATAATCCAGTTGCCCTTTCTGACATTGATGGCCATTCAATGTGGGTAAACACAATGGCTTTGGAATTATCAGGTATTGAATCTGACTCAGAAGTTCCAATGGGCGGTCAAATTGTTCTTAATAAGGATGGAATACCAACTGGTATTCTACTTGAAGGTGCAATGGAGTTGGTTTGGCAAAATGAGACATATATAAGAGATTCAGATAAAGCAAGGAAGGAAATACAGCAAGTCATCGATTATGCAACATCTCTTGGCATTACCAGCGTTCATGATATGTCCAGCAGGATTGAGCTGAATAAGTACAAAGAATTATCTGCCGAGCAAAAATTAAACCTGAGAGTCTTCTGGGGTGAGCATTCAAAATTTAGCCAAGAGGATGACAGCACCAATCAGGACAACCTAGTCTATGAGCTCATTGAACAATATAAAGTATATGATGATGAGCTTGGACCAATGATCGAATATGGGTTCATTAAATATGTGATCGATGGCGTTTTATCAACCCATACAGCTGCTTTAGTTGATCCTTACACCGATAGACCTGACGTCATTGGTGAGCCTTTCTATATACAAAATGAATTAAATTTCTTGGTCAAAAGAGCCAATGAATATGGAATGCCTGTGGCTATTCACGCCATTGGGGATAGAGGGGTTCAGATGGCACTCAATGCTTTTGAATACAGTAATCATTTGGACTTAGCAAATAGAGTAGAGCATGTTGAGCTCATACAACCAGGAACAGTTGATAGGTTTAGAGAGCTTAAAGTCACAGCATCCATGCAACCCAATCACGGAACTGGTGTGATTGGTAAATACATCACACCACGAATTGGTGAAGAAAGAGAGCAATTTGCTTATGTATGGAATGATTTTTTAAAAGGCGGTGTCAGACTTGCGTTGAGCAGTGATTTTGCAACTTCACCTTTCTCTCCTTTGGTGCAATTATATGATGCTGTTTTTAGAGAAAGCCCTTCAGGACTCTACGATGGTGCATGGTACCCTGAACAAAGGATTAGCTTTGATGAAGCACTTTATGCGTATACTCAAATAGGAGCAGACTTATCAGGATGGGGAGATGAGATTGGAAGTATATCAGAGGGTAAATGGGCTGATTTTGCTATCTTAGATCAACGACTGAATGACCCAGTAGGCAAAGAACTAAAAAATACATTGGTTTCAAATACATTCTTTGCTGGCAAAGAGGTTTACATAAAGAATTGAAATTATTATTTCCATTTGCCAAAAGATTCATTGCTGGAACTGATATCAATGATTCCTCAGTTGTTTTTCAAAAGCATCTTGATAGTGAATATGCAGTCATCGCCAATTTGGTCGGAGAGAATGCCCAATCAGTACAAACAATTGATACAACATGTAAGGATTATTCAGATTTATTGAATAAGTTTAATCATCCTGATTTCTCAATTTCAGTGAAACTAAGTTCATTAGGACTTGATGTATCTTATGAGGATTGTCAAACCAATCTATTTAAACTTGCATCCATTGCAGGAGAGAATCAGCAGATGATTAGACTGGATATGGAGGACTCAAGCTATACCTCAAAAACAATTGAACTGTCTAAGTCTATAAATAATGCATTACCCGGATCAATTGGGATTACTCTTCAGGCAAACCTATTTCGTACTAAAAATGATTTACATGATTGTTTAGAAAACGGAATATCAATTCGATTGGTCAAAGGGGCTTATAGAGAAAATAGTAATATTGCCTACACAGAAATAGATACAATCAGAGAAAGTTTTATTGACTATTCGAGCAAACTCATTCTTGATTCTAACATTAAGCATTCTATTGCCACACATGATGAAATATTGCTGAATGAAATCGTCCCAAGAAAAGAAATGATGAATCATCGTTTTGAATTCCTCTATGGTGTAAGGAGAGATATTCAAAAAAACTTTAAAAAGAATCATGACGTGGGCATCTATATGCCATATGGAAAAGAATGGCTATCCTATACCATGAGACGATTGAAGGAATTTAAAAATATCAAATTCGTTGCAGAAAATTTGATCAAAGAAAAATAAAAAAAAGGCCTGTTTTCACAGGCCTTTTTTTAATTACTTATGCTTAATTAAAAGCTTCGTTTAATTCTCACACCAAATCTTCTTCCATCAGGGAAGTACATGGCATGACTTGTTGGGAGAACAAATGTGCTTGGGCCATTAGATTTTGTGATATCTGTTGGTCTGATACATGGATTAGGATGGAAAATGCCCGATCCTGCACCTGGTCCAGCAACTCCACAGAACGATGGAATTGGCAATATAAACTTCATATTAGGGAAGTCTGTAAAGCCATAACCCGATCTTGTTTTCGTGTCATCGAACGCATTATCAATGAAAGCTGTAATTTCAAGATTGTCTGTGACATAACCGATTCTTAGATCAACTTTATAGTAACCCTCTAGGTATACTCTTTTAAATTGATCAATGTATCTATCATCTTGGAACATGATGTCAGCTTCTGCGACCCATGTGGCTCCATTCGATGTTTCCCAGTTATAGTTCAGCCCTAGTGTCATAGCGTTTGGAGGAGCATTCTCTAGAGGATTGCCACTGAGATCAATTGAACATGTCGATCTACCGCTTGAGTCTGTGATGATTGTACAATTCCCAGCATTCGCTATATTTGAGGCTCCAGCAGTCAAACGAGTGAAGTCTTTATACTTTGCATTCATATGTGTGTATGAAAGTGTTGCACTAAAATTATCAGATATAAAATATTGAGCATCTATTTCAACACCTTTAACTTCCGCCTTAGCAGCATTCGTTGTTCTTGACTGAAGTATTCCAGTTTGAGCATTTACGACTTGAGTGGCTGTTTGTTTATCAGTAAAGTCTTGAAGGAAGATGTCTGCATTAAAGCGCATCTTTCCATCCATCATGGTTGACTTCATTCCCAATTCATAAACTGTCATCTCTTCAGCTTCGTATCGGTTGTCCTCTGGATTATAAAGACTAAAACCACCACCTGTTACAGTACTGATTCCTCCTGGTTTTTTCGCTTGTGCGATAGACCCGTAGAAAGTGAAATCATCAGAAGCATAATGTGTCAATGTAACTTTGGGCGTTGTCATATCTTCATCGTGATCACCACAAATCTGATAAGTCCACATTGGTGGGTTAACTCTGCTTCGTCCAGGTCCAGCAAATCCGACCCCATTAGGGTCTACCGTTCCATTACCATCTGATCCACAAGTATTTTCGTCTTCTTTGCTGTATCTAGCTTCTACTGAAACTGCCCATGAATCACTGATATCATATTCAAGCATTGCATAGACAGATTTGTGATCTGAATCACGAGTCCAGTAACTGCCTCCACGATCAAGACATCCTGCAAACTCTCCTCCTTCTGTACCAGGTGCACAAATTGCCCCTTGGAAAGTTTTTGCATCTCCCCAGAACATTGGATTAGGTCCGTTCATAAAAGCAGGTGCGAACCATGGCCTGGTTTCGAGGTAAGTGAATGTATTGAATGATTTATCATCCAATTGCATTTCTTGATTCCAGTATTGGGCTCCGACGGTCCATCTGAATGCCTCATCAGCACTTGATTGTAATCTAAATTCTTGACTGGTCAGCTCAGTATGTTGGTCGTACCAAATTTCACCAAACTCAGTCGCACGTCTTGTGGTGCCCCTAAATTG
The DNA here is from genome assembly GCA_902595845.1 of uncultured Gammaproteobacteria bacterium. Lineage (GTDB taxonomy): Bacteria > Pseudomonadota > Gammaproteobacteria > Steroidobacterales > UBA11654 > CACPJA01. Next base: position 44,787 of record CACJRN010000002.1, read on the forward strand.
AGGGTCCTCAAAAGTAAATACATCACCTTCCATTAAGCCTGTGATTGAGGTAAAAGTAAGATTTTCAAATTCTTTTACTGCAGTCATTGAGAACTTCATAAGTTCCCTGTTTGCACCAGGGTAATCTTTTCCTGTCCTTGGGTTGGTCTGAAGTTGTGCACCACCTATGTCATCAACATTTGGGAGCGCGCCTACATTTGAAGCCATATGAGTAACCAATGGTGAAATCACCTGACCTGTAGTGTAGTAAGCCAAACACATTGTTGGGGTAGGGATAATACAAGTGTTCACTGGTGCTATTGCTTGTGGATCAACTGGTAACATTGTAGTTCCAGATTGCTGATACTGAGCGCCTGGCTCATAATCATCATCTGTATACTCCATTCTGGTGACTAAGCTAAAGTCATCTGTAGGTTCATAATTAAATGTTATGGATCCTGCAACGCCTTCTTCACCACCCACTGGTTGTCCTGTGACTAAATTGTCGTGATAACCGTCTCTAGACCATGTAGCAAAATTGACACCCACAGCTGTATTGTCACTAATTCCACCACTCCAACTACCTCTCAGATCCATTTCCGCCTCAGATGCGACTGTCGCGGAAACACTCGATTGATTTTCTTGGGTTGGTTTTTTGGTGACATAGTTGATTGCACCTGCAAACGCAGAACGACCATATAATGCACTTTGAGGCCCTTTTACAATTTCAACTCTTTCTAGGTCAAACAATCTAGAATTGATCAGTGCAGTACCTCCTGCAATCGTCAAGTTTTCAGATGAAAGGTCAACACCATCTTGAAGTACAGCAACATTTTGCCTTCCTCTCACTGGCGATAAGCCTCTTAGCGTAATTCTTGTGTCTTGCTGAGAGAAACCATTATCGAATACCATTGAAGCAGACATCTTTGCGACATCTTCTAAGCTGGTTATTCCAGCTCTTTCAAGTTTTTCCGAGCCTATGACATCTACTTGGACTGGAATATCTTGTAGATTCTCAGCTTTTTTCCTTGCTGTTACTACAATCTCTTCAATTTGTGCAACCGAAGACATCGTAAAAACAAATGCAAATAGAGCTGTAAAAGCCCTAAATGTAGCTTGATATGAGTGTTTCATATTTACCCCTAAATATATTGATTCTCTCAATCATGCAACGGCAATAAAGCAATTTCAAGCAGAAAGAAGCTATTTTTAGTTACAAATCGTTACATATTAGATACTTATCGCTCAGATTCGCTTTCTGAATAAAGAATAATGTTGAGATTATTACTATTTGAGAGGAGCTTATTTTTTTGGATAGAGGTATAATTCTCAACTGAAAAAGGCAAGGTGGCAGAGTGGTTATGCAGCGGCCTGCAAAGCCGTGGACGTCGGTTCGATTCCGATCCTTGCCTCAGGTTTAAGCCCGGGTGGCGGAATTGGTAGACGCTACGGACTTAAAATCCGTTGAGATTTTTCTCGTGCCGGTTCGAGTCCGGCCCTGGGCACCAAACCTAGTAATGTTAAAAAAACTAAATAGTATTTACTCTACGAATTATTGAACATGACTGATAATTATATTTATGAGCCTGATCTATCTCTTTATAAATCTGAAGAGGGATACGAGAAAATGATGTCATGGTATGAAAGAGTATCCGATGAAATTACAGTTGTTCATAATAGCATTTTTGCAGATACAAGATTTGGAAAGACACATATCATTGAGGCTGGGGATGCCAATCAAAAACCTGTTTTATTGATACCAGGTGTCGCTGGATGTGCACCATTGTGGAGACATCAAATCAATGCATTCTCTGAGCATTTTCGTGTACTTGCAATTGACATCGTTGGTCAACCAGGTAAGAGCGCTGCAAACCCTCCATCTGTTTTTAATGATGATTATACAAATTGGCTGGAAGACATTATTCAATCTCTTGAGCTAGAAAAACCGCATATAGTTGGGGTCAGTACAGGAGGTACGACCGCTATGGATATGGCGATTAGGAAATCAGAAATGATAGATAAAACGGTAATGTGCGGCCCAACAGGACTGGCCAGAGCAAGACTCCCTTTCAGGCAATGGTTGCTGACAGCAAGAAAAAAAGATGCGGATGTTTTGTCGGATGATCTAACAGCTTCATCTTTCTCAAAACCGAGATCTGGCGAGACATTTGGATCATTTGATCGGCAGCTTGCTCGAGGTATGGCTTTGGGTACAAGGCATTATCGAGTTGATAAATCGCTCGGCATTTACAATGAAAAAACATCAAGAGTGGATATCCTTAAAGCTTTGAAAGTCATTGGTAAATTCTTTTTCTCGGTTGATAAAAATAGGCTGAGAAGCTTTAAGAACAAAGGCCTATTGATTTTTGGAGAATTTGAGGTACTTTACAATCCTTGGAAGATCAGCAAACGTCTGCAAAAACTGATTCCATCTCTACAAATTGAAATTGTAAAAGATGCTGGTCACGCAGCGATTTATGATCAGCCTGAGGCAGTTAATGAATTAGTCTTAGAGTTTCTAAGAAAGGAATAAAACAACAATGATTAAAATATTGATCTTTTTTCTTCTTTTTTTTACTTCATCAGTATCAGCACACGAAGCACAAAGTCTCCCTTACGGACCATTTCTAAGTGGTATTACTCATCCTGTGCTTGGATTTGACCACTTACTGGCCATGGTAAGTGTTGGCATGATCAGCGCTCAGATCGGGGGTAGGGCGATTTGGACTGTTCCAGCAACGTTCGTAATCGTCATGTTTTTCGGTGGATTGCTCGGTCTTAATTATGGCGGATTGACCGGTTATGAGATTGGGATTGCTCTTTCTGTACTTTTACTTGGATCTGCCTTGGCAGCCGATAAGAAGCTCAATGCGAATTTTGCAATGCTGGCTGTTGCTGTCTTTGCAATCTTTCACGGCTATGCTCATGGAGAAGAGATCCCAACTATTGCTAAACCACCACCCTATGTTGCCGGATTTATGACAGGAACTGTAATACTCCACATTGCAGGCGTGGTTCTTGCAGATATTTCAACACACTATGAAAAGGGCAAGATTTTATTGAGATTATTGGGTGGATTAATTGCATTATCAGGGCTTTATTTCCTTGTTAGTGCTTTATAATTAGAGTTATGAAGATTAGATTGGTTTTTTGGGAAATTGGTAGTTTTATTTGGGTTGTTTTAGCCGGTTCGGCATTGCACTTTTCCTTCGAATTAAGCGAATTCTGGACGCCTCTCGCATTTATCTCAGCTGTAAATGAGAGTGTTTGGGAGCATCTAAAGATGTATTTTTGGCCAGGTTTAATTTATGCACTCGTGCAATACACTTACACAAGAGACATTGCCAATAATTATTGGTATGCCAAACTCGCTTCACTGATTGTTACCCCTCTTGGGATTACTCTCTCATTCTATGGTTATTTAGCAATTTCATTGCCTTTATACGGTCAAGGTTTCTTTGTCATGGATTTAATGACTATGGTTATCGGTTTGTTATTGGCATCAATTGTTTCATATAAGATTATGGTGAAACCTCCCATGGAGCTTCCAAAGAAGAAAAGCATACTAGCAGGTTACCTTACTATCACAGCTATGTTTTCAACGTTTACTTTTTTTCCACCAAAGATCTTTCTTTTCGAAAATTATTTTGGTTACGAATACAGTGGAGAGTATGGAATACTCGAGGACTATGAGCCTTATCGGATTTTTAGAAAAGAGTAATTAAAGCTCAAAGCTATATCCAATCCCGTAAACAGATCTAATGTAATCATGTTCGGGCGAAGCAGTCTTAAGTTTGTGTCTTAAATTTTTGACATGTGTATCAACTGTTCGATCCAAAACAATTCTTCCATCTTCAAAAATATTATTCAGAATCTGATCGCGATTGAATACTCGTCCAGGACTTTGCAAAAACATTTTCAGCAATCTAAATTCCACAGGCGTAAGATCCAATCTGTCTCTGTGTAACTTTATCGTATAAGTTTGATCATTTACTTCGAAGGCATCATATACCTCTCCATGATTTAAACCTCCCTCTGATCTTCTGAGTACTGCCTTGACTCTTGCAACAACTTCTTTGGGGCTAAATGGTTTACAAACATAGTCATCTGCTCCCAACTCAAGGCCTATGAGTCGGTCAATTTCATCAATCATTGCAGTGACCATTATGATTGGTACCATTGAAAACTGCCTGATTTCCTTGCAAAGATCTTTTCCATTTACGTCGGGCAACATTAAATCAAGGAGGATGATATTGGGTTGATTGGTTTTTACCCAATCCACAACATCACTACCTGATTCGAAATGCGTCACTTTGAACTGATTCTGATTGAGATATGCAATCAAGACATCGGCGAGTTTTTTCTCATCTTCAACGATTAGGACATGCTTCATGTGTCACCTTTTGGTAATGAGATCTCAATTGATAGACCCCCATGCTCAGATTTTGTCGCCTTAATTTTTCCAGAGTGTGCTTCTACGATTTCATGGCAAATTGCTAAACCGAGACCGGCGCCACCTTTTTCTCTCGATCTAGATAACTCTTCCCTGAAGAAGCGATCAAATACTTTATCCATAACATCTGGATCAACACCTGGTTCTGAGTCACTGAATGTGATTAATATATCTTCTTTATTCTCTTTGAGTTGAATTTCAAGCTTTCCAGGCGAATCTGTATATCTCAATGTATTTTCAATTAGATTGGTGAATAACTGTTCTAATCGATAACTATCTCCAAGAAAAGCACCCTCTGTATCAATCAATTCCTTTATTTCTATTTCAGATGACTCTAATCTGTCTCGATATGATTCAATCACCTCTTTTAGACAAGAACCAATATTCATCTCTCTCATTTGATATTTCATTGCACCCAAGTCAGCAAGGGTGAGCTCATATAAATCATTCACAAGATTATTGATTCTTTTTACCTCATGAGTCAGTGACTGAAGTGTTTCTTTGTCAAACTCTCTGATGCCATCTTCGACTGCCTCCAGTTCGCTTTTTAGAATTGCAATGGGTGTTCTGAGTTCGTGAGAAATATCTGCAAGCCATTGCTTTTGAGACTCTGAGTTTTTATCCAATGTTTTAGCCAATATATTGAAGTCTCTTGATAGTTTTCCTAATTCATCTCTATTTTGAATGGATACTCTTGTTTTGAATTCACCACTGATCAAACTCCTGGTTCCTCGACCCAATTTCCTGATAGGTCCAGTTATATTCATTGTGAGCACGAGCGATATGATTGCTGCAAAAAGGAGCCCAGCTATTGCTGAGAATCGAAGTGTTTGATTGTTTGATCTAGCAAAAGCCAAATCAATTTCTTCATACAACCTCTCAGAGATAATGAGTGCAAGCGTACCAATCTGCTCATTTTCAAATTTTATTGGAGAGAGTATGAATCGATCATTTAGGATCATCTCCAATGGCTCATTGGCTGAGATTTCATCAATTATGTCCTTATTGCCAATTACAATTTCTAGGTTTTCATCCAGGAGATATAGTCTTCCAGGTCTTTCAATGTCTTGATTTTTATTGAATGAAAATCTGAACCTCCTTCGTTCGTTCACGACATTTGGAAGTATAATTAGATTCTCATCAAATGAACGTCTCTGTCTTAAAATAAGGTCTGCCATTCTCGGGTTTTCTCTAAGAAAGTCCCAAGTCTGCACTTCTGCATAATAATCCTCGATTTCTGATGCAAATGTTTGTAACTGTGCCGTTTCAATCCTGGTTACAAAGCGAAATAGATCACGTTCAAACGTATAGGTTCCTACAGCAAATATCATAAGCGTTACTGCACAAAAGCTCAGCCAATATGACAGAAAGAATTTTGGAAAAATTTTCACTTATATGCCCATCAATATGTCCAAATTATAAATTCATTATTACAGTTTAAATTTACAATTCATCTTTTCTTCATATTTACTTCAAGATTTAGGTGAAGAATGAAAATCATAAAAAAAATATTTGAGGGCCAAATATGAAAAATATGAAATACATATCATTTGCTATTGGAGCGATTCTCTACTTGGGTTCAATGTCACTTCTAAACAATGCCTATGCACATGATCACAATGATCGCGGTATAAGGATGTTATTCCAAGACATGGATTTAACTGACGAACAAAGAAAAGAAGTCAGATCTATCATGTCTTCCAGTATCAAAGAAGGCAGGGGATTAAGAGCAGAGATGAGAGAGCAATCCATGGATGCCATGGATGAGCTTAAGAAAGGCACTAAGGAGAAACTTTCCACGGTGCTTTCAGAAGAACAAATGGCTCAATTTGATAAGAACTCGAAACGCATGGAAAAACGAAAAGAAAAGATGCGTGATAAGAAAATGAAAGGCCATGGTAAAGGGAAAGATAAAGGGAAAAAGAAAAGGAATAAAAAACGACATAAAGGAAATAAGAAACACAAGAAGTAATAAAATTTGCCATAAAGGCAGAACCATAGCTAAGGCCAATCCGAACCCCTGACAGGATTGGCCTTAGTTTTTTATGTAATTATCTTTCAAATCTAAGCAAATCATCACCACCTGTATTAACATAGCTTGTTGAAATAGAACAAAGGTATAGACAGATGAAATTAATAGAATTAAATAATTTTGGCGATGAAGGTTTTCAACAAAACGAAAGAGGGACACCGACTCCATGCATTGGTGAAGTGGTCATCAAGGTGCATGCTGCGTCACTGAACTTCAGAGATTTCATGATTGCCAAAGGGCTTTATAACCCGAATATTGAATTACCTCTTGTCCCCCTTTCTGACGGAGCAGGAGAGATTGTAGCAGTTGGAAATGATGTCACAGAATACAATGTGGGTGATCGAGTGACTTCTGTATTCTGGCAGGATTGGAATGCAAATAACTCAAACCGAATGGTTTCAACTGGCTCAGATGCAGCTGGAGTTCTCTCTGAATATGCTGTTTTACCCAAAGAAGCTGTTCTACCCATACCTGAATACATGTCTTATCAAGAAGCATCAACCATACCCTGTGCCGCTGTGACTGCATGGACTTGCATCAAGGCAGCCAATATTGGTCCTGGGGATACAGTCCTTCTTCTGGGAACAGGTGGTGTTTCTGTGCTTGCTTTACAGATTTTAAAAGCGATGCAAGCAAATGTGATTATTACGTCGAGCAGCAATGAAAAGTTGCAAAGAGCAAAGGAATTGGGAGCGGATCATACCATCAACTACAAAGAGAATCCTGAATGGGGAAGTGATGCGTTTGGATTATCCAATGGAGGCGTTGACCTGGTCATTGAAATTGGTGGTGAGTCAACATTCCCACAAACGATTAATGCCCTCAAAATAGGTGGTCATATCAGTGTCATCGGAGCCCTTGGTGGCATCAATGTTCAGTTAAATCTGATGCAGATGGTATTCAAGAACTTACATGTGCATGGAATCACAGTCGGAAGCAGGGAAGACCATAGCGAGCTAAATCAATTTTTTGAAGAACATGAGATTCACCCGATCATCGGTAAAACAGTTGGCTTTGATGATGCGATAAATGAAATCTATGGCATGCCTTCAGGGTCCCATTTTGGCAAGATCGTGATTGATATCACCAATTAGGAATTTGGAGGTCTAGTATTTCTAACCTTCTAGAAATTAAAAGCGCATGCCTTTATCGAGATGATACACCAATATTCATCGATATAGATTTTAATATAGATGATGGTAAGCAAGCCTTGATCAAAGGTGCCAACGGCAGCGGTAAGACCAGTCTCATAAGATCAATCTGTGGATTTACAGAGCTCAGTGAAGGGCATATCAAATGGAATCAGCTAACAATTAATGACATTGATTCATCTTTTCAGAATGAAATTGCATACCTTGGCCATAAGAATGGACTGATCAATGAAATTTCAGCAATTGATAACATAACTATGAATCCCAATGTTGGGGATTTAAAAGAATTGAACGACTTGGTCTCGGGTTTTAATTTAGATTCTGTCTTGGATAAACCGGTTGAAATTCTTTCCAGCGGACAAGCAAAGAAAACTGCTCTCATTGGTCTAATTTTATCTAAGCGATCAGTGTGGATAATGGATGAACCATATGCGAATCTTGACCAGGCATCAATCGAATATCTAACTCATAGAATGGATTTACATACTCAGAGTAAAGGAATGATCATTCGAACATCAAACCAAGGTGATTTATCAGAATCTCCCAAATTAGACATTGTATTGGAGTCATAGTGGAGAGTTATTTTCAATTATTTTTCCGAGAAACAAAGGTTGCCGTAAAACGATGGACCGATGTTCTAACAGGAATCATTCTATTTTTTCTGACTGCAATATTGTTCCCACTAATCAGTGATTCTGGAAAAGATTTTTTGTTGTCCATCGTTGGACCCATCATGATGTTTTCTTCTTTTTTTGCATCATTGCTATCGATGCAAAATATGTTCAAGGCAGATTTTCAGAATGGAACCATTGAACAATTGTTGCTCTCAAAGAAATCATTTGTAGGATTGATCTTCACAAAAACACTCGCCTTTTGGCTTTTTACATCTTTACCTCTTATTCTGGTTTCAGGTTTGATTGCTTCGATTTATTTCGTGACAGGCAAAGACATTTTAATCATACAGATGACACTTTTTCTCTCAACGATGACAATGATAAATATCAATGCTTTCACCGCTGCAATCACACTTGGTATTAGATATCCTGGCGCCTTGATGACACTGATTATTACGCCAATAACACTTCCAATTTTAATATTTGGATCTAAAGCCATAGAGAATTCAATTTTAGGGTTGGATATTTCTGGACCACTTTATTTTCTTACAGGTATGATGATGCTCAGTTTATTTCTTGGGCCTTGGATAACAGCCTCAGCACTCAAAATATCAATGGATTAGAGCATGGGTTTAAAAGCAATATATAAATATGGTTCCCCTCCAAATTTTTATAGATTTGTGACAAGACTAGAACCATGGTGCCTTTATTTTGGTCTTTTATTGATCCTTATAGGGTCCGCCGGTGGATTATTTTTAGCACCAAAAGATTATCAGATGGGTGATGCATTCAGGATCATTTATTTTCATGTACCCAGTGCTTATTTATCAATGAGTGCTTATGCTGCAATGGGTTTTGCATCAATCATAGGAATCGTTTGGAGATCTAATGTGGCGTTCTCAGTTGCTAAGAGCATTGCACCATTTGGAGCATTGATGACCACTATCGCACTTCTCACAGGGATGCTATGGGGCAAACCCATGTGGGGAACTGCTTGGGTTTGGGATGCCAGACTGACTTCTGAATTTATTTTGCTATTGCTTTATCTTGGTTACATCACACTCCATGCTTCAATCAGAGAACAGAAAAAAGCCGATCGCTCAGCATCTCTTGTTGCAATCTTAGGCATCATCAATTTACCGATCATTCATTACTCTGTTGTTTGGTGGAATACGCTTCATCAAGCATCAACCATTTCTAAACTTGACTCTCCATCGATTGTCGGAGAAATGCTATGGCCTCTCTTGGTGATGATCATTGGATACATGTTCTTTTTTGTTGCAGTGATCTGCAGGGCAAGCTCAGCCGAAGTATTGAAGAGAGAAAAAAGATCAAGCTGGGTAAAAGCAATATGAGGATAAAATATGAGTATATTTGATATGGAGGGATATAATTTTTATGTTTGGACTTCGGTCTTTATTTCATTCCTCGCGCTTTTCTTGGCTTACTATGATGCTCTAAAGAAACACAAAGATGTCGTCAAAATGATAAAAAACAGGAATCAGTCAGAATAAGATGCTACCTCGCCACAAAAGATTCATTGGAATTTTAGCGACACTCATTGGTGTGGCCGTGGCAGTCAGTCTGATTTTGGCGTCATTCCAGGACAACTTGCTTTACTATGTGACACCAAGTGAAGCAATTGAAAATATAGAGGATGACCAATCAAAATTCCGAGTAGGCGGTTTGGTAGAAGTAGGCAGTTTTAAACGATCTGAAGGCAGTCTAAAATCTAGATTCATACTCACGGATGGGTTTGAGAGCATCGAGGTCAACTATACTGGGATTTTGCCTGATTTATTCAGAGAAGGGCAAGGCATCATAGTCACAGGAAGCTTCAACAAAATGAAGGTTTTCATAGCAAGTGAGGTGCTTGCAAAACATGATGAGAATTATATGCCTCCTGATATCCACCCCATGAACGAGTCGTCTTCATGATCCCAGAGTTAGGCCAAATTTTTTTGGTAGCTGCCCTTGCATCTGCTTTATTTCAGTTTCTAGGTGGGATCAGTCCACTATTAAATAAAATTGAAAACATAGAGACATTCATTGACAGAGTCACAACGTTTCAAACAATCTCTCTCGTGATTTGTTTTGCTTTGCTAACGACTTCATTTCTACAAGATGATTTTTCAGTTTTATATGTTGCTTCAAATTCCAATACAGCATTGCCCATTGGATATAAATTTGCAGCCGTTTGGGGTGGTCACGAGGGATCATTATTGCTATGGGTTTTGATACTCTCATTATGGACATTGCTTCTCTCAAAAGACAAAGCACTTAAGTCATCACCTGATCTAAGAATCCAGTCTCTTTCTATACTTGGTTTAATCAGCCTGGGCTTTCTTATCTTTATTCTATACACTTCGAATCCGTTTGAACGCTTATTCCCCATTCCACTTCAAGGAAGGGGTCTAAATCCTCTTCTTCAGGATCCTGCATTGGTCATTCATCCGCCTACATTGTATGCAGGCTATGTGGGTTTAGCAGTGCCATTTTCTCTCGCAGTTTCTTCGTTATTGACTGTGAATAACCATCAGTGGGCAAAGCATGCAAGAAGCTGGACCATTTTATCTTGGATGTTCCTAACTGGCGGCATCGCTCTTGGAAGTTGGTGGGCATATTATGAATTGGGTTGGGGTGGATGGTGGTTCTGGGATCCAGTGGAAAATGCATCATTGATGCCATGGTTTATTGCAACGGCATTGATGCATTCATTGATTGTTACTGAGAAGAGGGAATTATTTAATGGTTTCAGCACACTTCTTGCCATTACTGCTTTTTCTTTAAGTCTTTTGGGCACATTCTTGGTTCGTTCTGGTGTTCTAATATCTGTTCACTCTTTTGCATCTGACCCTCAAAGAGGCCTTTTTATTTTAGTTCTGCTCGCATTTTTTTCAGGTTCAGCATTGATGATCTACTCGGTCAAACAAAAGAAGAACAAACAAGAAAAACTTCACCCATTATCGAGAGAATCTCTTTTGCTTTTAAACAATGTTTTCCTATGTGCTTCTGCAGGCTTGGTTTTGATAGGTACGATTTATCCATTGATTCTTGAAATGCTTGATCTGGGGAAAATATCAGTTGGACCGCCGTATTTTAATTTTGTAATTTTATTTCCGTTTATCCCTTTATTGATTTCTATTGGAGTCGCTGTATTTTCAAATTGGAGTCATGACTCAAAGAATTTAATTAAAAAAGTATCACCGATTATCTTGGGTGCTATTGTATTGAGCCTTTTGTTTCCATTGATTTATGGTTGGGCGTCACTTCTTACGCTAGTCGGAGTCCTTTTGGCACTATGGACCATACTCACTGGAGTATCGCCCCTTATTAAAAATCAGTTTTCAATCAATAAAAGCATGACTTATATGCCAATGATGCTTGGTCATATTGGCTTGGGTTTGATGATACTGGGGATAACAGTAACCAGTTCATATGGAATCACATTTGATGACAGCATGGGCATCGAGCAGTCCTCAACTGTCGGTGATTATGAGTTTAGGCTGACTGAAATCGGAAAACGAAATGGGCCAAATTATCTCGCTCAATATGCCACCATAGAAATCAGTAAAGATGGGGAATACATAGAGACTGTATATCCAGAAAAGAGAGTATATGATTCTTCAACAATGGGTATGACAGAAGCTGGGATAGAGGCAAACCTATTTAGAGATCTTTTCATTGCAATTGGAGAGGACATCGGTGGTGGTTCATGGAGTATGCATCTTCAATACAAACCACTCTTAAGGCTTATATGGTATGGACCAATTGTCATGATGATGGGTGGTTTAATCAGGGTATTTTTAAGCAAAAGAACTATTGGGAGCTCCCAATGACCAGACGAATACTGCCTCTCGTTATTTTTTTTGTATTAATGGGGTTTCTGGCTCAGAGCTTATTTGATTCTGATTCTGAGTTGCCATCACCACTCATTGGAAAGTCGATTCCTCAATTCACACTTCAGAACCTAATCACAGAAGAAATGTATAGCAATGAGGAAATAATTGGTGAGATATCCCTGATAAATGTTTGGGCAACTTGGTGCGTGGGTTGTGAGATTGAGCATGAATTTCTTGTCGAGCTGAGCCAAGATGAAAACCTTGATATACCAATCATAGGATTGAATTGGAAAGATGATGATCAGCTTGCAAAGTTATGGTTAAACCAATTGGGTGATCCATATTCCATTGTCTTAAAAGATCCCGAAGGTAAAACAGCAATTGATTTTGGAGTCTATGGAGCACCAGAAACCTTCTTGATCGACTCCAATGGCATCATACGCTTCAAACACATTGGCCCATTAGATAGGGAAATATTTGAAAGAGATATACTGCCTGTACTTGGTGAATTGAATTGATTAGAAGGGCTACATTTTTTTTATTTATGATGTTTTTTACTTCAGGCATCAGTGCCAATGAGCTTGATACAAATGATCAAATGAGATATCAATCACTCATTCAAGAAGTTCGATGCTTGGTCTGTCAAAATCAATCAGTTGCTGAATCAAATGCAGAGTTGGCCAAAGATCTTCGTCGCGAGATCAAATTACAAATTCAAGATGGTAAATCTGATATCGAAATAAAAACATACCTACTTGATCGCTATGGCGAGTTCATACTCTATGAGCCTGCTTTTACTCAAAAGACATTCTTTCTTTGGTTTTCACCCATTATTTTGTTGCTGATGTTTTATGGTTGGTTTAGAAAAATAGGAAATTAAATGTTCAGCGATCCCATATTTATATCCCTCACTTTTCTGGCATGCATGGGCTTATTGTATTGTTCTAGTATTCTGATCAATGCCTTAGGCTCAACTTCTATGAAATACAGTGCTTTCTTTATTGCATTTTTGTTTATTTCATCATTTGTATATCTAAATTATGAAGCGGTTTCAAACTTCACTGAAAGCCAACAAGCAACAAACGAGCAACTCAATAATTCTGTTGAGAAATTAGAAGAATTTCTTATCAAGAATCCTGATGACTTGAGAGTGATCAAGGCTCTTGGATCACACTATATTAAATCAGGTAGATTTGAGTTGGCGTATGAAAAATTCTTGAAAGGCTATCAAATCTTGGATGAGAATTCTGATTTTGAGATTAATCTTGGTTTAATTGAGTCGACTTTGATGTTAAGACCCACTGATTTTCCATATGACATCGATCAATTGATTGAAGAGACTTTGATGATGAATCCAGAGAATACTCAAATTCTTTGGCTCTCTGGACTCATTGCAATGGGAAGAGGGGATACTCAGCTCACAATTGAAAGATGGTCAGGACTGGTTGATAATCCTGAGGTATCATTAGAGATACAAAATTCGATTTCTACACAACTTGAACAACTAAAAAGAATGGAAGAGGGGATTGCGATACTAAATGATCAGTGAAAAAGAATACAGGTACTATCAAAGATTACATCAAAACCGACTGAATTTAGTCATTCACATTTTTGGCTCAATGATGTTTATAACTGGTAATATTCTGATGCTGATCGGGCTCTTTAATTTCATCGATTCCTCTCAAATATTTATGGGCTTTTCTTTGATACTTTTAGCAATCATACTTCAGGGAATTGGTCATCAGTTTGAGCCTGAACAATTTGATGGTTTTAAAGGTCCACTGGATTTTGTGAAGACATTTTATCTGGAACTGATTGTATTCTTCCCGGCATTTCTATTCTCACCTTACTTCATGGAAAACTGGAATAAAAAATGAAGCTTGTAGGATCAATTTTTACAATACTGATTGTTTTATTCACGAATAAAGCAGTATTCTCTCATACCAATCAGGAACCAGTTTTTGATGTTTCAAAGCAAGAGATTGTCTTTCGAAGAACCACACTCATAGTCAGAAATATAGAAACATCTCTCAAGCTCTATAAAGATGCATTAGGGATGGAGGTTGTATATGACAACATTTTGACATCCAGAGATGGAAGTCAATCAAGATTGATTTTCTTAAAAACAAAGGACGAACATGTTGGAATATTGGGCCTTTGGGAATTGGATTATGGCAGTCCATCATCCGATAGGAGAAATCTTCCTGTAGAACGTAAAGCCTTTGTTCCACAGGGCAATATTCATCTTTTTAATACAAATGATCTTGATAAAAAATGGGAGAGGGTAATTGAGGTTCCTGGAGTAGAGGTTTACAGAGAGCCAACTTATAGAGAATACCCCTCATATGATGGTTTAGATGTAATCAAAGTAAATGTTTCAATCATCTACGATCCAGATGGAAACATGATTGAGTTAAACCAACTATTGACACCAATAAAATAATGAAAAAGATCTATATAGCATTGGCATTGATTATCAGTCTTAATTCTACCTCTGCAGAACTTTGGACTGTCAGCGAACTGAATGAAAGCATCACCAAGTTAGATCATGAGCTTGTATTGCTTGATGTGAGAACCCAAGCCGAATATGACAGCGGACACATTTTAAATGCGATCAATATTTCTCATGAGCAGATTCTTGAAGACCCAGAATTGCTGGCTGAATACAAAGACAGTCAAATGGTGGTTTTCTGCAGAAGTGGTGGAAGAGCAGGCAAGGTGATTCAATTGCTAGAGAGCATTGGATTTGAAGACATAATTGATATAGACGGCGACATGCTGGCATGGAGTGAAGCAGGGTATCGAATGGAGGTTAACGATGAGTGAATATTCAAAGACCTTTAATGCAACACTTGTCTCTGTTCATGTTGGTAAAACCATTGAATTCATAAAAGATTCAATCGGAACGGCACAAGTCGAATTGGATGGTTTTGTCGGCGACAAACACAGAAGTTATATGAGAGGTATCTATGAGGGTGAAGCATACCCACCTGGCACCATTAGGAGAAATAATCGGCAATGGTCTGCTGTTTCTTTAGAGGAGCTTGAAATGATCTCAGAATCAATGGATTTGGCACAAAATCTAACCCCACGAGTTTTGGGAGCCAATCTTTGCTTTAAAGGAATACCAGATCTCTCCCAATTACCAAAAGGATCAAAATTATCTTTTCCATCTGGCGCCACTTTGATCGTAGAAGAATATAACCCGCCTTGTCATGATATGTCTGAAGAAATATCAAAGACACAAAAAACTAAATCTGGTGATTATCCTGGCAAATTAGACTTTCTTAAAGCAGCAAAGAAATTGAGGGGGCTTGTTGGTATTGTCGATGTGGCAGGTAAGATTAACGAAGGAGATGATGTCAAGGTCCAAGTTTTTGATTCCGATAGAATGTTTAAGTTTCTTTCCAGCTGATCTATCTAGCCCAAGATAATTTGATCAATCTTTTCCATCTCTTCGTCTGACATCGTCCAAGATATTGCTTCTATATTTTGAATCATTTGTTCAGCTGATGTTGCACCTACGAGAACCGATGCAACCATCTTCCTTTTTGCTACCCATGCGAGAGAAATCTCAAGTAGAGATCTATTTATTTCATTTCCGAATTTTTCAACTTTATCGATCAGATTGAACCATTCATCAGAGGTGAATGCACCTTTCCATAGTGCCAATCTTGTTCCTTTTTCTGGATCCACTCCTCTTTTTATCTTGCCAGTTAGGAATCCACTTTCTAAAGGAAAGTAGGGGAGAATAGAGACATTGCTCTCCTCACAAACTGGAAGTAAATCTTCTTCCATATATCTTGTCAGCATGCTGTATCTTGATTGAATTGAAACAAATTGACTAAAGCTATTTTCAATCGAAACATTCACACTGTCACTCATTTGATCGGCGTTGAAGTTTGATGCTCCAATGTATCTAACCTTTCCGCTTTGGATAAGATCTTCAAGCGTTCTCAAGGTTTCTTCAATGGGTGTTTCTGCATCAGGAAAATGCATTTGATATAAATCTATGTAATCTGTATCTAGAGATTTCAGACTGTTTTCAACAGCATCAACTATATATTTTCTAGTCCCACCTCCCTTGATTGAATTCCTCCCAGTTGCTGGGTCTGTACCAAATTTTGTTGCTAGAATTACTTTATCTCTTATTCCTTTAATTGCCTTTCCAGTGATGACCTCTGATTTACCCTTCATACCGCCATATGTCGGTGCAGTATCAATGCAATTGACACCATTATCAATGGCAGCTTTTATAGTATTGATGCTCTTATCTTCATCACAAAAGAACCCAAAATTCAGGGCGCCTAAAGTGATGATAGGAAGTTTCAATTCCGTATTTTTAAGATTTCTATATTCCATATATCAATAAAGTATAATCTACTTTAGTATCTATATTGTTGGAATTATTTTTACTTTCAAAGATATCTTATGGCGACAGTTGTAATTACTGGCAGTACGAAAGGAATTGGTAGGGGACTAGCCAATGAATTCGCTCGTCTTGGCCATAATGTCGTTATATCCAGCAGAAGTGAAGATGACATAATCAATGTCTCTGAACAAATGAATAGCAACTATGAAGGCAGCGTAATTGGCCAGGCATGTGACATATCAAAAAAACGTGAATTAGAAGCACTCTGGCAATTGGCTAAATCTGAGTTTGGAACAGTAGATTATTGGATCAATAACGCAGGTTTTGCATCAAGCTACAACAAAGTTCATAAGGTTCCTCAAGACTTGGTATCGTCGATGATAAGCACAAATTCATTGGGAACCGTTTTGGGGTCCCAAGTCGCAGTCAATGGATTCAGGAGTCAAGGTCAAGGTAGTTTATATAACATGCTTGGAGGTAGTTATGACGGAAAGTTTCTTACTCCAGGTATGGGTATATATAGCTCTACAAAAGCAAGTATCAATATACTGACAAAGTATTTAGTCGAAGAGAATAAAAACACTGGCGTTACAATTGCAAGCATCAGCCCTGGAGTACTCATTACAGAAAACTGGCTCAATGAGCAGAAGAAATTGAGCCAAGATGAGTGGGAAAAAGCACGACCAACGGCAAACATAATTTGTGACCATGTAGAGACAGTTGCTCCTTGGATAGTCTCAGAAATCCTCAAAAATAACAAAAGTGGTATTAGAATTGCATGGATGCCGTTTCAAAAGATACTTTTAAGGTTTTTTAAGGCAAAAATACTCAGACAGAGTAGAGATGTGTTATCAAGGTACGGTATTTAGTCTAAATCAAAGTTTTTTTCTTTATAACATAATAAAAAAGCACAAATTATCAATAAAAGAGCATTTGATGGGTATTTCTACCCAGAAATGATGATTGCAACACTGATTTACAGATATTTGATAGAGATCACATGATATCAATATTTATTAGTGGGCTATTTTTAGCAATATTTCCAAATCTGTATAAATATTTAAATTTATTAAAAAGTAGAAAAGTATTTATTCCAGATATTTTTAATTTTTAGTCAATTTTTAATAAGAAATATAATATACATTACATATGTCATATAAATAACTGATATATGTGATATAAATAACATTAAAATAATATATAAAAACTTTACATAATATATATTATACGCATATATATATACCTAAAATAAGGCTTTAATAAGCACACTATTCTTATAAATAAAGGGCTTTTATTAGGTTTTTATGGGTATTTAGGGAGCCCTTTAGAACTGGTTATAACAATTATAAAGGTTGGGGATATGGTAAAATTAACCATAAATAAGAGAGATTCATCTGCAAAAGAAATAAATTGACGTTATGGCCAATACAATCATCAAATATCAATTTATTTGGCTTATAAACTATGACTGATCAAGATCCCAAACTAATGAAGACAACTGAACTGGTGTCATTCTTGAAAGAAGCTTCGCTCGCCTATAGGAATGGATCACCAATTATTGATGATCACACCTATGACCATGTTTTCTTGTCTGAACTTGAAGCACGTGATCCCAATCATCCTTTTTTAACCGAGATGGAAGCAGAGCCTGATTTTGGTTCTGGCAAGCTTAAGCATCCTAGGCCCATGTTGAGTATTGAAAAATCATATTCAGTAGAAGAGACAAAAAAATGGGTGAATCGCATCAACAAAGAAGCACAAAAGAAAAACATCAATGAGGATGAGATTAATGTCATTGCGACACCAAAATTGGATGGTCTAGCCGCTTATTTTCGAGAGGATGGTTTATTGGCAACTCGAGGTGATGGGAATCACGGAAATGACATCACGTCTTGTTTTGAGAAAGGAGTGGTCAATCTTGATATTGAGGCACCAGGTGTTGGTGAAGTGGTCATGACCAATGAGTATTTTGAGAAAAATCTAAAAAAACTGGGCTATGCACACCCAAGAAACATTTGCGTTGGCGTGGTGAATTCTGATGATGTCAATGAAGATTTTAAGCTGGCATTGAATGATGGAGCAATACGTTTTGTCCCCTACTCTAAGTTAAATCGATGGGAAGGAAGTTTTCAAGAACTGATCGAAAATCATGAAACCATTCAAGAGCAAGTATTAAAAGCGTGCGAATACCCAACGGATGGTGTCGTTGTTGAGATCACACACAATGATTTAAAGGAATCGCTTGGCCATACAACGCATCATTACAGATGGCAAATTGCATTGAAGCAGCGTTCGATAGCAAAAGAAACAACAATCAAAAACATTATTTGGCAAACAAAGCGAACAGGAAGAGTCACACCAGTTTTAGAAGTGGAGACGATCGAACTTTCAGGTGCAAAAGTCTCTCGTGTGACAGCTCATCATGCTGGCAATGTGAAGTCTCTTGGGCTCGGAAAGGGAGCAATAATTTCAGTTGAAAGGTCTGGTGAGGTAATTCCTAAGATTGTGGATGTGGTTAAATCCATTCCTAATCCTGAAATTGCAACCATTTGTGATTCATGCGGTGAAAGCTTAGTCTGGCAAAGAGATTTTCTGATGTGTGTCAATCATACTGGATGCCCTGCACAAGTTGAAAATGCATTGGAACACTTTTTTAAAATACATGGTCAAGTCGATGGATTTGGCTCCAAGAGTATTGCAAAGCTTGTTGAGGGAGGCATTGATACCCTTCAGAAAATATATGCTTCTAATGAAGAGGACTTTATAAGTGTCGGATTTGGACCCGGCCAGTCAAAGAATCTAAGAAGTGAACTCGATCGTTCATTGGTAGTTGAGACAGAGGATTGGCGTTTTTTGGGTGCTTTTGGAATTCCTCAGTTGGGTCGTGGTGACTCAAGACGTTTATTGCAACACTATAAGATTGAAGAGTTGCCAACCATTACGATGAATGACATAGAGGACATTGACGGTTTTGCTGAGGTCTCAGCTAGGGATATTATTAAAGGTTTGGTGGATAAATGGTCAACAATCAATCATATGCTAAATTTGGGCTTTAATCTCTCCAAGACACAACTCCTCTCAGAGACTGAGGAAATTGAATCACCAATTGCTGGTTTGAAGTTGGTGTTTACTGGAAAGATGACTTCAGGGTCAAGAGATGATATGAAGAAAAATGCCCTCAATCTTGGCGCTGAGATTCAGAGCGCTGTTTCTGGGAAAACCGATATCTTGATATGTGGTGAAAACGTTGGATCAACCAAACTCACTAAGGCTGAGAAGCTAGGGGTCAAAGTTCTAAGCGAAGAAGATTATCATTCATTGCTCAATGATGCATAAAGACCATAATAGAGACAGTTAGAAAAATAATTCTTTAAGTTCTTTTTTAGTCACCTTCCCCATTGAATTTTTTGGCAATTGATCTAAGACTTTTATGATTCTGGGTATTTTGTAATCTGAAAGGTATTTAGAACACCATTCTTGTAATTCTTTGGTTTCAATTGAATCTGTGTTCACGGTGATTGCTGCGACTACTATTTCACCCCATTTTTCATCGTCTTTTGCGATGACGGCACATTCTTTGATGTTTTGATTCTTCAAAAGAACGTCTTCTATTTCCAGAGCCGATATTTTATAGCCACCGCTCTTAATGATATCAATGGAATCTCTGCCCAGTAATCGATAGTAGCCATCCTCCATGACCGCGACATCACCCGTTAGAAACCATCCATCTTTAAACGATTCTTTGGTTTTCTCTATCAAGTTCTGATACTCCTTGAATACTTGTGGTCCTTTTATGAGTATTTGCCCTATTTCACCCTCCTTCGTGATTTCCTTTCCGTTTTCATCTTCCAGTTTGATTTCAACATTCGGGAGTGGCTCTCCCACTGCACCGGGTCGTCTTTCGCCATCAATCTTATTCGACAAAGCCATGCCCACCTCAGTCATGCCATATCGCTCCAAGATTTTTTGTCCGGTCAGTGCTTCCCATTTTTTATGGATTTCAGGCGCCAGTGCCGCTGAACCGGACATCATGAGTCTTAATTTTTTGAAGCCATTGAATATTTCTGTTTCGTCTGTTTTTTCCAGCTTCTCGATTAATGAAAAATAAATTGTCGGCACGGCAGTGAATACGGTGCAGTCTGATTGAGCAATCTCTTTACAGACATTGTCGACATTGAATCCTCCAAGCATGCTTACTTTTGCCCCAACATAGAGCGGACAGCAAAGCGAATTAATGATTCCATGAATATGGTGCAGGGGCAGTATTAGTGGAATGTGATCGTCTTTTGTCCATTTCCAGGCTTCAACCAATGCGGTGATTTGTGCTTCGATGTTTCCGTGTGTCGTCAAGACGCCTTTGGGCTTATTGGTCGTCCCACTGGTGTATATGATCATTGCTTTTCGATCGTTACTCAAGATTGGCTGCGACGTGCATTCTGGTGCATTGATGTTTTCGATATTCTCAATATGAATACTATTTTTTTGAGGTATGTTTTTCTGCTCTTTACAATTATTGGATGAAATAATAAGCGATATATTCGAGTCAGAGATATAGTGATCAAGCTCCGACTCTTTTGCTGAAAGGCTTAGCGGAACTGCGATTGCTCCCGATTTCCATATCCCCCAGAGAGCTACAACATAATGGATATCCGGACGCACGAGAAGCCCTATTCTCTCTTCATTTAAGTCGGATTCATTGCCAAGCAAGAACGATGCAATTTCATCAGAACGTTTATCGAGATATCCATAAGTGAATTCTTTTCCATCGCTTTGGATGGCGATTCTGTCTGCATGGGTTTTTGCTTTTTTAAGTAGGTGTAACATTTGAGTAACCAAAGATTTGTTCGTATCTTTTTGCAAAGGATATCATCCTTAAGTCTTCTTTCTTTCTGCCTATGATTTGCAAGCCCATGGATAAATTATTTTCATTGAATCCAACAGGGATCGAAATGGTCGGCAGTCCGAGTAAACTTGAAAGGACAGTCACTTCCATCCATTGATGATAGGTCTGCATCTCTTTTCCAGAAATATTTTTTGGGTAATCGATATTTTTATCAAAAGGAAAAACCTGAGCCGAAGGCATTGCCAGAAAATCACATTCACTGAAAAGATCATCGATCTTTTTGATCAGCTCAGATCTCATTTTCATTGATCGATTTAAATCTTCAGTGGAGATCTGTTTCCCGATATTCATTTCGTGTTGGGCTCCATGAGACAAGCTATCATCATCTTGAAGATTTGATTCTCCCAAGTACAGGTAGATGTTTCTGGATCTCAATGTTGTCCATGTATCCCAAAGTAAATTTGTATCGATGTCACTTGAAACATGATCGACAAATAGGTAATTGTCTGCCAATTCTTTCAGCATTTTTTCACACAAATCGAGAATTCCGTCTTCAAACACATATCTTCCATTCATGTCTCCAAGCCACCCTATTTTCATCTTTGAGAACTCTTCCTCACTGAGAGTTGCTTCTCTGAAGGATCCATCCATGTCAAAAGAAAATGGGTCCATTGAATGTTTTCCACAGACTGCATCTAGGAATATAGACATATCCCCCGGCGTCTTTGCTAAACATCCTGGCGTGCTTAACAAAGGGAATTGTTCGTCTATTTTCATGATCCTATTCTCCGGAATCAAACCCGGGGTTGGCCGAAAACCGTAGAGATTTGAGAAGGCTGCTGGGTTCCTGCAAGAGCCCATCATGTCCGATCCGTCTGCAACCGGGATCATTGAGGATGCGACAGCCGATGCAGCTCCCCCACTGGAACCCCCTGCTGACATGCCTTCATCAAAGGCATTCGAGGTGGCGCCGAACAATGAATTTTTGGTGTGAGATCCGAGTGCCAATTCTGGGATATTCGTTTTACCCAATACAAGAGCTCCTTGATAAATGAGACGATCCACGATGATAGAATTCTTTTTTGCAATGTTGTTTTTGAATCTGGGAAGTCCAAAAGTTGTCGGGAGGTCTTTGACATCAAATAGATCTTTCACTGCCATTGGAATCCCAAAAAGTAACTTTTTATAATTGTTTTCTCTTTTAAAAAGAGACTCGGCCTCTTTGATGACCAGAGACTTTTTTTTAAGAGAGACAATCGCATTCAGAGTAGGATTGTGTTTCTTAATTTGCTCGTAAGAATATTCAACCAATTCAACCGGAGAGATTTCTCCCGACGTTGTTTTTTGTATCGTTTCTTGAAGAGATGTTTTCGAGATCATTAACTTATTTATCTCGCTTGTTTGATGCTTTTATAAACCAATTGATTCATTTCTTCTAAACTCGCTATTCTAGGGTTTGTGGCAAATGCAGAGTCTTTCATGGCTTTCTCAGAGATTCTCTCAACACAATCTATCGGGATGCCAATATCGTCTAAGCTTTTCGGTATCTCAATTTGATTTAGTAGTTCGTCTAAATTTGAAATGAATGCTTCGACGGAACCGTCTTCATAATTCATCGCAGAGGACATTCTTTGAACCTTGCCTTCCAATTCTGGAAAGTTATATCGAGTAACGACTGGCAAAACAATAGCATTTGTTAAACCATGGTGCGTATCAAATTCAGCACCGACCATGTGAGAAATTGCATGCACAAGACCAAGACCTTTAAGGAATGCAATTCCACCCAAACAAGAAGCCACTAACATAGCTCCGCGGGCTTTAATATTATCGGGCTCATCGACAGCAAGAGTTAGATTATCTGAAACAAGCGACAAGCTTTGCAAAGCGGCTCCATCGCATAGGGGGTGAAATCCTGGTACACAGTAACCTTCGATTGCATGAATCATCGCATCCGCACCTGTCCATGCCGTCAATGTTCTTGGTAAACCAAGCGTGAGCTCTGGGTCTAAGATTGCAATTGATGGCTTCAACCCTGGATGACATATGCAAAATTTCATGCCTTTATCTGTATCGGTTACCATTGCTGTTCCCTCCGTCTCTGCTCCAGTACCTGCTGTTGTGGGTATAGTAATCAATTTCGGGAATGGTTCATCATTGCTGATCTTTGCTGGCTCTTTCTCCCATTCAAAGTCCCATAATGGGATGTCATTATTGGTTGTGAGGCATATTGCTTTAGCACCATCCATTGCGCTTCCGCCACCAATCGCAATGATGGCATCATGATCACCAGACTTATAGTAAGAGGAGCCAACAGATATTTCGTCATCTCTTGGGTTTGGAGAAATTTCTGCAAAGATGCCAGAAGTTAATCCAGCTTTATTTAATAGATCGATGAGTTGAGATATAAATGGAAGGTCTTGACTGCTTTTGTCTGTGACTATTAAAGGATTATTGATACTCAAAGATTGGCATATTTCACTGATCTCATTGATTCTTCCAGGCCCATAAGCAATAGGTATAGGGAAAGTCCAATCATGGGACTTTAATATCTCTTTTGCATTGAGTTGATGTATATCCAATATATCTATCTCGAATCAATCAAAATGATCAAAATAAGTGTCAATATTGTAACGTTTAAATCGTAATTTTTTGATATTGTTTTAATCTATTAAAGTTAATTCAATCATCATATAAAGGAGCAAGGAATGAGGCTTGAAGGAAAAACAGCAATTGTCACTGGAGCAACTGGAGGGATTGGAGCAGCAACATCTAAAAGGTTTCTTGAGGAAGGCGCGAATACAATTCTGGTTGGAAGGTCAAAAGAGAAGCTAGACGATTTAATTGACAATATACCTTTTGCAGAAAATGCACTGATTCATTTAGCTGAAGCGACCGACGAAGATGCAGTCATAGATTGTATGAAAGTAGCAAAAGATAAATTTGGTAGTGTCGATATCGTTGTTGCGAATGCTGGTACAGAAGGCGTTGTTCAACCGCTTACAGAATTTACTGTTGAAGAATTTAATCATTTATTTTCAATCAATGTCACAGGAGTATGGCTTTATATGAAACATGCGATACCAATCATGAAAGAACAAGGATCAGGCTCAATCATTGCTGTTGCATCAGCAGCTGGCTTGGTGGGTTTCAATGGCTTGTGCCCCTACTCTGCTAGCAAACATGCTGTCTGTGGTTTGGTTAAAACTGCTTGCATCGAAAACGGATCCTTTGGAGTCCGGGTCAATGCACTCGCTCCAGGCCCAATTGATAATAGAATGATGGCCTCATTGGGAGAGCAATTAAATCCTGAGGATCCACAGAGTGTGAGGGATATTGTTACTGATCTGAACCCCATGAATCGATATGGCACCAATGAGGAAATAGCCAATCTAGCTCTATTCTTGGGATCTGATGAATCCTCATATTGTAACGGTTCTGTTTATCTTGCTGATGGTGGTTTTACAGCAGGCTAGAGTTACTGGATAACAGGGTATTCAAGCTTAAAATTATCGTCAGAGCAATTGTCTTCTTGATCGAATGTATTGGCATAAAGATGGCCAGCAAAAACAGCATGCACGACTGCCCCAGGGGCATTTGAGTCACCAATATTTTGAAGTGACTTGATTCCTGATGTTTTCAAATCCTCTTCTCTGGAATTAAGGTCGCTAAAGAGTGAATCATTTTGTTTCCTGTACCCAACAAGCACCAATGAGCCTCTATCAATGTCAGTTTCTTCATGGCTGACTTTATGAATGAGTTTTACAGAAGAATCTTTCACTTTTTTTATGCGGCACTGGGTTATGACTCTGATATCTTTTTCTTGTAACCTCAATTGAATTTCATCTATTTCATTGCTGTTGAAACTCCATGGTGAAACTTTATCAAATGGAGTGATGATCGTTACTTCATGGCCAAGATCCTTTATGTATTCAGCCATTAATCCACCCATATAGTAATAATCAAAATCAAAGATTATCACTGGTGATTTTAGTTCACAGCCATTTAAAACATTCTCGGGCGTAAAAATAGTATCCGTTTTATCAATTAATACTGGTGCTGATTTTTCATCCATAATAGAGGGTTGCCAGGCAGATCCAGTGGCTGTAACAACATGATCGAATCCCAGCTCTAAAACATCATCTGGACTCAATGTATTATCAAGAAACACATCAACATTACTTAATTGATTGATCTGATTGACTCGATAATCAACCACTCTCTTATAGGACGTCATACCGGGAAGTTTAGACTCCATGTTGATTCTTCCACCAAGTTCTTTGTTGGAATCAGCGATTGCAACTGAATACCCCCTTCTTGCAAGTGATAATGTTGCTTCTAATCCAGCGGGTCCACCTCCGATAACAAGAACTGAGTTATCAGAAGATTTAGGCTTTATTTTTTCTGGGTGCCAACCCCTTCTCCACTCCTCTCCCATGGATGGGTTTTGTGTGCAACGAACAGGAATGCCTTGGTTGTAACAAGAAGCACATATATTGCATCCTATGCACTCTCTGATATCGTCTTCTCTTCCTTCTTTTAATTTATTTGGTAGGAATGGATCAGCTATGGATGCTCTTGCTGCACCCACAAAATCAAGAATGCCATCATTGATTTGCTTGGCCATAATGTCAGGCGAAGTAAACCATCCCACGCCCACGACTGGTTTTGAAGTGAGTTTTTTTACAAAACTATTATATGGCTCCATGTGACCAGACTCAGCAAATCTTCCACTCGGACATTCTTTAAACCAAGAGGACATTTTTATATCCCATAAATCGGGAAATTCACCATTTATCTCAAAAAACTCATGAGCCTCACTTTCACTCGATTCACTCTTAAAAGTCAGCAATTCGTCAGTGGACATTCGAACAGCAATTGCAGCTCTATCGCCGGCAACTTCTTTCATTTCACTGATTAATTCCCTCATGAGTCGAGAGCGATTCTCAAGACTCCCTCCATATTCATCATTTCGATTATTGAATGTGGGATGAAGAAAATGATATGGCAAAAAACCCATCCCTGCATAACAGTAGATAATATCAAAACCGGCTTGAATGGCCCTTTCCGCTGCAATCACATGCCATTGGATTAAATCTTTAATGTCTTTTTTATCCATGACTTTTGGAGCCGTCAGATGCATGTCCATTAGCTCACTCACTTTTTGTTGTATTCCAGAGGGTGAAATGGGCGGCATTCGAGTGTGTCTGTTTGCTGTGTAGGCACCACCATGAAAAAATTCAATGCCAGCAAGAGCATCATGCTCATGAACAGCTTCCACCATAGGAACATGAGAGGCAATATCTTTTTCTGACCACAATCTTGCAAAAGGAAGTGGCCTGTCATCGCTTGAAGGATGAATTGAGCAATAACCTGTATTTACAACTCCCCAACCACCCTCTGCTTTTATTCCTCTTTGGGCGGCTCTTGTGTTTGGCATATCATTACCAGACCCCATTGCATGAGGAACTTGGTAGAATCTATTTTTGGCTACCTTCGGGCCTATCTCAACTGATTCAAATAATATTTTATATCTCTCATTCATCGGCTTCATTGAATTTAACTTGCATGAAGAATAATACGCCTAATATGGCAAAAACTCCTCCACTATTAAGCGCAATTACCCAGTCGTATTGAGCAACCATTATTGGTATCAATGGGGTTGCAAGCACTCCACCTAAATTGCCACCCGTATTCAGAATTCCACCTGCTGCTTGGGGTTTATCTGAGATGAAACCTATGGTTGACCAGAAAGGACCTTCCGTTAGCTCAATAAATCCATAACACAGTGATAAAGATAGAACTGCAAGATACGGATACTCCGTGATTGAACCAAATAAGAGAAAACCAGCAGATGGAATGAGTCCAACGATGATGGGTATTCTATGACCCCAAATGACCCCGTATCGCTTTTGTAGTCTGTCACAAAGATAACCACCGCAGGTCGCTCCAATGGCCCCCATGAGAAATGGCAAGCTTGCGAGCATGCTTCCCTCTAGTACCTCAAAGCCCCTTATGTTTACAAAATAAATGAAGATCCAGGAATAAAATATGAAGAAAACATAATTCATGGACATATAACCCAAGGCTGTGAACAGTATATTCCTATTTTTTAGTACTTCTTTAACCATAGGCCAAGTCATCTGGTTGTTATTGAAATCAGGCTCCCCTATGAGTTCTAATTCTGCCTGGTTAATGTCAGGATGCTCATTCGGCCAGTTCTTAGAATATTTCCACCAAATGATTGTCCCTATCACACCCAATATAGAGATTAAAAAAAATGTTGATTGCCAACCAAAATATTCAGCCAGGTAAACAATTATTGGGGGCGTTGAGGCAGAGCCAAGTGCCAAAGCCGTTGAAGTCATTCCATTGGGTAATGCCCAAGAACCAGACGGAAACCATCTTGCTATAACGCCCCCTGCAGTAGCAGGAAACAAGGGACCTTGAAATGCGCCTAATAGAAAACGACAGATGAACAAAAGAGGAATCATCAATGCGATTGAGAAACCACCCAATACAATAAAGCCAGAGATGATCGTGATCAGCGTACAGCCGACAGTGCAAACCATTAATGTGCTTTTGGGGCCAATCTTTTCAGACATCAGCCCACCTGGAAATTGAAACAGTGTGTAGCCCCATAAGAAAGATGAAAGCAACCAACCCAATTCAATCTGATTGACCCCGTAATCGTCCATTAGATATTTACCAATGACTGAAAGATTGCCTCTAAAAACATAAGCTATATATCCCAAGAAAAGAGTAATGAAGAGAACTCTCCATCGAATATTTGTGACTTTTACTGTTTGCATCAAAGCTTTATTCCCAGCCTATCTTGGATATATTTTCTGATATCCAGGCTCTCATCTTCCATCGGTGCATAATAGCCAAATTTAAATGCTTTAGAACTCATTCCTTTTTGAACTCTTTCACAAATATTCCAATCTTGTTTATTAACCAAGTGCCAGAATTCAGATGCATCATCGGGATCAAAGTCGGACTTAACCACTTCGTCTGGGTGAAATAAAATGCGGCAGTCTATCATTGTTTTGGTCGATGAAATTGGCCGAAGAATAAATGCAGCAACGTGATCCATTGATAGGCTCATCATTAGATTCGGATAAAGTGCTTGACCAAAATGATTGTCTTTTTCTGATTGATTGAGACCTGGAAACGGATCTCTATTGGTTGTTCCATTGAACGTGAAAGTATTGGCACCATTTCTGTGAGGCACACCTTTTTCCCAATCTAATCCATTTGCACCGTTTTCTTTGAATACAGGGACAATACTGACTAATTCTGGGTGAACGCCCGCACAATGATAGCACTCATTATAATTTTCAAGTATTACCTTCCAGTTTGCTGATACAACGTATTGATAGGATCTTGACGAAACCAGCTCATTCAAGGGGTAACGAATAAACTGATCACTTATATTTTTGATGTATTTCTTGAAAGAAGATGGTTTTTTATCGAGATTTATAAATATAAAGCCACCCCAAGTCTCACTATTCACTTTGTTTAAATGAAATCTTTTGTCTGTTATATCGACATCCAGATGAGGCGCTTTGTATAAACTTCCATCAAAGTTATAGACCCATGAGTGATAAGGACACCTGATGTTCCTTTTCAAAGGGCTTGATTTTTCATCCCCAAGAATTTGACAACCTCTGTGCTTACAAAAATTATGAAAAACTCTAATGTCATTATTTTTATCTTTGATGATGAAAAAATTCTCATTGCCAATTTCAAAGATTTTATAACTACCAATGGAATCGATGTCTTCTTCTCTGCCGCAACATATCCAATCCGAGTGAAATATATTCTCTAGCTCTTGATGATAGATCTCATCACTGAAGTAGAATTCCCTATCTAAACTTTTTTCCATCTGATCTAGAAAACACCATAACCAGCTGATTTCATTCTATATGTATGACCTGCTTCTTTGTCTTGCTCTAAAAGTTTGAATTTCTCTATTTCATCAACTTTAGATTGATGATCAAAATTATCCATTGATAACCCCATAGAATGATTTGCTTCTAATAATTCATTGATGTTCGATTTCATCTCTTTTTGATATTGCTCTAAGGTTTTTATGACATTTTCTTTTTTGAATAAATCTTTTGGTGGGATAAGACCTAAAAGGTGATCGACACATTTTATTGTTGTATTCATTCCTTGGCTTCTTCCAGGATGTAATCCATGGCAAGCATCACCTATGAGGACTATATTATCTTTAGCCCAATTCTCAGCAATAATCATGGATGGAGGATAGATTCCAGCTGAATACATTTTTAAATCTTTGTAAGCAGGTACTAGCTTACCAATGAATTTTTGATAATCTTTAGAACTCATTTTCTTCCATGATTTTATCTCATCACGATCTATAGTCAGCCCAATCTTGCAACCACCTTTTGCCCTTGGGATCATTGTTACAATGCCCCTATCTGTCAGATATGTTCTGAGATTATTGAACTCATCTGCTTCATATTCATCAGAGAAAAGCACTGCCAATGCCCTTTCATATCTAAATGAAGTTCTCTCAAAATTGAAGTAGCGTCCCATATTGGAAGCTACACCATCAGCAATCATGATCATTTTGGTTGCAGCCGTTGTAATCGTTCCATCTTTTGATTTGATTTCAAATAATGATTCATCATCATTTGTTTCAATATGAGCACATGAAACAATAGGGCACATAAAAGAAAAACTTTCATTTTTATTTGCTGCTGAAACAAATACATTGCTGATATCCTCATGATTCATGAACATGAAGTAAGGCTCGGGAATATCAAGTTTGGATACATTGGCATCCATCAAGAAGTTGGCATCTTCATCGAACCACAAAGAACCAGCTCTTTTTTTTGCTCCACTCTTGAAGAAATGATCCAGAACATTCCACTTCCCAAGTATTTCACAAACTGCTGGTTGGAGATGATCACCTCTTGCCGTGTCTTGAGGTTTCTCTGATTTTTCTAATAATAAAACTTCATAACCCTTCTTTGAAAATGCAAAAGCTGCAGCTGATCCAGCTACTCCTCCGCCTATTATTAAAACATCAGTATTGATATCTGCCATTATTGAAATCTGCCTGGGTATTTTTATTTTTAATCTAAATCCAGTCTATTTAAGACATAATCTGATTTTAAGTGATCCCACCTAATTTTTACAATAATGAAATCCTCAAGCGTGGCCCAAATATGAATCGGTGGCCAGTTCTTCATGTCCTCTCTTCCATCCCAACTGATCTGATAATAGTTCACATCAAATTTGCCTGCTGGTACAGAAATGTTTTCCTCACCATGGAAGCTTATATACTTTTCAGTAAGCTTAATACTGGGTCCAGTATTGCCATGAGCAGTTTTAGAGGTCGTGACAACGTTATCAAAGTACTGTTTTTTCGACGGATGGCTCATATCAAAGGCTGCACATCCCCATGCATCATTGCTCACTGGATGTGCGCCAAAAGATTGAATTGGTCCCTTTAGAACTTGTTTTTGGGACACCCTTCCTGCTTCTTTTGTAAAATTCTCGCACTCAATGATATTTTCAGAGAATTTAAACCAACTCGACCCTTTGAAAGTACCATTAACTGAAAGTCTGACAAACGCATCTTGAGGTACCCAGTTCTGATCAACCGTATAAGTCACATCTCTTAAAAGATTTTCTTGATAGATCTGACATATGGCTCTGAGTGTTCTGTTTTGATTTAAGTCTTTTGTGACAATAAAATTTTCATGCCCCACTTGCCCTTGATCATCATGTAAATATAAAACTTCTCCTGATACAGAACTGAAAGTATCTTTTGGCATATTATTTATACATATCGAGTATATCTTTGATCAGCTCTATTGCAGTTTTACCACTATCAGGCAGTTTTTCATCAGAGGTTTTCAAGGCATGTGAACGTCCACCCCAATCGATAACTGCTGCTGCACCAGTGAGTCCCCCTCCAAAAGCAAGAAAGAGTATTTTTGAGTTCGGCTTAACTTTTTTCTGATCAAGTGCTTCTGTAAGTGCAATTGGTATAGACCCAGCAGAAGTATTTCCATATTGATCCAGATTAATAACCATTTTTTCCATTGGAAAACTACATCTCTTAGCAGTCGCCTCTAGAATTCTTAGATTAGCCTGATGAGGAATGCACAGATCAATATCATCAACGCTGAGACCGGCTTCCTCCAATGCTTCCTCTGCAAGCCTTGCCATGGTTTTAACAGCATTTTTGAAGATCTCTTGCCCTTCAAAGCTTATACCAAAGAAATATCCTTCCTTTGGATCTTTAAGTTCCATGCTGGTACCAAAGTTTTTAAGCATCAAGGCATCACCCAGAAATGGATCACAGGTCATTTTTGAAGAATGAAGTTTTGATTCTGAATCCGTTCTCTCAATCAATACAGCTCCTGCGCCATCTCCAAAAAGTACAGCAGTATCTCTCGCAGTCCAATCGAGAAAATAACTGACTTTTTCTCCACCTACAAGTAAGACATTATTAAATATTCCAGTATGAATCATTGAGTAAGCAGTCGTCAGGCCATAAACAAAACCTGTACAAGCTGAATTAAAATCGAAAGCCGCAGCAGTGTTATTTCCAATATTCATTTGTACTCTAGAGGCAGTGCTTGGTATAAGAAATTCCGGTGTACATGTCGCCATCATGACCGCATCAATTTCTTTTGGATCCTTATCAGCTGCGGCAAGGGCATGCTTTGCAGCCACAGTTCCAATCTCACTGAGCGGGGCTTCTGCTATTCTTCTCTGTTTGACACCTGTCCTAGTAGTAATCCACTCATCATCGGTATCCAGAATAGTCTCAAGATCACTATTTGTGAGCACAGCAGATGGCGTGCATTTTCCCCAGCCTGTTATTTCAATTCCCATGCTATAGAACCCCCTAATAGCCTGTATTCTACATTATTTTTCACTCACTCCCAGCCTCTCTTTTAGAAGAGGACTGGTGGTCGTATATTGCAAATTCACTTTCTTCCCAGGCGTGATGATCGCTTTTGCAGCAAAGGCTGCAAGAGCTGCCTCATGAAAACCACTCAAAATAAGCTTCTTTTTCCCTGGGTAATCTGAAATGTCTCCAATGGCAAATATTCCAGGTATGTTTGTTTGATATGATTCAGTATCAACCTTAATAGATTTCTTAGTGATATCTAAGCCCCACTCAGCTATTGGCCCAAGTTTTGGTGACAGACCAAAGAAGACCAATAAGGCATCGCCAATTAGATTTAACTTAGAATCATTGGTATTGATATCAAGTATGAATGAGTTTTCTTCTCCTATATCAAAGCCAGATATTTTAGAATTTTCATAAAGATCAATTTGCTTTGATTCGGCAAGAGCCTTAATTTTTTGCACAGATGATTCTGCTCCTCTGTATTCATCTCTTCGATGAATCAAGCTCACGGTCCCACCATTTTCTTTGTGTTCACTTGATTCTGCAAAATCAATCGCCCAATCCAAAGCTGAGTCGCCTCCTCCAGCGATGATAATATCCTTGCCATAAAAAGATTCTTTGTTTTTAACTTTGTAATGTAACCATTTGTTTTCATAATCATCGATGCCTTTCAGCCTGATTTTTCTTGGCTGAAAAGACCCAACTCCACCAGCAATAAAGACAGTTTTTGCTGTGATTTGTTGACCTTTCTGAGTTTTTATATCAAATGAGTCTTTATTTGCTTCTAGTTCAGTAACCTCATCACCGAGAATCATCTTAGGAGAGAATGGCTCTATTTGTTTTGAAAGATTCTCAATCAGCTCTTCTCCGGTACAAACTGGGATACCAGGTATGTCATATATTGGTTTATCTGGGTATAGCTCGGTACATTGGCCTCCAATTGTAGGCAAACTATCAATTAAAACAGAATCGATACCCAAAAGACCCAATTCAAATACTTGGAATAAACCACAAGGACCTGCCCCAATGATTAATGCATCTGTTTCTATCTTTTTAGGCATATTCTTTCATACCTGACATTTCAATAAATAAAGGATTCAGCAGTTTAGTGATATGAAGATTCCAGCTTAACCCCTTACCAGTATATTTTAATTCTCTGAGCCTAATTATGTCATCCATAAGTTTGAAACAACTTTCGTGATTGATATTTTTATCAAGCATTCGTGTTAGCCCATTTGGAAGATTCTGCTCATGATTCTTTTGTAATAATTTAATTTCCAGATATTGAGAGATCCAACTATAAAGCACTCTTAGATTCAGCTCGATGTCTTCGTTCTTCCATAAATCTGAGATTTCTGAAGGCTTCATCCCTCCATCAATTAATCCTGTTATCTGTGAGGATAAAGAATCTATTTTATTTGTTAAGTGATCATGACCCATTTCATTTAAAAGCACAGGCCTGTTTCCAAATACCGAAATTATTGGAGCCCAGTCTACGTTTTCTTTTTCTTTAAGCCATTTCATTGAATCTTCACTGCTTGGATGTCCACAATTTATGATTTGAGAACGACTGACGATTGTTTTAGGTAATTTCCCAGTTGATTCGGTGATGAGGATAATCAGTGTATCCTTAGGCGGCTCCTCAAGTATTTTAAGTAAACTATTTGCAGCAGGATAAGTCATGCTTTCTGATGGGTAAATAATTCCAACTTTACCCTTGCCCTTGAGACTGGTCAGTAATAATGACTCTTTTAGAGATCTGATTTGATCAATACTGATCGATTTCTTATCCTCCAACGGTGAAACAATGATTTCATCCTTGATCTCAGATGTTTTATTTTGCTCATACCCAAGAAAGGTATCACTCAAAAACTTAGCAAGTATAAAACGTCCAATACCCGTATCTCCTTGTATCAAAAATGCATGCGCATTCTTATGTTCTTCGATAGCTTTCTGTAGAGGTAGATATGTTTCTCTTAACCATGGGTATTCATGAATCATAATTTGTCCCTGACCATTTCATTGATTAAGGTTTTGATTTGATCTTGAACATCATTAATATCTTTGGATGCATCAATGACTTTGATTCTATCTTTAAAGATTTGTGCCAACTCAAGATATCCATTTCTCACACGCTCAAAGAATTTCCTGTCTTCAGATTCAAATCGATCATTCGGATTTAATTTTCTTCTACTGGTAATAACTTCAAGAGGTGCATCCAATAAAATTGTCAGATCGGGCTCAAAGTCTTTTTGAATTAAGACTTTTAATTTGTTCACTTTATCAAAACCCAATTCTCTTCCAAATCCTTGATATGCAAAGCTTGCATCTGTGAAACGATCACAGATCACCCATGTCCCACTTTCAAGTGCAGGTTTTATGATTTCATTGATGTGTTTTTCTCGTGCAGCGAAAAGCAGAAGCAGTTCAGTCATTGGTGAGAGCGTGTCTTTCTTCTCAAATAGAAGTATATTCCTGATTTTCTCACCCACGCCTGACCCACCAGGCTCCCTTGTGACAAGGGTTTTGTATCCTTTTTTATTGAGTGTGCTTTCTATAAATTTGGCATTCGTCGACTTTCCAACGCATTCAATTCCTTCAATGGTTATAAATTGACCCGACATTAATATTTTTTCCCAGAATTTAGTACTGATTCAAAGATATATACTATCAGTTATATTCAATAAGGTTGATGAGAAATCCATCGTGATCATAAAAAGACATTTCCTTATAAAGACCGGCTTTAATATACTCACTGTCCCCCTTTTTTTCATATACAGTGGGTTCAACGAGAAATTCATAACCTTTCCTTTTAAGTACTTGATATATCTTCTCGTGATCTTTTGTATTCAAGACAATGACGCTTTGACCATATTGGATTGTTGGTTTCTCAAATGATTCATTCTTATCTAGGTTTTTTGAATTGATTTCAAATAAAGCAATGAGACCATGATCTGATTCTTGCGATTGTAGATAACTGATTCTCACGAAGCAATTCTCGTCTTCAATATTCATCAGCTCATTTAATTCTTTTGATTGGATGGTTTTATTCTCTATCTCTTTAAAACCAAGAATATCTCTGTATAGCTCAAGTGATTGATCTAAATCACGGCAAAAGAGAGTAATTCTAGAAACCGGTGTTGTGCTAAAACCATTTCCCATAAAACTTAGAGCCTTTGATTACACTCCATGAAATGACCATCTGGATCATATAAACCGAGTGACTTGACATGTACATCATTTCCATCGGCGCCAGGGTAGATGGTTTCGCTCAATGGCGCTCTCATTTTTGCACCAAACTTGAGAGCCTTTTCATAGAGCTCCTCAACATCATCAACCCCAACTACAAAGACCGATGAGCCATATTTAAAGTCAAATTCCACTGCTGGAAATTCTTCCTCAGGATCAATTGGCTTTAGTAATCCAATCATTCCTACAACTGGGTCCTGTGCTTTTAAGATGATCAAATGAATTTTGTCACCTGCTTTCGTCCCAGGCAAAAGATCATTCTCCACCGTTACTTCATTGTTGTAATAGGTTTCCATGCCTAAGAGTTCAGTATAGAACTCATAGGATTTCTGGATGTCTCTTACTTTGAGTGTCGTTCTTCTAATAATATTTTTCATAAATTATATTTTCCTTGAATCATAGAAAATACACAAAAAAAACGGCATGAGTTTTCATGCCGTTTTTTTTAAGTTTGGTTTTTTTCTTTATGAGTTTTTATTGATGTAATCAATAGCTGATTGGACAGTCGATATATTCTCGGCTTCGTCATCTGATATTTCAATATCAAATTCTTCTTCAAGAGCCATAACCAATTCAACAGTATCCAGGGAGTCAGCTCCTAGATCATCAATAAAGCTAGATTCATTCTTAATTTCTTCAACACCAATGCTTAGTTGTTCTGCAACAATGCCTTTTACTCTTTCTTCAACGCTCATGTTTTTCCCCTAAATTAAAAAAAGATTGTTGTATTTTATGGAAATTGCTTCGTTTCTCAAGCAGTTTTAAGCAATATTCCTTATTCCATGTGCATTCCACCATTCACATGAATGGTTTGCCCAGTAATGTAGGAACCTGATTCTGAAGCCAAAAAAAGAGCAACTTTGGCTACATCTTCAGGAGATCCAAATCGATTCATAGGTATCTTTTCCATTAGTGCATCACTCAGTTCACTTTTAATGTCTTTTGTCATATCAGTCGTGATATATCCAGGTGCAATGTTATTGACCGTAATACCTCTTGATCCAACTTCCAATGCCAGTGATTTTGTAAAACCGAGAAGTGCAGCTTTGCTAGCACTGTAGTGAGCGTTTCCTATTGCACCTATGGATCCAACAACTGAACCAATATTGATGATTCTTCCCTTTCTATTTTTCATCATTCCTGACACAGCAGCTTTACATAAATAGAACGCTGAAGATAAGTTTGTATCTATGATCTTTTTCCAATCATCTTCTTTTATTCTCATCAAAAGACTTTCTAAGCTGATACCTGCATTATTAATGAGTATTGAGGGCAATAAGTCTCTTTCCTTTAGATCCTTGATCATTTTGTTGACATCATCAGAGTTAGAAACATCCAAGACGATACCTTCTCCTTTAGTGCTATCTTGATTGAATCTTTTTGATATTGATTCTGCTCCTTCTTTTGTAGTTGCAGTACCTATGACATATGAACCTGACTCAGCAAATAATTTTGCAATGCCAGCACCAATACCTCTTGATGCACCCGTTATCAGCGTTATTTCATTATCAAGTCTGTTTAAATCTGTACTCATTGGTTGATTATACTTCAAAAAACTATCCAGATTCAGCTTTGCTTCTCTCAATCTCATTGTCATTTACATCTAAAAACAATGAAAAAATTAGACCCAAACAAGTAATACAAGTGATGATCAAGAAAGAAGTCTGATAGTTACCAGTCATATCAAAAAATAAGGCAGTCATCACAGGGCCAAGTCCCGATCCTATTGTATCGGTGAGATTAATTAATCCCGTGATTTTTCCTAATGATCTCAAGCCAAATAAATCAGCAGATAAAAGTTGCTTTAGTGTATAGATGCCACCAAAACCTGTTCCAAAAATACCCAAGCCAAACCATATAAATAAAGCATCTTTGGTACCCGCTGCTATCGTCAGAAGAATTGAACCTGAGATAAACCCAATGAAATATGAGATTAAAACCTTTTTTCTTCCAAATCGTTCAGCAAAAAATCCACATGATATTTTTCCAAGTAAACTACCCATGAATAATATCGTTGCACTTACCGATGCAACTTGCCTGTCAAAACCACTGTCTCTTAAAAAAAGGAATGCATTGGTGGTCATTCCCATCATTGTATAAAAAATGCACATTGCCATTAGAATCAGGAACCAGAGGTTTTTTGATTTAAGTGCTTCTGTGAATAAAAAACCAGACATGAGAACATCTTTTTGATTTGATGAAGATCTTGTCTGAATAGGCCTCTCATGAAGTAAAAAAAGTACTATGACAATCATGATCAAAGGAATAAAAGCATTGAAGTAAATGACTGATCTCCAGTCCATATAATTCAATAGCCATGCATAAAATGGAGTTAAGAAGGCCGAGCCAATACTGGATCCAGCAGCCATAATCCCAAGCCCCAGCGCCCTATTCTTAGTAAACCACTTTGAAATTAAAATCACATTGGTTAATGAGCCAACAAATATTAAACAAGGTCCGAAGCCAAGATATATAAGATAGATATCAGTGAGCATTTCAACATCGACAAAAATAAAGTAGAGCAATGAGAATAATAATAAGCCAGTAAGCATAATTGGTTTTACACCAAACTTATCTGCAAAAGTACCGCTGAGAAATCCAAAACCTGCAGCTGACCAGATCATGATAGATTCTCTGAATTTTAATTCAGCCCTCGATATGGGTTCTCCAGATGCAGTCTTGAGATTCTCGAGAAGTAAATCATCAAAAACAGTAGGCCCACCAAATGTCATCCCATTGACAACGGTCATCAACAGAAAAGAAATTGCAAGTATGACCCAGCGGTAATTTGGGTTTTTATTTTGAATAATGGATATCAAGCTTATCTGCTTTGTTCTATTGCTTCATCATCAATTTTAAGCATTGAAGATGAAATTAAAGCGATCACTAAGAGTGCAGAAATGACCAGAAATGGCAGTAGATAGTTTTGTGTTGAATCATAAATAACAGCTGTGATGATAGGTCCCAGTCCTCCGCCAATTGTATCTATAATATTGATTACTCCCATTATTTTTCCAATTGCAATGAGACCAAATAAATCTGCTACAAGAAGCTGAATCAAAGTGTATAGACCGCCCCATCCTGTTCCATAGAGCGTAAGGCCGATCCATATCAATAAGGGATTCTTATAAAAGATTGAACTTACGATTAAGAGCGATCCAAGTAGCATCATTGCTACTCCACCAACGAGTACTATTTTTCGTCCAATCATCTCTGCCAACTTGCCGCTGATTACTTTACCGATAAAACCACCGATGAAGATTATAGAGACACCGGTTGCAGATATTTGTGGAGAGTATCCCTCTCCATCTAACATCAGAAATACATGACCAATCATTGCCAATATGGAATAAAAGGTACAGAAAGCCATTACAGATAAGAACCAAAAATTCGCTGATCTTAATGTTTGTTGAAGTGTGAAGCCTCCTTCAATACTGGATGCTTTAAAATCATTTTTAGCTTGATTATCTTCTCTGACTGCTACATCTTCTGGCTTTTCTTTAATGAATGCGAATAGAACCGGAATATAAGCCAATGGAATCAAAGCCAGCCATATCATTACTTGACGCCAGTCACCATCACTGATGGTTAGTAGATAAGTATTTATTTGTGGAAATATTCCATTTCCAACACTCGTACCAGCAAGCAAGACCCCTATGGCCAATCCTCTATTATCATTGAACCATTTTGATATAAGAACGACATTGATTACCATCCCAGACATGCTTAATACCATTCCCTGAAATATATGAATGATATACATATCGGTCAAAGAATCAGATTGAGCGTAATAATAGAAAGTCGCAGATAGCAAGAACATGCCAGAAATCATCAAGGCTCGAACGCCTACCCGGTCAATAATAATTCCTGCTATAAATGCAAAAACAGCAGTAGACCAAAGTGTGATTGCGTCCTTAAGCTTTAACTCTTGCCTTAGAACTTCTTCGCCAGTAACTTCAGATAAATAATCAAGCAATTCTCTATCGAAAACAACCAATCCACCCAGCGTTAAACCATTTGTGAAAGTTATTGTGAAAAAGCAGACCGCTAAAATAATCCAGCGATAATTGTTTGGGTTTTTAATTATTGAATACATTCAAAGGTGAGAAAAGTTTTATACTTGATCAAAACATACAGTATTCTATAGCTAATCAAAAGTATTATTTAAAAGCATCAAAAGACGGGAGTTAATTATATGTTGAAGTCAATAATGATGGTCACCATGCTTGTTACGAATCTCAACGTAACAGAAGAGGCGTATAACGAATATTTGGATTATGAAGTCGTATCACAAGGCATTGTAGATGAGGGTCTTGCAGAGGTTTGGGGTGCTGAAGCAATGGTTGATCATCCCTATGTAATTATGCAGCCAAGCAGCGGTGAACCGGTTTATTTAAGATTCATTGAGGATGAGGAGAAGATGAATTATAGACCTATGGGAACACATGGATGGAATTCGACTGAAATATTGGTACAAAACCCAGATCAATTGGCTACTGAGCTTGAGTCATCAGCATTTGAAATCATTGGCATGCCATATGACTTATACCCTACACCAGATGCTCCTAGGGCAATGCAGGTTTTGGGCCCATCTGATGAAGTTTTATATTTGACTAGAATCATTCCGGAGGGCTCAGGCTTTAATCTGGGCTCAGCTCAATCTTATGTCGATCGAGTATTCATAATGGTGCTTGGGGGAGCTTCTATGGAGTCATTAAGAGAATATTATAAGACTTCGTTTGATATGCCTGTGACAGAGGCTTCTGATTGGAAAATTGGAGTCCTTGCTAGAATGAATAATCTACCAGATGATTCGGTGTTCCCTTTAGCATTAGTTGAGTTTGAAGAGAATTTCTTAATAGAACTCGATGAATGGAATAATGGCGATACTTTTGAGCCAAGACAAGTAAAAGAAGGTCATTTACCGCCATCAACATCAATGGTTTCTTTCTCTACAAACTCAATTGATCAGATAAATGTTGAATGGAAGCATGAACCTCAATCGATAGAAGCATTTCCATACAATGGAAGCAAAGTTGGAGTAACTGTGGGGATTGCAGGGGAGTGGATTGAGATTATTGAATGGAATAATTAAATTGAAAAAGATTATTCTGATAGTAATCGCTCTATTTGGATTAATTTCAATCGTTGTTGATCAGAGAACCAATCTTCTTATTTATTTAATGACCACAGAGGGGTTGCCTGATTTATTGGAACCCAAAGATGAAGGAGATGAAGTTAGATGGTTTGATGATTACTATACGATTCAAAAAATAGATGAACGAACTTTTGCTATTGGAGAGCCAAGATATTATCAGCTGAACTTTAACTACCTTATTATTGGTGATACTAGGGCAGTTATTTTTGATGCTGGTACTGGACAGAGAGATATTCGTAGAGTCGTAGAAAGTCTTACCAGTCTTCCAATTACATTTATTCCTTCACATTTACATTATGACCATATTGGAAATGAAGTCATCTTTGAGAAAACTGCACTTGTTGACTTACCACATTTAAGAAAGCGTGCAATTGATAATAAACTGCCTCTAACTCGATATGAACATCTTGGTGAAGTCGAAGGGTATCCATTGCCTGAAATTAAAGTAAGTGAATGGTTAGCTCCAAATGAGACAATTGACTTAGGTGGAAGGCTTTTAATGGTTCTCTATACACCTGGCCATACTGAAGATTCAATTTCTCTATTTGATAAAGAGTCTGGTTATCTATTTTCAGGTGATTTTCTGTACCCTGGAGAATTATATGGATTTCTGCCAAATAGTAATATGGGCGATTATTTACAAGGTGCTGAAACAATAGAGTCACTTGGCGAGATGAGCTTGCGAGTATTTGGAGCTCACAGAGATGACACGATTGGAATGCCTGAGCTAAATTTAGAACATGTCATAAGATTACGAGATGCCTTGATAGACATTCATTCTGGGAAATTAAAATCTAATGGAATTTATCCTGTTAGTTACAAGGTTGATGAAAGGGTCGAGCTTCTATCAGAGCCTAAGTGGTTACAAGATTGGGATCCAATTTACCCTGAGCTGAATTTAAAGAAAAACTAATTATCGAAATATTTACCTTTCTTTTTTAAGCCTTGGAATAGCTCATCTCTTTTTTCCATCTTTGCTAAAAAAGTTTCCTTCAAGTCATCTTCGTATTTCATAGCAGCATTCCATAGTGCAACATAATTCAATGATTCATCGACACTATGATCGCGACTATAGTTAATGATTTCTTTTATGCCACTGATAGCCAAAGGCGACTTGCTGGCAATTTCCCTAGCTGTGTCCATTGCGTGATCTAACATGGATTCATGATCATCAAATATTGCACTGATGAGACCATATCTTTCTGCTTCATCAGCCATCATCTTTCTTCCAGTCAGTGCTAAATCTCTGACGATGCCTTCTGGAATTAATTTAGGGAGTCTCTGAAGAGTCCCGACATCTGCCACAAGCCCTAGATTGGTTTCTTGGATACAGAAGAATGCATCTGATGTTGCATATCGAATATCACAGGCACTGATCATATCAACCCCTCCCCCAACACATGCTCCTTGAATTGCAACAATTACAGGAACACGTGACTTTTCGAGTGATGAGAAACTATATTGCAAATCTTTTGTGAGTCGATAAATTGCTTCATTTTGAAGGCCTTGGTGATCATCTTTTCCAGCAAGATCAGAGTCAGTAAAGTTTCCTAGATCCATTCCAGCAGTAAAATGTTTTCCTTCCGCAGAAATTAATATCACCCTGGCTTTGCCTTCATTTGAGATTTCATCAATTAAATTAGGTAACTCAGACCAGAACTCCTTGATCATCGTATTGAGTTCGTCACCCCTGATCAATGTCACATGGGCGATATGATCCTCAAGACTATATTTAAAGCATTTATATTTCATAATTGGTACAGAATATCACTCGGTAATTCTAAACTCAGTAACATCTAGTTTTTTTACTGGGTTCTCACTTCTCGGAGTATCTTCAGGTACCCAATCATATGGAATCGGTTGAGCACGAAACACCCAATTCGTTGATATTTCTCTGTTCTCATCATTCATGACTGTATATGTTTGTTTACCAAACCAGGGGTTGATGAATTCCCAAACTATCTCACCATCAGGTGTAACCTGAAACATTCGTCCGTTCATTCCTTCATCGATCAAAGTGTTTCCATTTGGCAATCGTCTGGCACTTGAAATAAAGGAGCTGCTGAATGTCCAAGAGGCAAGTCCTGACTCAATCCCTGTGTATTGCCAAACAATCTCCTTGGTAATCGGATTAATCTCTAAGATTCTTGAGCCATAGAACATGGGAAGTCTCATTGGTGGATATCCAGATGGAGCATTATTATCAAACACGAGAAGATTCCCCTCTCCTGGAAGTCCTTTTGGAATAATATGTGCATCATGTTGACCACTTGTCTGATCTAAAGGTCTTGGTACATGTGTATCAAATCTTGGCCTCAATTCTGGAGAACTCATCGTCGGGTAATCTGGTCCTACTCTCCAAACAATACTGCCTGTCGATTTTTCTATTATCGCAATAAAGCTGCCTTCCCTAGAGTCGATCACAATGTTATCAGGATGAAAGCGTGTATCACCAGAATCAAACCATTTATTAGGCCCAATTGGAGCCATGTCATTGATCGTGATAAACCCTGCTGGTAATCCACCGCTGTGATCGATTAAAGCTCTCCAAAGATCTAAACCCTCATCTGATAACCCAAATTCATTGATGTGATCTCCTGCTCGCCAACGCCAAATTTCTTCTCCATTGGGAGTGATTTCAACGATTGCCTCGTCAGCAATAATTTTATCTCCCAAATCTGGGACGATCCTCTTTTCCTTGATGACAGCCAACGTATTACCATTTGGCAATCTTGCCCAATCATGGCTTTGTTGAGCGCCATCAGGGTCATCACCTCGCCAACGCCAGACGATATTACCATCCCAGTCCACTTCACCAATTTCAATATTGCTGAATATTCCACCCCACATGCCTGCTTTATTTTTTGTTTGAACGAGTAAATGTCCCTTTTTACCACCATTGATTGATGGATCAATTAATTCACTTGGAAATCCAGCCAGCTCCCATCTATGAACTTCATTTCCAGCCATATCAATCAGGTGTGTTTTTCCTATTGGAGATGCATAGAGCACATAACCATTCCATGCTTTTTCAGGATCATAGATTGTCGTTCCTGTGGGGTAAATTGTGGGATTCGCAAGAATGGATGAGAATCCAATGGCAAAGAAAATACTAATTATGCTGTTTATTGTTTTATTCATGACGATAGTAAAATTTATATTATTGCAATAATTTTCCAAAAAAAACCCCAGCTGAGATCAGCCAGGGTTTTTTTATTGAACTTCAGTTATAGATTAAAAATCATATGAAATTCTTAGACCCATATTTCTTGGTCTCATTGGA
This sequence comes from uncultured Gammaproteobacteria bacterium, assembly GCA_902595845.1. Taxonomy (GTDB): domain Bacteria; phylum Pseudomonadota; class Gammaproteobacteria; order Steroidobacterales; family UBA11654; genus CACPJA01. The sequence continues at coordinate 88,663 of CACJRN010000002.1, forward strand.
GACACAGAAATACCTTGGAAGGCTGTGAATACAGCGAATGCACTCGGTGAAGCAAAATCACTCCATCTCGTACAAGCTGTCCAAGCTTCCTCATCAGCTACATTATTAACATATAGCTCCATTCGAAGATTATCTCTTTGGATACCTCCGCGAGCATTGATAAGAGTGTAGCTATCACATGTAGCTAGATTACTCTCATCTGCATATGTTTCACCAAAGTAGTTTAGGTCTGCTCTAAAGAACATATCCCAACCGTTATTCATGGTGTTTTTATATGAAGCACTCAATGAGCCCATATCTTCAGGGTATCTTGGCATTGTATTGCCAGCCATCTGAGAATATTTCGCAAAAGCGCTTACAAAGTTGTACTGATAGTCATTGAACTCAGAATCCGCCATTCCAAGTGTTCCAGTTACAGTCCAGTTATCGTTGACGGCAATATTACCTTCGATTTCGATACCGGAAATTTCGGAATCACCCATAGTGGCAAAGTTTCTTACGTTATATACAAGATTACCTTGTGTATCTCTGACCTTATCACCAATTGCATTACAGACTCTATTAGCTGCTGTTCCACCAATATCAGCTGCTCGGCATGATTCGTTTACAACGGCTGTACTTCTTCCTTTTTGATTGGCCCAATCAGCTTGGTACAAAGCTACAGAAAGTGTTGCTCTTCCATCGAGAAGAGTCCCTTTCCAACCGATTTCCATGCTATCCAGTTCTTCTTCTTCTAGGAACCTTTTAACATTAGGCTGAGTTGCTCTATATTGCTCAAGCTCATAATCTGTTGCATTTGCTACAGCATCATTTGCTTTACCAGGAAGAACTCCTTGTGAGTAACTGGCGTAGAACATTGAGTTGTCATTTGGAATATATCTCAAGATCACACGAGGAAGAGTGCTATCAAATTCAAGTTCATTGATATTTGATCTAGCAAAAATTTGTTCAATTTTCTCTTCTTGTCTTCTCACTTCAACACTCAAAGTCAATGAGTCGCTGATGTCATAATCAATACCAGCATAGATACCGGTTGAAACAACATTGTCTGAGTTATTACCAGAACCAACATCAACAGAGTTATTGCCTCTATAACCATTTGGCAAGAAAGGTGCACATGGTCTGTTTTGAGGTTGAGATATATCAACTCCACCCCAAGGAATTGGAGCACCAAAACTATTCACGCACTCAATGATAATTGCACCACCTTGTCCTCTATGGATAAAGTTTTGCTGATATCTATTGGCACCGATAAGCCATCTGAGACGACCATCTTGATTGCTGATGTATTTAATATCATAAGTTCTATCATGAGAGATATAAGGGTCTCTTGATGATGAGTTGCTTTGAGCACTGTAGTCAAAGTCTCTTATCCACATGGTTGCGACATGATTATACCCAGCACTGGCTTCAATAGTTCCACCATTGTCCATGTCATATGAGAAGTTGGCATTGATTCGATCAATGTCTCTTGCCATACCATATGAACCAACTGCAAGTGTAGGAACCTTTCCATCAAAACTTGTTGAAACTGGACTTCCACCATACAACCAAGCTGACGCCAAGGAGCTCAATGAAGTATTCATGTCAATGACATTGGTTCCACCAAAGTAGTCAATCGCTTGACCAGGTCCTGGAACATTACCGCATACATATAGTGACGGATTTACAGTTGGGTTTGCTGGATCACCTGTTGAGACTGTTTTACCAGTACATGTGTCATTTCTATACCCAAGAATATAACCACCTGCTGGTCCGCCATCTCTGTCTTCACTGTGAAATGCTCTTAACTTTAGCTTCCAGTTATCACCCTTTGCAACAAGGCTTCCGGCGATAGATTCTGTTTGCTCTTCACCCATTTCACCACCATCAGATGCAGTGAAGATGCCGTCTCTTTCATAAGATTTGACCGCAATTCTTCCTGATAACATATCCGTGATCGGTCCTTCGAATGAACCGTAGAAAATCATCTCCCCATCTTCACCTAGTGTGAGATCGATGCTTCCTTCAGTTTCTTCTGAATTAGGATCTTTTGTAATGTAGTTGACAGCGCCACCGAATGTTGAACGACCATAAAGTGCAGACTGAGGTCCTTTTACAACCTCAACTCGAGAGACTTCTTCCAATGGGATTGAGTGATAACCACCAATCACATAAATACCATCCACAAACATTGTGGCAATATTTAAAGAAGGATCTTCAGATAGACTGTTTACGTTCATCCCTCTGAATCTCAACTGCGAGTTCACTCTTCCTGGTGCTTGACCACCTTGAGCAGAATGCTGGAAACCAGCAACTTGCAATGAAAGATCTTCAAGGTTTTTAAATCCACTTTCTTTAATGTCTTCTTCTGAAAACACAGAAATAGAAAGAGGGATCTCAGACAGGTTTTCCTGTCTTTTACGGGCTGTAACTACTATTTCTTCCAAAGTATCTTGTGCATACAAGCCAGGAGATAAAATCCCACTCAATGCAACAAAGAAAACACTGGATAAAACAATTAGTTTTTTCATATAAATGCTCCCCTTATTTAAGTAAAAAAGTAACTGATAAATAATACTATATCGATTTGACAGTTGACTACCAAATTTGTTGTTATTTCACAACTTTATGCTAATAGAGCTCGACCAGCTCATAATAAGTTTGCATATATCCACCAACGGCACCCTTTAGGAAAAGGTAATCACCATCATTTGTGCACCAAACATCATAGGGTGGATGCTCTTGAGGTAAACCAGGTGTGCCCACAAATCTGAAGTGCAATGCGTCAAAAGTTCCAGCTCCAACCGTCACTTCTTCCTCTCCAACATACTCAATATTCATAGTTATAGGGAAAAGCATGGGTCCAGTCGCGCCTCTGTGATCAGGAGAAGACAAAAGGATTTCTCCTGAGTTTTGCACTTTTTCATCACTGCTTCTATCAAAAAGTCTTAAATGCCAAGCATCACATGCAATGGCATGATTTTGAAAAGTTTTTAGACGACCATCTGTTTTCATTTTTTGACTCACACGACCCTCTTGTGCTGTTGTTGTTTCACATTCAGCATGACCATCAGTAAAGTTAAACCAACCCGATCCCATGAATTGATCATCGACAGAAATCCTGACAAAGCAATCTGTAGGAAGCCAGTTTTCATCCAAAGAATAGGTGATATCCCTCATCACAGCTGGACGATCATCAATTTCGCAGTGCGCCACTATTTTTCTATGACCATTTGCATGTTTATTGATGATGAAATACTCTCTTCCTCTCTCATGCCCTTTCCTATCCTCTTTATCTGAAAGATAAATGATTTTCCCCATCACTGTTTCGTGATCAATTTGTGTGATGCTTTCTTTATCACTCATGATTTCTCCTCGGTGTCATTGTCTAGTTCTCTTGATATTTCTGGTTCACCAGTAACCTCAGGTTCGACCTCTTCCAAAGGCTCCGCTTTTCCAAATTGAACCATTAAGTTATAAAGTCCTGTCTCATCGAGCTCTGTGACATTCGTGATTGAATACCTAGGCTGGAATATATCATTTGGTATGATTAGTTCATCTCCAGCATATCCGCAAATCCTTCCAGTCCAACTTCTAAAACTGATCATGTCTGACCCACCAAGATCCAGATTAGGCGGGCTTATTTGAAGATGATATGCTCTTTTTCTAGGTCTTCCATATACAATCAGGTTTCCTCTATCTAAAACTTCATAATCATTGATACTCGTAGTATTAAAACAAGTTGGTCTATTGCTGGCATTGATACTGGTTTGAGATCCTGATAATTCACCATCAGATGCGCATCCGACTACTATCAAGCTAATGAAAAATATTGGGATCATTTTTTTGATTTTAATTTTAATTCCTCTACTCCGGATTTAGCTGTTATTTTCTGACATTTTAGGTCAGAATACTTCAAATTATATAACTGTGCACAAAACAATCACAAAAATAAACCCATGGAAAAGATATTAGTTTGTATAAAACGCGTCATTGACTACAACGTAAAAATAAGAGTCAAACCAGACGAAACGGGTGTTGTCACTGAAGGTGTAAAAATGAGCATCAATCCTTTTGATGAAATTGCACTTGAGGAGGCGCTCAGAATCAAAGAAAGTGGAAATGCCTCTGAAGTCATAATAGTTTCAATTGGCCCAGATGACTCTCAACAGCAACTGAGAACGGGATTGGCTATGGGAGCAGACCGAGCGATACTTATTAAACATGATGAGGAAATAGAGCCTCTAACGGTTGCTAAAGCGCTTTATGAGATTGTGGAACAAGAGCAACCAGGTTTAATCATGATGGGCAAACAAGCAATTGATGATGATTGCAGTCAAACAGGACAAATTCTTGCTCAATTATGCTCAATTCCGCAGGCCACTTTTGTTTCACAAGTGTCAATTGAAGGAGACAAAGCAACTGTCGTTAGAGAGATTGACCAAGGTTTAGAAACACTTGAGGTTGATCTGCCAGCAATCATAACAACTGATCTCAGACTAAATGAACCAAGGTACGTAAAGCTTCCTGACATTATGAAGGCAAAGAAGAAGGCTCTTGATGTCATTGAATCATCTGAGATGAAGACTGATTTCACCTCAGCAATTGAGGTAATAAACGTCTCACCTCCACCTCCAAGAGAGTCAGGTGTAATGGTTGAGGATGTAAATGAGCTTTTTGCAGCTCTTAAGGAAAAGGGGTTGGTGTCATGAGTAAGGTGCTTATTGTTGCTGATCATTTTGATGGACAACTTCTTTCATCAACATCAAAAGCAGTCAATTGCGGATCACAAATTTCTGAAGACCTCGATGTTTTGGTCTTAGAAAAAGGCTCTGAAATCGCATCACAAGCAGCAGCTATTGATGTAGTGAAGAATGTTCTTTCAATAAGCAACGAAGCATTTGAGCAACCGATTGCAGCAATTATGGCACCAGTGGTGGCTGAGGTTGCAGATGTCTATGATTACATTCTTCTTCCATCCACAACATTTGGTAGAGACTTGGCGCCAAGAATCTCAGCAATTCTCGATGTCAATCAAGTCACAGATATCATGTCTGTTGAAGAACCAAGAATATTTAAAAGACCAATCTACGCAGGCAATGCCATTCAAACAATAAAAATATCAGATGGTCAAAAAATATTGGCAACAGTTAGAACAGCATCTTTTAAAGAGCTTGGAAATGCGAACAATGCAAATGTAATAGATACTGAAATGCCTTCGGTTGAAATCCCAAGTCATACTCGCTATGGGGGCGTTCAATCTGAAAAAACGGAAAGACCAGATCTTCAAGTTGCATCAACAGTTATTTCTGGCGGACGAGGTGTCGGTAGTGCTGAGAACTTCGAATTGCTTTATGAACTAGCGGATAAACTTGGTGCATCGGTTGGTGCCTCAAGAGCTGCAGTCGACGCAGGCTTTGTCCCCAATGACATGCAAGTTGGGCAGACTGGAAAGATTATTGCTCCAGACCTTTATTTTGCTCTTGGTATATCAGGCGCGATCCAGCACATAGCTGGTATCAAAGATGCTGGAACAATTGTCGCAGTCAATAAAGATGCAGATGCCCCAATATTTGAAATTGCTGATATTGGAATTGTTGCTGATCTTTTTGAATTTATTCCTGAATTGATTTCTAAGCTTGACTAGCTCCATAACTGCAAGAAAGCCCTCTACTCTTCTATTAGGATTTGCGAGCGGAATGTCACCGTTTGGTATGGCAATCGTTGTTCCTACACTTGAATTATTTGCCAACGAATTTCAGTCAAATTATTCGACAATTCAGTTCATCATCTCTGCCTATCTTTTTGGTTTGGCCATTGCTCAGCCATTTATGGGCTTCTTGTCAGATAAGCTTGGAAGAAAACCCGTCATGATATCTGGGATCATTCTATTTATTTTTGCTTCATATATTTGTATGACAGCTGAAGATCTTTCAACACTGATCATTGCAAGGTTCTTTCAGGGCATCGGAGGGAGTGTTGGTACAGTGACATCAAGAGCCATTATCAGAGACAGTTACTCTGGTGATATGGCAGCAAAGTCTCTCTCTAGAGTGACTGCTACCATGGGCATGGCCCCGATGATAGCCCCTGTAGTGGGTGCGTTTGCACTCTCTCTTACAGGATCACCGAATGGAATATTCATGGTTACTTTATTCATTGGATTTGCCATTTTGATTCCTGTTCTCTTCTTTTTACCAGAGACAGTTACTAAGAGTGATTTAGAAAGAGAAAAATCTGTTTGGTATAAAAATTATTATAAGCTTCTAAGATCAGAGATCTTTGTTGGATCAACATTCATTTATGGATTCACTACGGGTAGTTTTTTTGCAATTCTTGCCGTTGGATCAACTGTCTTTTCAAAGAATCTTGGTATAGAGAGCACTGGATTTGGTTTGATATGGAGTTCATTAACCATTTTGTATGCATCAGCTTCATTTTATGCTGGAAGCCTTACGGCGAGAATTGGACTGATGCGTGTCCTAAATTTGGGAGTATCATTAAATTTGATAGCAGGATTTTTCTTTGCATTACTCATATATTTTACAGGCACAAACATTTACTCAATCATTCTTCCGCTATCTTTAATGTTTTTTGCCCATGGGTTTATTGTTTCAATGTCCATGGCTAAAGCGGTCAGTGATTTTCCAAATATTGCTGGAGCAAGTTCTGGATTATCAAGCTCTTTAGGTCTTGTTACTGGAGGTCTATTCAGTATTTTATCTGGGTCAATATATTCGGGTGAATTTTTTCCAATTGCAATAATTGTTTGGCTTTCAACTTGCTTTTGCTATTTGTGTTTTTTACTCGTTCGCTTAGGTGAAAAAAAGAAATCGCTATAATTGTCTTAACCAAGACTTCCTGGTTTAGCAATTCCAATCCACGCCTCAACAATCAATAAAACCCATATGCTAAGTACAAAGATTCTTGCCTTATCTAAGCTTGCTTTCATCTCGATATCATCTGCTTCATTGATGTTATCAGTTGCTATATTGTGAATGCCTTTGATGAAACCACCGATATATTTTCTAATCATGATTCCACAGAAGATCAGGCCTGCAAACACAACGAGTTTGTAACCGACCCATGGTTCTGCATCTAGGCGATCAGTATAAAACCCATAGTAAACAGATGCCAACAAAGTGAAGACCATCACCCATCTAAAGACATAGTCCACTTTTGTCATTTGTTTAACAAGATCAGTGCCTTCATTAAAATGCATATAAAGAAGAGCACAAAACCAAACTGGGCCCAGAAGGATGATTCCAACCCATTGCCATGTAGGATGATCAATCCCATAGTACTCAGTCAGGATTCCTCCCACGGTCAGCATCAAGCTTAAGCAAAGTCGAGGAATGAGATCTAGGTTGATCATGATTTTACCTGCCATTTGCCTCGCTTCACGAGATAAGCTTCGATTCACCGACAAACCACTGGAATAAAAGACACCTATATCTCCTCCAAGCCAGTAAACAAATAATAGTAAGTGAATTAATAAAGCTATGTCATGACCGCTCATTGATACCCCCTTTTAGTCATATTTAGTGTTAATGATTATATGACATCGTGATCGAACGTCAATCAGCATGAGAATCTGGTAAAATAGAGTGATGAGTATAAAAGAGAAAACAATGGTCGATATTTGGAAAGCTACATGCATGCAAACCATGAATCATGTGGTAAACAGAGCCACAAATCGTGATGAAGCGATGTTGATTGTCAACAAAAGTTTAGACCGTTGGGATGAACTATTGGGATCGTTGGTTGCCTCGAATGGCTCTATCAAGCAACTCTACTTATTCCCTGAGTTTAACCTCCAAGGCTTCCCACTCAATGAGAACGTGAACGAATGGATAGAAAAAGCATGCCTTAGGATCCCGGGATCAAGTGAAGTTGAGAGAATCCAGAAAATGGCTCAGAAGTATAAAATTTATATTGGTGCAAATGCTTATGAATCACCCGATGATTGGCCTGGAAGATATTTTAACTGCTCATTTTTGATTGACCCTTCTGGCGATATCATTCTGAAATTCAGAAGAATAAATACGACAGAAGCAACTTCACCTCATGATGTATTAGATGAGTACTTGGATAAACATGGAGTAGAAGGACTGTTACCAGTTGCTGAAACTGAATTGGGCAATATTGCCATGATGCCTTGTGGTGAGATCGCTTGGCCTGAAACGGCAAGGGCCCTCACAATGAGAGGTGCCGAGATCATACTTCATCCAACATCTGATCATGGAAAATATGATCAATTGGCTTGGGAGTCTTGCAAAAGAGCTCGCGCTGCAGAAAATATGGTTTATTTTATTTCATCTAATGCAGGTGGAATGATTGGAGGCCCTCTTCCTGAGGGTTCAAACTATGGTAACTCAAAGATTATTGATTTTAATGGTCAGGTAATGGTTCAAAACCATGGTCCTGGTGAAAGCTCTAGAGCGTCTGCTGTTATTGATATGGATGCTTTGAGGCGAGTCAGAACAGCAAGTCCAGGTATTTATGGTTACAACCGTTTAGGGACTCTTCGGACAGAGGTTTACCGCCGAGTATATGAAGAGACTGTTTTCTATCCATCAAACTCTTTTGCTGAAAAACCGATGTCTTCAAAGAAACAGATTGGAGAGAATATAGAGGATACCGTCAATAGGAAGATCAACGAGGGTGTTTTTTATCCTCCAAAAATCACTTAACTAAAAAGATCACTGTCACTGCATAGTGACAATTGTTTTGCCGAAGTTTTCTCCCCTCATTAATTTACAAAACTGAGCGGGCGTATTCTTGATCCCAATAACTTCATCTTCTAGATATTGAATGGACCCATCTCTAAGCCATTGACTGGCTTTTGAGATGAATTCATCTTGCTTATCATAGTGATCATAAACAACGACTCCTCTTATCGTTGCCCTTGCACCAACGATTGGTCCCAGATTTGGTCCTGGTGGTGGAGTTGAGAGATTGTATTGGGTCATAAATCCACAGAGAACAATTCTTGCTTCATAAGCCAAATTTCTTGTCATGATATCCAGAGTTTCTCCTCCAACATTGTCAAAATAGATATCCACGCCTTTAGGGCATAATTCTTTAATTCTTTGATCAATATCTTCTGTTTTATAATTGATACAATCTTTGAAACCGAAGACCTCTTTAACTGCGCTGCATTTCTCTTCAGATCCAGCAATGCCTATGACATTCACCCCATGGATCTGTGCAATTTGACCAACCATGCATCCAACTGGACCACTTGCCGCTGAGACAACGAGTACATCACCCTTTTTTGGTTCCCCATATACCATTAGACCGGCATATGCAGTGAGTCCAGGCATACCCATTATTCCTAATGCTGTGCTGAGTTTTCCCTCATGATCATTTAACTTTCTTACACCATCACCATCTGATAGACCATACTCCTGCCATCCATTTGAAGTCAGAACAACTTCACCTTTTTTATAATCAGGATGATTGGATTCGATTATTTCAGATACTGTTCGTCCAACAATGGTATCACCAACATTGACTTTTTCTGAGTAAATATGACGCCCTGTTATTACACCTCTTATGTATGGATCCAAAGAAAGATGAATGGTTCTACTGAGAAATTGATTCTTCTGTGGAGTGCTTATTTCTTCCTCTATAAGCTCAAAGTCTCCTTCAGTCGGTATCCCCTCAGGAGACTTTTTTAGGACAATTTTTTTGTTAATGGTCAATTTAGAGTTGATCAATCATATGGTCACAACTGCTGACTCTAAATTCGCCACCATCTTCAATGTTCACGATCTCTACCTCACCATCATTGATGACCAAGGAGAATCTTTGTCCTCTTGTTCCCATCCCAAATCCAGAGGCATCGAGTTCGAGACCAATGGCTGAAGTGAATTCTCCATTTCCGTCTGCCAACATCATTACTTTACCATCGGCATCTTGGCTTTTTCCCCAAGCATCCATTACAAATACATCATTGACAGCCATGCATGCAATTGTGTCAATCCCTTTGGCTGTTAGCTCACTTGCTTTCTGTATAAAGCCAGGCAAATGCTGTAAGGAGCAAGTTGGGGTGAATGCTCCAGGTACTGAAAATAGAGCAACTCTTTTTCCAGCAAATAAATCATCATAGCCAACAGGTGCAGGCCCATCCGCTGTCATGGTTGTAAAGTTTATATTTGGAACTTTATCTCCGACTTTAATGCTCATTAATTTTCTCCTCGAATATTTAGCAAAATGATATTTTATTACACAAAAAATTAATCAACCATAAATAATGCGATTTCAGGCACAAAAGATACAGTCATTAAACCAATCAGCATTATGATTAAAAATGGAATTGTGGCTTTGCATATGGTCCAAAATTTCTCTTTAAAGACACCCATTGCAACAATTAAATTTAAACCCAAGGGTGGTGTTAGGTATCCAATTTCTAAATTCATCACCATGATGATTCCAAAGTGTGTGGGATCAATGCCTTGTGATGCTGCAATGGGCATCAGCATGGGGGCAAGAATCAGAATTGCTGATCCAATGTCTATTAGACAACCAATAAGTATGAGGAAAAGATTAATAGTCAGTAGAGCAGTTACAGGGTTATCTATTTTGTCGCTCATCCATGCAACCAAATTTTGCGGTACTTCTTCATATGTGAGAAATACATTTAAGCTCAAAGCAATCATTAAAACTGGAAATAGTGACCCCAGCAATTTTGTTGTCTCCCCTATAACATCTCTCAAGTCATCCAAGTTCATTTCTTTATGAATCAATGATTCTACAATGAAGGCATAAACAACTGCGACAGCTGCTGATTCAGTTGCAGTAAAGTAACCAGTGTATATTCCTCCAAGAATAATGAGTGGCATCAATAGAGCCCAGATGCCCTTACGGAGGGCTTTTACAATATAAGAAAAGTCCCATGAATCTTCTCGATGAGAAAAATTTTGAGCAACTGCATAAGTCAGCATAAGTGATGTCAATAATATTGCGGGACCAATTCCTGCAATAAATAAATCCCCAATTGAAGTTTGCGTCATGATTCCATATAAAATCAATGGAATACTCGGCGGCACAACTATTCCTAAAGTACCGGCTGCACATAATGCACCTAATGCAAAGTGTTTTGGATAACCTGCTTTAATCAGTGCAGGATACATAAGTGTTCCTATGGCAAGCAATGTGACTGTCCCAGACCCTGATACAGCTGCAAATGCTGCACAAGACATGATTGTTGCAATCGCCAATCCACCTGGAATAGGAGCTGTTAATGAAGTCATTAAGTCAATGAGTCGTGATGCCATCCCTCCTCTCGACATAATATTTCCAGCAAGTATGAATAATGGTATGGAGAGCAATATGTCTTTGTTTGCTGCATCCCATGCATCGACAACAATATTACTAATGACACCGTCACCAAATGCCCAGTAAGCATATGCAGTGGCAATCCCCAAGATAACAATAAGATTTTGTCTCAGTAAAAAGAGGACAATAATTATGATTGGAAGAAATAAGGCTGAAAGCATCGTATTATTCTCTCCCTAAGCGGGCACCCTCTTCTGGTCTGAGATCCGGTTTAATTGTATAAATGAGATGCCTAATAGATGTCAGTAAGAATGCGGTTGGAATAATCATTTGGAAAGGCCAGACAGCTATCCTCAGGACCATTGATTGAACATCATCCCTAAATGTTTCAGCAACAACTTGAAAAGCAATCACAGCAAATGCAAAACAAAAAATAAACATCAAACCTTCTTGGATTCGATAGAGTATAGGATCAAATGATTTCGGTAACCAATTGTCTGCAAATTTAGGTCTCAAGTGAGCTGCTTCGGATGAAGCCACACCTAATCCAAACATCACCACAAATAAGTTTGCGTATACACCAACTTGTCTTGACCAATGTAATCCTGTTCCGGTAATTTCTCTGAAAGCAACATCACTAAACATCACGAAAACCAATACACCAAAAGCTAGGAATGTGACATTCCTTTCAAAAATATCTAAATATCTTAAAGTCTGTTTCATGATTTTGTGTTTGAATAATGATAAATCATTGTAAACTATCCTGATAATCCATTTTATTCAAAACCATTAATTATGACCAATAAAGACAAACTTAAGATAAGCGAAGAAGCCAAGAATTTTTTAGAGTCTGAGCATCTGTTATTCATTGATGGTGAATGGAAGCAATCATCTTCTGGGGAAAAGATTCCAGTTTTTGATCCTGCGACTGAGGAAAAAATAGCTGAAGTTCAGTCTGGAACAACTAAAGATATTGATTTAGCAGTCAATGCAGCAAGAGAAGCATTATCTGGAGAATGGGCTAATATTCCTTCACATGATAGAGCTCAAATCTTACATCGATTATCTGATGAGATTGAGGCTAACTTCTCAGTCCTTTCGGAACTTGAAGTACTGGACAATGGCATGCCTTTGGAGCTTGCTCAATACTCAATCGCAAGCCATGGCGTGACTCTTTTAAGATATTATGCGAGCTGGGCACCAAAAATTCATGGAAAAACAATTCCTGTCTCGCCAGGTGGTGCAATGAATGGTGAATCCTTGACTTATACAAAGAGGGAGCCTATTGGTGTTGTTGGCGCAATTATTCCGTGGAATTCGCCTTTGATTTTTGCAATTCTGAAACTGGCACCAGCTCTTGCTGCAGGATGCACTGTTGTGCTTAAGCCTGCAGAACTGACTCCTCTAACTGCATTATATTTTGGTCATTTAATAGAAAAATCTGGAATACCAAAAGGAGTCGTGAATATTGTCACTGGCCTTGGTGAAACCGCTGGAGATGCGCTCGCTAAACATAATGATGTGGATAAGATTACCTTTACTGGATCAACTGAAGTTGGAAAAAAGATCGTTTCTTCTTCTATCAATAACTTGAAGAAGGTTACCCTTGAATTAGGTGGTAAAAGCCCTGTTATTGTCTTTGATGATGCCGATCTTGAGAAAACGATACCGGGCGTAGCAAGAGCGTGTTTTTTCCTTCAAGGACAAAATTGTATGGCTGGAACGAGAGTATTTGTTCATGAAGACATACATGATGAACTGGTTGCAGGAGTTAAGAGTATGGCTGAATCATTCCAAATTGGTCATGGCCTAATACAAACAAATGACTTTGGACCATTGATATCTGGAGATCAAAGAAAAAGAGTAATGAAATATATAAAGCAAGGAATTTCTGAAGGTGCAACATTGGTCTGTGGTGGTAATGAAGTAAATGATAGGGGGTACTTCATAGAGCCAACAATTTTTACTGATGTTACGGGAGAGATGTCAATTGCTAAAGAAGAGATTTTTGGCCCTGTTCTATGCATTGAAAAGTTTAGCAATGAATCTCTTGAGGAAATTGCAAAGAGAGCAAATAAAACAACATATGGTTTGTCAGGCAGCGTATGGACAAATGATATATCGACCGGTCATAAAATGGCTGCACTAATCGATTCCGGTCAAGTCAGTATCAATTGTCACGCAGCAGTTGATTCTGCAATCCCCTTTGGAGGCAACAAACAATCCGGTTGGGGAAGAGAATTTGGAGAAGAAGGATTGGATTCTTATCTCAAAACAAAGGCCACTACAGTTATGTATTGATTTACCAGGGAACTTGGTTACCAAATCGATCTAAAAATTTACCACTATCATTCTCTTTAATTGACTCAAACATGACTTGTTGCTCCGCAACACTCTCCGCAGGATCAACCTCAGCCTCTGCTCCTCCTAAGTAAGTTCTACACCATCCAGGTGCCAGAGCAATCACAATGATATCTTGCCAGTCAACAGACATTCCTTTGGCGATGATGTTTAAAGCTGATTTGCTTGCTCGATATGAATAAAATCCTCCAAAGTTATTCTGCTCAACAGAACCCAGATCACTAGACATCATTACAAGAATCTTTTTTTCACTTTCAGAAACATGCTCTTTAAATGCAGTTGCTATTTTAAATGGGGACAACAGATTCACCTCTAGAATATCTCTCCATATTTGGTAATCCATGCTATCTATTTTTTGATACTCCATTGCTCCAGGTACCCCCATAGGCCCTGTAGTTCCAGCATTATTTAAAAGAATATCAATCGGCGTGCCTTTATATTTCTCAGCTAACTCTTCTATCCTCGGGTGATCAATAACTTCTAATTGCTCAATAGTAAAATGCTCTTCGTATTTCTTATTGAGGGCTTGTAAATCTTCTGCTTTCTCTGGGTTTCTTGCACAGGCAATGACATTCCATCCTTTCTCTGCATATTGCTTTACGTGTTCAAAACCCAATCCTCTGTTGGCTCCAGTGACTAAAACAGTTGGCATGATATTCTCCTTTGAGCAATTGCTATCATTATAATAATATCAATAATTAGAAATCATAGTTAACAAAGGAAAAGCAATGTCTCAACCAAATCATATTTCAGCATTGAGCATTACAGACAATATTGAAATAGGAAAGCTAAAGAAAGAAACTCAAGATTACTTTAAACAATGTGAGGAGAGCCTAGGCTTTGTGCCTAATGTTCTATTGGCTTATGCTCATGACGAGGTCAAACTCGATCATTTTATGGGTTTCTATAATAACTTGATGCTTGGTGATTCAGGCCTTTCTAAACTAGAACGAGAAATGATTGCTGTGGTTGTATCTTCCCATAATCGTTGCTATTACTGCATGGTTTCACATAGCGCAGCTGTAAGAAAGATATCTAAAGACCCAATTTTAGGTGAACTTTTGGTTATGAACTATAGGTCAGCTGACCTAAGTGATAGACATCTTGCAATGTTGGATTTTGCATGGAAACTCAGTGAAAACCCAGACAAGATAACTGATGCAGATCGAGAGGATCTAAGAAATGAAGGATTTGATGAACATGATATTTGGGATATATCTGCAGTTGCATCATTTTATAATATGAGCAATAGAATGGCATCAGCGATCGATTTAATGCCCAATACTGGATATCATCAGAAAGCGAGGTAATTATTATGGAATTTAATTTAGACGGAAACCTTTGGAATCAGCTTTCAGAGTTATTGAGTTCTTTTGGAATCAGCTTATTCATTGCTCTATCTATCCTAATCATAGGAAGACAGGTAGTTAAAATCCTAATCAAAGTCATTTCAACCGCTTTAGAACGATCAAATACAGAAGATACTGTGAGGATATTTGTTACAAATCTTCTCAATACATTATTGATGATTGTGATTTTTATCGCAGCAATCAATCAGCTGGGAATACAAACAACTTCCATTATTGCTGTTTTAGGTGCTGCAGGTCTTGCTATTGGTCTTGCGTTACAAGGTTCACTCTCTAACTTTGCAGCAGGTATTTTGATAGTCATCTATAGACCATACAAGGTGGGAGACTATATTCAGGCGGACAATCATTTAGGCACAGTTGATGACATACAAATATTTTCAACTGTTCTAAAAACCCCTGATAATAAGCTGGTCATTGTTCCCAATGGCAGCATCATGAATGGAAGTATTGTTAATTTCTCAAATCAAGATAAAAGGAGAGTTGATATTATAGCCAGTTGCAGCTACGAGGATGATATCGATAAAGTGAAATCAGTTTTGGCAGATATTTTATCTAAGGATGACCGTATCTTGAATGAACCCAAGCCAAGAATTGCTGTATCCGAACTAGCTGATAGCAGTGTCAATTTTATCGTTAGACCTTGGGTTAAGAATTCAGACTATATTGATGTATATTATTCTCTACTTGAAGAAATCAAGAAAAGGTTCGATCAAGAGGGAATCGCAATTCCATATCCACAAACTGACGTGCATATCCATAATCACACTGAGTGATTATGGAATAAGCATATTTATCTAGTGAGAATCTAAGAGGCTGTCATCCATTTCTGGAATTTAGGATCAGCCGGTGCTTTCAGACCTGTTTCATCTTCACATCTTGCCTTGAGTTCTTTAATTGAAGAGAAGCCCTTATCAAATAGTTTAACTTTACCTCTTGCCTTAGATTTTTCAGCACGAAGTTTGACTGTTGCAGCTTTGTTTATACTCAGGTCTTTCCTAAGAACTACACCATAGTTTTCTTTAGCGCCTTCTCTAGTAACAAGACCAGCATCAACATCGAATTGAACTCTTTCAGGCTCTCTAGTGAAAGGATCTCCACATCCTCCTCCACCCCATGTTACATGGTAAAGTGTATCGCCTTCTTCAACAGCAATTCTGTCACACTTAGATTGAAGTAATTCAGTATCTCCATTCTTTCTGACAAGCGTTTTTGTGCTTCTGGCACCAGGTAGACCGCCATTTACACCCCAAGGATATGTTAGCCATCTGTCGTCATGAATTGATACTTCTCCGGGCTCTAAAAACTTATAAGTCGTACAAAGCGCATTACCACCTCTGTTGTACCCTGCTCCACCGCTATCTGGAACTGTATAATATTCTTCTATAACTAATGGAAAATAGCTTTCTAGAAACTCATTAGGGACATTGGTAAAGCTCGGCCATAGCGAATGCCCATCAGGTCCATCGCCCATTGGTTTCCCTGGAACTCCACCAAAACCAATCATGTAAAGTTGATACCACTCACCATTCTTGTCATACCCTGAATACATTAGATGAGGACTATCTGAGAATCCTGCACCACATAAAAATTCAGGTGCACCTTGCCCTAGCAGTCCGCCTAGGACGTCGAAAATCCTTCCCAAGGCATGTGTTCTACATGATAGGGCTGCTGGATAATTGGGTTTGAGTAAAGTTCCCTCAGGTATCCTCACTTCCATCAAATCATAGAACCCATCATTGAACATAATGGCTGGATCAAAAACCATGATCATATATACACCACAAAACATCTTGAACATTTCCTCATTTAAGAAAAAGTTTACAGAGCTTATTGACTGCGGATCTGTTCCTTCAAAGTCGAAGATCACCTTTTTGCCTTCTCTCCACATGGCGCATTTAATTCTGTATGGACCCATTTCTAAGCCATCATCACAAATATAATCCTCAAAATATTGTTTCTCTGTTGGAACAGTATTTTGGATTAAAGTTCCCATTGCTTTCTTATTTCTATCTAGAAGATCCTCAAGCGCCGAATAGAAGATATCATCTCCAAACCGAGTCGCCATCTCAATCACTCTTTTCTCTGCAGTTCTAATGGATGCGACAATTGCATTGAAGTCACTTTTGTTCCATACAGGAAGTCTACAGTTATGAAGAATAATATTGAGTATCTCTTCCTGTAATTCATCGTTTTTATAGATCTTTGTAGGTGGGACTCTTACCCCTTCTTCAAAAATCTGAGTTGCATCAGTGGGTAAGCTTCCAGGAACTTTTCCACCGACGTCAGTCATGTGACCAAACATTGCTGCATAAGCTATCAATCTTCCGTCCTTAAAGATTGGCCTTAAGAGAAGCCAGTCGTTTGCATGACTTACTGCACCATTACAAGAATATGGGTCATTCGTTAAGAACATATCGCCTTCTTCAATTGTTCCATCAAAGGCTTCTTTAAACCCATGAATAAAACTACCAAACTGACCAACGACCATCTTTCCATCTAGGTTAGCAATCATTGGAAACTCATCCCCTTGTTCACGTATACCTGGAGACATAGCAGTCCTAAAAAGTACTGCATCCATTTCCCATCTAGCAGAAAACATTGAGTTCTCAATCACATCTAATGTAATTGGATCTAATTTAACCCTTTTAAACTTTTTATTATTTTTTTGTATTATTTTTGCAGGCATGATGTCTCCCTTAACCTTGAGGTGTAATTAATATATTGCCATATTTATCTACCTTACCTTTATGCTTAGAAAGTATTACAGTAGTTGAATCCATTTCCATAACAATGGCTGGACCATTAATGACATTTCCTGATTTTAGTTTTGCTCGATCGTATATGGTTGCTTTTTGGTTCTTGCCATCCATATAAACCTTGGCGTCATCACTAATTATTGATTCTTTAGATGGTTTCGCTGATCCTTTCTTTACAGAAGGTGCTTTCAGAGAAAGAGCTTGATCTTTGACAACCGCTCTTAGATTAACCAATTCTTTCTCCTCATCTAGTGAAAAAGTAAATAACTGTTTATGGAGTTCATCAAATTTGTCTCCAATGGCATCCAGTCCTTTTTTCTTGAGATCAGCTATCTCAAAGTCAACATTAATAGTTAGCCCCTGACCTAAATACCTCAGGTCAACTTGATAAGATGTAGTTCTCTTACTTTTAGATACCCCTTCTGCATCCAAGGTTTTAGAAGCTTTTTTTGCAAGATCTTCAAAAATCTTAACCACTTCCTTTTTATCAGTTTGAGAAAATCTTCTTATAAAAGACATTGACGACTCATCCTGAATATTCGTCGTTACATCTCCATAGGCACAAAGAACCCCAGGCCCTGGCGGAATAATTACTGGCCATGAGTTTGTTAATTTTCCAAGAGCATTGGCATGAAGCGGACCTGCTCCACCAAAACCAATTAAAGCGAAGTCCCTGGGATCATAACCTTTCTCTACAGATACCAGCCTCAAAGCTCCATACATATTTTCATTTACGATATCTATGATTCCTGCTGCAGCTTGTTTGACAGATAATCCGAGCGCTTTAGCCACTGGCTTAATCGACTCTTCAGCAAGGTCTTTCCTGATCTTCCAATCCTTGTCACCACCTAAAGCAACGTGCTCAGATGGTATATATCCTAGAACCACGTTTGCATCAGTCACAGTCGGTTCAGTTCCACCTTTATCATATGATGCTGGCCCAGGAGCTGCTCCGGCACTTTGTGGCCCAACTCTCAGTGCTCCGGTTAATTCAGGAACATGAGCGATAGAACCACCACCTGCTCCAACTGTTCTTACATCAACAGATGAAGCTCTAACCGTTACATCCCCAACAGAGGTTTCTCTGCTTTGCTCTGCAACACCATTTTTAACCAAGGAAACATCCGTTGAGGTTCCACCCATATCGAATGTCATTAGGTTCTCGAAACCTGCTTGTTTTGCAATCCAAATTGCACCCGATACACCACCTGCTGGTCCACTCATTAGAAGATTTACAGGTGAGTCAGATGATGCTTTTGCTGATGCAAGACCGCCATCTGATCTGAGAATCCTGAGCTTTACATTTTTCATTCTTCTCTTAAGGCCGTTTTGTAAGTTTTTGACGTATTCTGCTACTTTTGGTCTTACATAAGAATTCGCAACTGTAGTAATTGTTCTTTCGTATTCCTGCATTTCTGGAACAACTTCAGATGAGAGCGATACAGGAATCTTCGGCAATAGTTTTTTATTCCGTATTACTTTTCTTATTTCTTTCTCATGTTTGTCGTTGGCAAATGAGTTGATCAATGAAACTGTTACGGCTTCGACGCCCTTATCCCTTAGTGCTTTGATATCTTTTGCGAGTTGACCTACTTTAAGCTTAGAAAGGACTTCACCTTTCGCTGAGATTCTTTCATCTGCTTCCATGGTCAAAGAAAGCGGCGCCAAAGGTTCGCTTTTATTATAAATTACCCAACCGCCAAGTCCTCCTGGGACAAATGAACGAGCAATTTGCAGAACTTGCCTATAGCCCTTTGTGGTAATTAGACCGACTTTTGCTCCAGTGCCAGTCAATATTGTGTTGGTTGCTACAGTTGTTCCATGCATCACAGATGTAATCTTAGATGGGTCTACTTTTGCATTTTTACAAACCCGATTTATTCCATTGAATACACCAATCGATGAGTCTTCTGGTGTACTTGGAACCTTAGCAGTCCACATTGTGCCTGTTTTTTCATTGATTAGAAGAAGATCAGTGAAAGTCCCCCCTACATCAACTCCAAGTCGATAACTCATAATTTCTCCTTTTATTTAAATCTAAACCAATTAACTAATTTCTTTTAGTTCGATTTATTATTTGAATTCTTTGAGTACTACCTTAAAAAAAAATACTCAATAATCATACTTTTTTTACATGTTTATTTCAGCGTTTTCTGGGAAAATTCCGGCTTTGGGTACCATAGCTGGAACAGCTCTCCCAAGTTCTGATTCTAACCATTCAGAGTTCTCTACAATTTGATTAAGGTCTACACCAGTTTCTATTCCAGAACGGTTAAGCATATATAGCAAATCATCAGTGGGTATATTACCAGTTGCTTTTGGTGCAAAAGGACAGCCTCCTATGCCTCCTGTTGATGCATCAACAATTGTGACACCAGCTTCGATAGCAGCAGCAGCATTAGCTAGACCAGTATTTCTAGTATTATGAAGATGCGTTCTCAGAGGTAAATCAGGTGCAAGCTCTTTTATCAAAGAGAATGTTTTTTTAATTTGATTGGGGACAGCAACACCGACGCTGTCAGCCAATCCAATGATATCAGGATTACCCTTAAGAACTTTTTCAGCTATTCCTGCAATGTGTTCTGGGTCAACCTCCCCTTCATAAGGACAACCAAAAGAGCATGCAATCAAAACATTTGTCCGAATCCCTGATGATTTAGCTTCATCAGCAATTTCAAGCCAATTATCGATGGATTGTTGGGTGATTACTCCCTGATTTTTCATATTGTAAGTATCAGTACTGACAATAACCATGCCAACTTCTTTTATTCCACAATCCTTTGCTCTTTGAAAACCTCTTTGATTCATTATTAGACCTATGTAGGAGACATCATCATGGTTTGGTAAGGAAGCCACTAATTCCTCGGCATCAGCCATTTGAGGCACCTTTTTTGGATGCACAAAGCTTGTAACCTCTATGTTCTTTATGCCTGCATTGATTGATCTAGTAATAAACTCTTTTTTAACTTCAGTTGATAGAAGCTCAGGCTCACTTTGAAGACCATCCCTCGGCCCTACTTCGCAAATTGAAACTTTTGACACCATTACACTCCGTTTTGTTTTTCTAGATTTGATCAAGTGTATACAAATATTATGATATTCTCTATCTTTTGAACTAGTGTGATCACATGCAATTAGGTCGAATTACAGCAGTGACAATAACCAGTCCTGATTTGGATAGGGTCATAGATATTTATTCAAAATACCTAGGCTATCGTTTCATCTCATCGACAACAGTAAGTGCTCAGCAAGCCAAAACCTGGGATGCCGAAAATATTGAAGGCTCAAGGATGATATTTATGAGTCCGGAAAGCTCTAATGATTTCTTTTTTCGTTTCATAGAACAAGATATAGACGAAGATTATGTTCCGTTTGGAACTTATGGATGGAACGCAGCCGAATTAATTGTAAGAGATGTAGATCAGTCAGCAGAAAAGTTGATCGGCTCCCCTTTTGAGGTGATTGGTGAGCCTGCAGATTTGTCCTTCACTGATCAAATCAGGGCAATGCAGATTTTGGGACCATCAAAAGAAATTATATATCTTACCCAGTTCAAATCTAAACTGGATGAATTTGATAGCCCGTCCCCAAGATGTGATATTGACCAGACTTTTATTGTTATTCTTGCAGGAGAGAATCTAGATCAGATGCAATCATTTTTGCATCAAGAATTATCTGTAAAAAAAGCAGCACCTATGCAGTCAAGGATTCGTGCCATCTCCAAAGTTTTCGATCTACCAGAAGACACAAAATATAAATCTGCTGCCCTCGCAATTAGGGGTCAATCTTTGATTGAACTGGATGAAATGCCATCCAAAGCTGGTCCCAGAACTTGTAGGCCAGGTTACTTGCCATCAGGTATCTCAATAGTCAGTTTTATTGCTCATGATTCTGGTTTGATAGGCAAAAATTATGATTCAAATATCCCAAGCTTTGAAAAATCTCAAGCATCTACAATTAAAGGAAATAGCGGTGAGCTAATCGAGATAATAAATGTCTAGGAGAACTTTTTTTGCAACCTGATTTAATTACTTTATTCATTATTGCCTCAGCAAGTTCTTTTGCAGGGATACTAGCTGGAATGTTAGGTATTGGCGGAGGAATAGTCATTGTTCCTATGATTTACTATCTTTTGACATACTTTGGTTTTGATCAATCAATCATAATGCATGTTGCAGTTGGAACTTCTCTTTTTATAATTATTCCAACTGGATTGAGATCTGCATTTGAGCATTCAAAAAGAGGTTCCTTTAAAAAAACAATATTCAAAAAATGGTTTGCACCCATAGCTTTAGGCTCTATTTTGGGAAGTTACTTGGCAGGCATATCATCTTTCAAAGGCCTCACTTTACTTTTTGCAACACTGGCATCAGTGGTTTCATATCAAATGTTTACCAGCAGCAGAAAGGATGAAACATTAACAATTATTCAAAATCCATTGCTTAATTTCTCTCCTTTTTTTATTGGTATATTTTCATCAATGATGGGTATTGGTGGTGGAAACTTAAGTGTGCCAATAATGAGTTATATGGGAATTGAAATTAGAAAAGCGATAGGTACTTCATCTGCTCTTGGGATTGTAATAGCGGTACCTGGATCTATAGGATTCATGATCAGTGGTCAAGCTGTCGAAAACCTTCCTGATTATTCCATTGGTTATGTGAACCTTCTTTATGCAGCACTGATTATTCCTTTAACCATACTTTTTGTGCCTATTGGAGTCAGATTGGCTCATAAATTTGAGAGGAGCAGACTGCAAGCAGTATTTAGCTTATTGCTAGCAATTACTGCAACGAAAATGTTTTGGGATATTCTATCTAGTTAAAATGTCAGGGCTTGTGATTCACCCGATGCAAGTTGGGCTTCAATAGCAGCAATTTGTGTTTGCAGTAGCGTCACTCTTTCTACTTCTTTTTCTAAGAAATTTGACCAATTCTCAACTGTTTTAACTGACGAAGGGAGCTGGCATCTGATAACCTTCTCTTCAATTTCTTTACCCATTTCAAGGAAGGCTTTTTGAGTCTCCATCTTCAGAATTAACTCATCAAGTGATAGATTTTCAGAATCAGCACATTGTTGAAGCGCGATGTCATTTCTTCGATCTGCATCAACTTTTGCCATTGCAAAGGATTCCTTTGCATCTTCATATTCAGCAGCTTCAAATTCACACATCCCTTTTGTAATATATGACTCATCTAGTCGCTTCAAAGAACCTTTTGAGATACCTGTGTTTGCTGATTCAATACAACCCGTGTAGTCGCCAATATTTGATAAAGACCTAGCCAGCCTCAAATCAAGTTCACCATCATCGGTCAGTTTAGCTGCCTCCCGAAGGGCAACGATGGCTTTGTCATCATATTTAGATAAAAACCATGCTTGCGCCAAAACCATCCAATTTTTTTCATCATCTGTATCAACTTTTCCATCATCCACAGCTTTTTGAAGAAGTTTTGCAGCCTCATAGGGTGCTTCCTTAGAAAGATAAAGTTGTGCCATCATGACAAACTCGGAACTCTTCTCTAGATATCCTTCATGATATGCTGTCTGGTAAGCAGCTATCTGTTCCTCTTCTTGCCTATCCTGCGAATACATTGCAGAGAGTTGAACCCAGTACTCTTTTTTAGACCACTCGACTACAAGCCTTTCTAAGATTCTCTTTACTTGATCCATTTGTTCTAATGAATAGTAACTGGCTCGAAGTAATAACCACCATTGCTCTTTTGTTGGTCCAATGGCTAGGTTTTTTGCATCTGCTTCAAGACCTTTAATTTCTTCTTCAAGCTGAACATATTTTTCATTACCTTTTCTCGTTTGCTCTAGTTGAAGTTTGAGAACTTTCTTTACCTCATTGGCAAGCGATATGTAATCAATATTATTTCGGTCATACTTCACTCTGTATTTTCCAGCTGCTGAAGTGACATTCTTTTGTAGCTGGGTAACACGATCAGCATTTCTTGATTCAGCCAAAGATATTGCTTCTTCAACTGATTCAATGGTTTTTTCAAACTGATCCATTTGGTACTGAGCTGTACCTTTAAGAATATAGAGGTCTGGTCTAGGAGTTGTTTGATTCTTGAGAATATCATCAACAGCTGAGACGGTTCTTGGATAGTCTTCTAGTTGAAAGTAAAGTTGTGCGATTGTAGTTCTAGCTGATGATACAAGCCCCTCAGGAACCTTCTCATCTTGAAGTACTTTACGGTAGAAGTTTATAGCCCCTTGATAGTTTTCTTTAAGATACTCTACATACCCATAAAAATAATTTACTTGAGCTCTTTCGTAGTCTGTGAGTTTTTTGAATGCCATGATGTCATTTAACTCTTTAAGACCTTCTTCAATCTTTTCAGCTTCAATTAATTCTTGAGCAGCAGACAATTTCTTAGCAACTTTTTCAGTCATTGCCCCAACTTTTTTAGTTTTTCTTTGCTCTCCTTCTTGAGCAGTGACATCACTCATAGGGACGGATAAAAAAGTGGGCAGTAAAACTAAACTTAAAGAAAGAATAAAAAATAACGTGAACTTCTTCATTTATTTCTCCAGCTCAAATGTAATTTTGTGTTGGACGCCGGGTACATCAATTGGCGTTCCATTGATTACTCGGGGCTTATATTTAAACTTAGACGAAGCTTTTAATGATGCATTAGCAAAAAGACTGCTGGTGCATTCTACAATCTTTCCGTTTGCAGTAGTTCCGTTTCTGGTAACAACAAATTCAACGATACAATAGCCTTCTATACCTCTTGAGAGAGCTCTATTTGGATATATGGGTGCAACTTTAACGATTGGAAGATACTCACCTTCTCCAGCATTAAACCCACCAATGCCAGCTGCTACGTCTACATTCGCATCTACAGCTCCTATGCTGACTGTATCCATGCTTGTATCGATATCATCCATTTGCTGTTCTGGTTCAGGAGGTGGCTCTTCTGGCTCCGGTGGTTTTTTTGGTTTTGCATTTTTAAGATCTAAAGATTCATCTTTTTTGATTCGAACGAAATCTACGAAACGTCCTTCATACTTTGAAGTGATTGCTCCTTCTCCAGTTGCAATAAGTATTTGCATAACCCAAAGTATCCCAAATGTTGTGAATACAGAAAGGAAGCCAGCTGCTGCTATTCGAGTTAAAGGATCTTGAATTCCTATCGTATCTCTAATTTGTTGAATCAGTTCAGACATATTTATATACGGTCAGTTATTCACCTTCATTTGCAGCAATAGATACGTTATAAACGCCAGCTTGTCTGGCAGAGTCCATAACTGTTACAAGTGTTTCAGTGAAAGCTTTTTTATCAGCCTGAATAATGACAGCACCTTCAGGGTTTTCTGCATGCATTCTTTCAATATTAGCTCTAACTGCTCTAGGATCTATTCTTCTTCTATTAATCCAAATTTCATTATTTGCTCCAATTGCAACCAGAATATTGGCATTTTCTTTCTTAACTGCAGTAGGTGCATCAGGACGATTCACATCAAGACCGGATTCCTTTACAAATGAAGCCGTTACAATAAAGAAGATCAGCATGATGAAAACAACATCAAGCATTGGCGTGAGGTTTATTTCAGCTTCTTCTTCTGGTTGTGCTTGAAATAGATTCTTTCTCATATTTTCTTACCTTAATTATTTATTCGTCTGCCGTTAGATTATCTTCTAAATCTTCGACTTCAGATGTTACCTTTTGATTTAACAATGTCACAAAAAACACTCCAGATAAAGCGCCAACCATACCAGCCATAGTGGGGATTGTTGCTTTAGAGACACCAGAAGCCATAGATCTAGCATTCCCAGAGCCTGAGATAGCCATTACATCGAATACTTGTATCATCCCAGTAACTGTTCCCATCAGTCCAAGTAACGGACAAAGGGCTACTAGGGTCTTGATGATCGATAGATACTGATTCGCAGACATTGAAAATTCAGAGATCATCTGTTCTCTAATTGCTTCTGAATTCCATGACTTCTTATTTGATCGATTGCTCCAGTTTGCTTGTATCGAAGTTTTCTGTGTTATTAACCCTGATTGGAAAAATGATATTCTCTCGAGGATTAACATCCACATTAGGAATATCACAAGAGCAATTATATTCAGGACTTGTCCTCCCATCTCTAGGAAGTCTCTGACTGCTATAATTACATCACCCATCTTAATGATCCTCTTGGTTATTCAAATTATGAGGACTTTTCAGAATGACTTGCAATGATTCCAGCTCCTTGCTCCTGAATGATCTGGCTTACTCTTCTGCTTCTTCCGCTTACAATGGTATGAAGAAGAGTAGTTGGTATAGCAACTGTCAGACCCAGCACAGTGGTAACCAATGCTTGTGAAATACCACCAGCCATTAGTTTAGGATCACCTGTTCCATAAAGTGTAATAGCCTGGAAGGTATTGATCATTCCAGTTACTGTTCCAAGAAGTCCCATTAATGGGGCTACAACAGATATTACTTTTATGATTAATAAGCCTTTGTTCAGCTCTGGCGTTTCCTTGAATACGGCTTCAGCCATTTTCAGTTCTAGGGTATCTGTGTCGACACTCTTGTTTTCTTCGTAAACATTTAGAACTCTTCCAAGTGCATTGTCAGTGCTGATTACATCGCTATTCAATTGAGCTGTAACTTTCTTATCAACATCAATCAGGATATATAGCCTTTGTATGGCTATTCCAACACCAAATGCACCAAGTAGTAAGACGAGATAACCGACAATACCACCTTGTTGCACTCTCTCCATGAGATTGGGTCGTGCCACCAATGATGCCAGCACACCTCCAAGTGTTGGGTCAACACCAAATGAAACTTTCTCATCGCCAGCTTCAAAAACATTTGAGGTACTGCTTGTATACCTTCTACCTTCAGGCTGTCTTGGAATTTCAGTGACATTACCAGTTTCAGGGGAGTATGTTAGATACTTTCCATCCGCGACTATGTTAAATGCACCTACTCTAACCACTTCAGTTGACTGCTTGCTTCCATTGGTATCAATTACGTCTGTCGTGAATTTCACGACTTTTCCTGACTCCGTCATTTCTCTTTGAAGCTCAAACCAAAGTCTTTCAATCTCTTCAATAGATGGAAGCTTTGAGTTACTTCCAATTTTCTTAGCCAAATCTTCTAGAAATGGACTACGATCAGGGTATTGGACATTTGTTAATGAATTATCGAACCTTGTTCTGGCATCACCAGCAACTTGCTGCATAACACCAAAAAGTTCTTTAAGGGCACCAAGTCTTTCAGTAAGCGTATCTTGGAGAATATTTAATTCTGCTTCATTTTCTTCAAATATTGCTTCTAATTGAGTGCTTCTATTTTCTTCAGTTATTTTTGTTGCATCAGCTTCAGATAAAAGTTTTTCTTGTTGATCCCTTTTCTGTCTAAATTCTGCTTCTCTCATCTTATTTTCAGAATTGTCGTTGATTTTTCCCTGTTCTACATTTTCGAGTAATTGATCAACAGTTATAGCTGATTGCTGAGCATAGACTGGACTAATGATTAGACATCCTAAAACTATGAATAAATATGTTTTCTTCATTTAGAGTACCTCCGCACTATCAACTGGGATGATAACCAGATCAGGTGCAACCTGCTTCTTGGCTATACTTAGACCCATTTTAATCTCATTACGATTATCACTTGCATCTTCCCACTGCTTCGTTTTTTGATTCCAAACACCCGATACTTTTCCATCTACAGATTGATACATAAATGCTACTCGTCCAACACGGAGGAAATCTAGTTCAAGGGTTTTGCCATCAACTTCGAGTGTATCCTTGTAAGTTTCAATGGTTTTTCCATAATCATTTTCTATTTGATAAGCCTCAGTAACCTTTCTGAACTTTTCAGCAACTGTGACATCTTCTCTTTGCATAATCTCTTTGAGTGTATCAACTCGCTTTGTTCTCTCATCTAGCAAAAAGGGAACATCGAGCTGAACGAATTGATCGAGAGAATCAATCATTTTTGTCATCGTGGGGACAATCTGTCTGTTAATGACTGATACGAGTACAATAGATTTTTCCAAGTCGACCTTGACTCTGGCCTGATTTTCAATTTGCAGTTCTAACAGTTTGTTATAGATCTGAAGACCATCGATTTCTTTGAGTGTTGCTCTGTATTGATCTACCAACTTATTTGTTTGATCACTTATCTTGTCAACACGCTGTTGAGATTCTTGAGCCAATAATGTCCTTTCTGTTTGAGCAGTTAAAATTTGGCTCAAAGTTTCAGCAGGGACCATCATTGGAATGGATACTAGTAAAAGACTACCTATAATCAGTTTGGTAGTAATTTTATGTTTGTTCATAAAAACATTCCCCAAATGGTTTATTTTGAAGTCTTGGGTACACGTCCCAAGGAAGAATTGATGATAGCATAATCAAAAAATACTCCAAAGGCTAATGACAAAAATATTACTAAAAAAAATCTTGTAATTTCATTCGATATATATTTTTGGATATATCCATATACACACTCTATTTATTGGTTACATAGTCATAATAAATGTTCAGAAGAAACTATAATAAATGTTGACAAAAAGCCTGACTTCGATGAATATTTGCGAATGAAAAGTATGAATAACAATGAAGTTTTAATAACTAGTTACGGGTCAGAAGAGATTTTACTGAACCTGCTGCTAATTTGTCATCCAGGGGCAAGATAGAGTTTTTTACTTTTAAAAGAATTTTTGAGGCCCCGCAAAAAAGCGGGGTTTTTTTTATAAATTAATAAAAAGGAGTACAACTGATGCAAATTTATTATGACAGTGATGCTGATCAGAATATCGCAAAAGGGATGGAAATAGTCATCATTGGTTATGGATCGCAAGGACATGCTCATGCAAACAATCTTAAAGATTCAGGTGCCAATGTTACGGTTGCTCTTAGAAAAGAATCTGGATCATGGGCAAAAGCTGAAGCTGCTGGTTTTGATGTCAAAGAGGTAGGCGAAGCTGTACCCAATGCAGATCTTGTCATGATGCTTATTCCAGATGAGAAACAATCAGCTATGTATGAGAATCATTTAAAAGACAATATAAAAGATGGAGCAGTTCTGGCATTTGCTCATGGATTTAATATCCACTTTGAAATGATTATTCCTAGAGATGATCTGGATGTAATTATGGTTGCGCCGAAAGGCCCAGGCCATACTGTTCGATCGCAATATGAATCAGGAGCGGGAGTACCATGCTTATTGGCTGTGTATAGAAATGTCTCCGGAAAAGCAAAAGATGTTGGGCTTTCATATGCATCTATGATTGGTTCTGGCCGAGCTGGAATTATTGAGACAAATTTTAAAGATGAGACTGAAACAGATCTATTTGGAGAACAAGCGGTCCTTTGTGGAGGTTTAACGTCACTTATTCAAACTGGTTATGAAGTTCTGGTAGAAAATGGTTATCCACCAGAAATGGCATATTTTGAATGTCTTCATGAAGTAAAATTAATTGTTGACCTCATTTATGAAGGTGGTCTTCAGAATATGAGATATAGCATTTCCAATACTGCAGAGTATGGAGATTATGTGACAGGACCAAAGATTGTGAATGAAAATACAAAGGAAACGATGCAGAAGATATTGACTGAGATTCAGTCTGGAGAATTCGCGAAAGATTTTATGAATGACTGTAACTCTGGTGGTCAGAAAATGAGCGAATATAGAAAAAACTCCTCAGAACATTCAATCGAGTCAGTGGGCGAAGAGCTTCGTTCAATGATGCCCTGGATATCTGCCAATAAAATTGTTGATAAAGCCAAAAACTAATCATGAAAGATTCTAGAGAAATAATTATATTTGATACCACTTTGAGAGACGGTGAGCAGGCTCCCGGCTGCAGTATGACAATTGGTGAAAAACTAAAAATTGCACATGCACTTAAAGAATTAAATGTTGATGTAATTGAGGCTGGTTTTGCAGCAGCATCACCAGGTGATTATGAAGCTGTGAATGCAATTGCCTCTGAGATTGATGGACCAACTATCTGCTCTCTTGCAAGATGCAATGAAAGCGATATAGAAAAAGCATATGAGGCACTTAAGGTTAATAAAAACAGAAGAATCCATGTTTTTGTCGCCACCAGTGAAATACATCTCAAGCACAAACTAAATATGGCTAAAGATGAAGTGCTTAAAGCTGCTTATGAAGGCGTTAAAATGGCAAAGTCATTGTGTGATAATGTTGAGTTTTCACCAGAAGATGCTTCAAGAACTGATCATGGTTTTCTCACAGAAGTGGTCAATGCTGCAATTGAAGCAGGCGCCACAACAATTAATGTTCCTGATACAGTTGGTTACACAATCCCATATGAGTTCGGCGAACTGTTTAAACATTTGATTGATAATTGTGACAATGCAGAGAATGTTGTTTTTAGTGTTCACTGTCACGATGACCTCGGCCTTTCAGTAGCCAATAGTTTGGCTGCGGTTGAATCCGGAGCGAGACAAATCGAATGTACCATTAATGGTATAGGAGAGAGAGCTGGAAATACCTCACTTGAAGAAGTGTGCATGGCAATTAGAACAAGGGAAGAGTATTTTGATTTTAAAACATCAATAGATTCAACAAAATTATATCCCACGAGTAGATTGGTTTCCTCTATCACGGGGATGCATGTTCCTAGAAACAAAGCAATTGTTGGCGATAACGCATTTGCTCATGAAGCTGGTATCCATCAACATGGAATGCTTAGAGATTCTTCAACATATGAAATCATGAAGCCTCAAGATGTTGGTATTGCTAGATCAAATCTCGTTCTTGGAAAACACAGCGGCAGACATGCTTTTTTGGACAGAATCAACGATTTGGGGTTTAAGCTCGAAAAGGATGAGATTGATCCAGCTTTTCGAGAATTCAAGAAATTGGCTGACAAAAAGAAGGAGATCTTTGATACAGACATAGAAGCAATAGTTTTAAATGCGGATATTGCAAATATGAGTCGATGGTCGCTGGAAGATCTTGAAACAAACTCTGGCTCCTCATGGGGTTCCACAGCATCATTAAAATTAGTAGATTCAGGTGAAAATATCATTGAAAGGGATAATAAGGAGAATCCAGCCAGTGGGCCGATTGAGGCTGTTTTTAATATCATCAGTGATATTACGGGATATCAGCTTGAATTGACTAACTTTGAAATTCACAGCGTCAGTGTTGGCGATGATGCTCAAGGTGAAGTCACTGTCACAGTCAGCTATGATGGACAGAATTATAGAGGGCATGGCATCAGTACTGATATCATTGAGTCTGGCGCTTTGGCTTATCTTGAGGTCATTAACCGAATAGAAAGAAATCAAGCAAAACATTAGGAGAAATTATGCCACTCAAGCCAACAAAAAATATTTGGTTTAATAATGAATTAGTGCCTTGGGAGTCTGCTCAAGTTCATGTTCTGAGCTATGCATTGCATTATGGCTCTGCTGTTTTTGAAGGTATAAGAGCCTACTCTACAAATGACGGCTCAAAAATCTTCAGATTAAATGAACACATAAAAAGACTCTTTAATTCAGCAAAGATCTATCGAATGAATATTGCTTATAGCGAAAATGAAATCATTGAAGCTTGCAGGAAAATTGTTTCTGTGAATGATTTGCATAGCGGTGCTTATATAAGACCCATTGCATTCAGGGGATATAATGACCTTGGTCTCCATGCATCGATGGATGATGACATAGAAGTGGTTGTGGCTGCTTGGGAATGGGGTACCTACTTAGGCGCAGATGCTTTAGAGAATGGTGTAGATGTTTGTATTTCCTCTTGGAATAGGAATGCACCCAATACAATACCAGTTATGGCAAAGGCATCTGGGAATTACTTATCAGGGACATTGGTTGCAATAGAAGCAAAAGAAAATGGATACGATGAAGGCATCTGTCTTGATTCAGACGGATTTGTCAGTGAAGGCGCAGGTGAGAATATCTTTATGGTGAAAAATGGGTCTCTCATAACCCCTCCTCTCAGTTCATCAATTCTAGATGGAATCACAAGAGATTCCGTTATGAAAATTGCAAAAGATTTGAATATCGACTGCATTGAGAGAAGGATCACAAGGGAAGAGCTTTATCTTGCCGATGAGTTATTTTTCACTGGAACTGCTGCAGAAATTACCCCAATAAGAAGTGTTGATAGAATCGAGATTGGCGAAGGCAAAAGAGGTCCAATTACAGAGAGTATTCAGAATGTATTTTTTGGTTTATTCACTGGTGAATCGGATGATAAATGGGATTGGTTGACTTCCGTTGAGTAAATCTCCAAAAACTCTATTTGAAAAGATCTGGCAGGATCATTTGGTTATTCAAGAGACCAAAGAGACACCTGCGATACTTTATATTGATCTTCATCTTATTCATGAAGTCACAACACCTCAGGCATTTCAGTCTTTGAGAGACAAAGGATTGTCAGTCAGAGATCCAAAAAAAGTTTTAGCAACTATGGATCATTCCACTCCAACTCTTCCTGTCAATAGCATAGCTGACCTCGATATCGTTGCCGAAAAAGGACCTGCTGATCAAATAAGAGACATGATCAAGAATTGTGAAGATTTTGGTATTGAGCTACATGGATTTGGCTCGGATAAGAGAGGTATTGTTCATGTGATTGGTCCTGAGCTTGGCGCCACACAGCCGGGAAAAACAATTGTATGTGGGGATAGCCATACCAGTACGCATGGCGCATTTGGAGCGCTAGCATTCGGTATAGGTACCACAGAGGTTGGACATGTTTTGGCATCTCAGTGTCTTCTTCAGAGAAAACCCAAGACATTTGCTGTGAATATGTCAGGAGCACTCAAATCTGGAGTGTCTGCAAAAGATATCATTCTAAAAATTATTCAAGAAGTTGGAGTCGATGGTGGTGTTGGACATATTATAGAGTATAGAGGCCAAACAGCAGGCCTTCTTTCTTTAGAGGAAAGGATGACCATTTGTAATATGAGCATTGAGGCTGGCGCAAGAGCCGGGATGTTTGCACCTGATGATAAAACATTTGACTACTTGATAGATAAACCAATGTCGCCAAAAGGATTAGATTGGGATGAAGCAATACAGAGATGGTCTAGATTGGTTACTGATGAGAATGCTGAATTTGATAAAGAAGTAACCATTGATGTTGATCGATTGTCACCGATGGTCACCTACGGCACAAACCCAGGAATGGCAATGCAAATTGATGATGTCGTACCAGCATCAAATGGAGATCTTGGTCATAAACAGTCACTGAATTATATGCAGATTGAAGCCGACAAACCCATTATAGGAAAAGAGATTGATGTAGTTTTTATAGGAAGTTGCACAAACTCAAGAATATCTGACCTTCATGATGCAGCCGAAATTCTCAAGGGCAGAAAAGTTTCAAATGGGGTTAGAGCATTGGTTGTACCAGGTTCTCAGGCAGTAAAGAAAGAAGCAGAAAGTTTAGGGCTGGATAAAATATTCGAATCAGCAGGAGCAGAATGGCGTGAATCTGGATGCTCGATGTGCCTTGGAATGAATGGTGATACAGTTGGAAATGGGCAATTGGCAGTGAGTACGAGTAACCGAAATTTTGAGGGTCGACAAGGTAAAGGGGCTAGAACAATACTAGCAAGTCCAAAAACTGCTGCTGCATCAGCGATTGCAGGATCTGTAGATGACCCAAGGAAATATAGTTAACGATATGGAAAAGATTATTGAATTTAGTTCTAAAACTGTTGTTTTGTCAGTGAATGACATTGATACAGATCAAATTATCCCTGCTAGATTTTTAACAGTTACAACGAAAGACGGACTTGGCGATGGTTTATTTGCAGATTGGCGATTTGATGAAGACGGAAATAAAGTTGAACAATTTCCATTGAACCAGGATAAATCAGATGGGTGCACTATTTTAATTTCTGGCAGTAATTTTGGCTGTGGATCGTCACGTGAGCACGCTCCTTGGGCATTGGTTGATTATGGATTTAAGGCAATTTTATCAACCTCATTTGCAGATATTTTTAGAAACAATGCACTAAAGAATGGCCTATTGCCTCTTACAGTGTCAGAAGAGTTTCATGCGATGTTGACAGAGAATGAAGGGATTGAAGTCACTGTCAGTCTTGAAAAAATGATGATTCATGCCTCTAACGGGATGAAAGAAGCTTTCGATCTTGAGCCTTTTTCGAGATATTGCTTAATGAATGGTATTGATCAACTGGGATTCATCATGAATCACGAAGAACAAATTAATGCATTTGAGAATAAAGGACAGTAAATGAAAGCAGAAATCACCGTATTGGCTGGAGATGGTATCGGACCTGAGATCACTGAGCATGCATTAAATATTCTCAATGCAATCGAAAAGAAATATGGACATGAATTCACATTACATGATGCACTGTTTGGCGGAATTGCAATTGATGAAACAGGCGATCCATATCCACTAGAAACAAGAGAACTTTGTAAAAAATCTGATGCAGTCCTTTTGGGCGCAGTTGGCGGTCCGAAATGGAGTGATCCCAAAGCAAAAACAAGACCTGAAAAGGGACTACTTGATATGCGATCAGACCTAGGCGTCTATGCTAACTTAAGGCAAATAAAAACTTACCCTCAACTCATCGATAATTCACCGATAGAAAATGCCAAACTAAAAGACATTGATATTTTATTTGTAAGAGAATTAATAGGTGGTATTTATTTCGGTGAAAAAGAGAAAACTGACGACTACGCTAAAGATGTGTGTGAATATTCAGCATCTGAAATAGAGCGAATCGTAAAAGTTGCAGCAGATTTGTCAATGAAAAGAAAAAACAAGCTTACATCTGTTGATAAGGCCAACGTAATGGCTACATCTCAACTCTGGAGATCTGTAACAATCGCTATGATTGAAAAAGAATATCCTGAGATAGAAATTGAACACCTTCTTGTTGATGCTGCTACTATGCACCTCCTCTCACGTCCAGCTGATTTTGATGTGATTGTTGCTGAGAATTTATTTGGCGATATTCTGACGGATGAAGCATCTATGCTGACTGGATCTATTGGTATGATTCCATCTGCGTCGCTCGGAGATAATAACTTTGGTGTATATGAACCTATTCATGGCTCAGCGCCTGATATTCAAGGCAAAGGACTCGCAAATCCTAGTGGCATGATTCTTTCAGTGGCGATGATGTTAAAACATTCACTCAATCTGATTGAAGAATCAAATGATATCGAGAATGCCGTTGAAGAGGTTCTCAGTGACGGGATATTTACAGCTGATTTGTCATCTGAAGATCATGTTTCAACAGATGAGATGGGTAATGCCATTCTCTCAAAAATAGTTTAACTTCTTTTTAATTTCTTCTTGTATTCAATCTTTTTATGCCTATAATGTCACGCTGTACTAACACATTAGTACACTAGAACATAGGTATAAAGATGAAAATAGAAAGAGTTTTAACAAAAAAAGAAGAAAAGCTCGCCGAAGAGCGATTCTATGAAGCAATAATGTCATTAAATGATGTGGATGAGTATCGATCATTCTTCAATGATATTTTTACACCAGCTGAATTTGAATCCATTAAAGACAGATGGAGTGTTGCTGAGCTTCTGGACAAGGGATACACATATAGAGAAATAAAGACAATGACTGGAGTAAGCCTGACAACTATCGGTAGAGTTGCAAGATTTCTGTTTGATGGAGCAAATGGTTACAAAGTGGCGCTGGAGAGAATAAAAACAAATGAAAGAAAGAATTAAAATTGCAGTTCAGAAATCTGGTAGGTTGACAGAACACAGCATTACCCTACTCCAGAAATGTGGTCTTATCATCAGTCATACAAAAGATCAGTTGATTGGATATGGTGAAAATATGCCATTTGATATCATGTTTGTCAGGGACGATGATATCCCTGGATTAATTCAGGAAAACCTTTGTGAAATTGGCATTGTTGGTGCAAATGTCGCAAGAGAGAAGCAGCTTTCGTATGAGTCGAGTCGATCATCCTCTAACTTTGACCTTGAGTCATCGCTTGATTTTGGACACTGTAAACTATCATTTGCATATCCTGAGTCATCGAGCATTCGGTCTGTTAATGACCTTGATGGCAAAACAATTGCAACGAGCTATCCGTTTACAGTAAAAAATTACTTTACTAAGAATTCAATTGATGCAAATGTCACTGAATTCTCAGGTGCTGTAGAGTTGGCACCAAGTCTTGGTAAGGCAGACGCAATATGTGATCTCGTATCAACAGGTAATACCCTTAGAGCTCATAATCTAATGGCAGGAGAAACGATCTTAGAGAGCGTTGCAACGGTACTTAAGTCAAAATCAGAGCAGTCAGAATTTAAAAGCATGTGGATTGAAAAGATCATTGAAAGAATCAATGGTGTTCTCCAAGTGAATGAGAGTAAATACATCATGATGCATGCACCTAAAAATGCGATCAATGAGATCACTAAGCTTCTTCCTGGAACAGAATCACCGACTGTCATTCCTTTAGATGGTGTCAATGATACAGTAGCAGTTCATGTTGTTTGTAAAGAAACGGTCTTCTGGGAGACATTGGAAGAGCTGAAGGACGTAGGAGCATCATCTATCTTGGTAGTGCCAGTTGAAAAAATGTTGATGTAATGACTATGAAGCTTGAAATCATAAAATGGAATGACCTGACTGAAGATGAAAAGATAATATCCATTCAGAGGCCCACTCTTAACAGTTTAAAGGGCCAAGACTCAACTATCACTCAGATCTTTAAAGATGTAAGAGCAGATGGCGACGAAGCTGTGAAAAAATTCACGAGCATTTATGACGGAGTCAAGATAGATGATTTCTTGATGAGTGAAAAGGAGATTGATTCTGCATTTAGTAGAGTACCAAGAGATCTCATTCAATCGATCGAAAATGCAATTGAAAACGTAAAAACATTCCATGAAAAAAACTTCGAAAATGATTTAAATCCAGTACAAGTAAAATCGGGAATAAATTGTCAAATAATAAAAAGACCCATCGAAAAGGTAGGCCTTTATATACCTGCAGGGAATAACCCACTGCCTTCCACTGCAATCATGCTTGGTGTTCCATCTTCGCTGGCTAGAAATAAGCAATCCGTGGTTGTTTCACCACCCAATGATTTAGGTGTTGTCAATGATGCAGTCACGGTTGCAGCAAAGTTAAGCGGGATTGGTAAGATTTTCAAAGTGGGCGGCGCCCAATCGATCGCAGCCTTGGCATTAGGAACAGAATCGATTCCCCAGGTAGATAAAATATTTGGCCCAGGAAACAGTTGGGTAACAAGAGCCAAGCAGATGATTTCATTGCTGAATCTCCCCGTTTCAATTGATATGCCAGCAGGCCCCACCGAGGTTATGATCATTTCAGATGGCAATACGAACCCAGAATTTATTGCTTATGATTTGCTCTCACAAGCAGAGCATGGAATTGACTCACAAGTAATATTAATCTCACAGAATGATACATTTCTTAAAGATGTTGCAATCGAGATTGATATAGCAATGTCGAAAATCAGCACTCGTGAAATTGCAGAAATTTCAATGAAAAATTCTATGCTGATATTGACTGATAATATAGATGAAGCATTAAGTATCTCGAATGACTATGCACCTGAGCACTTAATTATTAACTGTAAGAATGCAGCAGAATTACTTCCAGGAATACAATCAGCAGGTTCTATATTCCTCGGTGAATGGAGTCCTGAATCAGCAGGAGACTATTGTAGTGGAACGAATCATGTCTTACCTACAGCAGGCTTTGCCAGATCCTATAGCGGCTTGTCTGTAGATAGCTTTTGTAAATCAATATCTGTTCAAAGCTTATCCAAAGAAGGATTGGAGTCAATTGGCGATGATATAATCAACCTAGCAATGGCTGAAGGGCTAGAGGCACATGCAAGAGCTGTCGAAGTGAGGATTAAGAAATGAAAATCAAAGATTTGATTCGTCCTGAAGTTTTAAATTTAAAACCATATGTCCCAGCCACCAAAGTACTGGACAAAATCAGATTAAATGCAAATGAAAGTCCATATTCCGTGACTCAGTCTGCCACTAGGGAATCATTGAATCTTTACCCAGACGCGAGACCTGATGAAATCAGAAACATGGTTGCTAGATACTTGGATATATCAAGCGATAATATTGTCATCACAAGAGGAAGTACGGAGGCCATTGACGTAGCGATCCGAACATTTTGCATTCCAAATAAGGACGGAATATTAGTGTTTCCCCCTACATTTGAAATGTATAAATTTTATGCTGAAGTTCAGGGAATAGAGATGCATTCAATACTCCTTGATCAAGACAATAACTATTCTCTGGATTTAAAGGCACTAGAAGCATTTGATCCAAGTAAAGCTAAGTTGACATTTATATGTTCTCCTTCAAACCCGCTCGGACATAAGTTCAGCAAAGAATCCATTTATCGTGTATGCGAATATTTTTCAGATTCTGGACTTGTAGTCTTGGATGGGGCATATGTTGAGTTTGATAGTGATGAAGTTTATAAAGAGATTTTGTCTAAATTTGACAATGTAATTATTCTCAGAACTTTATCAAAAGCATTTGGCTTGGCTGGTGTGAGATGTGGAGTTTTAATCTCTAGCGATGAAATTTGTCAATATATTGAGAGAGTGATACCGCCCTACTCGTTCAGCACCCCTGCTGTGAACGCTGTCATTGAGAGCCTTTCTGATGAAGGCATTAAGGAATCAAAAAGAAACATAGAGACCATCATTGAAGATAGAAAATGGCTTGAGACAGAATTGGCATCATTGGACGAAGTCATAGAGGTTTTTCCATCATATACAAACTTCATACTTGTCAAAGTGAATGATGCCAAAGCATTTTGTAAAAAGTCTCAAGATTTAGGATTTTTATTAAGAGATGTCAGCTATCAACCATTGCTTGAAAATTGTGTAAGAATTACTGTCGGCACGACCAAACAAAATCAAAAACTAATCAGAGGACTCAAATAATGAATGAGCTACCATTAAAAGTGCTCTTTATCGATAGAGATGGAACAATTATTTATGAACCAGATGATTTCCAAGTAGATGATTTGAAAAAAGTAAAGTTTGTGCCCAATGTCATTCGCGTCCTGAATGAATTAAGAAATGAAGGCTATGAACTGGTCATGGTTAGCAATCAAGATGGCTTGGGAACTGAATCATTTCCTCAAGAGCAATTCGAGTTATGCCAGAACTTTATGTTGAATACCCTATATTCTGAAGGCGTCTCATTCAGGGAAATATTTATTTGCCCACATTTTGAGACTGATAACTGTGACTGCAGAAAACCAAAGATTGGTTTGTTATCAGAGTTTTTAACACACAACAATATTGATACATCAAGGTCATATGTCATTGGTGACCGAGACACAGATATTGAATTGGCTAATAAGCTTAAACTTCCTGGAATAAAAATTGATCCACACAATGAAAATGCTTGGATACAAATAAAAGAAGATATTCTAAGTTCTGATAGTAAAGCAACTGTGACCAGAACAACCAATGAGACCAATATTACATCAAAAGTAGACCTGTCATCAGATCGTGTAATTGATATTAAAACAGGCATTGGTTTTTATGATCACATGCTAGAGCAGCTCGCTAAACATTCAGGTATTTCCGTTCAAATAGAGTGTGATGGAGACCTCCATATAGATGAACATCATACAGTTGAAGATGTGGCAATCACATTGGGAGATGCACTTCGGCGTGCATTGAGCACTAAGGCAGGTATTGAAAGATATGGATTTACACTTCCCATGGACGATGCACTATGCACAGTTTCAATGGATTTATCAGGAAGGCCATACTTTAAATTTGAAGGAGAGTTTAAAAGAGAAATTATTGGTGGGTTACCAACAGAGCTCATTATTCATTTTTTTTATACACTCAGTCAAAATCTAAAAGCAAATATTCATATTAGTGTGAATGGAGATGATGATCACCATAAGGCAGAATCGTGTTTTAAATGCTTTGGGAGAGCTTTTTCTCAAGCAATAAATAAATCCTCAAAATCTGGCGTGCCATCAACCAAGGGATCACTTTAGTCGTGAAAAAAAAAGTTGCCATTATTGATTCAATTGGTTCCAACATGGCTTCTTTGATATTTGCATTAAAGAGAATTGATGTAAATGTTGAAGTCACAAATGGAATATCGTCCATAAAAGAAGCCAGTCACATCATCTTACCTGGTGTCGGGGCTGCAAAGAATGCCATGATGCGGTTGAGGCAGAAAGAGCTGATAAATGAAATATCAAATTTTTCACAACCCACTCTGGGTATTTGTTTAGGCATGCAATTATTTATGAATGCCTCATTAGAAGACGATACAGAGTGTTTGGGAATTATTTCCAACTCATGCAAACCTTTTGAAAATCAAAAAGATTACCCAGTTCCACATATGGGATGGAATAAAGTTCATTTTAATACCAATTCAAAACTAACAAAAAATCTAACCGATGGAGAATATTATTATTTTGTTCACTCCTATTATGTTCCAATCTGCAATGAAACGATCGGGGTCTCAAGATATCCAAATGATTTTTCTTCTGTGATTGAAAGAGATAACTTTTTTGGCACGCAGTTTCATCCTGAAAAATCAGGTTTACCTGGCGAAAAATTACTAGAGAACTTTGTAAATTTATGAACATGAATTTAATACCAGCAATTGATTTACTTGACCAGAAATGTGTCAGGCTGCTTCGAGGCGATTTTGATCAGGTGACCTTTTATGACAAAGATCCGCTTCAATTAGCCACCCATTATGAATCTCTTGGCTGCAAAAATTTACATTTGGTGGATCTAAATGGAACAAGAGATGGAGCCAGTAAAAATAAGTCAATCATAGATTCAATTATTGCTAAAACAAATCTCAAGGTTCAGATGGGCGGTGGAATTCGCTCGATTGAATCAATTAATTACTGGCTTAATTCAAATTTAAGTAAAGTTGTAGTCGGAAGTTATGCGATTGAAGAGACTAATCAATTTATTTCATCGCTTGACCCTGGAATGCGTTCCAAAATAATTATTGCATTGGACGTTCTGATTCGTGATGGTGAGCCTTCAATACGCATACATGGTTGGCAGAAAGATTCAAAAATGAGCCTCATACCCACTATGAAATTATTTATAGACAATGGATTTAGAGACTTTTTGATCACTGATATCAGCAAAGATGGAACGCTTGAGGGTCCAAACATTGATTTATATGACGAAATTAATATTCGATTCAATGAGATTAATATCATTGCTTCTGGCGGGGTTAGCGTTTTCGATGATCTCATCAAATTAGATAAAATATCACTGTCATCAGTGGTTGTTGGAAAATCATTGCTAGAAAATAAAATAACAGAACAAGAGGTAGTCCAATTCTTACAAAAAGGATAATCCCATGCTTGGATGTAAAAGACGGTCTAGTGGTCAAGGGCGTCCGATTCAGGAACCATAAAGTGGTAGGCGATATCTTGCAATTAGCAGAGAGATACTCTAATCAGGGCGCAGATGAGCTTGTTTTTTATGACATCACAGCAAGTCCCGAAGATAGATCTGTTGATAGGTCATGGGTGAATCGCGTTGCAGAGAAGATTAATATCCCATTCTGTGTGGCAGGAGGAATTAGATCCATCGGTGATGCAGAAGAAGTTTTAAATTATGGAGCAGATAAGATATCGATTAATACACCTGCTATTAACAATCCAGATCTTATTGATGAACTGGCTAAAAGGTTTGGCACTCAATGTATTGTGATTGGGATTGATAGCTTTGAAGACGGAAATAACTACAAAGTTTTTAGTAATACCGGCGATCCAAGTAAAACAAGTGATACTGGTCTATTTGTAAATGATTGGATCAAAGAAGTTCAAGAAAGAGGAGCTGGCGAAATTGTTTTAAATTGCATGAATCAAGATGGTGTAAGAGATGGTTATGATATTGAACAATTGAAGACAATGCGATCGCATACAAACATTCCATTGATTGCATCGGGTGGTGCAGGAGAAATGAATCATTTTAAGGACGTTTTTCATATATCAGATGTTAGCGGGGCACTAGCAGCTTCAGTTTTTCATAAAAGCATTATGAAAATTTGTGAATTAAAAGAATATTTAAGAGAGAACGACATAGAGGTTAGGTTATGACAGCTAAAGAGAATAATTTTATTGAAGAGCTAGAGAGAGTAATTAAGGATAGAGCAGAATCCATTGATATTAATAAAAGCTATACCAGAGATCTTTTGGCATCTGGCAAGGATAGAATCGCAAAAAAAGTAATCGAAGAAAGTGGTGAGTTAGCTGTTGCATACTTAAATAATGAGACAAATAAAGATGAAATCATTTGGGAGAGTGCCGACCTTCTTTATCATATGATGGTTTTACTTCATTCAGCAGATATAACAATGAATGATATTTCAACTGAGCTAAAAAAAAGAAACCAATCAAATTAGGAGATTATGATAAAGACTTTTCATTCAAGGTTTAGATATCAATCAATTTGTCTGGATTCATGATATTTTTTGGATCCAATGTTTTTTTTATCTTTTTCATTAGATCTACTTTTGTGGGATCAGAATACTTAATCAAATCGTCTTTCAGCTTAGATCCAATACCATGCTCAGCACTAAATGATCCACCAAGAAATTCAGCATTTTCATGTACGACAGCATTGATTTCCTTTGAAAATCTCATGAATTGATCACCATCCATATCTTCAGGCTGTTTTTTTGTAAAATGAAGGTTTCCATCACCAAGATGACCAAATGTATACACGATAGATTTTCCGGCAACTTTTTCCATCGCTGGGATAGTTGTTTTTAGAAATTCAGGGATTTTAGTAATAGGAAGTGAAATATCATGATGCACTCCTCTTCCTGACAATTTTTCTGCCTCAGAGATGCTGTGTCTAACAAGCCAGAAATCATTTCTATCTTTTTCATTTTTAGCTATCAATGCATTTTTGATAAGGTCTTCTGATAATTGTTTTTCAAGGAATTCTGACAAATCATCCTCACTATGATTGATGATCTCAAAAATGACCTGCCAAGAATCCTCATGCCCCAAAGGCAGTTTTATGTGGCTGAGGAAGTCATTTATTGCAACTAAACATGATTGACTGATGAACTCAAAAGCGGTGACATTGTCACCAAATCTTTTTTTTGTTTCTTTAAGAAGATTAATCGCATCATCAACACTCTCTAAAGAAACCATCGATGAGATCTCTCTTTGAGGACTAGAAGAAAGTCTCAAGCTTACTTTCGTGATAACTCCCAAGGTGCCCTCTGCGCCTATAAAAAGTTGCTTCAAATCATAGCCAGTATTGTTCTTTCTCAGTGATTTCAAGTCAGTAAATATTGATCCGTCAGGCAGAACAGCTTCAATACCCATCACTTGGTCTCTGGCCATGCCATATTTAAGAACATTAACTCCACCAGCATTTGTTGAGACATTTCCTCCTATCTGGCATGTGCCTTCTGCACTTAAACTCAAGGGAAATAGAAGACCATGATCTTCAGCAG
Organism: uncultured Gammaproteobacteria bacterium; assembly: GCA_902595845.1. Lineage (GTDB taxonomy): Bacteria > Pseudomonadota > Gammaproteobacteria > Steroidobacterales > UBA11654 > CACPJA01. Next base: position 131,869 of record CACJRN010000002.1, read on the forward strand.
TTTCTTGAATATTCTGAAGAATACAGCCACTCTCTACAATGATCGATTGATTAAATGAATCAACTTCTATCACTCTATTCATTTTTGAAGTATTGATTACAATTTCAAGCCTATGATCTGATGAGTTTGGAACATTGGCTCCGCATAAGCTCGTGTTTCCTCCTTGACTGACAATTTTTATGTCATTCTGATAACAATAATGGACAATGTTTTGAACATCATCGCTATTGTTTGGAAATAGAATCAGAGGCGTTGACCCTTTTATATGCCCTCTCCAGTCTTCTAAAAATGGATGGATATCCTCTTCACGATCAAGGGCATTTGAATCCCCTACTAACTTTTTAAGGTTATCTATATGTTTTGCCATATGTGAGTCTATACGCGTGAGGACAACGACCAGATTGAGATAAATAAAGACGCAATAATTGGCCCGATGATAAACCCTGTTATTCCGAAAATTGAAATACCCCCTATTGTCGTTAATAAAATCAGATAATCGGGTATTTTTGTTTCCTTACCAATAAGTATTGGTCGAAGAAGGTTATCAATCATCCCGATAATGAATATCCCAGAGAAAATCAATATTGAGGCCTCCATAATTTGACCATTTAAAAATAAGACAAGAGCAATGGGGAGCCAAACAAGTATCGTTCCAACAGCAGGAATAATACTTAACAGCGCCATCACAGCCCCCCAAATTAGAGCTCCTTCAACTCCAAGCAGAAGCAGAGTCATATATCCAAGAAAACCCTGTGCAAGAGCAACAACAATGGTGCCTTTGATTGTCGCTCGAGTTGTCTTTTGAAACTCATTTAAAAGATAGCTTTCATCTTCATTCTTCATTGGGAATGCGTCCATGCAACTCTTGACTATTTTTTCACCATCTTTCAAGAAGAAGAAAGTTAGATATATAAAAAGAAATAACGAAATAAAAAAGTTGATAACATTCGCAGATATTGTGGAGACTGATTCATAAAATACTTTTGAAGCTGTGAGCAAAAAATCGTCAGCTTTTTCAGTCAACTGAGTGATACTAAGACCTGCCCAAGCAAGCAAATCATTAATCAATGATTCATTTGGAATCATTTCTACATAACGCTCAAGACTGTAATCATCAAAAGAATTTATAAAAATAATAAGTTCATTTGTTATCAGGCCCAGTATTCCAATAGAAGGGATAATGACTAGTAGTAAAATTAATATCAGTGATAATATGCTTGAGAGTGATTTTTTATTCGTCATCAAAAGAAATTTTTCATACAAAGGATAAAAAATTATTGAAACCACGATTGACCATAATATTGGTGCTGCAAAGTTGAAGATTATGCTCACAAAAAGGATTGTGATAAGAGCCAGTAATAAGTAGTAAGCATTTGTACTTTTCATTGCCATTTTTTACTTTAAGAAATTAATTTATGATAATCATATCTAAAAATGACCAGATTGGACCAAGCTTTTGAATAATATTGTTGATAACGTGATAAGAGAACTGGAATTTAAAGCCGGTTTGGTACTCTCGTCTTACGGCATACAGGCTGAAATAAAAGCGGTGCAGAATTATCTCAATGATGAGTCCATTGAAGACACGCTAAAAGATGCATGTCACATCATTTTTAGAGCACATTTTTTAAGAGAAGCCTTAAAGAGAGATGATGCAGAGGATGCCTGTTATAACCTGATGATGTTATGGGACCACTGCACTATAGCTGATGATGAGAACTACAATCAAATTCTGACAGAATCGATTGAGAAGTTACTTAAGGTCACGAATAAGAGTATGAAAACGGTCAAAAATAGACATCTCAGAGTGCTTGAATTGAATAAAATGAATTGGTCAATCGATGCAATTTCTGCCGACACCGGTTACTCGAGGCGTCAAATATCAAGAGTCATAAACGGACATACAAAAAATTAATATTTATATTGTCGGGACGGCTGGATTTGAACCAGCGACCACTTGACCCCCAGTCAAGTGCGCTACCAGACTGCGCCACGCCCCGATTAAAATATTGGTTAGTCTAATAAATCAATGATTGATTCAAGCTCTGAACGAATGGCTGAGACAGAACTACTTTTTGTCTCTTGATCAGATGCTTCATCAGAAAGCTTCTGTTTGGCACCTTTTATCGTATAACCATTGTTATATAGTAATTCTTTGATATGCCTGATGAGCATAACATCGTGTCTCTGGTAATATCTTCTGTTGCCTCTTCTTTTAATCGGACTGAGTTGAGAAAACTCTTGTTCCCAATATCTCAAAACATGGGCTTCGACATCACATAGATTGCTTGCTTCACTGATAGTAAAATATCTCTTAGATGGAATCGTAGGAAGTTGTGAATCTACTCTGCTCATTTATTTATCAATGGATTTAACTTTTTCTTTTAGCTTTTGCCCAGATTTAAAAGTAACCACACGTCTTGCTGTAATTTCCACATCCTCCCCCGTTCTTGGGTTTCTTCCAGGCCTAGCAGGCTTGTCTTTAAGTTGAAAATTACCAAATCCAGAGACTTTTACTTCCTCACCATTTATAAGCGTCTCTTTAATGGTATTGAATACACTATCTACAAGTTCCTTGGCTTCTCTTTTGTTCAGTCCAATTTGATTGTTTAAGTCTTCTACGATGTCAGATTTTGTTAACGTCATTATCTAATAGTTATTTGAAAATTTGTTTCAAGCATTTTGATGACTTTTGACATGAAGCCGTCAATTTCAGTATCCTTAAGGGTGCGTGATTTTGCTTGAAAAATCAACCCTATAGAGATACTTTTTTGAGTGTTCTCACCATTCTCTTTATCAAAGAGATCGAACACAACGATGTCTTTAAGTTCTTTGATATCTAGACCTTGTATCTCTTCGGTCACATTGCTTATTCTATTTTTATTAGGAAGAACAAAAGATAGGTCTCTTCTTGATGAGGGGTAGTATTCAGAACTAGTAAAACTAGTTAAAGCTGGTAATTCTAGACAGTCATAATCAAGTTCAAAAAGAAAAGGATCTTGTTCAATCTTCATATCACGTGATAGCTCTGGATTAAGCATGCCGATTATTCCAATTTTTTTATTCTTTAACTTTATTTCAGCAGCAACACCAGGGCAAAGCATTGGGTGTGAGACAGGTTCAAATTTAACGTTTTTTAGGTTGAATACTGAGAAGAGATCTTCTAAGTGACCCTTTAGATCATAGAAGTCAACAGCAACCTTAGAGTATGCCCAGCTTTCCAATCGTCGATTTCCATATATAAGTCCAGCGATTACGTTTGTTTCTATTGGACGTCTTTTCCTACTCGAAAAATGCTTTCCGACTTCAAATATTTTAATGTCTTTGTGTTGCCGTTTGATGTTATGAGATAGATTATTGAGCAACCCAGGCCAAAGCGAATTTCTCATGACAGACATTTCGATTGAGATCGGATTTTGCAAGTCAATCATGTCTGCTTTAGAGTCGGATAATGAATTCATTGAGGGGCTAACAAAGCTATAGTTGACAACCTCGTTGTATCCCAACTGGTGAAAAATAGAATCTATTCTTTCACGCTTTAATTGGCGAGATGATTTATTCATTAGCATCATGTTTTGTTGCTCGACATTTTCTGGAATCTGATCAAATCCATAAACCCTTGAGATTTCTTCAATCAAATCACACTCTTCGTTGATATCGAATCGATAACTTGGTGCTTTTACGCTCCAGCCAATATAACCAAAATCCTTCTCTTTAATCTCCATATCAAGCCTATTAAGTATGCTCTTAATAGTTTGATTAGGGATTGTTATGCCTAATATTTGCTTGATCTTATCTTTTCTAAGAGTAATGAATTTATTTTTAGGCAGTTCTTTTTTACTGATTGATGAATGAATGGGACCATTCGATCCTCCAGCAATTTCATTGATTAGGCTTGTAAATCTCTGTATCGCATACTCCTGTATCATTGGATCAACTCCCCTTTCAAACCTCATGCTTGCTTCACTGTGCAAGCTAAGCGACCTCGCTCTTCCCATGATTGTTTCATAATTAAAATAGGCTGACTCTAATACAATATTTTCTGTGTCATCAGATATTCCTGAGTCAAGGCTTCCCATGATACCTGCAATACCTAATGCCTTTTTTGAGTCAGCAATGACAAGAAAATCTGAATCTAGAAGTTTCCTACTGCCATCAAGGATATCTATGGCCTCTTTGTCATTTGCTCTTCTTACAATAATTTTTTCATTAATCTTCTTTAAGTCATAAGTATGTAAAGGTTGTCCAGTTTCTAGCATCACAAAATTAGCAATATCAACGATTGCATTGATCGATTTATAACCTGATTGCTCAAGTCTTTTTTTGAGCCATTTTGGTGTATTTGCATCTTTATTTATTGACTTGATCACTCTAGTCATAAAAAACAGGACAATCTTCCTTGGACTGAACCTCAACATTCATAAATTCCTTGTGATGTATTTCAGGATTAAGAAGATCTTCATATTTAATTTTCGCATTGTCCAAAGCACTGATTTCTTGGATGATCCCCTTATAACTGAAGCAATCAGCTCGATTGGGGGTCAATGAGATGTCTAGAATTTCTTCCCCTTTATCTTTTTCTATCTCTGACTCAATTCCAGACAGTGTTAAGAGATCAGATAGATCATCTGCACTGTAGTCTTTCTTGAATGACTCATTAATCCATGTAACAGGTAACTTCATAACTAGAATTGATTTAAGAAATTAAGATCATTTTCATAAAAAGATCGTATGTCTTTAATGCCATATTTGAGCATTGCCAATCTTTCCACTCCCATACCAAAAGCATATCCACTGTATATTTCAGTATTAATACCAAGATTTTCAAGAACTTTTGGGTGCACCATTCCACATCCTAGTATTTCCAACCACTTATTATCTTTAGATAGTATATCTACTTCTGCAGATGGCTCGGTAAAAGGAAAATAAGATGGTCTAAAACGCACATCAGTATTTTCTTCAAAAAAGGTGTTAATAAATTGATGTAATATTCCTTTAAGGTGACTGAAGTTGATTCCCTTATCAATTACAAGTCCTTCAATTTGATGAAACATGGGCGTATGAGTTATATCAGAATCTCTTCGATAAACTTTACCTGGTGCAATAACCCTAATCGGCACTCCATCTTTTTCCATGCTTCGAATCTGAATGGGAGATGTATGTGTTCTTAGTAAATACTCAGAGTTAAAGTAAAAAGTATCATGCATTGCCCTTGCCGGGTGGTTATGAGGAATATTTAAAGCAGTGAAATTGTGATACTCATCTTCTATCTCTGGGCCATCTTCAACAACAAAGCCTGCACCATAGAATATTTCTTCAATTTCTAATAGCGTCTTTGTTACAGGATGTCTATGACCTTGAAAATTTACTCTTCCAGGAAGAGAGACATCAATCATTTTGTTTTCAATGTTTTGATTGATCTCTTGTTTCTGTATTGATGCTTTTCTTTCTGAAAGCTTTTCTTGAATCAATGTTTTGATCTCATTGATTCTTTTCCCATGAGCTGGACGATCCCTTGGATCTATTTCTGATAAGGATTTAAGAGCCGCTGTTACGGTACCTTTCTTTCCGAGATATTTGACTCTGATAGATTCAAGATCATTCGATGATGAACATTCATTTATTTCTTGGATTGCTGAGTTTGACAGATCTGAAAGATTGTCGCCCATCAGGCATTCTCTAATGCGGTTTTTGCTTTATCCGATATGGCTTTAAATGCATCAGCATCATGAACTGCTAAATCTGCAAGCATTTTCCGATCAATTTCAACACCCGCAGATTTGAGTCCATGCATTAACTTACTATAAGAAAGATTATTTTCTCTAGCTGCAGCATTGATTCTAATAATCCACAATGCCCTGAATGTACTCTTTTTCTTTCTTCTGTCTCTATAAGCATATTGACCTGCTTTAGTGGCAGCTTGTTTTGCAACTTTAATCAGACGGCTTCTGGCACCATATTGACCCTTGGTCTTTTTAAGTACCTTCTTATGTCTTGCTTTAGATGTTACGCCTCTTTTTACTCTAGCCATTTGTCTGTCCTATATTAACTGTAAGGCAATAGTTTTTTTACACTCTTCATATCACCCTCTGCAATCAGCGAAGACTTTCGAAGTTGTCTTTTTCTCTTACTGCTTTTTTTAGTGAGTATATGATTCAAGTGAGAAGAACTTCGCTTGAATTTACCACTACCCGTTTTCTTAAAACGTTTAGCAGCTCCTTTATTTGTTTTTAACTTTGGCATAATTAATTCTCAATTGTGTTTTGGTGCAACCACTGTAATGAGCTGTCTGCCCTCAAACTGGACTTCCTGCTCCACAGATGATATTCCCTCGATATCAGTCAGAACCCTTTTTAGTAAGTCATGTCCTAACTCAACGTGTCTCATTTCTCTCCCTCTGTACCTTAATGATATTTTTACTTTATTTCCTTGTTCTATGAAGTCTCTTATTTTATTTACTTTAACTTCATAATCTCCTTTCTCAATCAGTGGTCGAAACTTAATTTCTTTGACTTGGATCGTTTTTTGTTTCTTTTTAGCTCCTTGCGTCTTTTTCTTTTGCTCAAATAAATACTTACCGTAATCTAAAATCTTGCAAACTGGCGGTTCTGTATTTGGTGAAACTTCAACAACATCTAAGCCTTTCCCCGCTGCCATCTCAATGGCTTCTTCTATCGGTAAAATCCCTAATTGACTACCATCTTCATCTATTAAACGAATCTCAGAAGCTCTTATTTGGCTATTCTTCCGAATCCTCTTTTTTGCAGCGATATTTTTTCTCCTTAATTATTTATTTCTTCAGTGACTCTTTCTAAAAAACTCTCTAGCTTCATATTGCCAAGATCATCACCTTTTTGAGTCCTAATGGTAATTTCCTCATCGCAAACCTCTCGGTCACCTAAAACAACCATGTAAGGTACCTTATTTAAGGTGTGATCGCGAATTTTAGAGCCTATTTTTTCGTTTCTCAAGTCAATTTCTGCTCTTAAGCCATTTTTTTTCAGAATCTTATAAACCGAATCTGCATAATCATGTTGTTTTTGATTAATTGGTATGACGCAAACTTGCACTGGAGCAAGCCATAATGGGAATTTTCCAGCAAAATGTTCAACCAGGATCCCAAAAAATCTCTCTACTGAACCAAGCAATGCCCGATGTATCATAATTGGATGATGTCTCTGACCATCGCTCCCGATGTATCTCATATCAAATCGCTCAGGAAGATTGAAATCAAGTTGTATGGTTGAGCATTGCCAAAGTCTTCCTATCGCATCTTTTATTTTTATATCTATTTTAGGCCCATAGAATGCACCACCACCTTCATCAATCTCATAATTTAAGCCCCTCTGATTGAGAGCATCAGTTAGTGCATCTGTCGCTTTATCCCATATTTCTTCACTGCCGACATATTTTTCAGGTCTTGTAGCTAGATGTATTTCGAATTCAGTAAATGTGAATTTGTTAAGCATATTAATCGCTAACTCCAAGATTCCACTGATTTCTTGTTCAATCTGGTCTTCTGCACAGAAAACATGTGCATCATCTTGTGTGAAGCCTCTAACCCTCATTAGTCCATGAAGCGCTCCAGTCATCTCATGTCTATAAACAGTTCCTAACTCAGCCCATCTGATTGGAAATTCCCTGTAAGACCTTAATTTATCTTTATATATCAGAACATGAAATGGACAGTTCATTGGTTTCAAGCGATAGGATTGATTCTCGTCATCTATCGGTGTGTACATTGATTCTTCATAAAAGTCTGTGTGACCAGAGGTTTGCCAGAGTGTATCGAGAGCGATGTGAGGAGTATATAACAGCTCATAGCCTGCTTTCTCGTGTTCATTTTTCCAGTAATTCTCTATTTCACTTCTAATTCTAGATCCATTTGGATGCCAGAAAACAAGCCCGCCCCCTGCATCTTCTTGGATACTAAACAAATCGAGATCCTTTCCGATCCTTCGATGATCTCTTTTTTCGGCTTCCTCAAGCTGAACCAGGTACTGATCTAGTTCTTTTTTATTCCGCCACGCAGTACCGTAGATTCTTGTAAGCATTTCATTACTTGAATCGCCTTTCCAGTATGCGCCAGAAACCTTTGTTAGTTTAAAAGCCCCAATATGAGATAAGTTTGGAAGATGAGGTCCTCTGCAAAGATCAATAAATTCACTCTTCTCATTTTTGTAAATTTGAAAATCCTGTGCTTGATCTGATTCTTCAATAATTTTTACCTTATAGTCTTCTGATAATTTTTTGAATTGATCGATGGCAGATTTCTTGTCATGAAACGACTTCCCAATTTCTGATTTCTCTTTAATAATTTTTCTCATTTCTTCTTCTATTCGAGGAAGATCTTCTGTAGATATAGAATCCTCTGTATGAAAATCATAGTAAAAACCATTTTCAATAGTTGGTCCAATTGCCAATTTTGAGTCAGGATAAATGCTCTTAATTGCCAATGCGAGCACTTGAGCAGCTGTTGTATGTCGCATGATTTCAAGCCCTTCATCTGAATCCAGCGTGATAACCGATAATGAACAATCAGCATTTATTGGATCACTTAAATCCTTCTGTTCTCCGTCAATATTGACGGCAATTGCACTCTTAGCGAGCCCAGGACCAATAGACATAGCAACATCAAGACCTGTCACACCTTTTGGCAGTTCTTTAACAGATTTATCTGGCAATGTTAATTTCATATAAGTGATTCTTTCTTCAATTAATGATTACTGATTGTAACCGATACTGATTTGAATGATGGAGTTTTACTTCTATCGTCATTATTTTGTGGTATCAGGATATTTGCTTCAGGCATATAGGTCATGACATTTCCAGGCTTGATATCATATTCAGCAAGTTTTATTTCCTTCAAGGATCCAGTCTCGCTCTGAACATTCACTATAGATCCATTTGAAAGACCTAGTTTTTCTATGTCGACAGCACTGATGTATAAAACATTTCTTGATTTCTGTTTTCTAAAAACGTCTGACTCATCATAAATCATTGTGTTGAACTGACCTTCGCTTCTAACAGAAGAGAGATTAAATAAATTAGAGGCATTATCTTTCTTCCATTTTGTTTGAGTTGGGATGCTAAACCTATATTGAGAACTTTGAATAGATCCTCCATCATGATCTGGAATGGGGTTTTTCTCTTCAATATCTAGATTTGGTAGTAATTCATTTATGGCCTTTACTATATCTTTATATTGACTAAAGTGCTCAAAAGCAATTCCATTCTTTTTGATAGTAGCTGCTGCTATGTCTGCAATGATTTCTACCTCAGTCTTAAGACCATTGTCTGCCTGTTTTTCATTTTGATCCCTAAAAGGTAGTATTAGGTTTTCATTACCAATACCAAATAAGTGTGTCTCATTTAGCGTTGAACTAACCATTACTTTAAAAGCAATGTTATCCAGTGCTGATTCAGAGAAGTGTCTATCAGGATTTACCGAAAATAAATTGCCACCAAGGAGAAAGGCAAACTCAATATCACCTGCTTGTGCTGATTGCATACATGAGAGCGTGTCTTTCCCCTTCCCCTTTGGCAGTTGAATATCATATGTATTCTCAAAAGACTCAAAGATTCTTTTCTTTGTAGATGAATTAAAGCCCATGAATGGCAATTGAGGGGCATTATCATGCCATCGAAGAGGTAATAAGCCCTTCCCTTTACCGCTGACCATATCTCTCAATATAGCCAAGTTTATTATTGACCCAATGTTATCTGTCCCATTGATATGGTGTGTTAGTCCCATACCCCAAGCAAAGACAGTTCTTTTTGAGGAAAGATAAAGTTCAGCAATAAGTTGGAATTCTTTGAATTGTAGACCTGAGTTGTTCTCTATTATCTCCCAAGAGATGCCATCCAAATAATTTATAAATTCCTGAAAGCCAGATATATTTTTACAGTTTGAACTTATATCAATTTTTTCGTTTTCAATAAGATACTTTGATAAACCTGAAAACAATGCCAGGTCTCCTCCAATATTGGGTTGACAATAATGTGATGTGAGTTTTTGGAGTTCAGGCTCAACTGAGGGATTAATTGCAACAATGCGCTTACCATCTCTTTTAAATTCACGAAGAATCTTGGCAAATCTGGGATGATTTGATGTTGGGTTTGCACCGACCACAAAAATTAAATCTGAATATCTAAGATCATCGTATGAGATGGATTTATCAGTAGCACCAATAGAAGCACTTAAGGCAATCCCAGAAGCTTCATGGCAATAGTTTGAGCATGTATTTATGTGATTACACCCAAGAGATCTCGCAAAGAGATCCAATGCGAATGAGGCTTCATTGGATGATCTTCCAGATGCATAAAAGAAGCAATTTTCTGGATTAGACTGTTCAATTCTTCTCGTGATTAATTCTGAGGCTCTTTCATAGCTGATTAAAGAGTATGTTTCATCCTCAGTAGATTTATATAACGGATATTCTATTTGTCCAAGATCCAGGAGTTCTTTCGCTGACAGCTTCTTTAGCTCAGATAGTTTGGTAGTTTCAAACAGTTCTGCACTGATATATTTATGATTTTTCTTTAATGTCATGCTGATTAGATATGAATCATTGAGATATGATATGTTCCATTTGATCGACTTCATTTGACTTATTTTCTTGCCACTTGGATCGATATGAGGCTGGTTCTACTTCAACTGCAGTGACTTTATATTCTGGACAATTTGTAGCCCAATCACTGTTTTCTGTGGTAACGACATTTGCTCCAGTTTCTGGGTTATGAAAAGTTGTATACACCACTCCAGGTGGTATTTTTTCTGTCACAAATGATTTGAGAGTAGTCTCACCTTTTCTGCTTCTAAGAAGAACAAGATCACGATGTTTGATTCCTCTCATCTCAGCATCAGAGGGATGGATCTCAAGAACATCTTCATCAGACCACATGTTGTTATGGGTTCTTCTTGTTTGCGTTCCCACATTGTATTGAACAAGATTTCTTCCAGTGGTGAGCAACAATGGAAATTTCCTATTCGACTTCTCAGTGGTTGGCACAAAATCAGTTATCATGAATTGACCCTCTCCTCTGACAAATTCTCCGACATGCATTATGGGGGTTCCTTCAGGTGCGTTGTCATTGCATGGCCATTGAATGCTTCCCAGTTGATCCAGTCTTTCAAATGAGACACCAGTGAATGTTGGCGTTAGCTCTGCAATTTCATCCATTATTTCTTTTGATGAATTAAAGTTCATCTCGTAACCCATGGCTTTTGCAAGTTCCTGTGTTATCTCCCACTCGTGTTTTCCAGTGATTGGCTCCATAACTGGTCTTACTCTGTTAATTCTTCTCTCAGCATTTGTAAATGTTCCATCTTTTTCTAAGAATGAAGTCGCTGGAAAGAAAACATGAGCAAATTTTGCTGTTTCAGTTAAAAATAGATCCTGTATAACAACACATTCCATCGATGAGAAAGCCTCTTCAATGTGCTGAGTGTTTGGTTCAGATTGAACAAAATCTTCACCTTGAACAATGATTCCTTTGAATTCGCCTCCAACAGCAGCATCAAACATATTGACCGATCTCATTCCTGGTTGGTCTTGAATTTTTACATTCCATTTGTTTTCAAAGACTGATCTAGCCTTTTCATCTGTAATTTGTTGATACCCTGCTAATTCATGTGGGAAGGAACCCATATCACAAGATCCCTGTACATTATTTTGACCCCTTAATGGGTTGACTCCTGCCCCTATAAAGCCAACATTTCCAGTTGCCATTGCAAGATTTGCCATACCCATTACCATTGTTGATCCCTGAGAGTGCTCGGTTACACCTAGGCCATAGTAGATAGCACTTTTACCACCTGTTGCATATAGATGAGCAGCTTTCTTGATTATTTCAGCACTGACACCAGTGGGCGCTTCTGCCGCTTCAGGAGAATTTGACTCATCTTTAATAAACTCCAGCCAATCTTCAAATGAAGCATGATCGCAACGATCCCTGACATAATCAAGATCGAGTAGTCCTTCATTCACAATGTAGTGAGAAAATGCATTAATCAAAGGAACGTTTGATCCTGGAAGAATAGGTAAATGATAGTCAGCTTTAATATGAGGTGATTCTACAATGTCAGTTTTTCTTGGATCAACTACGATTAACTTCGCCCCTTCTCTGAGCCTTTTTTTCATTTGTGATGCAAAAACCGGATGACCGACGGTTGGATTAGCGCCAATCACCATGATGACATCACAGCTTTGGACACTTTCAAAATGTTGGGTACCAGCTGATGTTCCAAAAGTTTGCTTCAGGCCGTAACCGGTAGGTGAATGACATACTCTTGCACAGGTATCAACATTGTTATTTTGAAACGCTGTTCTGACAAGTTTTTGAACAATATAAGCTTCTTCATTAGTGGTTCTTGCAGAGGTGATACCTCCAATTGAGTTGACCCCATGATCCTTTTGAATCTTTTTAAACTTCTCGGCAGCGAAATTAATGGCTTTATCCCATGAAACTTCTTCCCAGGGCTCATCAATGCTTTCCCTGATCAATGGTCTTTTGATCCTATCTTGATGATTTGCATAACCCCAAGCGAATCTACCTTTAATACAACTATGTCCTTTATTAGCAGATCCACCTTTATAAGGAACCATTCTAACAACTTCTTTGTCTTTGATTTCTGCCTTAAAAGAGCATCCCACGCCACAATATGCACATGTTGTTAGGACTGTTTTGTTAGGCATGCCTTTTTCTTCAACACTTTTTTCAATCAAACTGCCAGTCGGACATGCTTGAACACATGCACCACAAGATACGCATTCAGAATCAAAGAAGTTATCAGAGATGCCAGGCTTCACTTTAGACTCGAATCCTCTTGATTCAATTGATAATGCAAAAGTCCCTTGAACTTCATTGCAAGCCCTTACGCATCTGGAGCATACAATGCATTTTTCTGGATCAAAATTAAAATATGGATTTGTTTGATCCACATCTAAACCCAAATGGTTATTGCCATTGTCAAGGCTATATTTTGATTCAGTGAGTTGATTGTTTTCTAACAAACCATGGATATCAGCTTGATCTTGAAGATCACAATCTTGGTCTGATGCACATGTGTTGCAATCAAGTGGGTGATCAGAGATATACATTTCGAGTAAATCTTTTCTAAACTTGATCATTTCAGAATTTTGAGTTTTTACGCGCATACCCTCTGACAAAGGTGTAGTGCATGAGGATGGGTATCCAAATCCAGTTCTACCTTCAAAATCAACAATACAAAGCCTACAAGAGCCAAAATGCTTAATATTGTCAGAAGCACACAGACTTGGGATATCAATATCTAACATTGAGGCGGCACGCATAATTGAAGTTCCTTCTGGAACAGTTACCTCAATATCATCAATGTAGCCTGTAACTGTCTTTTCAGACTTTACTGGCGGAGTACCATAATCTTTTTCTTTTAAGAGTGTCATTCCTCTGTTAATTCTCCTGGAAAATGATTGATTATAGAATAGATTGGATTGGGCGTCATTCCTCCCATAGCACATAGCGAAGTCGCTTCCATTGTTTCACAAAGATCTTTTAGTAGACCGATATCTTTAGTTGAGGATTTATTTTCTTGAAGTCGATCAATGATCTCTATCCCTCTGATTGAGCCGATCCTGCAGGGCGTACATTTACCGCATGACTCCTTTGAACAGAATTCCATAGCAAATTTAGCTTGCTCTGACATATCTACAGTATCATCAAAAATAACTATTCCACCATGACCCACAGATCCCTTAATACTCTGCAATGACTCAATAGTAAGTTTCGTCGACATCATGTTTGATGAGAGATAAAGTCCGAGTGGTCCACCAATTTGTATAGCATGAATGGGCCTGCCTGATTTTGTTTTTTTGCCAAAGGTTTCAATCATTTCACCGATTGATATATCAAACTCAGTTTCCACCAATCCAGATTGTGAAATATTTCCACAAAGCTGAAATGGCATCGTCCCGATGGATTTTCCAGATCCAATATTAGAAAACTCAGTCAGAGATCCATTGAGTAATGGTGGAATGGTAGCAAGTGTGACAACGTTATTTATCAATGTGGGTTTATCGAAAAGACCATTGATTGCTGGCAGAGGAGGTTTAGATCGAACAAGGCCCCTACGACCTTCAATGCTTTCCATCATGGCAGTTTCTTCACCACATACATAAGACCCCGCCCCAATTCTCAAATCAATATCGAAATCAAATTCTTTAGATAATATTCCATTTCCAAGGAGATTATTTTCCTTAGCGATAGAAATTGCTTTTGTAAGATAATCTTTTGCCAGTGGATATTCTGAACGAAGATAAATAAAACCCTTTGATGCACCCACTGCATAAGCAGCAATAGTCATTCCTTCAATCAGAGCAAAGGGATCTGACTCCATGATCAAACGATCAGAAAAAGTTCCTCCATCTCCTTCATCGGCATTGCATGCCAAGTATTTTATAGAGCTATCCTGATCATAGACAGTTTGTAATTTGATACCGGTTGGAAAAGCAGCGCCACCTCTTCCTGTTAATCCAGATTCTTTGATTTTGTTAATAATTGATTGTTGATCAAGGTTCAGGGCATTTCTCAGTGAATGATAACCTCCATTTTCTTGATATAACGAGAGGTCCAAAGGGTCGCCTAACCCGATCCTGGAAAAAACAATCCTTTTTTGTTTTTTGATGAATTCTATATCTCTAATATCAAAAGGACTTTTGTTTTCAAACTCAATCATGAAGTCGTCAATCGTAATGCAATGAGATATATCTGTACCTTTAAAGCTCGCACCGATTCTTTGACCATCTTTTTCGACTTCAATGAAGGGCTCAAGCCAGAAGGCACCCCAAGAACCATTCCTAATGATTTTAACTTTGTCTATATCTTTTAGAGATGAGATCTTTTGATAAAGGTCATTTGCACCCACTGAGTTGGAAGTTGTTTCATTAGGGATATATATTTTTAAATCAGTATTCATTTCTCGGTTTTTTCTAGAAATTTTATGACCTTATCTTTGCTTGCCTCACCAAGGACTGAATCATTAATCATCACCGATGGTCCGAGTGCACAGTTTCCTAGGCAAAAGACCTCTTTAATTGTAATCTCCGAGTCTCCGCTTGTCTGATGCAAGTCTAGACCAAAATGTGATGTCAGTTCTTGTGTCAATTCTTCAGACTTTTGGCTTTGGCATGCCTCTGCTCTACAAATTCTTATTATGTTTTTACCCAATGGTTCTTGACTGAAGTCATCGTAGTAAGTCAAAACATCTAAGACTTCCGCTTTTGAGTAGTTAAAGGCGATGGCTAATTCCGAAATGGCATCATTGCTGATATACCCCTCTTCTTCCTGTATCGCATGGAGCGCAGGCATCAATCCTCCTTCAAGTTGAGTAAAGGGTTCTATGATTGCTTTAAGACTAGACATCAGAATCAATCCACATTTCATAACCACCTTGCATGCTAAAGACATCTTTAAACCCAATATCAAAAAAGTATTGAGCAGCATCTCTGCTTGATATCCCCTTATAGCAATAGATTATTGTTTTCTTATCTTTATCTGCATTCGCAACAAATTCATCGATGCTTTCGTTTGAAACATGAATGGCACCAGAAATATGACTAGAGCTATAACTCGCTTTGTCTCGAATATCCAATAAATAAATATCAGAAGAAATCATCTCTTTTGTTTCTTCAACCGAAATTTGTTTATAACTACTCATACAATTTAACCTATTGTTTGATAGCCATTATAATTATTATGTTTAGAAACACACCAATAACGTGCACAAATGAATAAATATGACACCATCATTATCGGATCTGGACCAGTAGGCCTAAGCCTTGCTAAATCATTGTCCAATGCAAATTTTAGTGTTTGTGTCATAGATCGACAGACCGCGAAAGATCTTTCTTCTCCACCATATGATGGGCGAGAAGTTGCTATCACACATTTTTCAAAACGAATTCTCAATGATATCGGTTCATGGGATTTGATTGATGAGAGTTGTATTTCTCAATTAAAAGAGGCGAAAGTTGTCAATGGTCATTCGCCCTATTCATTGCATTTTGATTTTGAAGATACAAATCAATCAACACTTGGTTATTTGATACCGAATCATAAAATAAAGTCAGCGATTTTTAGCTCCATCATTGACGATCCAAAGATCACATTCAAAGAGCAAAGTAGCTCAAAGTCTTTTCATATTAATCCTGAGGGAGTAGAAGTTGAATTAGATTCAGGTGAAACCATTCATGGTGAGTTACTGGTGGCAGCAGATGGGAGATTATCAGGATCAAGGAGGCAAATGGGAATACCTGCTGAGGTGAAAGATTTTGGTAAAACAGTGATTGTTTGCAAAATGAATCATGAAATAGAGCATGAAAATATTGCCTATGAGTGTTTTCATTATGGCAGAACGTTAGCGGTATTGCCTATGGTTGGAAAGCAATGTTCTGTCGTCATCACCGTTCACAGTGACAAAGCAAAAGATATATTGGATCAAGATGACACTGTCTTCAGCCAAGATATTGCAGAGAGATTCAATCATCGACTTGGGAAAATGTCGATAGCATCTGAAAAATTTTCTTACCCATTATTTGCCTCACACGCTGATCACTTTCATGCAGAACGTTTTGCTCTTGTAGGAGATGCCTCTGTTGGCATGCATCCTGTAACAGCACATGGCTTTAATCTCGGTTTAAGAGGCATAGATACACTGACAAGGATCCTGAATGAAGCAAAATCAAGCAATGAACCTTTTTACACAAAGGAAAATTTAAAAAAATACAACCAAACGCATCAAATGAATACCAGAACACTCTATTATGGAACCAATCTGATCGTTGATCTATTTAACTCAGAAAGATCCTATGCAAAATTTATGAGACGGTTTGCACTTCGATTTGGAAACAACGTTTGGCCAATCAAAAAGATGATCATGGATCAACTCACTGAAACAAAGTAACTTTGAGTTTGAAGAAATGCCATCGATAGATAATCTGACCCCATCAAGTTCATTAATGCTCGTAAGAGATTCATGCGATGGCATTCAAGTATTTATGATGAAAAGAGCACAGAAGAGTAATTTCGGCGGGATATGGGTTTTTCCTGGCGGAATCATAGAAAACCAAGACAAAGAGATTGCAGAAAAAGATTTTTGTAAAGGCTTAACAGAATCTGATGCAAAAGGGATACTCAATAATGATAACGAATCACTTCACTATTGGATTGCATCATTAAGAGAAACATTCGAAGAATCAGGCGCCCTCATTGCCAATAGAGAAGACAATAGTGTTTTCGTACCAACAGATGATGAATTAGGAACTTTAGAGAAATTAAGAAATGACTTACTCAATGGAAATATTTCATTCATGTCTATTTTGATTCAACTGAATCTAAAAATAGACCTCAGTCGCCTCATTTATGTTTCTCATTGGATTACTCCAAATGTAGAAACAAAAAGATACACAACGCGATTTTTTCTAACATCATTGAATGAGGATATGGCACTCAGGCATGACGGCATTGAAGGAACGGATAGCAACTGGTTTGGTATTAATAATCTTCTCAAAGATTATGAAAATGGAAAGGTTTCCTTGATAATGCCTACGATTAAGAATTTAGAATCCATTACTAACTTTGCAAATACTGATGAGCTGATGTCTGCCAAAAAAAGTATTAACCCAAAAGATATACCTGCAATTGAACCCAAATTCTTCATTGAAAATGGAAAATGGAGAGGATTGTTGCCTGGAGAGGATGGATATGAGGATCACTAAAATATCAGATGATATAAATAGAATCACTGCAGATAATGGCGGAATATTTACTGGCCCTGGAACAAATACTTATATGGTTGGCAAAAAAGAGATCTCTGTGATTGATCCAGGTCCTGATTTGAGCAACCACATCGATGACATAATAGAGATGAGTGACGGAAAGATTACAAAGATTTTCATTACTCATACACATCAAGATCACTCACCAGGTGCAAAATCTTTAAGTGAAAGATTGAATTTACCCATTTACGGCTGTGTCACAGAGTCTTCTCAAATGAGAGATATGCCAATAGATATCTCATATAAAGTTGAGCATCAGTCAGTTATAACCTCTTCCGATCATGAGATTATGCCAATTCACACGCCTGGTCATGCATCCAATCACTTCTGTTATTTGTATGATGGTTATCTATTTACAGGAGATCATATTATGCAAGGGTCTACTGTTGTGATAGCACCACCCGATGGGAATATGACTGAGTATTTAGATTCACTTGAATTAATACATGACTTTTCCGTTCGAACAATACTTCCAGGTCATGGCGATCCGATCAATGAACCATATAATGAAATTGATGCAACAATCAAACATCGTCTCAAAAGAGAAAAGAAAGTCATTGAACAACTAAAAGAGGCTCATCCCATAGACATAGATTCATTGGTGCCAAAGGTTTATGATGATGTGAATTCATTTTTGCATCCAATCGCTCGTTTTTCTCTAGAAGCACATTTAATCAGGTTAATTGAGAATAATCAGGCGACATTTGATGGACAAAAATACTCACTAGTAGAATAATTAGCTCATGGACACTTCAATATTGATATCTCTAGCTGTTCCAATCTTTTTTTTGATGATTGGTATAGAGCTTATTTATGGCTATGCAGCTGGTAAAAACAATTACCGACTAAACGATTCTATTGCTGCAATCTCCTTGGGCCTGATCAGCCGAATACCACCAATGCTCAATCTTGGTGTTCAAGGGGTTGTTTGGACTAGTATTGCTACACATTATAATCTTCAGTTGCTACCCAAAGATACTTGGGTGACATGGGTGTTGGCATTTATTCTTTATGATGTTTGTTATTACTGGATGCATAGGATGAGTCATGAAGTGAAAGTGCTTTGGGCTTCTCACGTTGTGCACCACCAAGGTGAAGAGTTCAATTTAAGTACAGCATTGAGGCAAACGAGTTCAGGTTGGTTATGGAAGTGGATTTTTTATACGCCAATGTTTTTTGTAGGAGTCCCTGGTGAAGTCTTCTTCACAGTTGCAGCAGTTAATTTGTTATATCAGTTTTGGGTTCATACAGAGCATATTGGCAAATTAGGGATACTTGAATATATTTTCATAACACCATCCAATCACAGGGTTCACCATGCACAAAATCCCGAATACATTGATGCAAACTATGGTGGTGTATTTATCCTATGGGATAGAATGTTTGGAACTTTCATAGAGGAAATGGATGATTTAAAACCAACCTATGGAACTGTAAAGCCTCTGAGAAGCTGGAATCCAATATGGTCTAATCTCGAGATTTATCATCAAATGATTAGAGACAGTTTCCATACAAATGGCTTTAAGAACAAGATCAAAGTTTGGTTTTCAAGTACTAGGTGGAGACCTGATGATGTGATGGAACAGTTTCCACACGTTTCCAATGATATGAGCAATTTTGTTAAATATGATCCAGAATGCGACTCTCCAACCAAGACATTCTCATTATTGCAGTTCATCACCAATAGCATTATATCGACTGCTTTGATCTTTACGGTTGCAGATCAATCCTATGTAATAACTTGCATTGTTGCAGCTATGCTTATTTTTTCTACTACTTTGGTCAATCTCATACTTGAGAATAAACAATGGGCAGTTAATCTAGAAATCATTCGATCCATATTTGTCGTGACTGCTTATTTGAGTTTCAACATACAACCCTCAATCCTTACGATTGATTTATTTTTCTACCAAGCACTAATGAGTATTTTTTACTTGCTCATGTTCTTGCCGATAAATAATAGGTTATCGATTATTAAATAATTTACTCAGTTCATGGATTTTTTCTTTCAAGTCATTGCTATAGCAATACCTGTGATATATGCAATCACTGTTCATGAAGTTGCACATGGACTGATTGCAAAAGGTTTTGGAGATATGACAGCTTCAAGGCAGGGACGTCTGACACTCAATCCAATTGCACATATCGATATGCTGGGAACTGTAATTCTGCCTGCTCTATTGATTTATCTAGGTGGGTTAGTATTTGGATGGGCAAAACCAGTGCCGGTCAATCCATATAATTTTAAAAATAGAAACAGGGCAATGTTTTTTGTCGCCATAGCAGGCCCTCTAGCAAATTTAATTATGGCTATCATCTGGTCAACCCTATTCATGATATTCTTTGCTTTCTCTATGGAGAGTTTATTGTCTGTCAGATTTACCGAGCTTTTTACATTGATGTGCACCTATGGTGTATTCATTAACCTCCTTCTTATGTTTTTCAACCTTTTGCCAATTCCACCACTTGATGGAGGTAGAGTTCTGAGATCAGCCATGTCTGATAGGAATGGTTTATTAATAGATCAAATTGAACCATATGGAATATTTGTTGTTTTTGGTCTTCTGTTTCTTGGAGTTTTAGATCCAATGTTTTCAGTTGTACAAACAATGACTAGATTCATGCTTTAATGCATTGATGTTCAAGTTTCCAAAGAAATACTACCTATGCTGTGTCATGTCACTATTGCTTGGCATTAATTCCAATGCAATGAATGCAACCGATGTCGATGAAAACAAATTAGAAAAAATAGAGACATTTCAGTCTGAAAACTTCAGCACCAGAGTTCGATTCATCATTATCCACTATACAAGCATAGACTGGGAAAACTCTTTGAAAGTTCTCACCCAAGAGAGATACGGGGTCAGTACACATTATTTAATTCCTGAAGATGGTGATGAAACATATCAAGAACAAGTCAAGATTTATCAATTGGTAGATGAAGAAGATCGTGCTTGGCATGCAGGCGTGAGCAAATGGGAAGAGCGGACAAATATCAATGATCAATCAATAGGTATTGAGCTGGTTAATCAAGCTGAATGCTCTATCAGACAGGGATCACAATATGATTATACAAATAACTATGTTTGTTTATTTTCAGACTTTGATAATGCTCAGATTGAAATATTGATTACTCTTCTGAAGGATATTCTCTCCAGACATGATGAGATTAAGCCAACATATGTTATTGGGCATTCAGATATTTCACCAGATAGAAAATTTGATCCTGGCCCAAAGTTTCCTTGGAAAAGACTATACGAAAACGGTATCGGCGCTTGGTATGACGATGTGACTCAAAAGAAATATAAAAAGAAATTCAGTTCAAAGATGCCCAGCATTGGTCAAATTCAATGCGGTCTCAAAAAATATGGTTATGGCATAGAAGTAACGGAAGTAATGGATCAACAAACATTCTATGTTATCAGAGCATTTCAATATCACTTCACACCAGACAAATCCAATGGAAGGATCTCAATTGAGATGGTTTCAGCACTTTGGGCATTATTGGAAAAATATTTCCCTGAAACTATTAAGAATGATAGGTTGGTTGGATGTAACGATAATTAATACTGGTAAGCAGTCATGAAAAAAATTTTATACTTAATACCTTTTCTAATATTTATTCATTCAGTAGCCTACTCTCAGGCTATATTGATTAAACCTAAACAGATACTTGATGTCAGGTCAGGAAAACTAATTAATGCAGATATTCTTGTAGAATCGGGCGTCATTAAAAAGGTAGCTAAGAATATTCCAATAAAAAGTGAATATGAAATTATCGATCTTCGTGATATGACAGCGCTACCTGGCTTGATGGATGCACATGTTCATCTAACAGGGAATACGGATCTAAAAGGTAATGAGGGAATTTCGGAATCATCGTATCTTGCTACTATATATGGCGTAAAGAATGCCAAAGAAACACTAATGGCCGGGTTTACAACTGTGAGAAATGTTGGTGCTTCAAACTATTCAGATGTGGCATTGAGAGATGGTATAGAACAAAAAGCAATTGTAGGACCTACACTGCTTGTATCAGGACCTCCTCTTGGAATAACAGGCGGTCATTGTGATAGCAACATATTGCCAGCTGAATATGAATACAAAGCTCAAGGTGTTGCTGATGGTCCTTGGGAGGTTCGCAGAAAGGTTCGTGAGAATAAAAAATACGGTGTTGATCTCATTAAATATTGTGCAACAGGTGGTGTTATGTCAAAGGGCACAAATGTTAACAACAGACAGTACACACTTGATGAAATGAAGGCAATCGTCGATGAAGCTCATACACTTGGAATGAAAGTTGCTGCACATGCCCATGGCTTACAAGGCATTCGAATGGCAATTGAAGCGGGCGTTGATTCCATTGAACATTCAAGCCTGATAGATCAAGAAACTGTCAATTATGCAATCTCAAAAGGAGTTTTCTTGACTATGGATATTTATGTTTCAGATTATATCCTTGGTGAAGGTGCCAAGAATGGCATACCAGAATATTCACTTGAAAAAGAAAGAATCGTAGGTAAAAAACAAAGAGAGAATTTTAAAATGGCATTTGAGTCAGGTGCAAAGATGGCCTTTGGTACAGATGCAGGAATATATCCTCATGGAAAGAATGCTAGACAGTTTAAATATATGGTTCAATGGGGTATGACGCCGATTGAAGCCATACAGGCATCTACAATAAACACAGCTGAGCTTTTTGGTTTGAATAATATTGGCGAAATTAAAGAGTCATTTGATGCAGACATAGTAGCAGTAATGGGGAATCCACTTGATGATATTACTTTATTGGAAAATATCGATTTTGTAATGAAGGAAGGACAAATTATCAAATAAAAAAAAGCCTGCAAAGGCAGGCTTTTTCTTAAGTGCAGATTATCTGATTAGAAGTCTCTTGAATAAGACAATCCGATCGTTCTAGGCGGTATCCATTGAAGATAGTTTCTAGCACGATAACTTGGTGATTCAGCTGAGAATCTAAATGCCTCGCTCCTTTCATCTGTAAGATTACTTACAGACAATTGAACTCTTGAATTCTCATCTATTTCAAGACCAAGATTAAAGTTGACTTGTGTATAGCTTGGAGACATGTCTTCTCTGTCTTCAGCAAATGTTGCATAACTTTCTCCATAGTAGTTGAAGTCAGCTCTTGCAAATGCTGGTGAATTAAACATTTCAAATCTATATGACAAACCAAGAGACATTTGCTCTTCTGCAATATTAGGTAAACGATCACCTGCAGTAGCACCTAAAGATGCAATATCATTACTTATTTCAGCACTGATAAAGCTTCCAGCAACATCAAGTACAAGGTTTTCTGATATGTCATAAGAAAAATCAAGTTCCAAGCCTGATGTTTCAGCTTCACCACCGTTATAAGTAAATGACCATCCGCATGCAGGTCTCACTGTTACTTGAATACCTGTCCAATCTACCCAGAAGTAAGTTGCATTCAGTGTATAGTTATCACCTCGTGATTTAACACCAATTTCAGTATTTTCAGCTTCATCTGAAGTGTATCTTCTCTTGAATCCAGCTGCTTCAGGATCGTTTGCACAGAAGAACGGAAGTGCTGCATTATTACCACCTGAGCGATAACCAACTGACGAAACGGCAAATAATGTTAAATCATCATCAACCTCATAAGCGACTGTGTACTTAAATCGATTATCAGATTCTTCACCATTTTCTTCAGCACATGTAACACCAACAGCTTCTGTACCATCACAGCCTGTGTTATCGGCACTTTCATAAAAGATTCCATACTCAGATGACTTAAAGCCATCAGCAAGTTCGAAGTCTCTCATGCCGACAGTGAATGTCCATTTATCAACTGTATAGTCGACAGAAGCATATAAAGCCTCTTCTTCTGAATAATTATAGTAATTGTAACTACCATATACCAAGAGCCCTTGATTACCTCTGAAGCTCGTATCACCATAGGGTGATATGTAAACTGATGGATCATATGTACCGTTATGTGACGTGAATCCCATATAAGACTTAATATAGTCTAGCCCATCTGCATTTGATACTTCCCATTCAGTAACGCTGTTAGGAGCAGTATCGTATTCAGTTTTGAAGTATCCAACAGTCCATTGAAATGGACCATCGCTAGTTGATGAAAGTCTCAGTTCTTTTGTGTCACGACCAGCATCACCATAGTAATAAAGTGGATCAGGATAAAGATCATCTGTATCAATTCTTGACCAATCAGTCACATAGAAATCTTCAAAATCATAATCAGCAAGTATTAACATCGCTGTGAAGGATTCAAAATCATATTCAGCAGTCAGTGATGTCACAGTAGACTCGACATCAAATGTTTCATCTGTATATGAATAAAATGCGACGCTTGGATCATATCCACTAAGATCTCCACCAGCGGTTGCATAAACCCTTGAGCAGGTATCACCATAGTACCAAGCAGTGTCATATGAACAATTAGCATCTACAATGTCTGCAGTACCTGGTTTATCAGCATTCCCTTTTTCTTTTTGACCAAAGTCATAACGCTCTCTTTTCATGACCATCGCATTGATATCTAAAGGACCATTTTGATATCTGAACATCAATCTGTATTCATCATCTTCTTGAGTGCCAATATCTTTTCTGCCAGTTGCAATATTCTGATAGATTCCAGGATTTTCTCCTGAAGTATAGACAGCTCTCATTGCAAAATTTTCAGAAAAAGGAACATTGACCATGAGGTTATAATTCATCCCTGAGTCTTCAGCGAGTTTTTTATCAATTGCTTCAATGGTCACATTGCCTTCGAATTCATCAAATTGGGGCATGGCTGTAATGTATCTAATGGTTCCACCAACGGCATTGGATCCATATAGCGTGCCTTGTGGGCCTCTAAGGACCTCAATCCTGTTGACATCATATAGGTTAGTCATCCCCATTGAGATCTCACCCATATAAGTATTAGAGGTTCCTGAAGATACTTGTGCTGTTCCAGTATTTAGACCTCTCATTGTGTAATAAGTATCACCACCAGGTGTTGATACTCCAGCGAGAGTTCTTAGATAATCTTCCGGATTATAAATTCCTCTTTCAGTCATAACTTCAGATGTTAAAACTGAGATATTCATTGGTATATCTTGAACCGTTTGCTCTCTTTTATTAGCTGTAACAATAATCTCCTCAATTTCCTGAGCAAAAGAAGCTACAGAAAACAACGAGATGCCTATTATTGCTAATATATAGTTCTTTAAACTATTCATTAGTTTTTTCTCCATTGTTTTATTGTGCCACCCCTATCCAATGCTTTTCAGCATGAATACCTGACCAGTACATACTATCAAGCAATGATAAATTTATCTGTATATTTTGATCTCTTTTTTACAGATCGAATTGATATATAAGGACTGCCTTTGGTTAAATTAATTTTATTATTAACTCAAAACTTACCTTGGACTATCAGCGAATAAATAGTCATAATAATCATCCTTCTAATCGCGCGTAGCTCAGTTGGTTAGAGTATCACCTTGACATGGTGGGGGTCACTGGTTCGAATCCAGTCGCGCGAAGGAAGTTCTTCAGCTTTTATTGGTTTCTTTAAAAAGATATTCAGTTAGGTCATTCAGATCTTCTTCAATATAGCCAGAAGCATGCCATGATTTTAGGATTCTATCTAAAATCTCTTCTTTTGAATTGCCTTCGAAAGTTTTTAACTCATGACAACCTTCACAGCCATTACGTATAAGTTGTTTCGGGGAATCTAAGTATTTGTATAGTAATATTTGAAGAATCAGTGGACTTGGAGCTTCCTCTGCTAATTTTTTACCATATTCAATATCACCAGTTATTTCGGCATTCAAAGGCATATATGCAAACAAACTAATCAGAATGATTGTTGTAAATTTCAAATTTATACCCCCTTTGATCATGCTACAAATAGATAATTATTTTAGACCGTCATCTTTTTAGATGAATCTACATAATTTATACCAAAATTAAGATCTTTTATTAATTTTATTTCATCCCGAATTTTTGCTGCCTCTTCAAAGTCTAGATCCTTCGCTGCATTAAACATTTTGACTTCAAGCTCCTCTAAAAGTTTAGATATATCTGAAGGATTATCAGATCGCAGTTTCTTTTTAATCTGATTTGGTATTTTGATGAATTTTCTCGTTTGTGAAGGTTTTGATCCTTCCATAATATCCTGAATATTTTTTATTATCGTTTTGGGCTTAATACCATTATCTTTATTGAACTGCATTTGCTTCTCTCTTCTCCGATTCGTCTCTCCAATTGCATTCTTCATTGAATCTGTCACTTTATCTGCATACATTATTGCTTTCCCGTTCACATTCCTAGCTGCGCGACCAATCGTTTGAATCAAAGAACCTTCTGATCTCAAAAAGCCTTCTTTATCTGCATCAAGAATTGCAACCAATGATACTTCTGGTAAATCAAGGCCCTCTCTTAATAAGTTAATACCAACCAATACATCAAATTCACCCAATCTCAGATCTCTAAGAATCTCTGACCTCTCAACAGTGTCGATATCAGAATGGAGATATCTAACCCTAACCTGATTATCATTAAAATATTCTGCTAAATCCTCAGCCATTCTCTTTGTAAGTGTTGTTACAAGAATACGTTCTTCGTTTTTAACTCTTAATCTGATTTCTGACAGTAAATCATCAACTTGATTGGTTACCGGCCTGATTTCAACTTCTGGGTCAATTAAACCTGTTGGACGAACGATCTGTTCAGCAACATTATCCGATTGTTCTAATTCATAGTCTCTCGGTGTGGCAGAGACATAAACTGTTTGCTTTGACATATCATCAAATTCTTCATACATAAGTGGTCGATTATCCAACGCAGATGGGAGCCTAAAACCATATTCAACCAATGTAGTTTTTCTTGAATGGTCTCCCTTGTACATTCCTCTTAATTGAGGGATAGTCACATGGCTCTCATCGATAATGATTAATGAGTCTTTTGGAAGATAATCAATTAAACAGGGTGGCGGTTCACCCTCTTCTCTTCCTGACAGATATCTACTGTAATTCTCAATACCAGAGCAGAAACCAAGCTCTCTGATCATCTCAATATCATACATGGTTCTCTGCTCAAGCCTTTGTGCTTCAACGAGCTTATTTTGACTATTTAGATCAATCAATCGGTCAGATAGTTCATCTTTGATTTGATCTATTGCATTCAGCATGACCTCACGTGGAGTAACATAATGTGTTTTTGGGAAAATTGTTACCTGTCTAACCTTTCTCTTCACTTCGCCAGTTAATGGATCAAAGTAAGAAATATTTTCTACTTCATCATCAAACATCTCTATTCTAATTGCTTCATTATCAGAATCAGCTGGAAATATATCTATGACATCACCCATAACTCTGAACGCACCTTGTTTGAATTCAATATTGTTTCTTTGATATTGCAATTCTGCTAGTTTCTGTGTGATTGATTTAACGTTCAATCGATCATTTAAAGATAAATGAAGGACCATATTTAAATATTGTTTTGGATCACCCAGGCCATATATCGCAGATACAGATGCCACAATGATTGTATCTTTTCTTTCGATCAGTGCTTTTGTTGCTGAGAGCCTCATCTGTTCTATATGGGCATTTACAGATGCATCTTTCTCAATATAAACATCTGTTACAGGGACATAAGCTTCAGGTTGATAGTAATCATAGTATGAGACAAAGTATTCAACTTTGTTTTCAGGAAAGTATTCTCTCATTTCACCATAGAGTTGAGCAGCAAGCGTTTTATTTGGAGCGAGCAGAAGAGTCGTTCTTTGTGATTGTTGAATTAAATTAGCGATGGTGAATGTTTTTCCTGAACCAGTAACGCCAAGCAAAGTTTGTTTATGGAGACCAGATTCTAAGCCATTCAATAATGAATTTATGGCATCTGGTTGGTCACCTTTTGGAGCATAATTCGCTTTTAATTTAAAACAATCGTCTTTCATAATTTGCTATTATATCGATCTATATTATAAAGATTCCATAGAATGAATAATCCAATATCTGAAAGAGTTAGAAAGGTGAAACCTTCAGCAACTATTGCAATCTCATCGAAAGCAATGGAAATGAGATCTGCTGGAATAAATGTCATCAGCATGAGTGCTGGTGAGCCAGATTTTGATACTCCTCAACATATCAAGGATGCCGCAAAGGCAGCAATGGATAATGGAATGACAAAATATACCCAGGTGGATGGTACTCCAGAATTGAAAGAAGCCATCATCAAAAAATTCAGCGATGACAATGATCTGAGTTATCAGCCTGAAAATATTCTTGTTTCGACAGGAGCCAAGCAAACTCTATACAATCTTTTTCAAGCCATCTTAGGTGATGGAGATGAAGTCATCATAATCAGTCCATATTGGGTCTCATATCCTGACATGGTTCTTTTGGCAGATGCAAAACCAGTATTTGTAGATACTTTTCAAGAGAATAACTTCTCGTTAGATTTAAATGCATTTTCCAATGCAATCAATGAGAAAACAAAACTTGTGATCATTAACTCTCCATCTAACCCAACTGGAATAACTTTCACTAGATCAGACTACGAGTCTATTGGTGCTGTATTAGATAATTATCCCAACGCATATGTTGCAACTGATGATATGTATGAATATATCTATTGGGGTGAAGAACCATTTGTTTCTTTTGCACAAGCATGTCCTGCATTATTTGACCGAACCATAACAATCAATGGTGTCTCAAAATCATATGCAATGACCGGTTGGAGAATTGGCTATTGTGGTGGACCTGCTGATGTTATTGGCGCAATGAAAAAAGTTCAAAGCCAGAGTACTTCAAACCCATCTTCCATCTCACAGGCAGCAACTGTTGCTGCACTCAATGGTTCAAAAGATGAGGTTTTTTCGATGGTTGAGCAGTATAAGATTCGACATGACTACTTGTGCTCAGCACTCAATGCAATTGAAGGTTTTAAAACTTCTCCAGGAACAGGTGCATTTTATTTATTTCCAGACGTTAAAAATGTCATTGAGAATAAAGGCTTCACTGATGATATGGAATTATCTGAGTATTTAATTGAAAGTGCTAATGTAGCTGTCGTTCCTGGAAGCGCTTTTGGTTCAAAAGGATACATTCGACTATCTTATGCAACTAGTCTAGAAAACATTAAGGAAGCTGTGGAAAGAATATCTAAATCATTGTCTTAATCAGGCTTGACTATTGAATTGGCTTCAAGCAGACTTCTTTTAAATCTACTCCCCGGTAGCTCAGTTGGTAGAGCGATTGACTGTTAATCAATTGGTCGCTGGTTCGAGTCCGGCCCGGGGAGCCAGATTAAAGATTCTCAAACACTCTCAGCAATCATTTTCTTAAACTTTGTGGTACTCCAACCATGTGATCTATCCAAATAGTGAATAGGTATACCAAGATCGTCACCTGTGAATGATTTGTCTTTATAATCATCACCTAGAAATCTTATGTCTATTTGTTCTGTTTTAAGGATATCGTAGAGATCAGACTCTATTTGGTAAGTGATGATACGATCAACCTGCTTGAGTGATGACAAAATCATATTTCTCTCATTAAGATCAAGTATGGGTTTAATCTTTTCAGGTCTTTCAATTGATGGATCATCATGAAGAAAAAGTATTAAAATATCACAATGCTTTTTACATTCGTCAAACATATATATGTACCCAGGGTGAATAACATCAAAGTTTCCTGCAATAACACCAACGATTTGACTCATATCAGATAGCCTTCAAAAAATTGATTGGTATAGATGATTCCCAGTTTTTGCATGTCGGGCACTGCCATGAGAAAGCAATTGTTTGATAACCACACTTTTTACAATTAAATTTATATTCTGACTTCATCTTCTTATTCAGTATGAGTCGCATGCTTTGACTGAGACGATTTGATATCGTTGAAACTATAGAATAATTCTCATCAAGTTTATCAATTTCTTTAACGATATCTTGGTTCTCAATGAATAATTGAATCTCATTTTCAATGATTTTATTGTCGATTTCCGGATACATAACACCCACGAGAGATAAGTAGTCATGTGCATCTGGATCACTTACCAGAAGCTCAGTTAATTTTGTATTGATTAAGTCAGCTTCATGATTTGAGGATTGGAGTATTTTTGGCAGTGCTAGGATATATGCAATTTTATTTTTGTTTACCATTGTTACAAAAGAATTGATAGCTGCAGAGTGATTAAAGTTTTTTAAGTCAATAAGCAATTTTATAAACTCACTCCTAATCGATTCTGTATGAAGACCTTGAGCTTTTAAAAGATAATCATTGGCTGAATTAATTTCGCCATTTTCAATATGGCTTTCTGCTATTTCACAATAGTAATGATTTCTGCTAATTGATAAGTCAAAATTGCTTTCCTTGTCTAATTCCTCTAAGAAATTCAGTGCCTTCTGCCACTCTCCGAAATATTCATTTATGATTATCAATTTATTTAGGGCATCTTCTTTATGTGTATCAAATTCTTTGAGTTTTAGAAATATTTCTTCAGCTTTATTATATATCCCAGCAGAAAAATAGTTTTCACCTAGTTCAAACAATGTTTGAAAATAATGATATTCAGGTAGATCATCTTTAGAGAGAATATATTCGTGAAGCTGAATTGCTTTATCCACCCTGCCTTGTTTTCTAAATAATACACCTAGGGCAAGGTGTGTTTGTATTGTTTCATCATCAATTTCAATAAGATTAGAAAATATATTGATTGCTTTATCTGATTCCTCATCGAGAAGATATTTAAGCCCTGTAAGATAATCAGCATTGATGCTTTCGCTTTTATTAGACTCAAAGAAATTTAAATAAATATAAACAAGCAATCCAAATAGGAGGAAGATCCCAGTAAGATAAAAGACACTTTCAGATGGCATTATTATGAGTCTATATTATTGCCCGCATTCTTGACTGATTCACGAAACTCCTTACCTGGCTTAAAATGTGGTACATACCTATTTTGGATATTCACAGACTCACCAGATTTTGGATTTCTGCCAGTTCTTGATTTTCTAAATCTAAGAGTAAAGCTACCAAAACCTCTGATTTCAATTCGATTTCCATTTTTTAGAGAATCTGACATGGATTTGAAGATGGCTTTAACAGATAGCTCTACATCTTTATGTAAAAGCTGATCTTGTTTTGAAGAAATTAAATCGACAAGTTGTTTTTTGTTAATGGCCACTTCTAAATTAAAACAGAAAAAATAGGATTCTGAAATATTAATCTTTATCTTTTACAAATTTAGATTTCAATAAATCACCTAAGCTTGTTTTTGAAATATTCTCTTTCTCATCTTTCTTGTATGTTTCTAAAGCCTCTTTTTCTTCTGTTTCTTCTTTAGCTTTTATTGAAAGTTTAATGGTTCTATTCTTTTTATCGTAGCCTACTATTTTTGCTTCTATTTCATCATTTGGCCTGAATGATGACCTCATATCCTCTACCTTGTCTCTAGAGACTTCAGATATATTCAGCAAACCATTCACTTTTTCAGCAAGGGTCACAAGAGCATTTCTTTCATCAACTTCTGCTATGACGCCTTTAACTGTGGAGTTTTTTGGATGATTAGTAAGATACTCTTGAAAAGGATCGTTATCTAGTTGCTTGATCCCAAGTGAAATCCTTTGTTTATTTGAGTCAATTGCAAGTATCATCGTTTCGATTTCTTCTGATTTTTTATAAGCAGATAGATCTATGTCTTCATCGTTTTCCCAAGATACATCAGATATATGAACCAACCCATCAATGCCACCATTCAGTTCGACAAAAATTCCAAAATCAGTGATAGATTTTATTGTCCCTTTAATTTTTTGATTTTCTTTATATTCATTAGCAAAATCAGTCCAAGGGTTTGGAAGACATTGTTTAATGCCTAGCGATACCCGTCTTTTTTCTTTATCGATACCGAGTATCATAACTTCAACTTGATCACCCACATTAGCTATTTTATGAGGATTTGGATTATTATTTGTCCAATCCATTTCAGAGACATGAACCAATCCCTCAATACCATCTTCGATTTCCATGAATAATCCATAATCTGTGATATTTGATATTGTGCAAGCAGCTCTCATGCCAATTTCATAATTTTTAATCAAGTCTTCCCAAGGATCGTCTTCCAGTTGTTTTAAGCCAAGCGAGACTCTATTTTTTTCATTATCTATAGAAATAATCTTAACTTGAATTTTTTCAGCAATATTAAGTAACTCAGATGGATGTTTGATTTTTTTCCATGAAATATCAGTGATATGAAGTAACCCATCAAGACCCCCGAGATCTATGAATGCCCCATAGTCTGTTAAGTTCTTAATGATTCCTTCCACAACATCGCCTTCATTTAATTTAGAAAGCATCTCTCCTCTGTTTTCTTCAGAGTCACCCAATAAGGCAGCTTTTCTTGATACGACAATGTTACTTGATGATTTATCAGCTTTAACGACTTTGAACTCAGATACTGTTCCCTCAAGGTATTGTGTTTCTCTTACTGGCCTAACATCAACCAGAGAACCAGGTAGAAATGCAGTCACATCATCAATTAACACCATGAAACCACCTTTGATTCTATTTTGTATAAGGCCAGTGATTATTTCACCAGTTTCAGTTGCAGATATTAACTTTGACCATGTTGCTTCATTTTTTGCTTTTTGTCTTGATAGCTTTGTTTGACCTTCTCCGTCTTCAATTTCCTCGATGACAACCTTAACTATGTCTCCGATATTCACCTCTATTTCACCATCAGAATCTTTAAACTGGTTTATATTGACGAAAGATTCAGACTTTAGCCCTGCACTAAGAACAGCATGATCAGCTGTGATATTGATAACGTTGGCCTCTATAATTTGACCGGGTTTAATATTTTGATTGTACTGAGAGCTTTCAAATAGCTCTTCAAATGTTTGTTCCATAGGTTTTATTTACCTTTTCATTAACTGTATTTTTCACTTCAATAACCGTTAAGTTATCCGTTTCTATTACAAATGCCCCTTTGGGGATAACAAGAGGAGAATTCACTCTTTCCTTGTCTCTCCTATCACGGGCATCTAAATCCTTAATTAGAGCCGGAAGGCTAACATTAAATTCCCTATCCTTCAACTGCTTAAAGCGTCTTTGTGCTCTTGTTTCTATAGATGCCGTTAAAAAGATTTTTAGCTGTGACTCTGGAAAAATAACTGAACCCATATCTCTGCCTTCAGCTACTAAGCCTGGGGGTTTTTTAAAAGATCTTTGAATATTTATGATTGATTCACGAACTTTTGGTTTTGAAGATACTTTAGAGGCAATCTTTGCTACTTCTTCATCATATATTAATGAACCAATATCTTTATTTTTGTATTGAATTTTTAGTTTTTTATTTTCAAGTGAAAATATAATATTTTTTGAAGCTTTCTCTAGTCCTTTTGTATCATTCAAATTTATTAAATCATTTCTAGCTACCCATGCAATTGCTCTATATAGTGCTCCACTGTTTAAATAGTTCCATTTAAGCTGATCTGATAAATGCTCAGATATGGTTCCTTTGCCTACTCCACTTGGGCCATCGATTGTAATTACATTAGTCATTTATTTGGATATCCATTCCAATATTATTAGCTATATCAATAAATGTTGGAAATGAAGTGTCTATATTCTTACAGTCCTCAACCAGAATATCGCCATCAGACACGAGTGAAGCAATTAAGGCAGTCATTGCAATTCTATGATCGCCATAACTATTTACTCTTGCACCTTTAATTGAACCACCATAAATATTCATACCATCTGGAAATTCATCAGTTGAGATTCTAAATTTATCCATCATCCTTATCATTGAAAAAATTCTATCTGATTCTTTTACTCTCAGCTCTTCTGCGTTTCTAATCGAGGTTTTTCCATTGGCCTGGCTTGCCGCCAAAACAATTAAAGGTAATTCATCGATTGAACTTGATATCAGCTCTTTTGGTATATCAATTCCATTTAGTATTGAAGATTCTGTATAAATATCTCCAATAAGTTCGCCATTGATTGTTCTTTCATTTGAAATCTGTATATTTGCACCCATCATTTTAAGGATCTTTATGAAACCTATTCTTAATGGATTAAGGCCAACATTATTAATTTTTATTTGACTGTCTCTAGAGATGATTGACCCAACGATGAAAAATGCAGCAGAAGAAATATCGCCAGGAATTTCTATTTGATTTGGTGTATTGAGATTTCCAGGTACTAATTCAATTGAATCTGCTTTAACTGAGATATTGCACCCAAATTCGCTCAACATGATTTCAGTATGGTTTCTAGATTGTGGAGTTATTATCTTGAAAGCACTCTCACCATAAAGCCCAGCTAACATAATTGAAGATTTAATTTGTGCACTTGCAATTTCTATAGTGTGATCTACACATTTTAAAAAGGATACTGGATTAATGTATACAGGCGGTGTGCCATTAGACGTTTTTATATCTGCATTCATTCTAAGTAAAGGATTCATAACTCTATTCATTGGTCTTTGAGTGAGGGATTCATCACCTTTTAGAACAGAAGAAAATTTTTGAGCTGAAAGAACTCCCATCATTAATCTCATAGATGTTCCTGAGTTACCAAAGTTAAGTTCAGCATTATCTCCATGTCTTTGCTCGAGATTATTTCCATCAATAACCAATGAGTCTATATCTTCATTAATATGAGCCCCAATGGCTCGACAGGCATTGATAGTTGCATTAATATCTGTTGAAGTTAGGTAGCCTTTAATTTTCGTTCTTCCATGAGCAATGGATGAAATAATAATTGCCCTATGTGATATCGACTTATCACCAGGGACATTTATGCAGCCATTTATTTTTGTATTGGAAGTTGCTGAAAGGCTATTTGGCATGATACTCATGAACTTTTATAGCTGGGATAGCAACCAAGAATTTTGACATTTATATCTAGATCATCAAGAGTATTCATAGCATTTTGAATATTTTTATCATCAATATGTCCTTCACAATCAATGAAAAAAACATAGCGCCATAATTGACCTCTCAATGGTCGTGATTCAATTCTTAGAAGGTTAATATCTTCAGTAGCAAATGGCTTTAGTAGCTTATATAAAGATCCAGATGCATCACTGTTTGGCGGAGTAATTATCAAAGAAATCTTACTGTTATCCGATTTATCTTGCTGTGTATGGCTCAAGATAACAAAACGAGTTGTATTCTCTTTTGAATCTTCGATATTTTCATTGAGTAAATTTAAACTATATAAATTAGCTAGTGTTTTTGAGCCAATACATGCTTCATTATCTGAGGTTATTCTTTCGGCACCTTCAGAGTTGCTTAATACTGGAATCAATTGAGCATTTGGGAGATTATTCCTAAGCCATTTTTGACATTGCCCAAATGACTGCGGATGTGAATAGATCATTTCTATCTTACTGATATCATTGGTTTTTGTAAGCAAGCACTGATTAATTCTGATTTGTATTTCATCATAGACTTGAATATCCGAACCTATAAGTAAATCATGAGTATTGTTTACGGATCCTTCAAAAGAATTCTCAATAGGAACTATCCCGTAGTCTGAATCATTCAGTTCAACACTTCTGAATACATCTCCAATGGTTTTCTGAGAAACTTGAACAAGATCATCGCCAAAGTATTTAGTCAGAGCAATTTGGGTGAATGATCCCTTTGGTCCTAAATATGAAACACGCATGACTTAAAAAAGTATATTAGTTTTCATGACACCTTCTATATAAGATATCTCATGTAAAACAATTTCTGTTATTGGTTTATCGACATTTAGGATAGTATAGCCAAGTTCATCCAATACCTTATGTGAGAGGTCGTCGATGTTAATTCCTGCATTACCCAAGATGGATGTAAACTGCCCTATAATATTTGGCACATTTTTATTTGTAATTGTAAGTCGATGCGGTGAATTGATAGCTAATTTCACATCAGGGAAATTCACAGAATTAAGTATATTGCCAGTCTCAAGATAAGATTTAAGACTGCTTGCGACCATTACAGCACAATTTATTTCAGCTTCCTTTGTAGACGCACCCAAATGAGGCATTACAAGGACACCTTCATGATTAATCATTGACTCACTGGGAAAATCGGTTACGTAAGTCTTAATTTTATTTGAATCAAGATGTTGTAAAACAGCATCAGAGTCTACAATTGCGTCTCTAGATAGATTGATAATAATAGCTCCATCTCTGAGTGTTTTGATTTCACTATCACCAATGAAGTTTTCAGTTTCTTTTTTGTAAGGTATGTGAATAGTAATGATATCTGAGATTTTTAGTAATTCTTTCAGGTCACTTACTTTTTGAACCCCAGGCTGAAGATTGATCGCATTATCAACAGTGATAAGAGGGTCATAACCAATTACATTCATTCCAAGATCATATGCCGCATTGGAAACTTTTACACCTATTTGACCCAAACCAATTACACCAAGAGTTTTTTTTGGTAACTCAAAACCAACATATTCTTTTTTCCCATGTTCAATATCATCTTTTAGATTCTCTGAGTGCTTGACTGTTTCAACATATTTGATGGCGTTATGTATATTTCTGGCAGTAATTAGTATAGAGGCAAGAACAAGCTCTTTGACTGCATTAGAATTAGCACCAGGAGCATTAAATACTGGAATTGCATTTTTAGTATATTTTTCAATTGGAATATTGTTAACACCTGAGCCAGCTCTACCAACTGCTTTTAATGCTATTGGAATATCCATTTCATGTATATCAAATGAACGCAGGATGATTGCATCTGGGTTTGTGACATCATCACCACAATGATATTCATTTGATCCAAAAATGTTTAGGCCTTCTTGGGCAATGTTATTGAGCTTTAAGATTTTGTACATTTTATTCGTGTAATTTTGCAAATTCATCCATGAAGG
The DNA here is from genome assembly GCA_902595845.1 of uncultured Gammaproteobacteria bacterium. Classification (GTDB taxonomy): domain Bacteria; phylum Pseudomonadota; class Gammaproteobacteria; order Steroidobacterales; family UBA11654; genus CACPJA01. The sequence goes on from CACJRN010000002.1 coordinate 168,563, forward strand.
ATATTAATCTCTTAATTCCTTCGATTGGCATCGCATTGTACACACTTGCACGCATTCCTCCAACGGTTCTATGGCCCTTCAGATTCAATAGACCTGATTCTTCTGCAGATGAAAGGAATTTATCATCTAGACCATCTCTAGAGAGAGTAAATGGTATATTCATCCAGGATCTATATGGCTTTGACACAGGATTGGCGTAAAACCCTGATTGATCAATGTAGTCATAGAGCATATCTGACTTCAATTTATTTATTCGAGCCATTTCTTCAACGCCCCCTTGCTCTTGTATCCAATCAAATACCAAACCTGATACGTACCAAGAAAAAACTGGAGATGTATTGAGCATTGATGCTTCATTGGCATGAGCTGAATAATTAAACATTGGGAGTAATTCTGTTTTTACACCTGATAAGAGTTTATTTTTTACAATAACGATAGTTACACCAGCTATACCTAGATTTTTCTGAGCACCTGCAAAAATTAAATCATACTTATTAACATCTATGGGTCTGGAGGCAATTGTTGATGACATGTCACATATGAGAGGTGAGCTTGTTTCAATTGGATCATGAATTTCCAATCCATGAACTGTCTCATTAGCACAATAGAAAAAGAAATCTGCATTATCTGAGATATTCCAACTATTTAAGTCTGCTACATCTGTAAAGTTATTTGAAGATGAATCAGATACTATATTGACATCCGATATCTTGCTTGCATATTCGCTTGCCTTTTTCGACCATGCTCCAGTTACAAGATAATCAAGTACACCATTTTTAGAAAAATTCATCGGGATAAGAGCAAACTGATGTGTAGCTCCACCTTGAAGAAATAGAACAGAATACTCTTCGCTTATATTCAGTAAATTCCTCAATGAAGATTCAGAAGATTTAGCGAACTCCTTAAAAGCATGACTTCTGTGAGATACTTCAATGATTGACATTCCACGATCAAAGTCATCAAGTCCAAGGTTTATCGTATCTATTACTGAATCAGGAATAACTGCAGGGCCAGCAGAAAAGTTGAATATATCTTTTGACATATTTACTCCTCATCATCTTCGCTGATGACTTTCTCCATGCCCAACAAGTTATCGTCTTCAGATAGTCTTATAAGTCTGACACCCTGAGTATTTCTTCCAATGACAGATATATCATCAGTTCGAGTCCGAATCAGGTTACCTGAGGTACTGATAAACATGACTTCATCGCCTGTACTAACTTGTTTTGCACCAATCAAGTTTCCATTTCTATTTGATGTTTGGATTGCAATTACGCCTTTCCCACCTCTTTTCTGAATAGAGAATTCATCTTTTAATGTCTGTTTACCATAACCATTTTCTGTTGCTACAAGAATATTTCCCTCCTCAAGGACAACAAGAGAAATAATTTTCTGATCATTTTCAATTCGCATACCTCTGACACCTTGTGATACTCGTCCCATTGGTCTTGCATCAGATTCTTTAAACCTAATTGATTTACCAGAATTTGAAAAGAGCATAATTTCTTTAGAGCCATCAGTGATCTCTGCGTTCACAACGCGATCTCCATCTCTGAGTTTGATCGCTTTAATACCAGATTTCATGGGTCTAGAGTAAGCAGATAATTTTGTTTTCTTGACGCTTCCTGTTTCTGTAGCCATGAATATGAATTGATCATCATTGAATTCTTTCACAGGAAGAACTGCTTGAATACGTTCATCTTTTTCTAATGGTAAGAGATTTACAATTGGTCGACCTTTTGCGTTTCTTCCGCCTCTTGGAAGGCGATATACTTTTATCCAATAAACTTTTCCATAACTTGAAAAACACAACAATGTGTCATGTGTATTGGCCACAAATAATTTAGAAACAAAGTCTTCATCCTTCAATGATGCTGCACGCTTACCAGTTCCACCTCGATTCTGAGCCTGGTAAGTGTCAAGTGGCTGTGTTTTTGCGTAACCTTCTTTTGATAATGTCACGATGAGATCTTCTTCTGGTATAAGATCCTCATCAGTAAGGTCTGAATAGAATTCAACAATTTCTGTTCTTCTTTCATCACCATATGTTTCCTGTGTTTCAATTAGTTCTTCTCTAATAACAGATGTCAGTTCATCTGGATTAGAGAGAATCATAGTGAATCTCTTGATATCCTCAAGTAAGTCTGAGTATTCGTTAAAAATACTTTCCTGCTCAAGCCCTGTTAAACGATTAAGTTTTAAATCAAGAATGGCTTTGGCCTGCTCTGAAGAAAGTCGATATTTACTTTTTTCGATACCAAAGTTTTCAATATTCAAAAGGTGTTTAGGAATGGTGGAAACATTTCCAGCTTTCTTGAGCATGTCTTTGACTTTTCCTACTTTCCACAATTTAGAAACCAATGCTTTTTGAGCTTCTGCAGGCGTTTTAGATTTCTTAATGATGGCAATCATTTCATCGATATTTGTCAAAGCAATTGTCTGGCCCTCTAATATGTGAGCCCTGTTAATAGATCGATTAAGCTCATAGATGGTTCTTTTGGTTACCACATCACGCCTATGTGAGAGGAATGCATCAAGCATTCCTTTAAGATTCATTAGTTTCGGCTGTCCATTAGACAGAGCGACCATATTGATAGAGAATGTGCTTTCTAAGAGCGTTTGCTTATACAAATTATTTAAAAGTACATCAGAAACTGTTCCTCTTTTGAGATCAATTACAACCCTTAACCCATCTTTATCAGATTCATCTCGAATTTCAGAGATGCCTTCTATTTTCTTATCTCTGACCAGTTCAGCAATTTTTTCAATTAATCTGGCTTTATTAACCTGATATGGAAGCTCAGAAACAACGATGGATTCTCGGTCTCCATTTTCTTCAATTGAGGTTTTTGCTCTAACATGAACACGCCCTCTTCCAGTTTCATAAGCTTGTTTAATTCCATCTATACCATGAATTGTGGCAGCAGTAGGAAAATCTGGCGCAGGAATGAGTTTAATGAGGTCATCGATGCTTGCTTGTTCATTGTCCAGTATGAATAAGCATCCATCGATAATTTCTTTTAAGTTATGAGGTGGAATATTGGTGGCCATACCAACCGCGATTCCAGCAGATCCATTGATCAGTAGATTAGGTAACCGAGTTGGAAGTACCGCAGGTTCTTCTTCAGATTCATCATAGTTGGGAATAAAATCAACTGTATCCTTGTCGATATCAGCAAGAAGTTCTTGAGTGATCTTTTCCATCCTAACTTCTGTGTATCGCATAGCAGCTGCTCTATCACCATCGATTGATCCAAAGTTTCCTTGACCATCAACAAGGGTATATCGCAGTGAAAAGTCCTGAGCCATTCTTACAATGGTTTCATAAACTGCACTGTCTCCATGAGGGTGATATTTACCAATTACATCACCAACGATTCTGGCAGACTTTTTGTAAGCTTTCGTATGATCATTACCAAGTACTTTCATAGCATAGAGGACTCTTCTATGAACTGGTTTCAATCCATCTCTGACATCAGGCAATGCTCGTCCAATAATGACACTCATTGCATAATCCAGATAGGATTTCTTCATTTCATCTTCTAAATTAATCTGAGAAATTTTATCTGTCATGGCACTAATTAGTTTATTTTTACGAATGTTAAATTGTAGCTTTTCAATACACAGGTATATCTATGAATATATATGTATAATTTTAACACATCATTAATGGTTTTTTGCGTTTAAAACCCTATTAAATAAGGATTTATCATCTATGGATCAGAGAGATAATATCAATACAGAGGAAGTTGATAAGTTCAATGATTTAGCGAACGAATGGTGGAATCCATACGGAAGTTTTGCACCACTACATAAACTCAATCCACTTCGTTTCGAATATATACGAGCAAATAGTAACTTAGACGGAAAAACAGCTATTGATGTTGGATGTGGCGGTGGAATACTCACTGAGGCACTTGCGAGTGTCGCATCTGAGGTTCACGGAATTGATATGGCTGAAAAGGGCTTAGCTGTTGCAAATATTCATAAAAACAAATCAAATATAACAAATATTAAATATAGTCAGAGCACAATCGAAGATTATACCTTAAAGCATAAGAGTAAATTTGATGTCTTAACATGTATGGAAATGCTTGAGCATGTACCATCACCAGAAGAAACTATCAAAGCATGTTCTGATATTGTCATCGAAGGAGGAGACCTTTATTTTGCAACAATCAATAGGAATATAAAATCTTATGTCATGGCAATCATTGGTGCAGAGTACATACTTAATTTACTCCCAAAAGGAACCCATGAATTTGATTGTTTCATCAAGCCATCAGAATTAGAAAAATGGTCAAGGTCAGCTGGACTTGAATTAGTCGAGTTGATTGGAGTGACATATAACCCAATTACGACTGTATTTTCACTTTCGGACGATGTCGATGTCAATTATATGATGCATTTTAAAAAGATTAGCAATGACTAATAAAAAAATTGTTTTGTTTGATCTTGATGGAACACTAATTGATACCGCTCCTGATATGTATTTAGCTCTGAACATTCTTTTGAGCGAAGAAAAAATGGAAACAGTCCCTTATGACAAAGTTAGACCTCAGGTTTCAAATGGAGTATTGGGTATATTTTCAGTCGCATTTAGTGATGATCCAGTTATAGAGGGTGATAGATATGAACGATATCTTGATATTTATGAATCTGTTCTCGGTCAAGAATGTAAGCTTTTTAGTAATGCAAATAATCTTTTAGATAGTTTGGATTTAAAAGACATTGATTTTGGTATTGTTACAAACAAATCAAGTCGATTCACAATGCCATTAATGAGGCAATATAATCTTCTAGACAGAATGCAAACTTTAGTATGCGGAGATCAAGTTAAGCATAGAAAACCGAATCCTGAGCCTTTAATAAAGGCGTTAAAAAATAGTGGCAAATCATATAATCTAAATAATGTGTATTATGTTGGTGATGCTCAAAAAGACATCGATGCAGCAAGAGCCGCACACTTTAGATCGATTGCTTGCACATATGGATATAGAGTCGCAGATGATAATCCAGCATCGTGGGAGGCAGAGTTTTTAATTGATGACCTAATTGAGGTAAATGAAATTGTCTGAACTTCAATTGAAAAATAAAATTATTATGGTTACGGGTGCTAATCAAGGGATTGGTAAAACAGCCTCTATAACCTATGCAAGCCTTGGAGCCAAAGTAATTTTGCTTGGTAGGAGTCTCAAATCACTTGAGGATGTTTATGATGAAATCATTGGGCTCAATTACACTGAACCGATGATATCTCTTATGGACCTAGAAAAAGCTGATGGCAATGATTATCAAATGATTCTTGAAAACTTAATGAGTGAATTCGGTAAGTTAGATGGCTTGCTATTGAATGCGAGTATGCTGGGTGATCGTTCACCAATCGCACATTATGATTCTGAAACTTGGGTTAGAACAATTCACGTCAACTTAACTGCTCAGTTTTTGTTAACCAAAACTCTACTGCCTGCATTATATGAATCAGATAGTGCATCTGTCATATTCACCTCAAGTAGTGTTGGAAAGATTGGAAAAGCATTTTGGGGTGCTTATTCTGTTTCTAAGTTTGGCATTGAAGCATTGTCGCAGATCTTAAGCTCAGAACATCAGGATGAATCAAATATTCGCTTTAACTGCATTAATCCTGGAGCAACTAGAACTAAGATGAGAAAAGAGGCCTATCCATATGGAGATGATGATAAATTAGTAGAGCCGATCGATTTGATGGATAAGTATGTTTGGTTGATGTCTGATCAAAGCAGAGATATTACTGGTCAGAGTATTGATTGCCAGTAATTATTTCTAATTCAGCTGCTCAGTTGAAATTTGAGTCATCTCATTTGTCGTTTCTGCTTCTAGGTCTAAGCTAAGATTTTGTGGCTCTTTAATGTCTGGTAGGTCTGGTAACTCACTCAGTTTCTCTAAACCAAAATAGTCTAAAAATTCATTTGTAGTCGAGAACATTGCGGGCTTTCCTGGTACGTCTCTGTAACCTACAATTTTAATCCAATTCCGATCTGTCAGTGTTCGCATAATACTACTACTAACCGAGACACCTCTTATAGACTCAATATCTCCTCTTGTGACAGGCTGCTTATAAGCAATAATAGACAACGTTTCCATTAATGCTCTTGAATATCTTGGTGTTTTTTCAGCATAGATGATATTTAAAAAGTCATTGATAGATGCCTTTGCTTGAATTCTAAAACCACTCGCAACTCTGGAAATTTCAATTTCTTTATTTTCATAATCAATTTTAAGTGAGTCTATTGCCTCAAGAACCTCTGCTTTGGTGCATGATTCTTTTGAGTTAATTATTTTGTGTATTCTATCTGCAGATAGGGGCTCTCCAGACGACAGCAATAATGCTTCAACGATATATTTAATTTGGCTCATGAGTCTCCTTTTCTACAAGCAATTTAACGTGAATGATCCCAAACTCTTGAGCTTGCACCACCTCGATTAATAATTCTTTCATCAGTTCTAAAATTGCCAAGAATGTGACAACCAAACCAATCTTTTGTTCCTGAAGATCAAATAGATCTTCAAATTTAATAAAATCCTTTCCATTAATTTTTTCCAATATTTCTGACATTCTCTCTTTGACTGATAGTGGTTCTTTCATGAAGTGCAAGGTAGAAAACATTTCTGCTTTTTTGAGTACTTCTTGAAAAGCCATGACCAGATCCGGTAATTCTATATCTGGTAATATGTCTGGTTGTTGATAATTACCAGTTTCAGCAGTTGATAAGTAAATATCTCGCTCTACTCTATTTATTAAATCAATCTCTTCAGAAACAGATCGGTATCTCTCATACTCCAATAATCTTCTCACTAATTCTGCTCTTGGGTCATCTTCTTCTTCAATTTCTTCAAAAATTGGCAATAACATTTTTGATTTTATTTCAGCGAGCATTGCTGCCATCAATAAATATTCGCCTGCTAGACTGAGCTCAAGATCTTGCATGAGATTGATATAGTCAACATATTGCTCTGTGATTTCTGCAATTGGAATATCAATAACATCTAGATTCTGCTTTCTAATTAAATACAAGAGTAAATCAAGCGGGCCTTCAAAGGCTTCTAGAAAGACTTGAAGCGCAACAGGAGGGATATAGAGATCTTTTGGTAGTTCAGTAAGCTGCTCGCCTTGAACAATTGCAAAGGGCATTTCTGCTTGCATTGGCTTATTTGTAATTTTATCCATATTTGATTAAATCCAGCATTTGATCCTCATTGATGATACTAACACCGATATCTTCAGCTTTTTTTATTTTTGGATCATCCATTCAATGATATTGATAGTTATGAAAGTTTATTTCATCTATTAGTGTTCTCATTTTTTATTTCAATATCTTTCATATATATTGGTTATTATTCTTTCGATATATTTTCAAGCAATACCCCGTTGAGCTGTTTCAGCAACATGTCAGAGTCTTTTTCCATTTGATCTGAAACATGTCTATCGAAGATATGATTTTTTGCAATATAGAAAAACGTAAAGCCTTTGATATCTTTATCATTCTTGAAGTAACCTGGTTCATTCAAATTTGCTACAAAATAAGATGCATCTGCGTTAATTTTTTTTTCAAATATTCCACTGCTATTCAATTTCAATTCATAGTTTTTGAATATTTGTATCAGTTCTTTCAAACTTAAGCCACATTCTGAAAGTGATATTCTTAGACTGGGTGTATTCGTTTTTTGAATATTTATGTCATTGATTGATATCTTTTCATAAATGTTAATTTCACGATTTGGCTTATCTTTTGCCTTCTTATTGAATAGAAGTATTAGTAAAAGTATGACGAAAACTAAAGTCAGTAAAATCCAAGCTATATCCATCAGGAGGCTTCGGGCGTTTCTGATAACTCAATCGCCTCATCTAGGTCAACTGAAACCAGCCTGGAAACACCTGGCTCACTCATTGTTACACCGATTAACTGTTTGGTGAGCTCCATTGTTTTTTTATTGTGCGTAATGACAACAAACTGAACATTGCTACTCATTTCTTTTACAATTTCACAGAATCTAGCCACATTTGTGTCATCAAGAGGTGCATCTACCTCGTCCAGAAGACAAAAAGGTGCTGGGTTTAGTTCAAATATAGAGAATAGAAGCGCAACAGCAGTCAAAGCTTTTTCTCCACCGGAAAGAAGATGAATATTACTATTTCTCTTTCCAGGTGGTCTGGCCATTACAAAGACACCACCATTCAACGCATCATTGTCTTCAAGTTCAAGATAGGCTTTACCACCATCAAATAAACGCGGGAAGTGTTTTGAAAGGCCTTCATTTACTTTCTCAAAAGTTTCACTGAATCTTGACTTTGATTCATCATCAATTTGCTTGATTGCACTAGTTAATGTCTCCAGTGCTCGATTAAGATCTTCAAATTGCTCATCAAGTTTCTCCATTCGTTTACTTTCTTCTTTAAATTCAGCTTCAGCAGCAAGATTAATCGCACCAAGACGATCGATACCCCTTAATATTTTTTCAAGTTCTGATGAAAGCGAATCCAAAGTCATATTTTTACTAGATGATTTTTCATCAATAGATTTATAGTCAAGATCCATAGAAATCAGCTGTTCATTCAAAGATTCCTTTCTGACCTCATATTCTTTTTGTTTCAGCTTGAATCTCTCAAGATCCTCCCTTGCTTGGTTTACTGATGCATTTAGATTCGTTCGATCGACTTCTTGGTTTCTTAAATGCGATTGCATTTCTTCTTGTTTTTTTCTCTCAACCTCTAAAGATTTCTCACTCTTTAAGCTCATATTGAGTAGAGACTCCAATTCTTGCTTTTGATCATCATTAATCGATCTTTGAGGATTCTCCTTTGCTGTTAATTCAAGTGATCTTGATTTTAGTTGAGTCATCTGCGCTTCTAATCTAGTGATGGCAGTTTGAAGTCCTTGTTGTGATGTTTTAAGCGACTCTGTTTTTAGTTCATCGTCTTGAACCCTCTCTCTTATATTTGCAAGTTTCTGACTCTGGGTATTTCTAAGATTAGCCAAATCAACTTTCTTTTGGTCAGATTCATTTTTCTTTTTAGTTAATTGATCAATTAATAGCTTTGTTTGACCGCTAATCTTTTTAGATTTAGATAGTTGTTCCTCATTCTCAGCGATTTTTAATTCAGTATCCTCGTATTCAGATGATAGTTGATTAATTTTTTTCTCAAGTCGATCAATCTGATTGTTTATCGTTTTTGATGTCTCATTACCGAAATCAGTGATTGATTCTTCTAATGATGACTTTAAAGCTATAAAACTGTCTTTGAGCTGATGAACATTTATGATGATTTGTTTTTGACGGTTTTGTTCAGTAGATTGCTTTTCTAGGAGATTGATCCTAACTGACTCACTTTCAAAAGTTGTCTTCAATTCATTGAGCTCAGCTCTTAGATTTTCATTCTGCTCATCCTCTATAATCAAATTATCAGAAGTAGTTTTTAGTTCATTTTCAAGTTGAGAAAAATTATTTTTATTTGTTTGATTGGATTTGTTTTTTGATTCAAGTTCAGCATTGATTCGTTCTAATTCAATCTGATCCTCAGAGTATTCAACTTTAATACGATCCAGTTCTTTCTTGATTTCCTGAGCATTGATTGATTTTTGAGATTCCAATTCTTTTTCATATTCGATTGATTGTTCAATCCTTGCGATGTTGGCTTGAATCTCAAAATGATCTTTTTGTTTTAAATTAAAAGACTCATTTACTTCGTTATTTTTAATACGAAGTTCTTCTATATCGGCTTCTATTTTTCTTAGTTTTGTTAATCGATCATCATATGTATCTCTATACGATTTTGATTCGCTATCATTCTGCTCTAATTTTTTATCTATATCGGATATTTTGCAGTAGATAATCTCGCCTTCTATATCTTTTTCTCTATTCTTGAGTTCTTTGTATTTTTCAGCATCTCTTGCTTGTTTTTTTAGTCGCTTGATTTGTTTATCAATCTCTTCCTTTAGGTCATTGAGTCGATTTAAGTTCTCTCTGGTATTTTTAATTCTAGATTCAGTCTCTTTTCTCTTTTGTTTGTATTTTGAAATCCCAGATGCCTCTTCTAAGAAAACTCTCATTTCATCCGGTTTAGCTTCAATCAAACTAGAAATCATCGCTTGCTGAACGATGGCATAGCTTCTCGGCCCTAAACCAGTGCCCAAGAAAAGGTTCGTAATGTCTTTCCTTCTGCATTTTGTTCCATTGAGATAATATTCTGATTGGCCATCTCTCGAAATCACTCTTCTTGTTGATATTTCATTATATTGAGCAAATTCACCAACAATTTTCTTTTCTGAATTATCAAAGAAGAGTTCAATTGAAGCATTGCTGACAGGCTTTCTTGATGCAGACCCATTGAAAATGACATCTGACATTGATTCGCCTCTTAGATATTTTGCTGATGACTCACCTAGAACCCATCTAACAGCATCAATGACATTTGATTTGCCACAGCCATTTGGGCCGACGATTCCTACAAGATTTGAAGGCAGGGTCAGTGTTGTAGGTTCTACGAACGTTTTAAAGCCTGAAAGTTTGATTTTACTGAGACGCATACAACACTATTAAAAACTAATAGTTCATTTTAAAATATATTGTTTCTTATATACATATTTAAATTGAAAAAATGAGGCAATAGCATGAATCAAGAATCCAATAATACTCTTCTAGATACATTTGATAATCCAAATTTCGATCATGATTTCTTAATTAAGATAAAAATTCCTGAATTTACATGTTTGTGCCCTATGACTGGACAGCCTGATTTTGCAAAAATGTATCTCGAATATGTTCCTGAGAAACTTTGTGTTGAATTGAAATCACTCAAATTGTACATGGCATCATATCGTGAAGAAGGTGCATATCATGAAGCTGTTACTGGAAGAATATATGGACACTTGATGGATTTATTGTCACCAAGGTATCTACATTTCAAGTCAAAATTTAATGTAAGAGGAGGAATCTATACTGATGTAGAGTTTACACACCGAGATACTGATTGGAAGCCTAAAAATAAGATAAAATAATTAAAAATAGATATCTATTCACAAAATTGTTTTTCAGAGTATAATTTTTCTTTTTTTAAAAATACTTTATCGATGCCAAGAAAGAAAACACAAAAAGAATATGGGTCACTCCTCGAACAATTCGGGATGAAACCATATAAGCCAAAGGCAAGAGAAAAGTATATGTCTAAGCCGCAACTAAATCACTTTAGAAAACTTCTTAAAGCATGGAAACAGCAATTAGAGATTGAGGCTGAAGAAACAGTAAAACATTTAAAAACTGATAGTAATAACTTGGCTGATCCAAATGATCGTGCGACTCAAGAATCAGAATTCGGACTGGAACTTAGAACACGTGATAGAGAAAGAAAACTTCTTAGAAAGATTCAAGTCTCTCTTCTCAAGATCGATGAAGGCACATTCGGATACTGTGAAGAAACTGGAGAAGAAATCGGTCTAAAACGACTTGAGGCACGTCCAGTTGCTACATATACTCTTGAAGCTCAAGAGCGAAGAGAGATTACCGAGAAGCAGTTTAAAGATACAAGATAATTAATCTTTAATTGCTTTCATTGAAAGCCTAATCCTATTTTGGCGATCAACTTCAATCACTTTAACATTAATAACTTGTCCTTCACTAAGAACATCAGTAACTGATTCAACTCTTTCTTCAGAGATCTCAGATATATGAACCAAACCATCTTTACCTGGTAGGATTGTTACAAATGCTCCAAAATCCATTATTTTAGCCACTCTTCCTTCATAGATTTTATCTACTTCTACATCAGCAGTGAGTAATTCTATTTTTTCTTTTGCTTTCAGTCCTGATTCTTGATCCACAGATGCAATCGTAACAATACCATCATCATTGATATCAACTTGGGCTCCAGTAACTTCTGTGATTGATCTAATTGTTGCTCCACCTTTTCCAATTACATCTCGTATTTTATCCTTAGGAACTGTCATGCTAATAATAGATGGTGCATATGGTGAATAATCATCTGCTGGTGATGATATCGCATCATTCATTATTTTAAGAATGTGGTCTTTTGCATCCTTTGCCTGACTTAGAGCATCTTTCATGATCTCTTCAGTGATTCCAGCTATTTTTATGTCCATTTGAAGCGCAGTGATTCCATTGTCAGTTCCTGCTACTTTAAAGTCCATATCACCAAGATGATCTTCATCGCCAAGGATATCGGTCAAGACTTTATATTTATCACCATCCATGACCAGTCCCATAGCGATACCTGCAACATGAGTCTTAATTGGAACACCGGCATTCATCAATGAAAGGCTTGATCCGCATACTGTGGCCATAGAGCTTGAACCATTGGATTCAGTTATTTCAGATACAATTCTAATTGTATATGGATATTCATCCATATTTGGTAAGACAGCTTCTAGAGCTCTTCTAGCCAATTTGCCATGACCAATCTCTCTTCTTTTTGGTGAGCCCATAAATCCAACCTCTCCGACTGAGTATGGTGGAAAGTTATAGTGAAGCATGAACTTATCCTTGTATTCGCCTTCAAGTGCATCAATGATTTGTGATGATCTTTCAGAGCCCAAAGTAGTTACAACAATGGACTGAGTTTCGCCTCGAGTAAATAAAGCAGATCCATGCGTTCTCTCAAGAACATTGAGATCGACATTGATATTCCTGACTGTTTTAGTATCTCTGCCATCAATTCTTGGCTCACCATTGAGTATTTTTGATCGCACAATCTCTTTCTCAATTTTTTTGATCTCAGATACAATGTCATCTTTTGAGATTTCTTCATCTGACTCAGTAAGTTGATCGATTGTACTTTGCTTAATTTCTGCTAGACGGCTAGATCTTTCTGACTTTTCAACAATTGCATAAGCGCTTTCAATATCAGCACCAGAGATCTCTTTGACTTTATTATTTAATGTTTCATCTTTTTCAATTTCGTCAAGAATCCATTTTTCTTTCCCTGCTTTCTTAACTAGATCATTAATTCCATCGATAATTTTCTTTATCTCATCGTGTCCTTTCATTACACAATCTAGCATGACTTCTTCGGAAAGCTCTTTTGCTTCAGATTCAACCATAAGAATAGCATCTGTTGTTCCAGCAACTACTAGATCAAGTTCAGAATTTTCCATTTCTGATACAGTCGGATTTATGACAGACTTGTTGTCAATATACCCAACTCTTACGCCAGCAATAGGACCATTAAATGGAATGTCTGAAATAGATAATGCTGCTGATGCAGCTATCATGGAGATTACATCTGTTTGCACCTCAGGATTAAGACTCATAACTGTTATAACAACTTGAACCTCATTAAGGAAATCATCTCTGAATGATGGTCTTAAAGGCCTATCAATTAGTCTTGAGATGAGCGTTTCCTTCTCTGATGGCCTACCTTCTCTTTTAAAGAATCCACCTGGAATCTTCCCAGCCGCGTAAGTTTTTTCTTGATAATTTACCGATAGTGGAAAGAAGCTTTGATTTTCTGCTGCTTCTCTTTTTGCTGCAACAGTTGCTAAGACAGTAGTGCCATCACATGATGCAATTACTGAACCGTTTGCTTGTCTTGCTACTTTTCCTGTTTCGAGGGTGATTTTTTGATCATTGACTATGATCTCGCTAGATATTTGATTCACTGACTTTCCTTCCTTTATATGGCCAATCGACCATTGATATGACTTACTTTCTTAATCCAAGATCAGATATTAATTGTTTATAAGATGAAAGGTTCTTTGACTTAAGGTAATCAAGAAGCTTTCTTCTTTTATTCACCATCATCAATAGACCTCTACGGGAATGATTGTCTTTCTTATGAGTCTTAAAATGATTAGTTAATGATTCAATTTTTTGAGTCAAAAGTGCGACTTGGACATTGGGAGAACCAGTGTCCATCTCAGAAGTTTTATACTTATCAATCACTTCTCTTTTTTTATCTGTATTTATTGTCATATTTAATAATATTTAATAATTTCAAATCGCTATTCTACATAGTTTCAACATTACAACAACAAGTTAATGAACTAAATAATTTCATTGAATACGATTTTTGGGCTTATGTATTCATCTGAGTAGGTGCCTAGACCTAAAAATTTTGTTTCATCGTCATAAATTCTTATGTAGTCAGAGTCTTTTATTGGCGTTTGATTAACCGAAATCGAGAGGCCATTCATAAACATCTTCGATTCTGATTTACCGACAACCACCTTCATTAGATGACTAAGTGGTGTATCTACAGGCAATAGATACTGATCAATAGTAGTCGAATCCATTATTTTATCAAAAGCATGCATCTGCGGATTATCAAAGCAATTTATATCTAATCTTCGTAACTCATCGATATGACCAACGGTACCGAGTTTATTCGCGATGTCTTCCGCGAGAGTTCGAATGTAAGTTCCCTTGCTGCATTTAATAATCAACTCAAGACTGTTTTCATTCATTGATAGAGGTTTTATTGAGTGTATTTGGATTAATCTGGCTTTTCTTGGAACATCCATTCCTTTTAGTGCTAACTTGTATAAACGTTCACCTTTATGTTTCAAAGCTGAATACATTGGAGGTATCTGTTCTTGTTTGCCGATAAATGATTGTAATAACTGATCAATGCTCAGAGAATCATGAGAGATGTCAACCGATGAGGCTTCAATGATTTCACCTTCTTTGTCACCGGTTGATGTTTTGACACCAAGCTTTATTTTTGCCTGGTATGTTTTATCAGAATCTATTAGGAATTTAGAGATTCTTGTTGCTCGACCCATGCAAACCGGTAAAAGTCCAGTTGCAAGTGGATCCAGGGTACCAGTATGTCCAAGTTTCTTAATATTGAACTTTTTCTTAATTTTTTGAATTGCTTGATTTGAGCTCATCATCAATGGCTTATCGAGTAGAAGGATTCCATCGATATTATTTTTTTGAGTCATTCTCTATGGCACTATCTATTAAGTTTGTCAGTTGATTTGCATATTGTTCGTGCTCATCAAATATGAAGTTTAGTTGTGGAATCTTTTTTAATGAAATCCTTTTACCAATATTTTTCTTAAAAATACCTGAAGCCTTTGAAATAAGATTTATTAATTCAGTAGAGCTAGCAACAGATGAATTTAATGAAGAACAATAAACCTTAGCATGCCCTAAATCATTTGATAGTTTGACTTCATTAATGGATATGTCTCTTAATCGCGGGTCTTTTATATCATGTATGATTGTTTCACTCATGATTCTATGGATTTTTGATTCAACTCGTGAATTGATAGAGAAATCATTTCCCATTTTATTTTTTTACTTCCACAGATCTATAGCATTCGATTTGATCACCAGTTTTTACATCGTTATAGTTTTTCACACCTATACCACACTCTGTTCCAGATTTTACTTCATTGACATCATCTTTAAACCTTCTGAGTGATTCTAATTCGCCTTCGTAGATGACGGTATTATCTCTTAAGACTCTTATTGGATTTGATCGTATCACAGTTCCATCAATGACCAAGCATCCTGCTATTTTGCCCAATGATGGTGAGTCAAAAATATCTCTGACTTCAGCTAAACCGCATATTTCTTCTCTGATAACTGGCGCCGACATTCCGGATATCATATTACTGATGTCTTCAATGGTTTCATAAATGATACTGTAGTATTTGACCTCTACGGATGAATCCTTGAGTAACTTTCTTGCGGCATTATCAGCACGAACATTGAAGCCAATAACAAAAGCATCAGATGCCTCAGCTAGGTTCAAATCAGATTCTGTGATCCCACCAATAGAGTTCGAAATGATATCAATCTCAACTTCATCATTTGATAATTTTAGTAAAGAATCCTTAATGGCTTCTGCGCTTCCTCTTACGTCCGCTTTGATCATAACTGATACAACTTTCTTATCTGCATCAGATGACTCCATAAAGGATTTCATTTTTTGTGCTTGCTTCTCGTTGAGTGTATTTTTCTTTCTGTTTTCTTTTCTGGAATCGCTAATTTCTTTGGCCTGTCTTTCAGATTCAACTTGTCTAAGCTCTTCACCAGTATTAGGCGCCCCAGATAATCCATAAACCTTAACAGGCATTGATGGCGTAGCTTCAGAGAGCTGGTCACCGATTTCATTCATAAGAATTCTTGCTCGACCAAATTCTTCACCAACAATTATTAGGTCACCTTTGCTCAGTTTGCCTTCACTGATCAAAATAGTTGCCACGGCTCCTTTACCACTCTCAACACCTGACTCAATGACACTCCCGATTGGTCGTCCCTCAAATGGTGCATTTAAGTCAAGTACTTCAGCTTGTAGCAGTATGGACTCAAGTAAGTCTTCTATGCCTTCCCCACTTTGAGCGGAAACATTTACAAATAATACATCTCCCCCTAATTCTTCAGGTATGATTTCTAACCCCATTAATTCATTCTTGACTTTTTCGGTATTTGCTTCTGGTTTGTCTATTTTATTGATTGCTACGATCATTGGCACCCCTGCACTTTTAGCATGCTCAATGGCCTCTTCAGTTTGTGGCTTTACACCATCATCAGCGGCAACAACTAAGATGACAATGTCTGTAATGTTCGCTCCTCTAGAACGCATCTGAGAGAATGCAGCATGACCTGGGGTATCAAGGAATGTTATTTTTTGACCTTTTACATCTATAGTGTAAGCACCAATGTGTTGTGTGATACCACCCGCTTCTCCATCAGTTACCTTCGTTTTTCGAATATAATCAAGCAGTGATGTTTTTCCATGATCGACATGGCCCATAATGGTAACAACTGGAGGTCTTTTAACGGATTCATTTTCATTTATTTGCTCATCAAATACAGAATCCTCGACTGATCTCTCATCCATTGGGATTGCCTTATGACCCAATTCCTCAACTACTAATATGGCTGTATCTTGGTCAATATGATCATTGCCCGTTGCCATAATGCCTTGTCCAATCATTACTGAAATCACTTCACTGACTTTCATTGCAAGTTTTTGAGCAATTTCTTGAGGTGATATTGATGTTGGGATTTCAATTGTTTTGACTACCGGTTGAGTGGGTTTTTCAAATGTGTGAGATTGGTCCAAAGATGATAAATTGACGGAGCGTCTTACTTGTCTTTTCTTCCTTCTCTTTACATTTCCCTTAACATGAAGTTCTTTTATTTCAAATGGATCTGATGGCTTTTCATGCTTAGTTTTTTTCCATTTCTTCTTAGGTTGATCCTTTGATGGTTCGCCAATGATCTGAGGATCAGGAATTGTTTCAGATACTGATGGCTCATCAATTGATGCATCTGCCTTTACAGCTTCCTCTTTTAAAGCTTCTTCTCTGGCTTTTTGCTCCTCAGCCTCTCTTTCAATTTTTTCAGTTTCTTCAGCCGCTTTTGCTTCTTCTAGGAGTGAATCTTTATTGACATAAGTCGCCTTTTTTCTGATTTCGACATTCACTGTTCTTGAAGTGCCAAAACCTCCAGAGAGTTTTAGCTCACTCTGTGATCTTCTGTTTACTGTGAGTTTCTTTGGTGACTGAATCTCTGTCTTTGTTCCATGACTTCCTCTGAGATGATTAAGCAGAGTCAACTTTTGATCATTTGTAATAGTATCTGCTTCAGTTGAAACACTGATGCCTGCATCATTGAGCTGAGATATTAACTTCTCTGGTTTGATTTTAAGTGCAGTTGCTAATTTAGATACTGTTGTTGTTGACATGATAAAATCCTAATTGTTTAGCTCTCTATAGTTCCTTCTTTAAACCAATCCTCTCTTGCTTCAAGTATCATAGATGAAGCCATTTCTTCATCGATACCCTCTATCTCAAGTAATTCATCTATTGATTGTTCTGCCAATAGATTTTTTGTATTGATACCACCTCTTGCAAGGGAGTATGCAATCTCTTCTGACACTGTACCAAGCGCCAATAAGTCATCAGATGGCCCATGTTCTTCCAGATTTTCCTCTGTAGATATAGCCTCCAAGAGAAGTTGATCTTGAGCCCTTTCTCTGAGTTCATTGACCAGAGTTTCGTCAAATCCTTCAATTTTCTGAAGTTCTGTAACAGGTACATATGCTACTTGCTCAATTGTAGTGAAGCCCTCTTGAGCAAGCAATATAGCTACATCATCACCAACTGAGAGTGATTCAACAAATAAATCAGTAATCTTTTGTAATTCTTCATCATCTTTCTCTAATGCCTCAGTCTCACTTAAGACATTGA
This sequence comes from uncultured Gammaproteobacteria bacterium, assembly GCA_902595845.1. GTDB lineage: Bacteria > Pseudomonadota > Gammaproteobacteria > Steroidobacterales > UBA11654 > CACPJA01. The sequence goes on from CACJRN010000002.1 coordinate 186,760, forward strand.
GTTTCCATTGGGTCAATTCACTTGCTAGCCTGATGTTTTGGCCACCTTTACCTATTGCTTGAGATAATTTTGCTTCTTCAACCGCAATATCCATGCTTTGATTTTCTTCATCCACTACAATTGAGACAACATTTGCTGGAGACATAGCATTCACAACGAATTGAGCATTGTTCTCAGACCATAGGATTATATCGATTCGTTCTCCATTTAACTCATTAGACACAGATTGAACCCTCGATCCTCTCATGCCAACACAAGCACCCACAGCATCGATACGTTTATCATCAGATCTGACTGCAATTTTTGCTCTTGATCCAGGATCTCTGGATGCGCCAACGATATTAATAAGGTTTTGATTAATCTCTGGTACTTCAATCTTGAACAACTCAATTAAGAAATCAGGACTTACTCTGGATAATATGAGTGGTGGCCCCTTTAAATCATCGTTGATGTCTTTTAGAAGAGCTTTGATTCGATCTTGTGGGCGAATGGCCTCTTTAGCAATCGATTCTCTTCTCGGTAGAAATGCCTCAGCATTATTTCCAACATCAACATAAAAACCATTTCTATCAACACGCTTCACTACACCGCCCAAAACTTCGCCTATCCGATCTTGATAAAGATTAATGACCTTCTTTTTTTCAGCCTCTCTTACTTTTTGAACGATAACCTGTTTTGCAATTTGTGCACCAATCCTACTGTCTAAGTCTACCGATTCAATTTCCTCATAGACGTACTCACCTTCCTTGGCATCTTTATCAACATCAACGGCATCAAGCATTCTAAGTTCATAGTCAGGATCTTCTAATTCCCTAGAATCATCTGCAAAGACCATCCATCTGCGATAAGTTTTATAATCACCTGATTCGCGATCTATGATGACTTTTACATCCATGTTTTCTGTATATTTTTTCTTAGTAGTGGACTCCAAAGCATTCTCAATTGCCTCAAAGATCACTTCTCTTTCAACATCCTTAGCTTCAGAGAGTGTATCCACTACTTTAATGATTTCAGTGATCATTTAAATTTACCTCTTTAATTAAATTGTGGAACAATTCGACATATGTCAATACTGTCCATTGGAATCTCAAAAACTTGATCATCTTCTAGGATTACCAAATCCCCTCTTCGATCAGTCAGCAATCCTTTAAAATTCTTACGATCATTTAATTTTTCTTTAAGCTTTATTTTTATTGTCTTACCAATGAACCGATCAAAATCCTCTTTTTTTACGAGCTTTCTATCAAGGCCTGGTGATGAAACTTCTAACTCATAACTTTCAGGATCTATAAATTCATCAATGACTACTTCTGATGCCTTTGAAACAGAAATGCAATCATCTATTCCGATACCATTTGCATGATCTATGAAAAGCACCATTTTAATACCTTTTCTGAGACTATGTTGCTCAATTTCAATCAATTCATAACCTTTTTTTTCAATTTGCTCACGCAAAGTCTCTTCTAAATTTTTTCTTACTTCATCCATACCAATACACAAAAATAAAGCCCCAGAAGGGGCCTAACCAAAATTGGTAGCGGGGGTAGGATTTGAACCTACGACCTTCGGGTTATGAGCCCGACGAGCTGCCAGACTGCTCCACCCCGCATCTGTGTTGAAAGATACTAATCTTTTTTAATTAATCTATCAATAAAAATGAGGAAATAATAATGCGTGTGTAATCTATGATTGGATTGGGATAAAGGCCAATCAAAAGGAGCATGACTGATACAAATATGCTTGTTATTGAATGTGTATTCATCATCCCTTTGTTTTCTATAGGTTGATCGGTTTTCTCAAAGTACATGAACCAGACTACTCTTAAGTAATAATATGCAGCGATAACTGACATGATTATGCCCACTATTGCAAACCAAAGCATTCCATTATTGACCAATTCTGACAGAACGATCCATTTTGCATAAAACCCAATAAATGGAGGAATACCCACCATGCTGAACATGCAAAATAAAAGCATAAATGCTATCAGAGGGTGAGAATTATTCAGTCCCTTGAGATCACTTAACTCAATGTGCTGATGATCTTCTGACGATATTGACTCAATTAGAGCAAATGCTGAGATAGTCATAAGGATATACATCAGTAAATAAGTCATTGATGCACTGATACCACCATCATTTACAATTGAAAATGAGAGCAAGACAAAACCGATATGTCCAATTGCAGAGTAAGCAAGCATTCTTCTGAGGTTGATTTGCATCAATGCAATTAGATTTCCAATAATGATTGATAACAGGCCAGCGGACAGAATCAATATAGACCAAAACTCACTCATCACATTTAATGAATCTAAAAATAATCTGCTGATCAAAGCAAATGCTCCTATCTTGGGTACTGAGGAGATATAAATTGCTGCTGTCGTATTGGAGCCCTGGTATGAATCTGGAACCCAACTATGAAATGGAAATGCACCAAATTTGAATATAACTCCACATGCAATAAACGCAACTGCTATTCTCATTTCCAAACCATCCAGTAGATTGGACTCTTTTATAAGCTCAAGCGATAAGGTACCAGTGACACCATACACGATTGAAAGGCCATACAGGAAGATCGCCGAAGCAATGGCGCCAAGAATAAAGAACTTCATCGCCGATTCAGTAGCTTCAATTGAGTTTCTATTTGAGGCTACCATTCCATACATTGATAGGGTTAAGGTCTCAAGGCCAAGGTAAACCGTCAATAGGTTGTGCGCTGAGCAGAGGATCAGTACACCTAGTGTAGCAAACAGTTGAATGAGGAAAATCTCATTTTTGATGTTGTTTTTAGATTTGAGAGATGCCAGATGAACCAGTATTGATGCAATTAAAGCTATAATTTTCAGATTGGTCCCGAATGAGTCAATAACATAGTGACCGTTGAAAATATTACTATTCGGTATCTCTAAACTCACAAAAGAAAGAAATAATGCAACTGATAAAAAGAATAAAATCATCGAATGGATAAATGCAGCTGAGACGCTTCGAATTAAACTGTTGACTAAGATGACAACACAAATAGCAATGGCTATTGTGACCTCTGGCAAGATTGATCCAATGATATGAAATGTCATATCCCAGCTCCTAGAAACACTAATTTAGATAAGTCATTGATTGATACATACATCAAATTCATTAACGGTTCAGGGTATACACCCATTGCCAATACCATGATCGCAAGAATCATTAGTGGTATGAGCTCAATTGCAGAAACATCCTGAATATCATTGATTTTTTCATTAGTGACATCACCAAAAATAACACGCTTGATCATCCACAATGTGTATGCTGCTCCAATGACTAAGGTTGTACCTGATAAGAGTGCGATCCAGAAATTAACTTTCAAGCTCGCTAGAATCACCAAAACTTCTCCAACAAACCCTGATGTACCAGGCAGAGCAGCATTGGCTAGTGCAAAAAAGACCATCAAACCTGCAAAACGAGGCATCATTAAAGCAACACCACCATAATCATCTATTTCTCTACTGTGAACTCTGTCATACATCACACCTATGCATAGGAATAAAGCACCCGATATTAATCCATGTGAAATCATCTGTATCATTGCACCACTGATTGCTAAATTCATAATCTCTAGAGAAGCAATTTCATGATCCAGGAAAACGACAAAAGTACCGAGCGTTACAAAGCCCATGTGAGCAACCGATGAATAAGCGATGAGTTTCTTCATATCTGTTTGAGACAGTGCGACCATACCGATGTAGATGATTGCAATAAGGGATAGCACAACCATAACCATTGAGAGCTCACTCGATGCATTTGGCGTGATTGGTAAACTGAATCTAAGCAAACCATAACCGCCCATCTTAAGAAGTATCGCTGCAAGAATCACTGATCCTCCTGTTGGTGCTTCGACGTGAGCATCAGGCAACCAGGTATGAACTGGCCACATTGGAATTTTAACGGCAAAAGCGAACAAGAATGCTAGGAATATAAGAATTTGCTCAGTTCTGGATAAGTCAATATTGTAAAAATCAAAGATCGAATATGATCCGGTTTGAATGTATAGATAGATGATTGCTATCAACATAAAGACTGATCCGAGGAATGTATATAGGAAGAATTTAATAGTTGCATAAACTCGATTCTTGCCACCCCATATTCCTATGATGATGAACATTGGAATCAACATGGCTTCCCAGAAAACATAGAACAGGAAAGCATCCAAAGCACTGAATACTCCGATCATTAAACCTTCCAATATTAAGAATGAAGCTAAGTATTGGTGGAGGTTGGATTTTTCTGAAGTTCTTGAGGTCAATAAGACTATCGGTGTAATAAATGTTGTCAGAAGAATGAGTGGAAAAGAAATGCCGTCAACACCGAGATGATAATTTATATCGAAACGCTCTATCCATGAAGTGATCAACTCAAATTGGATACCAGTTTGACTGGAATCGTACATTGATAATGCATACAAACTGATAACAAATACCAAAGAGGATGAGAATATAGATAGCGAGTATGAAAGTGATCCGTAATTTTTACCGATCATAAGTATGATTAAGCCGGATATAATGGGTGCCCAAATCATCAAATCGAGAATCATGATGCACCACCAAGATCTAGTATTGTCCATGCCAAGAAAATTGCCAGGCCAAGAATCATCATAAGGGCATAGTGATATATATAACCTGTTTGAATTCCTTTAATTCTGTTTGCGATATTTCCGATCCTATAAGCTGTCCCATTAACAATGAAATTATCGATGGTTTTTATATCTCCCACTTTCCATAAAAGATCACCGATGTTGCGAGCCTGTTTTGCAAAAACGTTCTCGTATAAATCATCAAAATAATATTTATTATCTAGGAGACGATATATGAATGATGATTTATAAGTTTCATCATGCAGAATGCTCGGTTTTTGGATGTATAGGATATACGCTGTAGCGACCCCAAATAATGCAATGTATATCACTGGACTTGAAAATGCATGGATCAAGAAACCGTAAGCAGACGTGAATTCATATCCGAATATCTGGTATGCATCAGGCTGCGAAATGGCAGTTGTAAAATATGAACCAAAAACCATGGGACCAACCGTAGGCCAGGCAATAATTACTGATGGAATTGCCAACAATACTAAGGGAAGCGTAATTGATAACGGTGACTCTTTGACATCATGGTGATGTTCATCCAAAGCACCATGAAATACTGTGAAAAACAGTCTGAACGTATACAGTGCTGTAATGAAAACCCCAATTAAAACTGATGCGTATGCAAAACCCGAGCCAATAATGTCTGCATGACCAATTGCTTCAATCAATGCATCTTTTGAGAAAAAGCCAGAAAATCCGGGGAACCCTATTAATGCCAATGATCCGATCAGAGATGTCACATAAGTGATTGGTAATTTGTTCTTCAATCCACCCATTTTCCTGATGTCTTGCTCATGGTGTAATGCAACAATAACAGATCCTGCTGCTAGAAATAGTAACGCTTTAAAAAAAGCATGAGTCATCAAATGGAATAAACTGGCAGAGTATGCAGAAACACCAGCAGCAGCAACCATATATCCCAGTTGAGAGAGCGTTGAATATGCGACAACTCGTTTAATATCATTTTGAATCAAACCCAGGATGCCAGTAAACAATGCCGTAGTTGCTCCAATAATCAGAACAAATGAGAGTGCTGTAGTGGAAAGTTCAAATAATGGTGACATTCTTGCAAGTAAGAAAACGCCAGCAGTGACCATGGTTGCTGCATGTATAAGGGCCGATATTGGTGTTGGACCTTCCATTGAATCTGGCAGCCATACATGAAGCGGCATTTGTGCAGATTTACCCATTGCTCCACCGAATAATAGGATGCAAGCTGCAGTCAGCGCAGAAACGGTCAGGGTACTTGTCAGTAGTAACTCAGTTTGAGCAATCTCTTGTGAGTTTGAAAAAACAGCATAATAATCAAGTGAACCAGTGATCGAAAAGATAATGCCAATACCCAGGATGAGAGATAAATCCCCTACTCTATTCACAATAAATGCTTTTAAATTTGCCTTGATTGCAGATTCTTTGGTGTACCAAAAACCGATGAGCAGATACGACATCACACCAACAGCTTCCCAACCAAAGAATAATTGCAGGAAGTTATTTGACATCACTAGGCTCAACATTGAGAAGGTAAATAGACTGATGTATGAGAAAAACCGATGATATCCAGGATCATCATACATATAACCTATTGTATAAACATGAACCATCAATGACACAAAGGTTACAACCACCATCATGCTGGCCGTTAGATTATCAATGAGAAGTCCTATATGAAATGACTGATCTCCAATATTCAGCCATGTATAAATATTTTGATTGATGACAGCGGATGATTCAAGGATCTCAAGAGCGATGATGCAAGATAAAACAAAAGAGATACTGACACCTATTATGGTAACAAAGTTAACAAAATTCTTACCAAATGATTTACCAAGGAATGCAGCCATGATTCCACCAAATAGTGGTGATAAGAGCGCAATAAGACTATATTCAAGCATCATATTTAATTTCTCAGCTTATTGAGTTCGCCAACAGATATTGACTTCTTGTTTCGATATAGGGCAACTAAAATCGCAAGACCGATTGCAGCTTCAGCAGCAGCGACTGTTAATATGAAAAAAACAAAGACCTGGCCAGATAGATCCTGCAAGAAATGCGAGAAAGCAATGAAATTAAAATTGACTGATATCAGCAACAGCTCAGTACACATCATAACAATGATGATATTTTTTCGGTTGATGACGATTCCTGTGATTCCTATCGAGAATATTATGGCTGATAACGTCAAGTAAGATTGCAAGGTTAGCATCAGTCTAGACCTCTTTTGATATCAACCATTCTTAATCGTTGTTTTGGATCTGCAGAAATTTGATCGCGTGCTACTTGTTTCTTAACATTCTTTCTTGCTCGTAGAGTCAGAGATATTGAAACAATAATTGCTAATAGCAGGATGAAGCCGGCGATCTCAAATGAAAGTATATATTTGGTGAATAATTCAGTTCCCAATAGAAGAGTATTATCAACAGATAAAGCTGAATTTGATATTGATTCTAGCCCTGAGAACTGGTCAGACTGAATCCAATATAATGCAATGAGTTCAGCCGCTACAACCAAACCCAAGAAGATCGCAATGGGTGCAATGTTAGTGAAACCTGATCTTTCTTCTTCAGCATGAATATTGAGCATCATGATTACAAATAAGAACAAAACCATCACTGCACCAACATAGACAAGCACTAGAACGATTGCTAAGAATTCAGCCTCAAGAAGCAGCCATAACAGTCCTGTTGTAATAAAAGCCAAGATAAGCGATACAGCAGAATAGACTGGGTTTTTAAAGAGAATCACTCCCAACGAGGCACAAATGAGAACAGAAGCAAATGCGTAAAATATGACCTCTAATAGCATTACCTATACCTCGAATCTTTCTTCTTATTTTCAATCGTTTGTTCTCGATATTCATCACCGGTTGCGAGTAGCATTTCTTTTGTTTGAATCCTTTGTTCATTTTCTGTCATGTGATATTCAAATATATCTGTCTCAACAATGGAGTCCACAGGACACGCCTCTTCGCAAAACCCACAATAAATGCATTTAAAGGCATCGATTTCAAACTTAGTGGTTCTTCTGGAGCCATCAGCTCTCTCTTCTGATTCTATTGAAATCGCTTGTGCCGGACATACAGCTGAGCAAAGTTTACACGCAATGCATCGTTCTTCTCCGTTGTCATACCTCATAAGAGCCAACTTTCCTCTGAATCTTGGCGACAAAGGTGTTTTTACTTCGGGGTATTGGACGGTTACTTTCCGTCTAAAAAAGGCTTTTAGTGTAACGATAAAACCCTTTATAAAATCGATCAATGTGAGTTTCTTAATTAACTGAATGATATTCATGTCACACTCCAAGGTCCAATCTGCATGACATACATGATGCATTCAACGCCAATCCATAAGATGGTTATAGGTATAAGCACTTTCCATCCCAAAGACATCAACTGATCGTATCTGTATCTAGGAAATGATGCCCTCAACCAAATAAAGACAAACAAAAAGAATAGTGTTTTTAAAAGTAACCAAAATATGCTTGGCTCTGTTAAAAATGAAAATACCGATGATTCTAAAAATGGAATGCCTGCAAAGAAACTCTCCCAACCACCCAGGAACATAATGGATGTGAGTACAGATATGAGAGCCATATTGATGTATTCAGCAAGAAAAAATATTGCAAACCCAATCCCAGAATACTCAACATGGAAACCAGCAACAATCTCGGCTTCTCCTTCTGCAAGATCAAAAGGATGCCGATTTGTTTCAGCTATACCAGAAATAAAATAAACGATGAACAATGGAAAAAGAGGAATCCAAAACCAACTGAGTACACCGCCTGTTTGTGCTGCAACAATTTCTCCAAGTTTCAAACTCCCGCCAGCCATGAGAACACCAACCAGTGCAAATCCCATAGCAATTTCATATGCAACCATTTGAGCGGCTGCTCTCATTGATCCCAAAAATGCATACTTTGAATTAGAAGCCCATCCAGCAAGTATTACCCCATAGACACCAAAAGAAGTGAGCGCCAATAAGTAAAGCAATCCTGCATTGATGTCTGCGATGATGAATTCTGGACTAAACGGTATAACTGCCCAAGCGGCAAGTGCTGGTATTAAAAGCAGTAATGGTGACAGTAAAAAGAAGAACCGATCAGCTTTATCAGGGATAATCACTTCCTTTAGTAGTAATTTGATCGTATCTGCAATTGATTGAAGCGTTCCTTTTGGTCCGACTCGATTTGGCCCGACTCTGGCATGCATGTAACCGATTACTTTTCTTTCAAAGTAAACCAAGAAAACAACAGTTAGAATCAAGCAAATTGTGACGATCGCAATTTGCAACAGCGACCATATGAGATTAATCCATTGAGGATCTAAAAATGATAGAAAGGATATCAGAAAGTCTTTCATTATATTTTCATGCCTTCTTTGGTCTCTTGCAGTGGTTTTGATCGTCTTAGAATATTGTCAATGTTGTACATATTGAATTCATTCTGATTAAGAGGAGCAAGGCTTGATTCTCTATCTTCTGGAATAAGAGAAATTCTTTCTGAAGAATTCATAATCACATCTATTCCGTTTTGAATAAATTCATTAATCTCTTCAATTGAATATGATTGAATGCCCATACCCATATACAGTGACATCAGGACTTCTGTATTACTGAATTGCTTCGAGCCAATGATTTGATTGTGATTGAATGACTGATTCCTCAATTCAAGATTAATCATTGAACCACTGCTTTCATAGTGTGTATTTATTGGAATTATGATGTCAGCATGCTCTTCAAAATATTCATTCATATATGGTGTAAAAACTATGAGATTTTTTGCAGATCTCATGCACTCAATCAATTCAGTTTTGTAAATTGTGTCGTTTGGCTCAATACCATACATGATCAGTACATCATGCTTTCTATGAAGGATATCAGAGAGATTTTGGATATTTCCAGCTGTATCATTGAGCAAATGATGTATTGAAGCACCAATCGAATTTGAACCCTCTGATAATTCACAAAGGTTTGTCTGGCATACAGATGATAGTATATGGGTATATGATCTTATGAGCTGATAATTCTTACTCGAATAGGCATTCAAACCCAATATCACTAGACTGCTTTCTTGACACATCGATGCAGCAACTTTTTCATGCACCGCTGTTGGTTCACCGATTGAATCCAGATGATCAGCAATATTATTTGGTAAATGATTTTGTGTGAGCTTGATTGCAGCCTTAAGCACCAATCCCAATTCATTTATCCAATCATCACATGAAAGATCTTGTTGTACATTAAAGTGATATTCAGACTCCTTGCTATTAATGGTATGAATCGATGCTCCACTCTCAGCTGATTTCTTTACACGATGAGCCAGTATTGGGGTTTCTTTTCTGAGTTCTGAGCCAACGATGAGTATATTTTTCATGGCATCTACATCTGAAAGCCTGATATTCATATGAGGTATAAAACGTTTATCTATGTCATTTGAAAATTCACCTTGCCTCAATCTAGAATCAATTGACTCGATTCCAATTTGATGACAAAAGTCTGACAAAAGATATTGCTCTTCTGTCGATATACTTGGGGAGAATAATACGCCAATAGATTGATCATTATTTTTTGCCGAATTAAGGAGTTCGACAGTTTTATCAACAGCATTTGATAATTTTGACTGATTTAAATCTTGATCTGTCCTGATTAATGTATCTGATGTTCTGTCTTCAGAATAAATGCCATCAAAACCAAAGCGGTCTCTGTCTGGTATCCATGTTTCATTGATCTCTGGATTATTCTTAGGAACAATTCTGCGAATGATGTCATTTTTCTTATGCACCATGATGTTTGTACCAATACAGTCATGCGGTGAAATACTCTCAATTTGATCCAATTCCCATGTTCTATCAGTGTATCGATACGGTTTATTATTGAGCGCACCAACAGGACACAGATCAATGATGTTCCCTGATAATTCATGGTCCACAGTTTGAGCAACATATGTACTTATATTTGAATCCTCCCCTCTACCGATCGTTCCCAGCTCTTGGATGCCTGCAATTTCAGTACCAAAACGAACACATCTTGTACACATGATGCACCTTGTCATATCTGTGGATACAAGTGGGCCTAGATCATCATTCTTTTTGGTCTGTTTTTGTATATCAAACCTGGACTCATTTTTCCCATAAGTATAAGCAAGGTCTTGGAGCTCACATTCACCACCTTGGTCACAAATTGGACAATCAAGCGGATGATTGATGAGTAAGAATTCCATTGTGGATTCCTGAGCTGTTTTTGCAGATTGTGATTTGGTTTTTACAACCATCCCGTCAGAGACTGGGGTGGCGCATGCGGGAAGTGCATTTTTTGAATTCTCAACTTCAACAAGACACATTCTGCAATTGGCAGCAATCGATAGTTTCTCGTGATAACAGAAACGTGGCACATAAGTGCCGGTTTTATCAGTCAACTCGATTAACATTTGACCCGGTTGAGCTTCATGCTCCACACCATCAATGGTCACTGTGATTTTTTTACTCTCTTCCACAATCATGCAGCCATTGTTTTACCGTTATTTTTAATCATGTATTCAAATTCATGATGATAATGATTTAAGAAACTTTGTACTGGCCATGCTGAAGCATCTCCGAAGGCACATATCGTATTCCCTTCTATTCGTCCTGCCACGTCCTCAAGTAATGCCAAGTCACCCTCTTTACCCTCTCCATTTGTAATTCGATCAAGAATCCGATACAACCAACCCGTTCCTTCTCTACATGGAGTGCACTGACCACAACTCTCTGCATAGTAGAATCTTGAAATTCTTTTCAATAAATTAACCATGCATGTCCCTTCAGATATGACAACCATGGCCCCAGTTCCAAGAGCAGAGTCTACATCTTGTAGTGATTCATAATCCATTGTGCAATTTTCTATGATATCGGCGGGCAATACTTTTGTTGATGAACCACCTGGGATAACTGCTTTTAGCTTTTTACCATCAAGTATACCTCCTGCAACATCAATGACTTCTTGAAATGAGATTCCCAATGGGAGTTCATAGTTACCGGGTTTATTTACATGACCCGATATTGAAAATATTAGCGTTCCAGGTGATTTTTCTGTGCCAAAATCTGCATACCATTTAGGACCATTCTCAAGAATCTTAGGGATGCTTGCGAGTGTTTGCGTGTTGTTGACAGTTGTGGGCTTTCCGAATAGCCCGAAGTTCGCAGGGAAAGGGGGTTTGAATCTTGGTTTACCTTGTTTGCCCTCTAATGATTCAAGCAAACCTGTTTCTTCACCGCATATATATGCACCTGCACCTAGAAAGTTATGTAAGTCGAAATCTATACCAGAATTCAAGATATCTATCCCCAATAGACCTGCATCGTAAGCCTCTTTAACAGCAGCTTCAATTCGAGGATAGCATTCAAGCATAAATTCGCCTCTAACATAGTTATAACCAACGGTTGCCCCAATTGCATAGCCAGCTATTGCCATTCCCTCAACTAGTGCATGTGGGTTATATTTCAAAATATCTCTGTCATGGCAGGTACCTGGCTCACTCTCATCAGAATTACAAACGATATATTTCTGATCATCATTGTTTGGCATGAAGCTCCACTTGAGACCAGTAGGGAATCCAGCCCCACCTCTTCCTCTGAGACCTGATTTTTTGACTTCTTCAATGACCCAATCTGTGCTTTTGTTTGTTTGATCAGCAAGTATATTTTTCCAAACGCTATAACCGCCTTGCTTTATATATTTATCAAGAGTCCATGAGTCAGACTCATTAACATTCGAATATATGACTTGATTGTATTTACTCACGATTTGCTCATCAAATTATCAATGACTTCATCAACTTTCTTGATATCAAGATCTTCAATATATGCATGATCCACCATCATCATTGGTGCACCTGTACATGCTGCGAGGCATTCTTCCTCTTTTTTTAGAAAAATGCTTCCATCAGGTGTTGATTCACCGACACTTATGCCAAGCCTCTCCTCTACATAGCCTAGTATTTCATCAGAGCCTCTTAGCATGCATGAAATATTTGTGCATATGGCTATTTCATGTTTTCCAACTTTTTTTGTTTGAAACATTGAATAAAATGAAGCAACTTCATAGACCTGAATCCTAGGGACATCCAGGTACTCTGCGACTGCATCCATTAATTCAGATGTTAAAAAACCATGATTTTGGTGTTGAGCAGCATGAAGAGAGCCAATGATGGCTGAACGCTGTTTACCTTTTGGAAACTTGCCTAGCCAATGGTCAATTTCTTTAATGGTTTGAGATGTCAAAACTTTGCTCATGTCTACCTATCAATCTCACCAAATACAATATCTAATGTACCGATGATCGATACTACATCTGCCAACATGTGTCCTTTTGACATTTCATCAATGGCTGCTAGATGTGCAAAGCTCGGTGCTCTGACTTTTAGTCGGTAGGGTTTGTTTGCCCCATCAGAAAGCAAAAACACGCCAAACTCCCCTTTTGGATGCTCAATGGCTTTGTATGTGTTGCCTTCAGGCACAGAATAACCTTCAGTGAAGTGTTTAAAATGATATATCAACGATTCCATATCATGTTTCATTGAGTCTCTTTTTGGGGCTCTATATTTATGATCTTCAATCATGACTGGACCTGGATTTGCTCTGAGCCATTTGATGCATTGTTGAATGATAAGATTAGATTGTCTCATTTCTTCAACTCTGACGAGATAACGATCATAACAATCACCATTAACACCAACAGGGATTAAAAAGTCGAGTTCGTCATATACCTCGTAGCTTTGATTTCTTCTGAGATCCCATTCAATGCCTGAACCTCTGAGCATCGGACCAGTAAAACCAAGTTGCATGGCTCTTTCAGGAGTCACGACTCCGATATCTACGGTCCGTTGCTTCCATATCCTGTTGTCTGTTAGCAGAGTTTCGTATTCATCTACAAGAGATGGAAATCGGTTGGTAAAGTCTTCAATGAAATCAAGCAATGAGCCTGCTCTGTTATAGTTTAATTTTTTGACCTTTTTTTCAGAAATAAACTTGTTAGCTTTGTATTTTGGCATCTCATCAGGTAAGTCACGATAAACTCCACCAGGCCTATAGTATGTTGCATGCATCCTTGCACCTGATACGGCTTCATATGCATCATATAGGTCCTCTCGTTCCCGAAAGCAATAGAGGAATAAGGCCATTGCCCCAATATCAAGGCCATGACAACCCAACCACAATAAATGATTCATGATTCTTGTGATTTCATCGTACATGACTCTGATATATTGTGCCCTTTTGGGAGGTTCAATCTCCAATAGACTCTCGATTGCTAGTACATATGGATGCTCACAACACATCATCGAAACATAGTCCATTCTATCCATATATCCGATCGAATGATTGAACGGTTTGATTTCAGCAAGTTTTTCTGTGCCTCTGTGCAAAAGACCGATGTGTGGGTCGAGATTTGTAATGACCTCACCGTCCATCTCCATAATTAACCGTAAAACACCATGCGCTGCTGGGTGTTGTGGACCGAAGTTAAGCGTAAGATTGCTTTCAGTCATTTCGATCCCTTATGACTCTTGGTACACCTGGTCGAGTAGAAATTGATACAGTTTGATATACAACCTCCTCTTTTTCTTCATCATATACCACCTCGAGATTTCCATTGGTTGGGAAATCTTTTCTAAAAGGATGACCAATGAAACCATAATCAGTCAGGATCCTTCGAAGATCTGGATGACCATCAAAATGAATTCCCATCAAATCAAAAGCTTCTCTTTCAAACCAATCTGCACTGCTCCAAATATTTACAAGTGATGGCACTGATGGTGGATTGGACTCTGATGTAAAAACCTTCAAGGTTAATCTTTGATTATTTGAAACCGAGAGCAATTGATAAAAAACAGCAAATCTGCCTTTAAATGTCTCATCAATTTCAGGAATAATTGTTGGTTTGACTGCCCGAGAATACCCTGTACTGGTCGCATTATTCGTTTTCCAATCCACATCGCCATATGTCAGGTAATCAACTGCTATGATATCCATTAATAATTCAAAAGAAAGATTACTCTTAAGTAAGGTAGCCACCTCAATCAATTGCTCAGGATTTATTTTGATTTCAACATTGGATTGATTCATGGATACTTCAATTTCATATTTCTGAAGTAGATCCTCTAAAGCCTTTGTGTCCGATTGCCTATACATTTGCTATTGATTCTTCTTTTTTGATTTTTTCTTGAAGTTCTATGATTCCGTTGATTAGTGCCTCTGAAGTGGGAGGACAACCAGGTACATAGATATCGACTGGTATGATTTGATCACAACCTCTGACCACAGAATATGAGTGATGATAGTAACCACCTCCATTGGCACATGATCCCATAGAGATGACCCATTTGGGTTCTGCCATTTGGTCATAAACCTTTCTGAGTGCTGGCGCCATTTTATTAACCAATGTACCTGCGACAATCATGACATCAGATTGTCTTGGGCTCGGCCTAAAGAATACACCAAAACGATCTGTATCATATCTTGATGCTCCAGCATGCATCATTTCAACAGCACAACAAGCTAAACCAAAAGTTACAGGCCACATCGATCCAGTTCTAGCCCAATTTACAAGCTTATCAACTGAAGTGATGATGAACCCTGGACCCTGTTGATCGATTAAATTATTATCAGTTTCTAATCCCAATCCAAAGCTCCTTTGTTCCACTCGTACACAAATCCTATAACCAAAACAAGAAGAAAAATTACCATTGAAATAAGACCTACATGACCTATCTCATCAAGCGCTATTGCCCAAGGAAATAAGAAGGCAATTTCTAGATCAAAAATTATGAATAGGATAGCAACTAAATAATATCTTACATCGAATGGGATACGGGCATCTTCAAATTCCTCAAAACCACATTCATAAGGGGACAGTTTTGCTTTAGTTTTAGCGCCTTTTCCGAAGAGAAATCCCAAGCCAAGCATCAATAAGCCAAGTACTCCAGCTATGATTATAAAAATTGCTATTGGCAGGTAGTTTTCAAGCATCTCTATGGAAACTCTAAATGTGTCTTAAACCGCGATGAATTGTAACATCTTTTAGTTATTATCATTCAAAATTTTCGAGATTATCTTAGAAATGGATTCTCTGCCGATGGCCGGACTCGAACCGGCACAGCTTGCGCTACTGCCCCCTCAAGACAGCGTGTCTACCAGATTCCACCACATCGGCTAGAGTTTATTTATTCTTGCGGTATTTGAGGTAAATTTTTCGTTGTTTCATCTGGAAGAGAGATTGGTGATTCCACTTGATCCAGAACACTTTCAGAAACGACTGTCCCTTTATTCAAATATGCCAGCGTAAGGCTGGTTATAAAGAAAACTGTTGCGAGAACTGCTGTGGTTCTCGATAAGAAGTTTGCAGAGCCTTTTGCACCAAAAAGTGTCCCTGAAGCACCAGCACCAAATGCCGATCCCATGTCTGCTCCCTTTCCTTTTTGTAAAAGGATTAATACAACGATGAGTATTGCTGTGATTACGTGAAAACTTAATAATAGTGAATTTGCATTAGCCATTTCTTATTTCCTCTGCAATATTATATATTTTTAAAAATTCAGAAGCATCAAGTGATGCACCTCCGATTAAACCTCCATGAATATGTTCCATTTGTAATAATTCTTTTGCATTTGATGATTTCATGCTACCGCCATAAAGTATTGGGATCCTATTTGATGACATTTCACTTAAAACAGTATGAATATGTGCATGAACTTCATTTGCCATATCTGGTGTTGCTGTGAGTCCAGTACCGATTGCCCAAATTGGTTCATATGCGATAAGCATGTTTGTATTTGCTGATAATATTTCACTATCCAATACACTTCTGATTTGATCATTTATTACATCAAGAGTCTGACCGGAATCTCTTTGTTCGATCGACTCACCTATACAAAGTATGGGAGTTATGTCGTGTTCAATGGCTTTGAGAAGTTTTAATCTTATCAGGTCATTGGATTCATTATGGTACTCACGTCTTTCTGAATGTCCGATGATTGCATACTTTGCTGACTGATCACCAATCATCTTTCCAGAGCATTCACCAGTGTAAGCGCCTGAATCATGATGTGAGATATTCTGGGCACCTACTTTTACAAAGCTTGGAGCTTTTTCTTTTACTGATTGTATATAAATATCAGGAGGACATATGATCATTTCATTGGAGTTTTCAGATTCTGATCTCAATGACGCAAAGTATTCATCAATGAATGCTAATGATGCATTCATCTTCCAGTTTGCAGCAATGAAGAACTTTTTATCCATTTTCTTTAATGCTATTTATGATGTCTTTCGCTAAAGTACTGGCGACATCTTGGTCTTTATTTTCTATTGAAATTCGAATGAGTGGTTCAGTTCCCGATGGTCTAATGATTACTCGGCCTTCAGGGTTTTTCGAATTTATCTCATTTGCAAGATCGCTTAGGAAGTTTTCATTCGTAAGTAATAAATCTTCAGTATCAATGTTTTCATTCAGGACGGGTAAAAGTTCTAAATCACTAACAAGCTCACTGATTTTTAATTCTTTATTGAGAGATTCTTTAATAATTATCAGTGCAATCAATAATGCATCACCAGTAGGTGAGTATTCCGAGTTAATGATATGTCCTGATGATTCGCCTCCAATGATGGCACCGGTTTTTTTCATCATCGAATAAACATTCTTATCGCCCACATCTGAACGATATAGATCAATATTCATGTCACGTAACTTCGTCTCAAGACCAGAATTCGTAGTAATCGTACCCACAACCTTATGATTAAATGATTTATTAGAAATATTTGCTTTAGCAAGGATATATAGAATCTGATCGCCATCCAAGATTCCTCCCTCCTCATCTACAATCAAAATTCTGTCAGCATCACCATCGAGTGCTATTCCTAGATTTGAGTCAGTAGCCACTACTGTTTTTCTTAGCGTCTCTGGGTGTGTAGATCCACAATCTAGATTTATATTCTTTCCATTGGGCGAGCAGGCAATTGGTATTACATCGGCTCCTAAATCAAGTAAGACCTGAGGTGCTAATTTATAAGCAGCACCATTCGAAGCATCAACAACAATCTTAAAACCTTTGAGCGGTAAGTGATCATCATTGTCCTCAAAAATTGACATCAAAAGAGACTTATATAAATTTCTGGATGTATTTGAGATTTTTGCTTTCCCAAGTGCTTCTGCAGTATTTGTTGTGGGCGTATCAGAAAGTTTTGACTCAATGATACTCTCGATTTCGCGATCTATTTTTTCACCTTGGTGATTGATGATCTTAATACCGTTGTATTCATATGAGTTATGTGAAGCACTTATCACAATTCCAAAATCACAATTTTGTTTGATGGTGTAATAGGCGATTGCTGGCGAAGGAAGGGGTCCTAACAAAATCACCTCCAATCCATGTGCAACAAAAGCAGATTCCAATGCTGATTCAAACATATAACCGGAGATTCGAGTGTCCTTACCAATTGCAACTTTGCCACCATTGGGAGTCATTACCTTAGCAATTGAAGATGCCAATCTCATGGCAAAATCAATCGTCATCGGGTATTCGCCGACCTTTCCTCTGATTCCATCGGTTCCAAATACTTTTTCTTTTTGCTCTTTCATCAGTAAGTCAAATACATAAAGGGCTGTATTGTATAGCTTTGGCAGCTATTAAATCCACTATTTTTAAGGAGTTCTTATAGAACTTAGTGCTGTGTAACGGGATCTCCGATGTTTGGTGTTGATGAATCATCTTTGTCAGAATCATCAGAATTCCAGTCCTCTGGAGGCTTGGGTTCTTTATCGTTCATGATATCAGTGATCTGTGATTCTTCGATGGTTTCATATTTCATAAGTGCATCAGCCATATTGTGAAGTCTTTTATTATGCTTCTCTAAGATTTTAGTAGCGACTGAATAAGCTTGATCAATGATTTTCCTAACTTCTTCATCAATTGTTTTAGCAGTTCCATCAGACATATGCTTGGTTTGCGTGACAGACCTTCCTAAAAATACCTCGCCTTCATCTTCACTGTATGCAAGTGGGCCAAGTTTGTCTGATAATCCCCACTTAGTTACCATGTTTCTGGCTATTTCTGTTGCACGTTCGATATCATTTGAGGCACCTGTAGTAACTGCGTCTTTTCCGAATATTAATTCCTCAGCTACTCTTCCACCGAATAAGCTAGTGATTTGTCCAATGAGTCTCTTTTTACTGATGCTGTATTTGTCTTCTTCAGGAAGAAACATGGTTACACCCAAAGCTCTTCCCCTTGGAACGATTGTTACTTTATAAACTGGATCATGATCTTCTAAGTTTAGCCCAACGATGGCATGACCGGCTTCATGATAGGCAGTGAGTTTTTTTTCGTCTTCACTCATAACCAATGATCTTCTCTCTGTACCCATCATGATTTTATCTTTGGCTTTTTCTAAATCATCCATATTTACATATTTCTTGTTAGCTCTTGCAGCGATAAGTGCTGATTCATTGACTAAATTAGCTAAGTCAGCACCAGAAAATCCTGGCGTACCTCTTGCAATGATTGATGGTTTAACGTTTTTATCGAGTGGGACTTTTCTCATGTGAACTTTTAGGATTTGCTCTCTTCCTCTGACGTCTGGCAATGGAACGACAACTTGGCGATCAAATCTTCCTGGCCTTAACAGCGCTGCATCAAGGACGTCTGGTCTGTTTGTTGCCGCAATGACAATTACACCAACATTGTCTTCAAAACCATCCATCTCAACCAATAATTGATTGAGTGTTTGCTCTCTTTCATCATGTCCGCCTCCTAGTCCAGCCCCTCTTTGCCTGCCTACAGCATCGATTTCATCTATAAAAATGATGCATGGAGAATGTGCTTTTGCTTCTTGGAACATGTCTCTGACTCTAGAAGCCCCAACACCAACAAACATTTCAACAAAATCTGAGCCTGATATAGTGAAAAATGGAACTTTGGCTTCTCCAGCAATTGCTCTTGCAAGCAATGTTTTTCCGGTTCCTGGTGAACCAACCATTAAAACACCTCTTGGTATTTTTCCACCCAGTCTTTGAAACTTGGATGGATCTTTTAAGAATTCTACGATCTCAATGACTTCTTCTTTGGCTTCTTCGATACCTGCAACATCAGCAAAAGTTACGTTAACCTGATCTTCACCGAGTAGCTTGGCCTTACTCTTACCAAATGTCATCGCACCACGCCCACCGCCTATACCGCCTTGCATTTGACGCATGAAATAAATCCACACACCAATTAATAAGATCACGGGGAATGAGTTGATGAGTAAACTGACAAATAAATTTTGTTCCTTCTGAGGACTGGCGCTGATATTTACGCCTGAGCGATTAAGTTCACCAATAAGAGCTGTGTTGTCGGTTTCTGGATTGTAGGTCACAAATCGGTCGCCATTTATCCTTTTTGCTCTGATGATTTCATTCTCAAAAACGACTTCACTTACATTTCCAGTTCTCACTAACTCAAGAAATGTTGAGTAGTCCAACGTTTGCTGTCTCATGGAATTAGGAGAGAATGATTGAAAAAAAGATAGCATAACGATTGCTACCACTATCCACATGAGCGTGTTTTTAAAGAAATTGTTCATAAATCTAATTATACCCTAATGTTTTTTGCTATCACGTAGATTTCTCTACTCTCTTTTCTTGAAGACTTTGGTTTGAAGTAGTTAATTCTTTCGAAATTTTCTTTCAATTCAGATTTAAATTCTTCAAATCCATGACCAATAAAAACCTTCATTACAAGCGTCCCTTTAGATATAAGTCCAATTTGGGAAAATTCAAGGATTGAATCAGCAATGTTATAAAATTTAAATTGATCACTTACCTTGTTTCCAGTCTTATTGGGTGACATATCAGAAATTAAAAGGTCAAATTTATTTCCATTGTTCTTCTCAAATATTAAATCTTGAATTTCTTTATCCTCAATACTTCCCTGTATAAAGGTTACTCCTTCAATTGGATCCATTAAATTGATATCAAGTGCCAATAAATTTCCAGAACGAATCTTATTTCTAGCATATTCACTCCATCCGCCTGGAGTAGAGCCAATATCTACCAGAGATTTTACATGTTTAAATATTTTGAATTTCTCATCAATTTCTAAAAGTTTATATACTGATCTTGATCTATAGCCTCTCAGTTTAGAGTCTTTTACAAAAAAATCCTCAGACTGGGACTTCCTCCAATGACGATTGGACATAACTCAATAATAAGAAATATCTGTAACCTGAAATCTTTGGGTATTTTCAGGCGATTTAAGTTCGACCAAGTCATCTATACTTTTTCCAATCATTGCTCTTGATAATGGTGATTTGTATGAGAGTAAACCATTATCAATATCAGACTCATCCTCACCAACAATTTTGTAAGTGATGACATTCTCATTATCAATATTAAGCAAAGTTACCGTACTTCCAAATACGACTTTATTGGAAACCGATAGTTTGGTGACATCTATGATTTCTGAGTTAGATAGCTTTGATTCAATTTCAGCTATTCTGCCTTCAATGAAACTCTGTTTTTCCTTTGCGGCATGATATTCAGCATTTTCCTTCAAGTCTCCGAATTCTCTTGCTGTAGCGATAGCTTTTATGATTTCTGGTCTATCAACTGATTTAAGGTTCTTCAATTCTTCACGAAGAAGTTCTGCACCGCTGACTGTCATGATTGCCCTATCCATTTTCTACATTATAGTCTTGAAGTCGGTTAACTGAAATATCTCCAAGAAAATCAAATGAAGAAATGGTCTCAAAAGCAGCTTCAAGACTTGTGTAATAGGTTATTCCAGAGATCACGGCCTCTGCTCTTATTGAGAATGATTCTTCGATGGACTGCTTACCCTCTGTTGTGTTGATGATCAGTTCTATATCTTTCGATTTGATTAGCTCTACGATGTGCGGCGAACCTTCTCTGACTTTATTAATTTGCTGACATTCGATGTCATTCTCATTTAAGTACTCTGCCGTTCCAGTTGTTGCAATGATTTCAAATTTTTCATTTGAAAGAAATCGACCGAGCTCAATCAATTTTTCATTCTTATCAGGCTCTCTAACTGAAATAAACACCTTACCCTTATCAGGTATATGAATGCCTGCAGCATATTGAGATTTAATATATGCTTCACCAAATGTTTTCCCTGTGCCCATAACTTCACCAGTGGATTTCATTTCAGGACCTAGTATTGGATCCGTATCTGGAAACTTATTGAAAGGAAATACTGGTCCTTTGACGGAATAAAAATCAGGAATGATTTGATCAAGATAACCTTGCTCTTTAAGGCTGATTCCAATCATAACTTTTGCAGCTATTTTAGCAAGTTGAAGACCAGTTGCTTTAGAAACAAATGGCACCGTACGAGATGCTCTAGGATTAACCTCTAAGATAAATATCTTATCTTTTCTGACTGCAAATTGAGCATTAACGAGACCAATGACCCCAAGCTTCTTTGTAAATTCCTTCATTTGTCTGATGATCTCTCTTTGTATCTCATTCGACAGACTGAAGGCTGGGATAGAACAAGATGAGTCACCAGAGTGAACGCCCGCTTGTTCAATATGTTCCATCAGTCCACCGATTAGAATATTCTTTCCGTCTGAAACTGCGTCGATATCAACTTCAATTGCTTTATTGAGGAAATGATCCAATAAAACTGGTGATTGGTTAGATACTTTTACTGCCTCTGTCATATAAGTTTTTAACTCATCATCGTTGTAAACAATTTCCATTGCTCTGCCACCTAAAACATAAGATGGTCTGACGACTAGTGGATATTCAACTCGTTTTGCATTGACAATAGCTTCTTCTAAATTGGTTGCAACTTCATTGTATGGTTGCAATAGGTCTAATTCTTGAACCATTGATTTAAATAACTCTCTGTCCTCAGCTTGGTCAATTGACTCTGGTTGTGTTCCAATGATTGGTGCGCCTGCGTTCTTTAATGCTTGAGCAAGTTTCAAGGGAGTTTGTCCTCCAAACTGAACAATTACGCCTTTTGGTTTCTCTATATCAATCACTGACATGACATCTTCAAATGTCAATGGCTCAAAATAAAGTCTGTCAGAAGTGTCGTAGTCGGTTGATACGGTCTCAGGATTACAATTAATCATGATTGATTCATATCCTGCTTCACTGACGGCCATTGCAGCATGAACGCAACAATAGTCGAATTCTATACCCTGTCCAATTCTATTTGGACCACCTCCAAGGATGATAATTTTATCTTTTGATGATGGCATTGATTCGCATTCTTCATCGTAGGTCGAATACAAGTAAGCTGTGGTCGTTTTAAACTCAGCAGCACATGTGTCAACTCTTTTATATACTGGAATAATTCCTTGAGAGATTCTAAGATTCCTAACATCGATCTCATTCACTGATAGAAGGTCTGCCAATCTTGCATCTGAAAAACCTTTGGATTTTAGAGATTGCATCATCTCATTGTTTATTGAATCAATTTCTTTATTTTTAAGTTCTGATTCAATGTTCATCAAATCTTCTATGTATACTAAGTACCAAGGGTCAATCTTTGTAAGACCATAGATCTTATCGACACTGTAACCCTCTCTGAATGCTTGAGCAACATAAAGCAAGCGGTCTGGGTTCGGATTCGATAGTCTTTCATCAAAGTCTCCCTCTACATCCATATTTGTGAAACCATCGTGATTGTTCTCAAGACTTCTAATTGCTTTTTGCAGTGATTCTTGAAAATTCCTTCCGATGGCCATGGCCTCGCCAACGGATTTCATTTGTGTAGTCAGTCCTGGATTCGCACCTGGAAATTTTTCAAAAGTGAACTTTGGTATTTTTGTAACAACATAATCTATGGTTGGTTCAAATGAAGCTGGGGTGAGCCCTCCTGTTATATCGTTAGAGAGTTCATCCAAAGAGTATCCTATGGCAAGCTTTGCAGCAATCTTTGCAATTGGAAATCCAGTTGCCTTTGATGCCAATGCTGATGATCTCGATACTCTTGGATTCATTTCAATTACGATCATTCTTCCGTTATCTTGGTTGACTGCAAACTGAACATTTGATCCGCCAGTGTCAACTCCTATGCGTCTGAGTATTGCGATGGAGTAATCACGCATGACTTGATATTCCTTATCAGTAAGCGTCTGTGCTGGAGCGACTGTTATTGAATCTCCTGTATGAACGCCCATCGGGTCTACATTTTCTATTGAACAAATAATGATGGCGTTGTCATTCTTATCTCTGACCACCTCCATTTCATACTCTTTCCAACCCAAAAGAGACTCTTCAATTAAAACTTCAGTGGTTGGAGATAACTCTAAACCTCTTTTTACAATGGTTATGAGCTCGTCTTCATTGTTAGCGATACCACCTCCACTGCCTCCTAGTGTGAATGATGGTCTGATGATCAATGGATAGCTGATAGTATTTGCAATACTGATCGCCTCTTCCAATGTATTTGCTATTTCTGATTTGGCAACATCAATATTAATCTCACCCATTGCAACCTTGAAGAGCTCTCTATCTTCTGCTGTATCAATGGCCTCCTTTGAAGCCCCAATCATTTCGACATTGTACTTTTCAAGAATTCCTCTCGATGCAAGATCAAGTGCTGTATTGAGAGCGGTTTGACCTCCCATGGTAGGTAAAAGTGCATCCGGTCTTTCCTTGTCTATTATTTTTTCAAGTGTTTGCCAGTTTATTGGCTCTATATAGATTGAATCTGCAACATCTGGATCAGTCATGATGGTTGCAGGATTTGAATTGACCAGTATGATTTTATAGCCTTCTTCTCTAAGTGCCTTGCATGCTTGTGTCCCTGAATAATCGAATTCACATGCTTGACCAATAATGATAGGCCCTGCCCCAATGATTAATATCGATTCAATGTCAGTTCTTTTTGGCATGATTTATATTCGAGATGAATTTTTGAAATAAGGGCTGAATATCATGAGGTCCTGGGCTTGCCTCAGGATGGCCTTGGAAACTAAACGCATTCTTGTCTTTCAATTCAATGCCCTGGATGGATTGATCAAATAATGACTTATGTGTGACTTTAACATTCTCTGGAATTGTCATTTCATTGACAGTAAAACCGTGATTTTGACTCGTGATGTAAACAATGCCTGTCTGAGTGTCTATCACAGGATGATTTGCGCCATGGTGACCGAATTTCATTTTTTCTGTTTTCGCACCTGATGCGAGTGCCAATAATTGATGACCGAGACATATTCCAAATATTGGTATGTCTGCTTCGAGCAGTTCTCTGATACATTTTATAGCATAATCACAGGGTTCTGGATCTCCAGGACCATTTGATAAAAAGACACCGTCAGGGTCATACTTCATTACCTCATCAAATGAAGATTGAGCGGGTAACACAGTTACCTTGCATCCATTTTTGGAAAGCAAATTGAGAATATTAGTCTTTACACCAAAATCAATCGCAACGACATGATATTGCTGGTTTGTTGAATCAGCTGTTGCTGTAAAAATATATGGTTTCTTGGTTGACACCTCTTTAGCTAGGTCCAATCCGGCCAAGCCTGAGAATGACTTTGCTTCAGACAATGCTTCTTCAGCACTTATACCATTAGAGACCAAACAAGCATTCATTGAGCCATGATTTCTTAAATGATTGGTCAATTTTCTGGTATCGATATTAGATATTCCTACAATCTCATTCTTTGATAAAAATTCTTCAAGGCTAAGCTGATTTCTCCAATTACTAGAAATTGGGGAGCTTTCTCGAATAACCAAACCTGAACAGAAAGAATCCTTGCTTTCATTGTCTTCGTCATTTGTTCCTGTATTCCCGATGTGAGGATAGGTTAGGGTAACAATTTGTTTATGATATGAAGGATCAGTGATGATTTCCTGATATCCAGTCATTGCTGTATTGAAAACGACTTCGCCAACAGAATGAGACTCAATGCCAATAGACTTACCAGTGAACTTAGTGCCATCTTCAAGTATCAGTAATGCGTCTTTCAAATTTCTTCCTTCAGTACCTATTTGGGTTCTAAAAAAGGGAAGGACTTTATGAGTCCTTCCCTTGAGAAGTTTGGAACCAGAACTATATTAGGTTCAAATTAGTCTGATGTCATCAAAAAAATTTTTATTCGCTTATTCTTTTAAAAAAGTCACTGACACTTTCTGTCCATGATTTCTTATTCGGTCGATGATCTGTTTTACTGTTATTGATAGAATAATCAAAATTTCTGAGAATTTCTTTTTGTTCATCGCTTAAGTTAATCGGTGTTTCAACTTGAACAGTGCAATATAGATCACCATTGAAATTCTCTCTATAGGACTTAATTCCTTTGCCTTTTAAGCGAAATGTTTTACCTGATTGAGTTTCTGCAGGAATTGTCAAGTTTACTGCGCCATCGATTGTCGGAGCCTCTACAACACCGCCTAGAACCGCTTTACCAAAACTGATTGGAATTGTACAAATCAAATGATTGCCTTCACGTTCAAATATCTCATGTTTCTTTACGGTGACATCGACATATAAATCACCTGAAGGTCCGCCTTTAATACCTGCCTCGCCTTCCCCTGAAAGTCTAATACGGTCCGCATTATCAACACCAGGTGGTATTTTTATCGCAATGGTTCGATTGCTTCTCTTCCTTCCAGCTCCCGAACAGTCTATACAAGGATCTTTTATCGTTTCACCAGATCCTCTGCATTCAGGGCATGTTTGCTGTAATGTAAAAAAGCCCTGCTGAACTCTGACTGCACCTCTGCCGTCACACTTCACACAACGCGTTGCAGTTGTTCCTTTTTTTGCTCCTGAGCCATTACAAATATTACATTGATTATATGATGGAATATCAACATTAATTTTGTCTCCAAAAACAGCCTGTTCGAGTGTCAGATTGATTTCATATCTGAGGTCGGATCCTCGTTGAGCTGAAGATCTTCGAGTTTGCCCTCTTCCTCCGCCAAAAATATCTCCAAAAACATCTCCAAAAATATCATTGAAAGCATCTCCTGGATTGAATCCACCGCCCATACCTCCTTGTGGATTGACTCCTGCATGTCCAAATTGATCATAAGCGGCTCGTTTTTGTTTATCTGATAATATGGCATAAGCCTTTTGTATGGATTTAAATTTCTGTTCAGATGCTGAGTCACCAGGGTTTCTATCAGGATGATATTTCATGGCAAGCTTTCGATAGGCTTTCTTTATATCAGCATCTGATGAGTTCTTCTCGATGCCTAAAGTTTGATATAAATCTTGTTCACTCATTGTTTTTTCCAAATATAACCAGACAGGGTATTAAAACCCTGTCTGATTTAGTGTTGATGCGTTTTTAGTTAATGAGTATTTTTATTCTCTTCAGAATCAACTTCCTCATATTCAGCATCAACCACATTCTCATCTTCTGAATTAGTTTCATTTTCAGTAGATTCATTTTCTGCATTTGCCTGAGCTTCTTCGAATGCTTTTTGAGCAATTCCAACAGAAGCTTCAGATAATGTTTTAAGCTTGGATTCAATTTTGTCTTTGTCATCTGACTTTAGTGAATCTTTTAAGTCATTCAATGCAGATTCAACACTCGATCTCTCTTCGTTGGTAACTTTTTCACCCAGTTCTTCCAAAGATTTCTCAGTTGCATGTATAACTTGATCAGATTGATTTTTAATATCAACGAGGTCACGAAAATCCTTATCGCTATCAGCATTGGCTTCTGCTTCAGAAATCATTTTTTCGATTTCCTCATCAGATAGACCGCTAGAAGCTTTGATTACAATCTTTTGTTCCTTGCCTGTTTCTTTATCAGTTGCTGAAACATTGATGATCCCATTTGCATCGATATCAAAAGCAACTTCAATTTGTGGCATCCCTCTTGGTTTAGCAGGAATATCTGTTAGATCAAAACGACCTAAAGATTTATTGTCTTGTGCACGCTCTCGTTCACCTTGGAGAACATGAATAGTAACTGCCGTTTGATTGTCTTCTGCTGTTGAGAATATTTGTTCAGCTTTGGTGGGTATTGTTGTGTTTTTCTCAATTAACTTTGTTGTAACACCGCCCAATGTTTCGATACCCAGAGACAATGGTGTAACGTCCAGTAACAACACATCTTTTACATCGCCAGAAAGAACGCCGCCTTGGATTGCAGCGCCAATGGCTACTGCTTCATCAGGATTCACATCCTTCCTTGGTTCAACACCAAAGAAAGATTTTACTTCGTCCTGAACTTTTGGCATTCGTGTTTGTCCACCTACCAGAATCACATCATTGATGTCACTGGTTGATAATCCAGCATCGCTCAGAGCTGTTTTGCAAGGCTCTATTGTTTGAACAATTAAGTCCTCAACCAACGACTCCAGTTTTGCCCTAGTTAGTGTCATGTTCAAGTGTTTAGGGCCTGATGCATCAGCAGTTAGATATGGCAAATTAATATCGGTTTGCGCTTGATTTGATAACTCAATCTTTGCTTTTTCTGCTGCCTCCTTCAGTCTCTGTACTGCTTGAGGATCAGTGGATATATCCATACCAGTTTGATTTTGAAATTCTCCAAGTAGATGGTCTATTACTCTTAGATCGAAATCCTCTCCACCGAGGAATGTATCACCGTTTGTAGCAAGCACTTCAAACTGATTCTCTCCATCTACATCAGCAATTTCTATGATCGAGACGTCAAATGTCCCACCACCTAAATCGTAAACAGCAATTTTCTTATCACCGCGCTTCTTATCCATGCCATAGGCCAAGGCTGCTGCTGTTGGTTCATTGATGATTCTTTTGACATCAAGACCGGCAATTTTGCCAGCATCTTTTGTCGCTTGTCTTTGTGAATCATTAAAATATGCAGGCACAGTAATCACGGCTTCAGAGATTGATTCACCGAGATAGCTTTCAGCAGTTTCCTTCATTTTTCTCAGTACTTCTGCTGAAATTGCAGGTG
>CACJRN010000003.1 GCA_902595845.1 uncultured Gammaproteobacteria bacterium
CAACTTCTGGCATATCTGCAGCAATATGAAACTCGCTTCTGGTCAGGCCAGGACACACCGCCGTACAATAGATATTCTGGTCCATGTATTCAAAATGTATGCCCTCAGAGAGTTTGATTTGATAAATTTTTACAGGACTATAAAGACCGCCTCTATCTGCAGGAGGGATATAAGGAGCTAATGATGCAACGTTAATGATTCTTCCGTACTGTCTCTCAATCATTCCGGGTAAGAAGATATGTATGAGTTCTGTCACAGAACCAATCATCACCTGAATAAAATCAGAATGCTCATCCCATTTAATTTTTTCAAAAGCTTTTGGATTGCCATAGCCTGCATTATTCACAAGTGCATCAATGTCAATATTTTGCTCTTGGCAAAAGTTAAATATCTGCCTAGGGGCTTCTTGATCACTGAGATCAGCTGGAAAAATGTCTATCTTTTGATCCCGAGACAATTCTAGTAGATTTGCTCTTATGGATTCTAATCTATCCGCCCTTCTTGCAGTAAGGACTAAATTAAAACCATTTTTAAAAAAAACCTCTGCGAAAGATTTACCAATTCCTGCTGAAGCGCCTGTGATTAGTACTGTTTTGTTTTTCACATTCATTTCAATTCTTTATTAGATTGTAACCAATCAAACATAGAATAATGCCAAGTGTGGCCTGAAGAGCTATGTAAGATATCATCTTTAGAAATTCTCCATTCTCTATGAATAATTGTGACTCCATAGCAATTGCTGAAAATGTTGTAAATCCTCCTAGGATTCCGACGGTGAGAAAAAAGAATAATTGCGTTTGATCTTCTAGTTTTTGAGTGAAATAACCAGAAACCAATCCGATCAAAAAACACCCGATCAAATTCACCAATACTGTTCCTATTGGAAATGATGTAGTAACTGTCTTTTCTATCGATGAGCTAATCAAAAATCTAAGGATCGTTCCAATAAATCCACCCAAGCCTATAATCAATGATGTATTTATTATCTGGGTCATTTCAATAAACCGATAAATCCTCACCAACAATCACTTTTCCAGAATAGTTGGACCCTATCTCATCTATGATGTCTTCTTCGGAAGATCCCCAGAAAAGAATATGTGTTAATAATAATAATTTTGGCTTTGCAATATTGGCAATCTCGGCAAGTTCATTTGTTGAAGTATGATGCTTTGAATGATAATTTTTCCAAACGTCTGATCTTCGGTCAAAACCAGATTGTGAATACACTTCATGTACCAAAATATCACTGCCCTTAGCCATCTCTATTAGCTTCTCACTGGGAGCCGTGTCGCCGGAAATGATTATTGTTTTATCGGCGGTGGTGAATTTATAGCCAAACGCATCTTCCCATGAGCCATGATTCACCTTAAATGCCTCTACTTCCACTAGATCATCCTTATAAACAATTCCTTCATCTATCTCATCTACCTCTACATTCCAGCCTGTTTCATTTGCTGGTTCTGAGCCATCTATTCTGTATCTAATATCAGAACCATATGCTTCTAAGATATTCTCTGTCATTGATTTAATGCCTGTTGGTCCAAAAACTTTTAAAGGCGTATCACGCTCAAGAACCCATGGTGTAAAGATCAAATCTGGATAACCGGTCGTATGATCAGAATGTAGATGTGTCAGAAATGCGACTTCTAAGTTACTTGGTTTAAGAGATAAGTAAGCATCATTATCTTGGGTATATAATTTATTCGCTTGTCTAACAATTCCAGGGCCAAAATCAACAATGTAAGATTTATTCTTAACAATTATTGCCAAAGATGGGCCTGACCTGTCAGGCTCAGCATTTGGTGTGCCTGTTCCAAGCAAAACCAATCTTGTGCCATGATTCTCAGATGCACTTATGTCAAAAATACCTAAGAGCCCGATTAAGATAATAGAGAGAAAAAACCTCATGAATCTTCCTTAATTAAATCTTTCACTTCTTTTTTTTGTTTTGTTCGTTTATATCTTTTTTTGGTCTCATGAATTTTTGAAATAGCATGAGCCGGTGATTTTTTTCTAGTTTTAATATCCTTCTTATCTGTCATTTCATTTTATTGATCCATTCTGTAACAAGATCAATGGCCTCAGCATGCATGAGAGCTCTTCCTGATTCTGGCATCATGATGTCTGGCTCATTTGAAAGCATTCGAAATAGAAGTATGGATTCCTCGGCTTGTCCAGGAACAATTGAATAGCTCAAGCCTCCACTTCCTCTTCCTGCAGCGACAGGCTTTTTGAAGACGCCAAATTGTTTGTCATCAATTGATAAGTAGAGACCAGATGAACTTGCAGAACCTTCTGGTGAATGACAATGGCCACAATTTATATCTAAATATGACCTTGCTCTCAAATTGATATCATGATTATCGTTAAATGCATCAACCATTAAATCATTTGAATAAGGTTTTTCTTCTAAAAGCCCTAGAGCTGCCCAATGATCTATTTGATTGTTCTTTATTCCATTCTCATAAGCGATCGCTTTATTGATGTTTCTTGGCTTAGGACCTATGGGCTCAACGGCATCATCTTTTAAATGACATTCCTTACATTGATTCTTATTCGGTGCTCTATATCTTATGAAGTTTGCATTCGTTGGTGTAACGACATCAGTGACTTCAATGGTTTTCCCCCCAAGCGCTAAAAATGCATCTCCTCTATCGATGTCCCAGACATATGTCAGCGCATCCCATCCATCCTCTTTGTTTAGTAATAAACGTGTTTCAAGTAGAAGTGTCCCACCCTCATTAGTTTGATAAGAGAATGTTTTTATGAGTGCAGTACCTATTGGAAAATCAAAAACTTCCTCACCTTCATATTTCGCAGTTGTTCCTTCTGGGAGATATACGAAACGATGCTTATCTGTATAGTCAGAAAATAAAGCTGTGATGAGTTCATAAGGTACGACATCGCTGTTTGGGATTTGATTGAGTGGATCTGAAAAAAAATCATACTCAGACAATGCCTTCGGTGTTTTGTCTGAAAGTATTGCATAATCATTAACCGCATAAAGGCTGCTTGAGAAGCATATAAATATCAAAAAAGTCAGTAGATTGTGATTCATGCTTTATTAATCAATCTTGACAGGTGCTAGTGGGGTAATGCTTCCAGAATATTCAGATTGATCTCGACTGAGCTGGTATGGCAATGAAAGCATATATCTGATCGGATTCATAACAGCAAAGTCTATCTCTCCATTGTCTTTTATAATCAATTTTTCATTATTTGGTTGTCCCAAGATCATTTGCTTTAATGGCAAAACCCCATCCCAGAAAATATCTGGCATATCCCCATCAGATATTTCATAGAGTATTGAAGCAATGTCCTTATCTAAATCTGGATTACTGCCTGATCGACTGATCTCATTATTATGTATCTGAACTGACTTTGGATGTGGGTAATACCCAGAATCAGTAAAATCATCTGAGTCATCGTCATTGATATAGCTAACGACAGCAATACCAACTGTTTCATGATCATCGATTCTATTGCTAAAAATCTCAACATTTGAATTTGCCATGATGATAATTCCCGTTCCTCTGGGGACTTCGCCAACAATATTTCCTTCAGGAGCAAAGTTATCCGTATTGTTATGCACTATAGAATTATTAAAGACTCGAACATCATGGCCTCCTTGTTGCGGTAACCCAGGTAAATCAAAAACTAAGATTCCTCCTGTATTATCTTCTGCTGTGTTGTCATAAACATCTGCATAATAAGAATTTTCTATCTCAATGCCTGCAACATTAAACTTCGCAATAGAGTTTCTAACAACAATATTTTCAGACTGTCCAACATAAATCCCGGCATCGGAGGCTCCAATTGCAATGCAACCATCTATGAGTACATTCTTTGACTCGACTGGATATAGCCCATAAGCTCCATTCGATGACTTAGGTCCTCCAGACCATTCAGTTCTTACATTAATAAAAGAAATTCCATCACTGCCTTTAACTTTTATCGCATCCCCTTTCGCATCCAATACAGCAAAATTTTTCAATAGGACCTTATTAGAGGTAACCATGAGTCCTTGGGCGCCTGATTTCTGATCAGAAAAATTAAGAATTGTATTTTCATGACCATCACCTTGAATAGTAACCCCATCTACATCCAATGAAAGACTGTCTTCAAAATTATAAATGCCAGTAGTCAGTTGAATAATATCTCCTGGATTAGCAAGAATAAGAGCCTCTTGTAATCGCTCTTGAGAATCCTCTGAGGGTGTAATAATAATGACTTCTGAGAGTATATTGGGTGTCATAAATATACTGCCAGTAATGAGTAAAATAACTATTTGTTTCTTTAGATTGTTTACCATCCGCACACTCTATCCTCGTTTTGCTCATCCAGCCACTCTTTAAGTGGCGCATAATAATTTAGTAACGATTTTCCACTCAGTGTCCTCTGACCAGTGATTTTCTCGAGTGCATCAGGCCAAGGCTCACTCTGTCCTACAGATAGCATATTTCTCAAACGGACACCCGCTTCATCATTTGCATAAATAGAGCATTCATGTAAATTTCCTTCATTTCCCATCGACTCACATAATGCTTCATGAAATTGGTACTGCAACACCCTTGCAAGATAATATCGAGTGTATGGAGTATTGCCAGGAATATGATATTTGGCTCCTGGGTCAAAAGCGTCAGCTGGTCTATCAATCGGAGATGCAACACCTTGATATTTTTCTCTGAGTTCCCACCAATAATCATTGAGCTCTTCATCAGTTAATATTCCATCGAAAACAGCCATTCTCCATTTATCTAACATCAAGGTCCATGGGACAGCTACAACGCCCTCTAATGCTTGTTTCATAAGCAAGCCTATAGCATTCTCTTTGCTTCTCTCAGCTTCGTCTTGTGAAATAAAACCAATATCCTTCAGATAGCTTGGAGTAATGGATAGAGACAATAAATCTCCTACAGCCTCATGAAATCCGTCATTGGCACCGCTCTGAAAAATTTCAGGAAGATTGGCATATGCCTGATAGTAAAAAATATGGCCCAACTCATGATGAATGGTAATAAAGTCTTCTTCATTTTTCTCGATACACATTTTTATTCTGAGATCTTGTTTTTGACTATCAATATCCCAAGCGCTTGCATGGCAAACAACATCTCTATCCTGCGGCTTTGTGAACAAAGAACGTTGCCAGAAAGTATCTGGTAATGGGTCAAAACCCAAAGACAAAAAGAAATCTTCTGCAATTTCCACCATTTCAACTTCTGAGAGTCCTCTGTCTAAAATAATCTGTGTTAGATCAATTGAACTCGTTTCATCAAAATCATAGACGATGTCTGAAATATTGCTCCAAGATTGTGCCCACATATTTCCCAATAAATGTGCAGGTATTGGTTCGCTAAGTGGGACGATTTCATCTCCATAATATTCATTCAGTTCTGCTCTAACATGGCATTGCAAACCCTCATATAATGGACGCATATCTTCATAAACTTGATCAACGAGCAAAGAAAAATCTTCATTTGACATATCATATTTACTGAACCAAAGTTCAGACAAACCATCAAACCCAAGATCATTTGAACCCTGGTTCCCGATTTCAACCATTCTGAGGTACTTATCCTTCATTGGTGGACTGATCTCTCTCCAACCACTCCAGGCTCTTAAAAGCTCATCAGGATCCCTTGAATTGTCGATAATTGATTCAAATCCTTCTAGGTCATAGCACTCATCATCACTAAAACAATGCTTTCCTGTTCCATACATGGCCTCTAACTCAGTCATGATCTGAGACAATTCACCAGCCAAATCTTCATCAAGTGGAGGTGGCATAACAAAACCATTCTTAATTAAGTTGAGAGCCCTTCGATCCAGTGGGTCAAGATCTAGATCATCATATGTTGCTGCGGTTCTCGCTGCTTCCAAAGCTTCAAGCGTATACCTTTTAGAATAATCTGCAGCAATCACTTGAGAATCATGATTAATAAAGTTTGACGCTATCCAAAAGGCCGAAGAAATTACTGGACCTTCCTCAGTCGCCATTTTTTCATATTCTGCTAAAAACTCTTTCGCATCATTTTGTGTTGGGACATTATCCTGATCATTGGCACAACCAGAAATTAACAAAAGAAAACATCCACTAAGTAATAATTTTTTCATAAATCTGATTATAACTTTTTTAAAATTTTATAGACAAATCATTGGGTAATAGTCATAGATTTGATCATTAATACCAGCTCTGTTAGTTTGAAGTAATCAGTTACATGAAAAGCGTATTGAAAATATTTTATCGTCCACCATTTATCGGTGTGCTGGCATTTCTGCTTGTATTTATTTCACAAGGACTGGGGCATACCCTATGGATGCTTGTTTCAATGATATTTGGACATGATTATCAATACCTGGCTGCATTCATACTTGGGTTAATAGGCCTATTTCTTTTATTCGTCGGAATGAAGAAAGAAAATGAGGTAGCGGCCACTTGGCTAGGATATTTCGCGGCTGTATTAATGTGGACTGGTTGGGTTGAATATTCTTTTCATTTCTATTCTGACCTATCCGAGACCGAAGTAAGATTTTTCATGCAATCTACAACAGGGATCATGATGGTCACACTTTCTTATTTTTTCTTCAATAAAGAAACAAGGTGTAATTTCTTTAAGTGGTTTCACAGAAATTTAAGATTATCCACAGGTAAACCAACAAGTGGTTATAAAAGAAATTATGCGGCAATCACAGCAATGGAAACGATTTACGTGATGTGGTTTTTTTACATTATCCTGTACTTATTATATGAATTTGCTGGTGATCGAAGTCCGGTAACCTATACATTCTTCTTTTTTAATTCGATCTGGGCATTATTTCTATTATTTCGTTTGGCTAAGTTTTGGAACGTAACAAGAGCTGTGAGATATGCCATTCCAACTGCCCTAATCGCTTTTGCCTCTTACGAGATATTGTTGAGATGGGATATTCTCAGTGAGATATGGCTATACCCTAAAAAATATGTTTTTGAACTTATTTTAATCTCAACAGCAATATCAATAGGATTCTTGATTGCAGTTTTTACTCCTGAAGGTGAAAAAGAACGACTTGCAAAAGGTTCAGAAGTCCAAAATTAACTTCCTATATTGGAAATTGGTTCTAAAAATAATTAGGGTATTTCTACCTCACTAAAACAACTTACTTCGTTATATTCATTATTAAGATTGACACTGATAATCATTGGTCTACAACAAACAAAACAGTCCTCAGTATACTCTTGCTGTAAAATAGATTTATCAATTACAACAGTCACCAACTCACCACAGCTTGGGCATCCAATTTCATACTCTTCAAGCAGACTCATGCTTTGATTCTACAATTCAAAGTTTTGATATGATCTGAACTCCCAATACTCTCGGATGAGAGTAATTACCAAATCTACCTCCGTTAGAGGCCGAATTAAGAAAACCTGTGAGATACTTTTCATCACCTAAATTCTTTGCATATAATTTTATGCTGAGATTTTCATCAGCATTTTTCCAGACCAAATTGAAGTTAAAAACCGAGTAAGATTCTTGTGCGTAATCATTGAACTCAGTGAAGTGTGTTTTTGATCTAAAGATAGAATCCAATTGAAAGATCAATGATCCATTGTCTAGGTTTTTTGTGAATTGTAATCCAAGATTCAAACTATTCTTGGGAGAATGATTCAGATAATTGCCTTTTAATTGTTGGAATCCTGCCAAAGGGTTGAGACCATTCAGATTTATAAAATCATCATAAACAGCATCCAAGTATGAATAGGCTAACTTTAAATTGAGCTTATCATTAAAACTATGATTCAGCTCGATCTCCAAGCCATCAACAGTAGCAATTCCAGCATTCTTGGTAACCGTCTGAGTCCCTATCACTTGAATTACCTGAAAGTTGGTATAGTCATAATTGAATATCGAAGCATTTAGACTTGTCTTTCCTGAATTTAAGTATCCTTTAACTCCAATTTCTGTTGCGTCTACCTCCTCAGGCTTATATGGCTCAGAACACTCATATGTCGCTATTCCTCCAGCCTTGAACCCCTCTGAGTATGACAAATAGGTATTGAATAATTCATTCAATTTTCTTTTTAAAACAACCCTTGAGGTATTGGACTCAAAGGTTTGATTTAGTTTTCTATCACAAGTTGTCGATACAGGAATAAATTGCCCAAAATTTAAAAAAACTCGATTCAGTTGAACACTTGTAAACTCATCCCTAGTCTTTCTCATGCCAATGCTTAGCTCTGTTTTATCATCTATGATAAATGTACCATCCGCGAATATAGCCGTTGATTTGGTGTCAATATCTTTATGATCCCATTCCAATTGTCCGGGAACTGGAAACCCAAAAATTGGTAGCGGTAAGTCAAATAGTGTTTTTCTAGTGGTCTCGTCATCCATATAGAATGTTCCAAGAATCCAGTTGCTGCTCTCTAAATCAAAACTCCAGTTTAATTCTTGCGTGATAGTTTCAGTTGTAGATGTATCAAATGTATCATATAGGTTCACGGCAGTGGCATCCCTATCCATACTGAACTCATTATAATAATCCTGATAGGATGAGATTGATTTTAGGACACCGAATTCTGTTTCATATTTAATAGTAAGAGCTAATACTTCATACTCTCTTCTAGAATCATTACCGTGAATACTCTTAGAATTTGGTGTTAGATATACTTCATTTGGATTCAAGCTGATCGGAACACCGACTATTTGTGGTGTATCGACGAGATATGCAAATGGTATGCGGTTATCAGTAATAAACTGAAAAATATTATTCGGTCCATCAATTTTTGTTTTTGCAATAATTAAATCAGTTGATATTGCATAATTGAGTTGTGATGATAATTTCAGTCTGACGGAAGTTCTATCTGATTTATTGACATCATCACATCCATTGGTTAGGCACTTGACATAACCTTTACCTTGATTTGTATTACTTGCTGAAATTCGATAGCTTGTTGTGTTAGTCAATGAATTACTATAAGCGAATTCTGTCTCGACTTGATCGAATGAAGCATAACCTATTTTGAAGAAACCTTCTTTTGTCTCTGTTGGATTTGCAGTGATGTAGTTGACAACACCTCCATTTGAATTTCTTCCGTACAATGTTCCCTGTGGCCCTCTAATAACTTCAATTCGATCAAGATCAACTTCACCAAGTATAGATGACGTTGATTTTGATTGATAAACCCCATCAATGCTCACAGAAACTCCTGGTGCATTATTAAATCCTGATACGCCTCGTATCGTTATATAGGGCTCGCCAAATATAGATGTATAACTCATGCTAGGAACCTGAAATTTTATTTCTTGTGGGCTAAGAATCCCTTTTAAATTGATTTCTTCTGATTCCATTGTTGATATGGATGCAGGGGTGTCCTTCAGCAAAGTGTTTCTCTTCATTGAGGTAACTACAATTTCCTCAATCACATTCTGACTCATCAAGGGTCTAAAGAAAAAAAAGCAGATTATGACTGTTAAAATTGATACAAATTTTTTCATATTCATTATTCTGAAAAAAAGCCCGAATTACTTCGGGCTTCTTTTTTTTCATTTGATAACTAATTTAGTCGTTATCACTTATTGCGGCTACGTAAATTGCTAATCCAAACGCGATCTTGTTAATAAAATCAGCTAGGTTATAGATTAAGTTTGCGTTAGCCATATCAGGTGCATCTCCCATGCCTAGAAGATAACCAATTGGATATATCGCCCATCCAACTGTAACGATCCATCTTATGGTATTGAAGGCTGATTGAGCAGCAGCATTGCCACTGCCAGCATTTAGTTTCCCTGCTTCACCAAAGAATACTTCATAAATGATGAGCAACCAGCCAGCCATTCCTATTATGAAACATATCAGTGCATTCGATCCTGTTTCACCTAGGAATCCAGCAATCAACATGACGAGTGAATAAATAAGCAACTTCCAAAAAACATTGCTGCCAACATTCGTGCATACCCTCAAAATTAAATAGAATTCTATAATTTGCAATGGAACGGTAATCAACCAGTCTATATATCTAAAGACTGTTGGCGAACCTTGAGTGTCAACCCACACACCTCTCATATATAGGTAATGCCAGAACGCAATACCTGTAACCAATCCGGCCACAGAAAGAGATGTCTTCCATTTACCTTGAACATTATCTCTTTCAACGAAAAAAAATACGGTTGCTGCTAGCATTGCTGCAGTGACTAACCAGAAAGAGATACCTGTAATATCTTGCGTTTGAAGGTCAGCCGCAAATGTTGGTGTGCTGAAACCCGCAAGTATAACTAAAAGAAACTTCATAGAGACTCCTTGTTTGTACATTTTGTTACAATTCGATAAAAATCTTATTCAAGGATTCGAATTTTGTAAATATTTTTTCTTTAGAATTTTTCGACTGGCGGAGAGGGAGGGATTCGAACCCCCGGACGGTTTAACCCGTCAACGGTTTTCAAGACCGCCGCATTCGACCGCTCTGCCACCTCTCCTATAGATTTAGATTAGTATTTTATAGACATTATTTATGTTTTAAAACAATAAAAGTAAGCCTGCGTGATGTTTGTTCATAAGTTGCTATAATCGATAGCAAGTATCGATAGAAACATCATGGGTAATACAAAGAAATTAATAGAGATTTGCAAATGAATCGCAATATTATTGTCACCTGTGCTGTAACTGGTTCAGGTGATTCTGTCGGAAAGCATCCTGGTGTTCCAGTCACTCCAAAAGAAATTGCAGATGCAGCGATTGAATCTGGAAAGGCAGGAGCTGCTATTGCTCATATCCATGTTAGAGAACCTGAGACCGGAAAAC
This sequence comes from uncultured Gammaproteobacteria bacterium, assembly GCA_902595845.1. Taxonomy (GTDB): domain Bacteria; phylum Pseudomonadota; class Gammaproteobacteria; order Steroidobacterales; family UBA11654; genus CACPJA01. Next base: position 10,783 of record CACJRN010000003.1, read on the forward strand.
CGAGCCGGCGTGTTGATTTGTACCGTGAGGTGGTTGAACGAATTAGAGAAAGCGATGTTGATATCATCATCAATCTTACAACAGGCATGGGTGGTGATCTCTTTTTGGGTCCTGATGAAGAACCCATGAATCTTGGAAAAGATACCGACTGTGTTGGAATGATGGAGCGAATGGTACATGTTGAAGAACTTTTGCCAGAAATCTGTTCTCTAGATTGTGGATCCTTTAATTATGCTGAGGGTGATTATGTTTACATTTCGACACCAAATATGTTGGAACAAGGAGCAAGGAGACTGCAAGAGATAGGAGTAAAGCCAGAACTCGAAGTCTTTGAGTTGGGTCATCTCTCATTTGCTAAATATCTCATCGATAAGGGATTACTTGATGATCCACCATTATTCCAAATCTGTTTAGGGATTCGTTGGGCAGCTGAAGCCAATACTGCCTCTTTTAAAAATATGGTCGAGGCACTTCCAGACAATTGCAACTGGGCAGGATTTGGTACTGGTGCGATGGAAATGCCAATGGTTGCACAAGCGGTACTTTTGGGAGGAAATATTCGTGTCGGCCTTGAAGATAATTTATATTTAGAAAGAGGTGTTTTTGCTTCGAATGCACAACTGGTTGAAAAAGCTTGCAACATTGTGCAACTAATGGGTTGCTCAATACAAACGCCTTCAGAAGCTAGGCAAACACTTGGTTTAAACAAACCCTGATAGGAGATAATGATGATTCCAGTTCAAAAAAGCGTTGCCCATCCATGGATGTGTGATGTTTTAGGCCACATGACCACGCGTCACTATGTGGCAATGTTTGATGATGCAGCCTACCATATGCTTTACTCAGTCTTTGGATGGACAGGTTCAAGCGATAATGAGAATAGAATTGCTTGGGCTGACGTCCAACATACGATCGATTATAAAGCTGAAGTTTCAGCGGGTGACATACTTGAAATTGAGGCAAAGCTGACCAAAATTGGCAATAAATCAATCACAATTTACTATGAGATGAAAAATATTGGCAACAATGAAGTCGCAGCAACACTCCAAGTCATATCTGTTCTTTTTGACCTACAGACTCGAGAATCAGTCGTGATATCAGAAGATCTGAAAGATCTTGCTTCAAAACACTTAGATAAGGCTTAAAAATATTTTTTGGTTTTTATTTATTGCTTCGGTGACAACAAATAATGTGATACAAACCACTCCTTGCCATTGTTGATGCTAAAGAATTCAGAGCAAGCTATATAAAACAATCTCCATCTATAAAAATGAATGGATGGGTTTTCATAATGATTTTGAAAAATACTCATTATTTTTTGCTTTGAATGATCATGAATTTTGAGCCATTCATTAAGCGTCCTGGTGTATTGAATACCATTAACTTTCCACGTCTTTTTTACTTCGAATTCACTGAAGTGAGAGAAGATATCATGAGAAGGCATTATCCCTCCTCTAAAAAAGTTTCGAGTCATCCAATCTTTCTCTCCAGATTCCTCATATAGATAAGCTGTTTCTTTGTGACAGAAGATGTGTATAAAAAGTAAGCCATCTGGCTTTAGGAGATGCTTAACTTTTTGCAAAAGAGCCTCATAGTTTCTCATGTGCTCAAACATTTCTATTGATACTACTCGATCAAATTGTTGATTTAGATTTAAAGAATTAACATCCTGCACTTCTGGATGCAGGTTCTCCAAGTTCTTCTCTTTTGCAATGTTTTTAATGTGTTCAATCTGGTCATTGGAGTTACTCACTGAATATATAGCAGAGTTTGGAAATCGTTCTGCTAGAAACAGGGATAAACTTCCCCATCCACATCCCAAATCTAGAATCATTTGACCATCTTCTATCTTTGCTCTTTCTAAATATGATTCCATCATCTTGATTTCAGCCTCACCAAGAGAGACGCTTTTATCATCAAACCAACAACATGAGTATTTCAGTTTAGGTCCGAGAACGGCTTTAAAATAATCTGCTGGGACCTCATAGTGTTGCTCATTAGCATCGATCGTGTTTTCTGCGATTGGTCCAGTCTTTAAGCCATCAATGACTGACATCTTTCTCTCTTCATTGTTTGCTTCAACAAGTCTTGAAAGAGAGAATCGTTTTATAAAGAGCCTAAGTAATACATCTGGAATAAGTCCGCGTTCAGCAAGGTAAATACCCATAGTAATCATTTCAATTTCCTACTGTGAATTGGGATTGACAATAGGAATCCAATCCAAGACTTCTGAAGCATTGTTTGTCATAGTTTGTTGTCCCATTTCATTTTCAAATAAAAGATTCCTGTTGAGATTATATTTTCTTGTAATGACTTTATACACACTTACTGATGAAAAAAGGGCTTTGCCTTCATAATCTCCATCTTTAATGATGTTGGTTCCAGTTTCCACCTCAAGCGGATCTTTAAGAAAGCCTGAAGTTAGATCCCCGATGGATTTATACCTCACGCATTTTCTTTGATTGATAGATTTTTTATTTTTGAAATTACATGCTGGATCATCCCTGATAATCTCTCTGTTTTCTGAATCATTGGATAGAATCACGAAAAATGGAAAATCATTTTCTAATGATAATTCAGCCGATCTAAGAAGTGAGTAATCAACCACCCTTTGAGCTTCTGCATCAGATTTATTTATCCATTGCGAACCCTCATAAACTACTCGGTAATGATTTGCTACCTCATTGACAAGATTCTCTGAAAATCCATCAATAACACTCTGACTTTGATCACCAGTTGTAGAACAAGCAATGATCATGAGGACTGGTACAATGGTCATAATTTTTTTCAAATAGTTATTCATTTCAGGTTTCTTTCTTTTCATATCTTCCAGGTGCTAGGGTATTCTCCAACAGTCTAATAAACCAATATGGAGTCGCCTTCAGTAGAAAAACTAAAAATTTATAGGTTTTTGTAGGTACACATAAGGACTTGCCTTTAAACATTGCATCCACGCCCTCTTTTGCAATCCTATCAGCACTGAATTTCATAAATGAAGGAACATCATCCATCATTTTTTGAACATTGCTCGCTGTATGGAAATTTGTCACTGTAAACCCAGGGCACACCGCAGTAGATGTGATGCCGATGTGGTTATAACTTGAGTTCAATGCATCACTGAATCGATTCATGAAGGTTTTGATTGGACCGTAAAGAACTTGAATAGCTGAAGGTGGAGCAAATGCTGCAACCGAGGATACAATCATTATTTTACCTCTTTTCTTTTCAACCATATCACTGACAAATAGTTTGGTAAGACTGATGACTGACGTTGCCAAAACTCTAATAAATTTTTCCTCATCCTCTAGTGATGTGACGTGAAATGGTGTGGCAATACCATACCCAGCATTATTGACAAGAATCTCGATGTCATACCCTCTTTCCTTTGTGGTTTGATAGATATGTCTCACAGACTCTTTGTTTGCTAAATCGCTTGAAATGTAATCAGATGAAATATCAAATTCGTCAGATAGTTGATTACAACAATCTTGAAGATTTTGTTCATTTCTTGAAACCAAAAGAATATTGTATCCTCGTCCAGCAAGATCTTTTGCAATCTCGAAACCTATCCCTGAAGATCCACCTGTAATGAGTGCATATGCATTATTCATAATTGTTTAAACTCCTAAATTTTATTTTGCTCATAATGAGCTATGGAATCAACCAAGATGACTGATGCTCTCCTGTTGTCCAGTTATGAATAGCTCTTCTGTGACCACTCTTTTTTAGATAGAGGAACTCCATTGATTCAAACTGAAAAACAAGTACGCAAAAGTTTTCAAATCCATTTGTTGATTCGAAGTCAAAAGTTGAAGGATCAAACCCAGAAGGATCATTAATTCTTGTTCCTGGCGGCCCGCCCACAAAATAACATTCTTTTGACATCTCCTTTGATAGCTCCCAAGAACCTTTGGTGACTTCATCATTGTGATGAAGGTTTATTTTTCCATCAAATCGTATCTGAATTTTTAGATTTGGATCATAACCATGAATTGCAGCATGAGAGTCCTTCTTGAGTTGCTCTATCTTCACTGACCTAAAATCAGTATGAAACCTGATCAATCTTTTATCAGGATCAAATTCTCTGAGAACCATTGTTCGAGTGGACACTCTATTTCCATCGAAGGTTGATAGAGTTGGTGTGTGAAAAAGAGTGTGTCTATTTTTTGATGCAATTTCTAGGATACTAAAAGCCGCTTTTAGTGTTTGATCTAATTCTAAATACTCTTCTGGCAAGTGGGAGAGATCTGAATATTTATCATTGTGTTTATTTTGAGTCATCAAAAGAAATTTTTAAGTACAATGATTTTATTATATTTCATTTGAACAATATGAGCGAAGATCATTATCCAAAAGTTGGTGGCAAATCTGCAAAAGTCGCCCTTGTATTACTTGTGATTGTCTACATATTTAATTTTGTAGACAGACAAATACTGTCGGTTCTAGCTGAAGAAATTAAGGCCGATCTTAATATCACAGACAGTGACTTGGGATTCCTTTTTGGTACAGCATTTGCTGTTTTTTATTCTATTTTTGGGATACCTCTGGGTAAATTGGCAGACACTTGGTCCAGAAAAAATTTACTCAGCATCGGTCTGGCACTATGGAGCTTAATGACCGCCTTGTCTGGTACAGCAAAATCTTTAACGGCTTTGTCGATCTATCGAATAGGTGTGGGAATCGGAGAATCAACGGCCAGCCCCTCTTCATATTCGATCCTTTCAGATTATTTTTCTCCAAAAGTTCGGTCCACAATATTATCAATCTACTCAAGTGGAGTTTATTTGGGTGCTGGTATTGGACTCTTTCTCGGTGGATGGATTGTCGAACTATGGACAGAAGCATACCCCGACCCAAATCTCGCCCCCCTATCTTTAAAAGGTTGGCAAGCTGCATTCATATTGGTTGGATTACCAGGTGTTTTGCTAGCATTTTTCACTTGGCAGATCAAAGAACCCAAAAGGGGTGGAAGCGAGGGGATAGAATCTGTCATAACAGCTGATCCATTGACTGCACTCAAAGAGGAATTCATTGGTATCTCCCCATTTGTTATTTTTACTGCAAACAATAGACTCAAAGCCACTATTATTAATCTTCTGATGGCAACTGTGATCAGCTCAATCTGTTTTTTGCTTTATAAACTGACAAACGATCTGATTCAGTGGGTTGCATTTGGTTTGGGCGCTTATATTTTGAGTTGCTGGATTCAGGGGCTCAAATTTAGAGACCCAGTTACATTCAGTTTACTATTTAAAACAAAATCTCTTTTATTCACTGTCATAGGATTCCCTTTCATATCTTTCGTGACATATTCAATTGCTGCATTTGGACCTGCTTTTTATATGCGTAATTTTGGTATTACCGAGGGAGAGGTCGCAACAATACTTGGCCTTATTACCGCAGTAGCGGGAACATTGGGAGTAGTTATTGGTGGGTACATTGGGGATCGTCTAAGAGAAAAATACATCAATGGAAGACTCTATGTTGGATTTGGTTTAATTATTCTTGCTGTTCCAACAGCACTGGGAATGTTGTTTACGGAAAGTCTTGTAATGTCCTATATCTATTATTCACTATTCCAAATTGCCACACCGATGTGGGTTGGCATTGCACCGACAACAGTTTCTGATTTGGTGCTGCCAAGAATGAGAGGAGTTGCTGGTGCATACTATATCTTGATGGTTAGCATGTTGGGTCTTGCCTTGGGACCATATTCTATTGGGTATATTAGTGATTACTTCTTCTCGCTTGGGTACTCAGATGCTGAATCACTCAAGTATGCATTGGCATGGGGCCAATCAGCACTTTTGATAACTATTTTTGCACTCATTGGTGCTTGTTATTATCTTCCCAAAGAAGAACCGACAAAACTGAATAGAGCTAGAGAGATGGGCGAAACCATCTAAATTTAGCTTGGATCATAAATAGCCCAAATCTTTGAAACACCCTCAGGTACTGAGAAATTTCCTTTCCATCCTGTGGGGACAATGATCCCCTCACCTGGGTTAATTTCATAAGTATTTCCATCTTGGTCAGTCATTAATATTTGACCTTCAATTACATACATAAATTCATCATAAGGCCAATCCGATGGGATTTTGGTTTGAGTAGATTCCCAGATTCCCATTGAAAACGATTCATCTGCATTATTAAATGTTTGCACTTCTTTTGTTTTAAGGCCGTTTTCCCCCTCGTTGAATTCTTTTTTGGCCATAGTTTTGAGAATATTTTCAGCACTATAATGGAGTGCCGCATCTTCATAGATATTTCTCGTTGAATCATTCATTGTTTCCACAAGGCCGTCATAAAAATATATCGCCTCCACATCTTTTGAGATTTCAAATGTACCCATCCAACCTTTTGGTATTAGAAAACCTTCACCTGAGACAAATCTATTGGTATCGCCCTCTTTTGTTTTGGTTCTGATCTCACCAGATTTAATAAGGAAGAAAACATTATATGGATAAGGTGTATCGATCTCTTCGGAACCAGCTTTTGATTTCCACAAGCCAATACTGAAATTCTCATCCTTGCTCACGAAAAGCTCCAAGTCTGCAGAATCCCATAATCCATATCCCGAGTCATATTCTTCATATGGCATTGATCTAAGACTTTCAATGGAGGATTCATCTATCATCTCTAGCCCATAAAGACTTGATGTCATGGTTAAATATAAAACTATTGTTACTAGGAAGGCTTTTTTCATTTGTATCCTCATTTTTTTCTTATTTTCAATCTGATATCAAAATCATCAATTGGACAAGCTGTATGATACCGATGGACATCTTTTACTTTTTTTAAAAGCTGATCAGGCATCCCCGAAGCCTTTCTTGAATGCATGTCAATATGAACCACAAGAGTTTCAGAAATGGCTGATAATCGATCTTGGCTATCAAGCAAAACACCCACTATGTGAATCACTTTCTCATTGAAATCATGAATTCTAAACATGGATCTTATCTCGTCTCCTTCTAAAAACTCCCTCAGATATCTCAGACTGTCTTCAATTGCAAAACATGAATATCCCGATTGAAAATAATCACCATCAAAGCCAATCTCTTCAAATAAATCCCTTGAATTGACATCAAAAGCTTGTAGATAATAAGCCACATTCATATGTCCATTTTGATCACACATATCATTGCTTACCGTCAGTGAAGGCGCTACATATGGAAAGATTTTTTTAAAACTGGACACAGTAAAAGGCTATCCCTTATTTTTTACATACATATTGATCTTTGCAGTAAAAACAATTTGGTCATTTGTATCTTTTATTTCAACTGGTACAACAATCGTTCCTGTTTGGTTCCAATCGATCTCAGATCCGTCAGAGACAGCCAAAAGGTTGGTTTCTGCTTTCTTCAAATATTCAACAGTCATTCCTGAAGGAATCCATTGCTTATCTCTGGGTAAAGAAGCTTCGATCATTAAACCACCTGATAATTCGGCCATGTTACACATTGCAATTGCATGCACCGTGTTAATGTGATTTGTTACCGCCCTCCTCTTCTTAAGCTGAACTTCGCATCTATTTTTTTTAAGTAAAGTTACATGGGATTTTATGGAGAAAAAATATGGGGCATTCATGCAAACCATGAACGTAAAAATTCTACTGCCGAATGGCAAACCATTTAATTTTTCGAATAAATCTAAAACTTTCATCTTGTCATTGCCTCCTAAGAACTGGATTATAGTCAGATGAGTAATCAATCTAAGTTACTTCTTTTGGCATCTATTATAGGCACATTTCTTGCCATCTATTCAATCGTGGATAACAATAAAAATTTCTCATCACTTCCCAATGATGTGATTGCAATTGTTAATGACAAAATAATCCCCTCGGAGAGATATCGAACGGTTATTCAATTAATTGAGAATGACAAAAGAGATGATTTAACAGAGGCTGACCGAAAAATGGCTTTGGATCGAATCATTGAAGAAGAGCTTCTGGTCCAATACGCCTATCAGAATGGATTTCTTGAAGCAGACGACCTTTTAAGAAAAAGCATTGTGAGATCAGTTGTAGACTCGATCGTTGAGCAGTCAGTATCAGTGATACCTGATGAAGATGAACTTCAAGACTTCTACCAAGATAATCTCCCAGTTTTCACCTTGGATGAGCAATATCGGGTTGTCATTCTCTCATCTCAAAATCTCCTCGATATCAAAACTGCAAAAGAGATTTGGCAAGAAAGCTATGATATTCAGAAACTGGAGATCGATATACCGAGCATAAGGCAGCTTGGCATTCCTTCTGGCTTTATCTCTAAGTTAAGACTGGGAACATTGATTGGCCCGCTTCTTAGAGATGTCGTTCTATCACTTAGGATTGGTGAAACAAGCAAAGTAATAGAAACAATCTATGGGTACACAATTGTCACCCTAGTAGATAAAAAAGATAAAATCACTCCTGAATATTCGGATATCAAAGAAGTTGTTTTACAAGAATATAGAAGAAGACAACGTGAAAATATTCTTGAAGAGCTACTAAGTGACCTCAGGAGGCAGTCAGACATAGATATTAACAGCACTCTTGCAGATTAACTTGAAATGAAGAGATCTAATTCGCATTTGATATCAATACTGCTCTTGATACTTTTTCAAAGTGAGTCAGTCGCTCACACAAAAAGTGTTTCTTACTCCACTTGGAATATCCAAGAAGATCAAATCATTCTTAATTTCACTGTCTCATCAAGAGAGATCACAAAACTCAGAGAATATCAAATCAACTATCCAAATCTGAATGACAGCTTAAAGAGTCATCTGATTCAAAAGATTCATTCGGACCAGATCAAATCTGAACCACTCATCAATGTTCTCAATACTGAAATTGGCATGACTGGCTTATCACTGATCTTTGATACAAATCAGTTTGAAAAATACATTTTTGATATGAATATTTTTTTCGAAGAGATTCCTAGTCATATTCACTATGCAAGAATTAATCATCATATGGGGCAGATGAGAACACTTGTTCTGAATCAAAATAATCATGAAATAATTATTTTTAGTGAGCTCAATGCAGTTGAAGAACAAGAATGGTTTGATTCATTCAAACAATATATTGGACTTGGTTTTACACATATTCTAGAAGGCATTGATCATTTACTTTTTTTACTTGCATTACTTATTTTATGTAAATCCTTTAAAAGTCTTGTCTTTGCTGCAACTGGTTTCACCATAGGCCACAGTCTCACGCTTGGCCTAGCCGCATCAGACATTGTCATTCCTCAGGTTAATATCATTGAATCATTGATAGGATGGACCATCATCTTGGCGAGTATTGAATCAATTAATCTACCAAGACATGAGCTCAGAAAAATACAGTCGGGAGTTCTCTTAATTGTTATAGCTATGATCCTCCTAAGTGCTCTTAACATCAATGAATTAAAAATTGGCTTCATACTTGGTTTGGGTATGTTGACTTTAGCAATTTTGAAATTGGGAGAAGAGCCTGACCAGGCTGAGAAGTTAAGGCCCATTTTAGCAATCATCTTTGGAACCATTCATGGGTTTGGTTTCGCAAATATACTCAGTGAAATCAGCTTGGATAGAACAAACTTTTTGATCTCACTTTTGGGATTCAATATTGGTGTTGAGATTGGGCAAATACTGGTGCTTGTAATCATGTGGAGTCTAATGTCTTTTCTTGCTACAAAAATACTTAGTAACAATATAAAAAAGATAACTGGGCTAGTCTCTTCTATCTTGTGTTCAATTGGTCTATATTGGTTTCTAACGCGTTTAATGGGTTAGGTTCTTTTTAGGGGATACTTATGAGGAAAATTGGTAAAAATTTGCTAATCGTATTGATTCTAATTTTGATCGGTGCATCGGCTTTCATACTTTCAATTTCACCCCATAGTTATAAAAAATTCACTACTGACTATTACGATACTAATCCGTTCACGAGCCAAGATGCGACAAACATAAATAGACCAATTGAACTGACAGAGAATGGTTCAAAACAAATACTTTGGGGTGATCAGCATGTTCACACCACTTATTCCATGGATGCATTTTATATATCTCTGCCACTTATGCATGGTTCTAGAGGTGCTTTTCCACCTGCTTTTGCATGTGATTATGCTCGGTTTATTTCTCAAATAGATTTTTATGTACTAACCGATCATGCAGAATCATACACTCCAAGAACATGGAAAGACCAAGTTGACAGCGTAAGACAATGCAATGCAATTTCTGGTGAGGACAATCCCGATCTGGTTGCATTTATTGGGTGGGAATGGACACAAGCTGGAAATACGCCGGAAGATCACTATGGTCATCACAACGTGTTTTTTAAAGACTATAAAGAGGGCCAAATTCCAGATAGACCAATAGCTGCTGGCGGAACGATTGCATTAATTCTGAGAATTCAATTGGCTGATGCGAATCGTAATCTATTTCTATTTGATCCAGTGAATAGTGAATATTATTTTTCTTTCGGTGATTTCCTTGATGCAATTTTAGAGACAGATGCTTGCCCAGAAGGTTTGCCATCAAATTATTTACCAAAAGATTGTTGGGAAACTGCAGCTACTCCAGCAGAACTATATGGGAAACTTGATGATTGGGGATTTGAAGCCGAGGTAATACCACACGGAACAACATGGGGTTTTTATACACCACAGGCAGCTTCATGGGAAGAATATGTATTAGATCAGGATAATATCAGGCCTGATTACTCAAGCTTAATTGAAATCTACTCAGGACATGGAAACTCTGAGCAATTCTTTGATTTTAAAGAAGTGGATTTCAACGAAAATGGTGAAATGATTTGTCCAGAACCAACTGATAACTATTTACCAACTTGTTATCAAGCAGCTGTAATCAATAAGAAAAGATGCTTAGAGGAAGGCAAATCTCAAGAATACTGCGAGCAATTGGCTGAGGATACAAAAAAACGCGTCAATGAATTCCCAGGAGCCACTGGAATAAGAGCTCTTTTTGGTTCGAATGATCCAGACTGGTTAGATGCTGGACAAGCCAGAGGTGCATACCTTCCGGCTTTTAATTACCGACCTAAAAAATCTGTTCAATATGGTTTGGCTCTGAGGAACAATGATTATGAGGAAGGTAAAGAACGGTTCCAATGGGGGTTTATCGGATCAACTGATACTCATACAGCAAGAGCTGGACATGGTTTCAAACAATTATTACGTATCGGTGGCACTGAGGCGAGAGGTGCAGTGAGTGAAAGATGGAGAAATCTTCTAAATTCTGTAACAGCTGAAAAAACAGAATCTGGACTCAGAACACTTGAAGAGCTCAATGAACTTCAAGGTGCTTCTCCTATTGATGTTGAAAGACAATCCAGTTTCTGGTCTTTAGGCGGTCTCATGGCTGTTCATTCTGAAGGCAGAGATCGAGAATCAATCTGGCAAGCGATGAAACGAAAAGAAGTTTATGCAACAACAGGTCATCGAATCCTTCTTCATTTTGATTTGTTGAATGAAGGCATTTCAAAACCCATGGGAAGCTTTATCCAATCCAATTCCAATCCAAAATTCCGAGTAAAAGCTATTGGCTCTTTCAAGCAACTTCCCGGATGCCCAGATTATGTCTACGAAGCGCTTTCCGAAAAAAGAATTCAAAAAATCTCTGATGGTGAGTGTTATCACCCCTCCGATGAACGTTATCAATTAAAAAAGATTGAGGTCATTAAAATCACACCCCAAAACAGCAAAAACGAAGACCCTTCTACACTGATCTTTGATACATGGAAAACATTTGAGTGTGACCCCAATCAAATTGAATGTGAAATAGAATTCACAGATGAAGATTTTGAAAATCAGCAAAGAGATGCTGTGTATTATGTGAGAGCCATTGAAGAAGATACGTTATTGGTCAATGGGAGTAATCTCAGAACTCAATTTGATGCTGATGGTCATCCAATTTCAGTCGATCAATGTCATGCTGATTATAGGGAAGACTATGAAGAAGAGTGCCTAGGTCCAGGTGGTCATCGAGCTTGGTCCTCTCCAATATTTGTCGATTATAAGGAAAAAGTGAGCACTGATATCATGGTCAGTGAGTTAAATAATATCTCTCAGGAAAATGAAGAATCTAAAATTAACTAAAAGAGACTTAATTAAATATGGCACAAGCTTGCTGACTGCTGCTACCCTTCCCTATCCTTACCAATTAGCACTCGCTAAGGAAGAATGGGATACAATTATTATTGGTGCAGGAACCGCTGGAATACCAGCTGCAATATTTGCTGCTGAAAGGGGCCTAAAAGTACTTGTCATAGAAAAGGCATCTGTCATCGGTGGGACACTTTTTGTATCCACTGGTCAAATAAGTGGTGCTGGAACAGTTTTTCAAGAGAGAAAGGATATAAAAGATTCTCCCGATCAACATTTCGATGACATCATGAGACTGAATAACAACACTTCTGACCCAGCTCTTACCAGAATATTAGCTGACCATGCTGGTCCTACAATTAATTGGTTGGCAGCCAATGGTTATACAATTTTTGATAATCACCCTGTGAAGAAGATGGCACATGATGCGTTCTCTGTAGCCAGATATCAACAAGGGCCTCAGGGAGCGACATCACCATGGGGTGGCGGTTTAGCAATACTTAATGCTATGAAACCTTTATTTGATCGAGGGGTTGATAAAGGCTCGATTACGATTCTTTTAGAAACCAGTGCGGTTGATCTTATTCAATCTAGAAATGGAGAGATCAATGGTGTTGTCGCTAAAAATAAAGATGGTCAGAATCTAGAATACAAAGGACAAAGTGTTATTTTAGCATCGGGTGGATGTGCATCAAACCCAAGAATGTATGAAGAACTCCACGGTGTTCCGCTCTATTGCCAAATGGCTTATCCTCAGAGTCAAGGAGCTGGCTTGATACTTGGTCAATCAGTAGGAGGATATTTAAGGGGTGGAGAAAAATACTCACCGCTCTATGGCATGATTTTGTCAGATGATAAAGTTCCATCGTCTCCTTATGGTGTAGCTATTAATGTAATTGAACGTCAGCCATGGGAAATACTGGTCAACTCGGATGGAAAAAGGTTTGTTCAAGAAGATCATGAAAGCGTGGATCACATTGAACATCAGATTGGTAAACAGTCCGCACACCGACATTGGACAATAATGGACCAGAAAATGCTTAATGAAATGCCTCCAATGATCTATGACTGGAATAATCAGAGGATAGCTAAGGAAGCCAATAATCATGTCATGTTCAAAAGTGGATCCAGCATAAGAGAATTGGCTATTAAAACAGGTCTTCATCCTGTCAATCTTGAAAATGCTGTCAATGATTTCAATAGTAAGCTCAAAAATAATCAAGCAGATTCATTTGGAAGACTACATCGTCCTCTGCCCATTGAAGAAGGACCTTTCTACTCAGTTAGAATGAGTGGTTGGAGCCTTTGTTCATTTGCTGGATTAGGGGTAAATGAAAATTTTGAGGTCATTAGATCTTCTGGTGAACCCATTAAAAATCTTTATGCAATTGGCGAGGTTATCGGGTTTGGGGCAACATCAGGAAATGCTTACGTCAATGGAATGGGGGTCACGCCTGCACTGACATATGGACGTCTTCTCGGTCAGAGAATCTAAGCTTCTTTAGAAGAACTTTCTAAATACTCTTTTGAAGCCCATGCACTGTAAAAGACTAGTGAGAATACAATGGTACTCGCCATCAATCTCAAATCAAAAGGAATTGCCAAAAGGTATGTCTGAGACAGTGAGCTTCCATCATGGCCATTTAGATAAACACCGAAGTTAACGACAATATGCCAAATTAGTACACTGCCTACAGAGTATTTCATTAAAGAAAGCAATGAACCCTTTGACTGATAATTGGAGATCAAAGCAATCAGTATCAAGGAGGCATATACGAAATACATTGTTTGTCCGTAGAAGCCTAAGAAAATATCAGTAATTAAAAGTATGCCAATGGGCATTAGAACTTGGATTGAGCGTTTCTGAGTCACATAAGGCATAAAAAGTGCCAAAGCCAAAATAGGTGTCCAGTTAGCCGGTAAGAAAAATCTAGCGGCAATAACACATGCCAGAACAAAAATGAGTGGTTTAAATACCTGATATCTTTTCATAAATAAGTTCCTGATTAGGTTTGTAAAATTATAACAAAGCATTCAAAAAATGGTTCATATTTTATTGCGAATAAACCATTTTAAAATGTTCAACAATGACTGGCATGTCATCGGTGCAAGCTCTGCCATATGGTTCTAAAATATTGTTCCAGTATTCACGGTGAAGTGGTATCCATACTTCAGGATCTCTGACAGGTGGGCCATCGATTTTTGTGACTTCATAATCGATCTCTCCAAATGTTGTTTCCTCAATCTTTGTTATTTTAACCACAATTTCAGGCTTACCATCATAAGATAAGAGGATTATCGGTTGGCCAGCATGACTGTTAGGAATATTTTCACTCTCCATTAACCAAGGCAATGAAAATGTGCCTACTTTTTCGCCTTCTTTAATGAAATCAATGATCAAACCTGTTGTTTCTTCATCAATTCCAATTGATCGCATCTGATGGTCTACTGCGAGCTCAGGATATGATTCTATAACTTGAGCCCAATAATCATCAATGGGTCCCATTTCTGGGTTACTTTCAGCACCACTACCAAGGATTGCATTTATTCTTTTCATAAATCTTAAAAATGACTTTCTATTGCATGATAGAATTTTGACATATTGAGAGAAAACAGTTCAATGATAATTTACCAAAAAATATGAAATTCAGATTAGCAATTGCCAGTTCATTGATGCTTATTGCAGTGTCTTTAAACCTCGGTGCACAAATTGATCCCAATCAAGCGATATCTGAATTATCTAATCTGCAGGAATCACTCAATCAATCTGATATCAATGAACGCACAATCAAGGAGACTCGAGAAAAAGCAATTGAAATCAGAACAAATGCATTGAGTTGTGTAGATCAGATTGAACCGCAAGTTGAAACACTCAAGTTAGAAGTAGAAGCATTGGAGCAAATTAGTCCTGATGTTGATATTCAGATTTACGAAAGACTTTCAGAGGCGAGAAGCAGGCTAACTGCTGAAGATGCAAAACTAAAGAACTGCTCTTTAACTGTTGTGCGCTCAACAAGGATCATTGATCTCTCAAATAAATTACTAAATGAACTGACCACAGAGCTTCTAAGCGAAAAGAATGAAGATATTTTTGAAGCGATTGCCTCTCTACCCAATCAGTTAAAACAGCTACCAGATCTGTTCTTTAATGATAAGGCTATCCAGAGGATTACAAATGAAACCTTATTTCTTTTGATACTGTTTTTGATACTTGGCTTTAGTTTTGGTTACTTCTTTGGTGATCAGATTAAGAAAATACAATACTCGGATCCATTTAAGTCAATCGATCGATCGATCATTCTAAAACTAAGAGCTTTATTTAAGCCTTTTGGAAGAGTGCAATCGCCTATTCTTTTTGGTTCACTTGGGATATCTGCTGCCATTTCATTGTCCCTATCGATATCGCCTTCAGATTCATGGATTATTCGCTTAGGTCTTAGCCCGTTCCTCGCATCTGTTCTCTATCTTTTGATTAATTGGATTACTGGACCCTTTTCACCAGCAAATATTGATCAGAATACAGTCTCAGAGCCAGCTAAAAATCTGAAACAAAAACTTAATTTTTTCACACTCATAGTGGTCATCACTTATATCGTCTTTGGTCCAGATTGGCTCTCAAGCGAAGTGGCAAGTGATCAATCATTGATGAGAATTGCGCTCGTCTCATTGATGATTTTTGCACTCATACCTGTACTCAATAGCTCGACAAGTCTATTTATGGAAGAAGGTCAGTATGGAGTGATTAGATTCATAGGATATTCCGCATTGGCATTGAGCTTTATCTCAGAATTATCAGGCTTTCATAATCTCTCTAGTTTCATACTGAATGGTTTTATCCTGACCCTTTTCTCAACATATCTCCTATGGTCACTATTGGCTTTGACTGAAAATTCTGTCACCTGGATTAATGAATCAACAAATCTTATTGGTATTAGAATCAGGTCTGCATTGGATCTCACGAGAGATTCTGGAAAATCGAAATTGGCAATCTATCAACTCTTTTTTGATGCTTCTTTCTGGATCCTATATGTTTCAATTCTTATAAGGGTTTGGGATCCAACAGGAACACTTGTAGAAACATTGTCCTCTTATGCAACAGACGGTATACCGATGGGAGACATACGAGTTATCCCAACAAATATACTTGCAGGTATTATTGCTTTCACAATACTCGCAGGTCTCACAGGTTGGATTAAAAGATGGGTTGATAAAAGGTGGTTAAGACAAATCACTCCAGATAGAGGTGCAAGAGATGCACTTATTACTGTTGTTGGATATACCGGATTTACAGTCTCATTATTGGTTGGTCTATCAATCAGTGGAGTCAATATAACTGGTATAGCAGTTGTTGCAGGTGCCTTATCTGTTGGTATTGGCTTTGGTCTTCAAGCCATTGCAAATAATTTTGTCTCTGGGATTATCCTTCTCTTTGAAAGACCTATTAAAGCTGGTGATTTTGTAACGGTTGGTGATGTTGAAGGTTTTGTGAGAAAAATAAGCATTCGAGCGACTGAAATCGAGACACTGGATAACCAGGATATGCTCATACCTAATTCTGAGTTGGTTTCAGGCAGAGTCACAAATTGGGTTCTCCATAACCCATATGGGAGACTGATCGTAAAAATTGGTGTGGCCTATGGTAGCGACATCGAAAAAGTCGCTGAAATCTTGGAAGAAACAGCAAATCTACATGATCAGGTTATCAGCGACGGACGGGCATCACCTCCTAAGGCCCTATTTATGGGTTTTGGGGATAGCTCACTCGACTTTGAATTAAGAGTCAGGATAGTTGACATCAAGAAACGTTATGATGTTTTGAGTGATCTGAATTTTGCCATCAATGAACGATTCGCTTCAGAAAATATTGTAATCCCATTCCCTCAAAGAGATCTCCATATCAAGGATTGGTCCGAGGAAAGCAAAAAGAAAAAATAGAAAACCAGAAAAGATTTAAATATGAGTATTCGAGAAAATTTCTCATCGAATAAAGATATTGAGTATGACCAATATCAAGCGAATATTGTTGATCGTCTTGAGGAATTACAAAAAGAGATACTTGATGAAAGAAGTATTAAAAATAAATTTCTATCTTTATTTAGAGACGAAAAGCCGAAATCCAATGGAGTCTATTTATGGGGTGATGTTGGAAGAGGTAAAACATACTTAATGGACCTCTTCTATGAAACTTTGTCCATAAAAGATAAAGACAGAAAACACTTCCATCGATTAATGGAAAATATTCACAACGGCACACAACAATTCAAAAACCAGAAAGATCCAATTCAGGAAGTTGCAAAGTCAATTTCAGTGAATCACAAAGTCATGTGTATTGATGAATTCTATATAGAGGATATTGCTGATGCCATGATAATGGCGAGACTGATTGAGTCTCTATTGAATGAAGGGATAAGATTGATAATGACATCGAATTGTAAGCCTGATGAACTCTACAAAAATGGTCTTCAAAGAGACTTGTTTGTTCCTGCTATAAATAGAATTAATGGTTATCTAGAAGTGATTCACATCGGTGAAGGTAAAGACTTCAGACAATCCATTATTGGTGAAGGCATTGAACGTATTGCTATCCATACTGAAGACAACATACAAAGGCTTGCGATATATCATGAATGCTTCAATGATGATTTAGAGAGATGCAAATCAACCATAGTTGTCAGAAAAAGGGAGATTGAGTGCATTGTGAGAACTAATGAATTGGTCTGGTTTAGGTTCAATTCAATATGTGGGGACAAAAGAAGTGTCAAAGACTACATCGATATTGCTGATCAATTTAAAACGGTTGTAATCACTGAGGTGCCAGAATTTGATCAAGAATGTGAGAACGAGGCTCGAAGATTTATTGCTTTGGTAGACGAGTTATACGATCGAGATATTGATCTCTTCATGACGACATTTGTCGACCATAAGAATCTATATAATGGAATCAAGCTAAAGGATGAATTTACCAGGACAACCAGTCGACTAGTTGAAATGAACAAAAAAGATTAGATTCTTTCTCGGTTCTGCATATAAGGCATTAAGACATCAGGGATGGTAATTGAGCCGTCTTCATTCTGATAATTCTCAAGAACAGCAATAAATGTTCTTCCAATTGCCAATCCGGAGCCATTGAGTGTATGAGGATAATCAGTTTGTTTTGTATCTGAGTTCTTATATCGAGCCTTCATTCTACGAGACTGGAATGACTCACAATTACTACAAGATGATATCTCCCTGAAGGTGTTCTGAGAAGGCAGCCAAACTTCAAGATCATATGTTTTAGCAGCAGAGAAACCTGTATCTCCAGAGCACAGCAGCATCACTCTATAGGGAAGATTGAGCTTCTGTAGGATTGATTCAGCATTCTTTGTAAGCTCTTCAAGGGCTTCATAAGATTCCTCTGGTTTAACAATATGAACAAGCTCTACTTTTTCAAATTGATGTTGCCTGATCATTCCTTTGGTATCTTTTCCATAAGAACCTGCCTCTTGTCTGAAACATGGTGTATGAGCAGTCATTTTTATTGGTAATTCGCTTTGATCAAGAATGCTTTCCCTAATTAAATTGGTTAAAGGGACTTCTGCTGTGGGAATCAGATATAAAGCCTCTTCATTTTCAATTTTATACTGATCATCTGCAAACTTTGGTAACTGGCCAGTACCCTCTAAGCAATCTGAGCGAACAATATTAGGAACATACATTTCGGTATAACCATTTTCTTCGGTTTGCACGTCAAGCATGAACTGCTTCAGAGCCCTGTGCAATTTAGCATACCCATCTTTCATGACAACAAATCTTGAACCCGAAAGTTTGGCAGCAGATTCAAAATCAATACCGCCTTTACTTTCGCCCAGTTCGGAATGATCTTTTGGTTCAAAATCAAATTTTGGTAATTTACCCCATGACCTTACTTCCACATTCTCTTTTTCACTAGATCCTTCGGGAACGGATTCATCAAGAATATTAGGAATCTCTAAGCTCATCTTTTTAGTTTGCTCAGAGAGTTCGTTGAGTGATTGCTCTGATTCTTTAAGTTTTTTATTAATAGTTCCAACCTCAGAAATTAGGTCAGACTTGTCATTTTCTGAGATTTCAGGACTGGCAATACTTTTATTGATGTTATTTTTTGATGACCTAAGCTCCTCAACAGTTGAGATTAGATCTCTCATTTTCTGATCCATTTTTAAATAAGAATCGAGATCAAAATCAGAAGCCCTCTTTTTCAATGAGAGACTAACTTTTTTGGTTTCTTTTCTAAGTGTTTTTGAATCTAACATGCTTTGGTACTTTTTATCTTGTTAAGTATATCTTTTTTAAATACATGAATAAAACTTAAGAAAATACCAACTACGTCTGCAAACAAATCAAACCATTCGAAAGTCCGATAGGAAACGGTCATTTGTAATAGCTCTAAACTAAGCGCATATAGAGTCATAAAAATAATAATCACTAATGCTTGATCAGGCCTCACTATCAAGAAGAACCATAGCGATGATAGATAGAAGAAAACGATATGGGCCAATTTATCCATGGAAAATAATGTATCTACTATATCAACGTGAGGAACTTGCATTAGATGTAAATATACACCCATTGTAATAATGAAGAACGAAACAACTATTTTGAAGATAATTCCAAATCTAGATATCCCTGGCATGGAAAAATCTAATTTACTTTTTGAACTCACTGAACAATTACTTCTGCATCAGCAGGAATTGAGGAATAGAAAAAATCATCACTAATATTTGAGTCTAACTCAACTTGTTCAATGGTAATTTCAAATTCATCCTTTCCTGAAAGATAGATTGCAATGGATCTTATCTGGTCGCCCTCTTTATCTATGACAAATTCTCTTAACTGAGAGTCTAAAAGTAGTGACTTATAAATAATTCTAGTAGAGGAATCACTTGTTTCTGTGATGCTCTCCAAGTAACTTCTGGCATCTCTATCAGTAAAGACCCTTATCCATTTAGCTTCCTCAAATATATTTATATCTGATCTCAATACTTGATTAAGATCAGGATCATAAATTGAGATACTCTTATTTTTGATCAGCACGATTCTCTCTGTTGGTAATTTCACATGCCACAATATTAAATTTGGCTTACTGATGAATAATTCACCGGTTGTTTTTGATGCTGAACCATCATTCTCTGAAACTACAATTTGAGTGAAAGAAGCAGTGAATGTTTCAAAATCAAAAAATTCATCCTCCAATGCAAAGGAAGGTTGAGAGAAAATAATTAAGATAATTATGAGTCTTTGAAAAATGATTATTTACTCGATTATTTAATCTTCGGGTGGTGGTGGAGCAAGGACTTCCCTCTTGCCGTTTGATTCTAATTCTCCAACAATCCCAATTTCTTCCATTTTTTCAACGATTCTAGCCGCTCTGTTATAACCAATTCTCAGCTTTCTTTGCACAGAAGAAATAGATGCATTTCTTGACTCTGTAACCAAGGCAACAGCTTCATCAAATAGAGGGTCGCTCTCAGAATCATCATCGCCATTAGAGCTAGATGCCTCGCCCGGGATTGGTGTTTCAAGTTGACCAGATGTGACCTCATCTATAAATACTGGTTGTGATTTTGATTGAAGATCAGCTGATACAGCATTCACTTCCTCATCAGATACAAAGGCCCCGTGAACTCTTCCTGGAGATGATGAGCCTGGTGGTATATACAACATATCTCCATTGCCCAATAAATTTTCTGCGCCCATTTGATCAAGAATTGTTCTGGAATCGACTTTGGCAGACACTTGAAACGCAATTCTTGAAGGTATGTTTGCTTTAATCAAACCGGTGATTACATCTACGGATGGTCGTTGAGTGGCTATGATCATATGAATTCCAGATGCCCTTGCTTTTGCGGCTAATCGAGAAATCAGTTGCTCTACCTTTTTTCCAACAGTGATCATCATGTCAGCGAGCTCATCGACCACGACCACTATATTTGGGAGAGGTTCTAAATCAGGCGGCTCGATGTTCTCGGTGGTTTGAACTTCTTTTTTTGGATCAAACAAAGGATCTTTAATGGGTTGGCCGGATGCAATAGCGTCTTCAATTTTTTGATTCAAGCCCTTTAGATTCCTCACTTTGAGCTTTGACATTAGCTTATACCGCCTCTCCATTTCGACAACACACCATCTCAAAGCATTGGCGGCCTCTTTCATATCAGTTACGACTGGGCATAGAAGGTGTGGTATACCTCCATATACTGATAATTCAAGCATCTTTGGATCGATCAGAATCATTCGAACATCTTTTGGAGTGGACTTGTATAACAGACTAATGATCATTGCGTTGATGCCGACTGATTTTCCAGAACCTGTCGTTCCGGCTATCAATAAATGAGGCATTTTTTGCAAATCAGCAACTATTGGGTTTCCAGCAATGTCTTTTCCAAGGGCAATCGTTAGTGGGGATGAGAACTCCTCAAAGGTTTTTGATCTTAGAATTTCTCCCAAAGTAACCAGATCTCTTTTCTCATTTGGAATCTCAATACCAACGAATGATTTACCCTCTATTACTTCAACAACTCTTACGCTCGAGACCGATAATGATCTGGCCAAATCCTTTGAGAGGTTACTGATTTGACTGACTTTCACACCTGGGGCTGGACTAATCTCAAATCTCGTCACTATTGGGCCTGGTAGAACCTCTTCAACCGTTGCAATAATTCCAAAGTCCTTGAGTTTAAGCTCAAGCAGGCTTGAGAGCGCTTCTAATGATTCTTTCGATAAGCCTTGCTGTTGAGCCGGTGCTTTATCTAAAAGGTTGAGATCTGGAATGATGGATTCAGAAGATGAATCAAACATTTTTACCTGTCTCTGTTCTGTGACCTTTTTGCTTTCCTCGATCGGTGGCGCAGATTTCTCAATCTTTATCTTTGGTTCTTTCTTTTTAGCACTTTTCTTTAGCTTATCAACCACCTTTTCTTTGAGTGGCTTTTTCAATGGTTCTTCTCCTTTTGACTTAGCTACAGAAACTTTCTTAATTGAAGATTCTTTTTGTTTTTCTTGAATCTTAGAAAGTAATTCAGAGAAGAGATCAAGCATTTTATTAATCAATAAAAGTAAATGCACTCCAATGAAATCAGCAAGTCTCAACCATGAAAATCCAATCATCAGTGGCAAAAATGAAAGAATCATTGCAATTAAGAATACGGTGCTTCCGGTCAATCCCAGATTTTCAATAAACCATGCAGACACCAGCAAGCCTGAAATTCCTCCTGAGCCCTCAGGGAGAGCATCGAGTCCAATATGAATGGAAAAAAGCGTTGATGATGAAAGAAGTAGAACCAAAAAAGATACGACTCTAATCGCAATTAATGTCCTATCAATCTTACTCACTGCATCCTTGATCAAGGTAATCCCAGCTGACAGAAAAAGCAGTGGTAGAAAATAACTTGCTAAACCAAAAAATGAAAAAAGGAAGCTGGAAAAATATGCTCCAAACACGCCAATATAGTTATTGACTAAATCATTGGTTCCTGTGGTATTGAATCCAGGATCACTTAGGTCATAGCTTAAGAGAGAGATAAAACTGATGGAGGCTAATCCGAGTAAAACAATAAAAATGGATTCCCTTAAAATCGAGAATGATGTCATGAAGGATTTAAGATCTTTTTTCTTGATGACTTTCCTCTCTTTAATTAATTGCTTAATGAGTAATTATTTAAGAATAAATTATTCGTGATTGCATTATTATGATTCTTTATAGAAAATCTAACAACAGACTTTTGAAATGACCGAATCAATACATCATAAACTAATCATACTTGGCTCTGGGCCAGCAGGCTATTCTGCGGCTGTTTATGCGGCTCGTGCAAATCTTAAACCAGTCATAATCACTGGGTCTGAACCGGGTGGACAACTCATGACTACGACGGATGTTGAGAATTGGCCAGGCGATCCTGAGGGCTTATTAGGCCCCGCTCTTATGGATCGAATGCTTGAACATGCAAAAAGATTTGATACAGAAGTCATTTACGATCACATTGAGAGTGCGGAACTTGGCTCAAGGCCTTTCACTTTAAATGGGGGTAATGCCAAATACACTGCTGATGCATTGATTATTGCAACAGGATCAACCGCCAGATACTTGGGCTTAGATTCAGAGGAAAAATTTAAGGGTAAAGGTGTATCTGCTTGTGCTACTTGCGATGGTTTTTTCTATAAAGATCAGGATGTAATAGTCGTTGGTGGTGGAAATGTTGCAGTTGAGGAAGCTATTTATTTATCCAATATTGCAAAGAATGTGACGCTGATACATAGAAGAGATGAACTCAGAGCAGAAAAAATGCTTCAAGATAAACTTTTTGAAAAAACAAATAACAAAGGAAATATAAAAATCCTATGGAACCATGTTTTGGAGGAAGTAGTGGGAGATGAAGCTGGAGTAAATGGCATTATTTGTTCAGATGTCAATGATCCATCAAATAAAACTGAATTGGATGTTCAAGGTGTCTTTATAGCCATTGGTCATGATCCAAATACATCTTTCTTTGGAGATAATTTAAAATTAGATGAATCTAATTACATAATTCTAGATGATTCCAATGGTCGATTTGCCACTCAAACAAGTATAGAAGGGGTATTTGCAGCTGGAGATGTTGCTGATCCCGTATACAGACAAGCTGTGACTTCTGCAGGGAGTGGTTGCATGGCTGCATTGGATGCAGAAAAATTCTTAGAACAAAGCTAGTTATATCAAGTAAAATATTACTTATGGCAAAAGAAGAAGCAATACAAATGAATGGAGTAGTTAAGGAAACACTGCCCAATACTGTCTTCCGTGTCGAATTAGAAAATGGGCATGTCATCACTGCTCACATTTCAGGAAAGATGAGGAAGAACTATATTAGAATACTGACTGGAGACAAGGTTCTTGTGGAAATCAGCCCTTATGACCTATCAAAGGGAAGAATAGTCTTCAGAGAAACATAATCAAATTAAAATCATCAAATTGAATGATTAAAATATAATGGGGAAACAATAATGACAAAAATATTTAAAATCCTTTCTTTATCCTTTTTTGCAATATTTCTAGCTGGCTGTAATTCTAATTCCGAACTAGAGAATCAAGTAGATGACTTGAAACAAGAATTGGCTGCAACTGAAGCTGAGCTTCTAGAAACAGAGGCTGAGCTAGAAGATCAAAAAAGTGCCGAAGAAGTTTGGGATGAGTTAGCGAGCAAGAAAACTAAGAAGTAAACTCTTTTAATATCCTTTGTCATATTTTGACTTTGCCTTAAGATCACTTAATGTTTGATAAGCATTTTGTATCTGCTTGAATATTTCTGCAGCATTTTTAGCTTTATTTCGATCAGGATGATATTTCATTGCTAACCTTTGGTATGCCTTCTTAATTTCAGCCTGCGATGCATTTCTACTGACCTCTAGAATTTCATAGTAACTTTTTGATTTATTTGACTTCGTGCGCTTTGACGACCTCTTTCTTTGATTCTTCTTTGATCCACTTCGCCTCTTATTTTGATTCTTTTTTGATCCACTTTTTTGATCATTCTCCGATCCTAAAGACTCTTCTTGCGTATCTGATTCTGAATGTTGATTATCAAATATCCAATTTGAGATTCTGGTAAAAATACCCTTTATATATAAGACAATGGATCCAAATAGTTCATTTATGCTTGAGATGAGAGATCGAAATTGATTACCTATAAATCTCTTAATGTCTGCAATATCTTTTGTTTTCTCATTCCATAGTGCTAATGAGAGAAAAACATAAAGCATAAACAATAGGTCAAAAGCTAAAAAGCTATAATTTCTTCTTGATTTTATGGCTGCCACTTCCTCTTTTCTCTCTTTTTCTAGCCTTCTTTGTTCTGCCTCTTGGGTTCTTCTTTGTTCTTCTTTTAAGCGTCTTTGCTCATTGAGCAATATAGCTTGTAATCTCTGCTCCTTTTTAGATATCTGTCTCTGAATTTCGTCATCAAGTCTCTCTGAAGTGTCCTGTAATTTCTTAAGCCTCCGTTCATAAAGTTCTTTTTTCATATGGTCGCCAGGCTGTATTGTTATATTTATAGTTACAGGGTTACCATTGTTCTCACTGACAAGTTGACTATATTCAAGATTTTTTAACTCTATCTCTTTACTTAATCGATTTAACTCTGCCTTTCTTTTTTCCTCATTGAGAATTTTCTGCAGTTTGAATGCTTGATTATCTAGTAAATCTGGATTTTGATCGATTTCACCCTTTCTTATAGCCATTTCATCAATTTCAGACATTAATTCCTTTTGTCTAAGCTTATTGGAGGTCAAAATTTCATTGAACCGATCAGTTAGATCGTCATGAAAATCTTTAATAAAGAAAATACAAAATAAACAAGGATCCCTTTCGGTTACGTATAGTCCAATTTGACGTCTTGTGCTGTAATCTCTTGATTTATTTGACCACCATTCTATCGCCGGAGTATTGTAAGTGGATGCCCTAGCCATACTGACACGAACTGTTTTTGGTAAGCAGCTCTCCTGGTTTAAAATGCTGAGATTGTCATATGTGCCTTGAGGATAAAATTCTCTTTTCAAATTTTTCTCAAATTGATAGTGATGCTCTGCAGATCTTCCAATGTAAAAATCATCGCCATAACCTCCAACAAAAGGGATTCTGGATTGGAATTGCTCAATGATCAAATCTATATGTACTTCGAGAAGCTTCTGATTGAAAAAGTTTTCATACTCGTTTGAGAACATGTCTTCTTCATTGGGTAATTTGACGGAACTGAAGATGGGATGATTCAGAAGGTTGCACACCTCTTCGAAGCTGGCCATGGGTCCAAATGAGACAAATCTTTGTTTCTCATTTCTGCTTGTTAAAACAAATTGTTGGGACTGGCCTTGATTCTCACTTGCTTCAATTTGATTCTTTAATTGCTCATTCGAAGAAGCATAATTTGAAGTGATTAATATTAAAAATACTGAAACTAAAGCAAAGTATTTATCACCTAATATCATTTTTATAATCACTATTTAAAGAGGTCAGTGAATGCTTCAATTATCGGTATTATGATTAATTCGACACTTACCTTTACGGTGTAGTCACCCGACAAAAAAATTACTGTAATCAAAAAATCGGCGATAAAGAGTGCAAAAAAGATGGTTGCTAGACGCTTCAGGTTCTTTGAAGGGCGATATATATAGGCAACTTGGCAAAGGACATATAGAAACATTGATATATAGTGGAAAGTATCTAGAAACAATGCGATTCCTGTCACAATTGCGATAAAAATAGCACCGCCGATAACAAATACAATTGTATATCCAATGATAGCTAAAACCATTCCGATTGGAATAAGAACAAGAAATTGAATGGCTAGTTGAGGGTCAAACATTCAAACAATATAACTTAAGGATTAATGTTTATAAATCCAAAATAACACTTCCCCATGTAAAGCCAGCACCGAAGCTTTGCATTAAGATAGTGTCTCCTTTTTTTATCCTGCCATCTTGAACAGCGCGATCAAACGCCAAAGGTATGGATGCCGCAGATGTATTGCCATGAATGTCCATACTGAGAATTACTTTTTCCTCGGGTAATTCCAATCTTTTTGCCACCGCTTGAATAATTCTCATGTTGGCCTGATGCGGGATGAACCAATCGATATCCTTGCTCTGAAGATTCGATTTTTTAAGTGCATCAATCGCAATTTCTTCTAGCGTTTTTACAGCAACCTTAAATACTTCGTTTCCGCTCATCTTCAATTTGTAATCATCTGCATTGGGTGTCTCCGGCTTTCTAGACGTTCCATAGGGTACGTGGAGAAGCTCAGCGTATTCACCATTGGCACCAAGCTCGGAAAATAAAATCCCTCTGTCATCTGATGGCTTTAAGATGGCGGCCCCTGCTCCATCTGCAAAAAGGACACATGTATTTCTGTCGTCCCAGTTGGTAATCCTAGATAGTGTCTCAGCACCAATGACCAATGCACATTTTGACTCACCTGATTTTATGAACTTATCTGCAATATTCAGAGCATAAATGAAACCACTACAAGCCGCCTCAATACTGAAGGCAGGAAAATTTTTGAGTTCTAGTCGTTTTTGAACAATCGTACCAACATTTGGTGTTGCAACATCAGGCGTGCATGTACCGACAATAATAAGATCAATCTCATTCTTGTCGATATCGGCTCTCTCTATTGCAATCTTGGCAGCTTCAAATGCTAAATCAGATGTCGCTTGTGAATCATCGGCTATTGGTCTTTCTTTGATTCCTGTTCTAGACACGATCCATTCATCAGTTGTATCAACTCTTTTTTCAAGATCTTTATTGGTCACTATATTGTTCGGTGTATAACTTCCAATTGATGTGATTCTTGATTTCATGTCATCTACTTCTCAAATGATTCAATCATTTTTGGGATAATCTCTTTTTTAACCTCATCTATTGCAGTTAATAAGGCATGATAATGACCATATGAGTCAGAAGAACCATGACTCTTTACGACTATTCCATTCAATCCAACCAGCAAAGCACCATTGTGTCTTCTGGGATCAATGCTCTTTTTAAATATATCCAGTGCGAACTGAGAGCCCTCTTTAATCGAATCATCGTTTAATGAATCTTTCAAAACGCTTACCATCAATCCGATGGTCCCTTCCATTGCTTTAATCGCTATGTTTCCAGTAAAACCATCTGTGACAATTACATCAGCTTTATTTTCAACAATATCATTTCCTTCGATATAGCCGACATAATTAATGGAAGAGTCTTCAAGCAATATCGATGCCTCTTTGATCATCTCATGACCTTTGATTTCCTCTTCTCCAATATTAAGAAGAGCGACTTTCGGTGATGAGATACCTTTGATCTCTCTGGCAACTATATTTCCCATTAAGGCAAATTGATAAAGTTGATCTGCAGTGCAGCTTGAATTCGCTCCCAGATCAAGCATATAGGTATAATCGCCTTTTGTTGGAATGGCTTTCATAAATGCTGGTCTGTCAATTGTGGGCAAGGTCTTAAGAACATATTTTGCATTTGCCATCAGAGCTCCTGTATTGCCTGAACTCACACAAGCATCTGCTTTGCCTTCACTGACTAGATTAATAGCCAAACGCATTGAAGAATTCTTCTTCTTCCTTAATGCATCAACAGGAGATTCATCCATTGATACAACTTGATCTGTATGAATAATCTCCGCCCTATGCATTAAATCATTTGGGAAGTGCTCCGTGATAATGTTTTCGTCTCCAACCAAAAAAACTCCAAGCGCATCATCATTCTTGAGTGCTTCAACAGCAGCATCAATGGAAGCAAAAGGATCTCTCTCGCCACTCATGACATCGAGTGCAAGTTTATATTGGATACTCAATTTGAAACCCTACTCTTGTTCTTCCAGGTCAGTAACCTTTTCTTTGATCGAGATGACTTGTTTACCTCGATAGAAGCCTTGAGGGCTGATGTTGTGCCTGAGATGATCTTCACCTGTGTTAGGATCACTAGAAATTGCAGGCGCCTTGGCCTTAATTTTTGATCTT
This sequence comes from uncultured Gammaproteobacteria bacterium, assembly GCA_902595845.1. Classification (GTDB taxonomy): domain Bacteria; phylum Pseudomonadota; class Gammaproteobacteria; order Steroidobacterales; family UBA11654; genus CACPJA01. The sequence goes on from CACJRN010000003.1 coordinate 39,369, forward strand.
CTCATATCCCTTCTGGATCTAGTTTTTCTCTTCTTCTGGACTGCCATATTCCTCTCCTATATCAGCAATTTTTAGTTGCTGTCCTTGCCCAATATTTCTGATAAATCGCTAAACGGTTTATTTTTCTTTTCCGTATTTTCATCAGAAGATCTTAAAAACATGCCTAACTTATCGATATTTTCACATAATTCAATGTTTTTATGCATTATTGACATGGGAATTGAAGAAAGAACCTCACCTTCCAATAGATCCAGAAGAACAATTCCTTCTTCATTAATCGAAATATACTCGATATTATTTTGCCCTCCTTGATCATGCGATTCGTTCATGAAATCTATCGAATAGATAATTTTCTTACTCCAATCTAAAGGCCCTAGACATCGTTGACATATCAAACTCAGATTTGTATTGATCTCACCAGAAATACTCGGATTGAGCTGATCATTAAGCTTTAAAGTGGCGCTGATTGAAATATTACCATCTGCATCATCTATGCTGATCTCTGATAGTCGTGACAGTGATTTGATATCAACCTTTTCTAAAAAAGTTGATTTACTGCTGGAATAATCCAATAGATCTTTGAAAAATAATTTTTGATGAAGCATCTCAATCACTCAAGATATATACTATTCATTTCATTTTACCAATAAACAGCAAATAATTTAGTAATCATAAAGTGACAAAGCTTATCCTGGCATCAAGTTCTATCTATAGGCAAAAAATACTCAGAAAATACTATTCTGAATTCAAATGCATCAGTCCTGATATCGATGAAACCCCATGCCTTAATGAAAAACCAATAAATTTAGCTGAGAGGCTTTCAAGCACTAAAGCTGAAAAGATTGCAATGGAGTTCACTGATCATTTTGTCATTGGCTCAGATCAAGTTGCATCATTTGATGAGCAAATTCTAGGAAAGCCAGGTAGTTATGATAATGCATTAAATAATTTCAAAATGTTCAGGGGTAGAAGCGTCTTCTTTTATGCAGGTGTCTCACTTAGAAATGAGTCTCTAGGAATCAATAGAAATGGTATAGAAACAACTGAGATTAGATTTAAAGATTACTCAGATGAGGACATGAATAATTACCTTGATAGCCTTGATACATTTAACACCACAGCAGGGGTAAAGAGTGAGTCTGATCTCTTCAAACCCCTAGTCGATGAAATCATTTCAAATGATGAATATGCAATCATTGGCCTTCCAATCAATTGGATTTTAGATCAGCTTGCTGAATTTGACTAATCAAGAGAATTTATATTCAACAAAACAGCTTTGAGCTCCTCAGAAAGATCTGCTCTAAAGTGATAGTTTGAATTTGATATTTCAAATTGAGGGAATGAAATTTCTGAAGCATGCAAGAAAAGACGTTTGAGACCAAAACTTTTCTTGATGATGTCATTCTTAATTCCGTATCGGATATCTCCAGCAATTGGCATATTAATAAAGGCCGAATGAGCTCGGATCTGATGAGTTCTACCTGTGATCGGTGATATTTCAAATAATGAGGCATGACTGAAGCGCTTGACCATTTTAAACTCAGTGATCGCCTTAAGTCCTTCTGGATCAATAATTGATTTTCTGTATTTATTGCTTCGATCTACTCGTATGGGTTGATCAATAACAAAGTCCTCTTCAACAGAATTACCTAAAAGGAGCGCTTGGTATTTCTTTTTGATTAATCCATCGCGAAAATATTGATGAAGCTTTCTCAGTATTGATCTTTTTTTAGCGATTAATATGATGCCGCTGGTCTCCTTATCAATTCGATGAACAAGTTCCAAAGTTTCATACTTTTTTTCTCGATGACGCCGAAGTAGCTCTATTAAGCCGAAGGAAACGCCGCTGCCTCCATGTACTGCTAGACCACTCGGCTTATTTACAACCAAAAAACCCTTTTCTTCATGCAAAATGATTTCATCGATCCAATTCAAATCCATTGCCTTGGTTGGATTTTTTTCCTTAGGATTGCCTGGCACTAAGTGTGGTGGGATTCTAATGAGATCATCTGTTTTTAGCCGAGTCATTGGCTTTGCTCTTTTTGAGTTGATTCGAACCTCGCCCTTTCTGATCATCGAATAGATTCTAGCTTTAGGTAAACCCTTAAGAGTCTTTAGAAGAAAATTATCAAGCCTCATTCCATCAGAATTGAGATCGATCAAGAGTATGTTATTTTTCTTTTCTTTCTTCATAAGTCAATGATTTTCATATAAATTCAACGATGATTGTTGAAAATTCATGATCTCTGCTATAATGCCAACACAAAATATAGATTATTGATAGGAAAATAATCAAATGAATAGTGGAATGAGTCCACAAACTAATGACAAAAAGTCATAAAGATTTAATTAAACAAAGACAATTAGATAGAAAATCTTTGTTGGTAAAAAAAGGAATTTATAAGCATCTGTTGCGGATCAACAGATGAACCTTGGGCTTCAACCAAGGAACCAATAGAAAGAAACAAAGTTTCTATCCTGTTGCCTTAAAAATGAGGTAACCATGAAAAGAATATTAATTAATGCGACTCAGCAAGAAGAGCTGAGAGTCGCAATGGTTGATGGTCAGAAACTCTATAACCTAGATATAGAATATGCTTCTGGCTCACAAAACAAAAATAATATATACAAAGGAAAAATAACTCGAATTGAGCCGAGTCTGGATTCTGTATTTGTTGATTTTGGCTCAGAAAAAAATGGATTTTTACCATTTAGAGAAATCTCAAGAGAATATTATTTAACCGAACCCATACCTGGTGAAAAGCACAACATCAAAAATCTATTTGAAGAGGGTCAAGAGATCGTTGTTCAAGTGGTTAAGGAAGAAAGAGGCACAAAAGGTGCTGCGCTAACCACTTATCTCAGTCTTGCTGGAAGATTCATGGTATTCAAGCCTAATAATTCAAAAGGAGGCGGTATATCAAGAAAAATCACAGGCCGAGAAAGGCTTGATACTTTTGAGGTATTGGATCAACTGGATGCACCAGATGGTAGCAGTGTGATTGTTCGTACTGCAGGTGTTGGAAGACCATTGATTGAATTGCAATGGGATCTTAACTACCTGGTAGGTATTTGGGATTCAATAAAGAAATTGGCATTGGATGCCAAAGCACCTGCACTGATTTTCAAAGAAAACAGTTTGATTGCCAGATCGATGAGAGATCATCTTGAAGATGACATAGGAGAAATCATCATTGATGATGAGGATACATATGAGAATTCAAAAAAATACATCAAACAAGTCAGCCCGAAAAACCTTAAAAAACTAAAGCATTATTCTGAAGCAACACCTTTATTCACCCGTTTTCAAATTGAAAACCAAATTGAATCAGCTTATTCGAATCAAGTGAGACTCCCTTCTGGAGGCACAGTTGTGATTGATTACACTGAAGCATTGATATCGATTGATATCAACTCTGGTAGAGCCACAAAAGAGTCAGACATCGAATCAACTGCCCTTCAAACAAACCTTGAGGCTGCGGAAGAAATTGCCAGGCAGTGTAGGTTGAGAGATATGGGTGGACTCATTGTTATTGATTTCATTGATATGAGACAGTACAAAAATCAAAAAGCGATTGAAAATGCGATGAGAACAGCAGTAAGAAAAGATCGCGCAAGAGTCTCTGTTGGTGGTATTTCAAGATTCGGACTCATGGAGATGTCCAGACAACGACTCAGGCCTTCTCTGGATGATTCAGCCTATAAAATTTGCCCACATTGCAATGGAATAGGAAAAGTAAGAAGCACAGAATCCTTAGCGCTTTCTGTCCTGAGGCTGGTAGGCGAGGAAGCACGTAAGGAGAAAACAAAAAGTGTCATAGCAAATATACCGCCTGATGCTGCAAACTATCTCCACAATGAAAAAAGAGAATGGATCAATGAAATTGAAGAAAGAGAGAAGATCGATATCGTCTTGACCGCTGACCCAGAACTTTCCAGTGTGAATTTTACCATTACTCGAGTCAGAACTGATGGGACTGAAATTCAAGGGGGTAGCAATACCCAAGCTCATTCCCATGGTGATGATAATAAAAAGAATGGATCAAGTAGTCGTCTGAATACAGAACACGAACCTGTAAAAGCTTGGGACATTGAGGACATGAGAGGACCAAATTTGATTGATAAGATTAAGTTCTGGTTCACTGCTCCAACGAAAAAGAAGAAGCCCTCAAAAAAGAAGAAGCAGCAACCGAGGAAAAAAGCTTCTGAGAAAAGATCAAGAAAATCTCACTCTTCATCAAGAGGCAAACCTAGATCCAATAAGAAGACAAAATCAGATGCTTCAAAAGCTGAGAAAGATAAAAAAAGAAAGAAGAAAGATCATTCTAAAGCGAATAAAAAAGCTTCTAAGAAACCATCTAAACAAAACAAAATAAAAGGTGATGAAAAAGATAGCAAGAAGAAGGTAACTAAAAAACCAACTAAGAAACCGCTCAAGAAAAAAGCAGAGCCTGAAGGTGACAAAAAGTCAGCAGATACAAAAAAAGCTGATGGCAGAAAGCCTAAACAAAGAAATAAAAAAGATGAAAAGAATTCTCAGGTAAAGAAAAAAGAGTCGAAAACAAAGGTTGATAAAGAAATCAAAACCTCAGACTCAAAGAAAACCTCAACAAAAACTAAAAAATCTAGCAAAGCTACTAGCGATAAAGTTCTGCCTTGGGAAGATATCGTTCCTCCTAAATAATCAGTATATATCCTCGTAGAGTGCTTCAATGGCTTCTTCGAGGATATCGAGGACATCTTCAAAGCCTCGATCGCCACCATAATAAGGATCTGGAACCTCATCAAATGAATGTTCTGGCAAATAATCGAGCATTAATTTAATTTTATGCTTGTAATCATCTGGACATAAACGCATCAAGTTCTCTCGATTCAAATTATCCATTACTAAAATCAAATCATAATATTCAAAATCTGAAGACTTGATCTTTCTAGATCGAAGCTTTGAAAGATCAATCCCTCTTTTTGCTGCAGCCTGCTGTGATCTTATGTCTGGCGAATGTCCTAAATGATAGTCATGTGTTCCGCAGGAATCGATCTCAAATTCTTGCGAGGTATTCTCTGCATTCACTTTTTCAATCAATAAGCCTTCTGCAGTTGGTGAACGACAGATATTCCCCATACATACAAAAAGTATCCGATGTTTTTGCTCAGTCATTCTAAGATCGATTGAACCCTGATTAAATCATCTGGCGTATCAACATCTGGACCAGGAATGGATTCAGCTTCTTCCACTTTAATACTCATATTCAATGAATACGCCCTGAGTTGTTCAAGTTTCTCTTTTTTCTCATCTTCACTTTGAGGTGAAAGACTGAACTTTCTTAAAGTGGCAACTCTGTATGCATATATGCCTATGTGGCGATGCAACCTCTCAAGTTCATGATTGACATCTATCTTTCTCTTAAAGAATAGAGCTTCATTTGTTTTTGAATCGCTTAAAACCTTAACAACATTGGGATCAGTGATTTCTTGATCTAGAATCGGAACTGAAAGTGTTGCTATATCACAATCACCCATCATTTGAGCTATTTGATTGATATTCTCACTTGGCATTAAGGGGTTGTCACCTTGTAAGTTAACAATAACCCGATCATCACTCCAATTGCGATTTTTGCAAACCTCGAATACCCGATCAGTGCCCGATTTGTGATCCATACTGGTCATTTCAACATCTGCACCAAATGATTCAGCGATCGAGGCAATCTCTTCTGAATCAGTGGCAATCAATACAATTTTGGCATCACTTGCTATCGCTTTTTCATAAACCCAACGAATCAGTGGCTTGCCATTTATCATTGCCAACGCTTTCTTTGGTAATCTCTTTGAGTCCAGTCTTGAGGGTATTACAACATTAAATTCATTCATTCCATGATACCTTGAATCTGCCTGATCAGAATTTGCTCTTCTGAATGATCAATAGACATTTCTGGAATCAATTCCCATGTCTCTCGAGGCAAGTCATCTTTTGAGTATTTTACCAAGTCTTTTGGTGTTAAAAATATTGTTCTGCTTTTAATGTCATCTATTGAGCTTAGATCAGCGGTCTCGTGGTCAGCAACATCGATGGATTCAACTTTGATATCAAGATTAATCAATTTCTCTTGCAAGGCATCTGGATCACCAATACCTGCGATCAGTAATATATCTCTGTTTGCAAAATCCTCCATGGGTCGCACTTCCCCATCATGGATATTTTTGACTTCTCTATTCAGGATTTCAAAGCTGATTATATTCTTCATATTTAGATCTTGGTCGATCTGTTTACCATTGATTAAGAGTAAATCGAGTGAATCAAGCCTTTCAATTCTCTCTCTCAAAGGTCCAGCTGGAAGCAGATATCGATTGCCAAATCCGCGATTAGAAGAAACTACAGCAAATTCTATATCTCTCCCCAATCCATAGTGTTGCAGACCATCATCAGAAAGAATAACATCGACACCTCGATCAAAGAGTAAATTTGCTGCAAGCAATTTTTTTTTACAAACGCAAACCATTGAATCTGTATGTTTTGATAGGTAAACAGCCTCATCACCAAAATCTTCGGCCTTGCTTTTTTTATCGAGAATGAATGGTTTTGAACTTGATTTTTTTCCTCTATAACCTCTCGATATAATCCCTACTTTCTTACCCAAATGGGAAAGTGTATTTGCTAAATATAAGGTGAAAGGAGTTTTACCTGTTCCCCCAACATTAATATTGCCAATTATGATCACGGGAATTTCAGGTTTACTGGTTGAAAAAATACCAAGATCATAAAGCGATCTTCTTACTTTTAATAAAATTCCATAGACCACTGAGAGACCAATCAAAAAATTGGGTGGCTTTTTATCTCGATACCAAATGTTTTCTAAAATTTTGACAATTCTAATCATTGAACTGCATTTTATACAAAAGAGAATATTCTCCATCTTGGCTTAATAAATCTTGATGAGTGCCCTCTTCAACAATTTTTCCATCTGAGAGAACCAATATTCGATCTGCTTTCTCAATTGTACTTAGTCTATGAGCAATGATAAAAGTTGTCCTATTTTCCATCAATCGGTCAAAAGCCTTCTGAATGAGTTTCTCACTCTCTGAATCAAGTGCAGAAGTTGCCTCATCTAGAATCAATATAGGTGCATCTTTTAGCAATGCTCTGGCTATGGCGATTCTTTGTCTCTGTCCGCCTGAAAGCAAGATTCCCTGATCACCGACTTTAGTTTGCAGTCCATCTGGTAGATCATGAATAAACTCATCAATATGAGAAGCTTTAACTGCATCTGTGATTTCCTGATTTGAATGTCCGCCGTAAATGATGTTGTTCTCAATTGTGTCATTGAAAAGGGTGACCTCTTGTGTCACCAAACTGATATTCGATCTGAGTGATTCAAGCGTATATTCTTCTATCTGTATACCATCAATCTCAATAGAGCCTTTTTCAACATCATAAAATCTTGGAATAAGGTTCACAAAAGTGGTCTTTCCACTTCCAGATTTTCCAACTATTGCAATTGTTTGCCCTGCTTTAATATTTGTATTGATATTTTTTAAGGTTTCTTTTTCTGAGCCATAAGAGAAATTTACATCCTTGAAATGGACAGCACCAATTAGCTTTTGAGCATCTTTGGTTCCTCTATCTATCTCATTCCGTTCATCCAATAATGAAAAAATACTAGCGGCGGCAGCTATGCCTCTTTGAATCATGGCATTGACATTCGTGAGTCGTTTCAATGGTGTCATGAGTAAAACCATCGCAGTTATAAATCCACTGAAATCTCCAACTGTCATTGAGCCTTTTACTTCATCTAAGGTTGCCACATATACAACGCCTGCAACCCCAAGAGATGCTACAAAGATGGTTAATGCATCTCCAATTGCTTTGGTTCTAAGAAGCTTCATGTGATGACGCCTATTCACTTCATTGATTTCACCAAATTTGACTTCCTCATTTTCTTGTCCATTAAAAATCTTAATAATTCGATGATTTTGAAGTATCTCCTTTATTGAATGTGTCACATCCCCCATCGAATCCTGAATTCGTTCACTGTATCTTCTGAAGAGTGTGCTTAAGATTTTAACAATAAGTGCAATCACAGGCGCTGCAGTGAAGATTACAGCAGACAACATTGGGCTGAGATAGACCATGTAAATCGTCAAGGCTATGATCGTGAGGGTGTCACGTATCAATACTGTCAAAACATTTGCTGTCGATTCTGAAACTTGCTCTATGTTAAATATAACTTTTGAAAGCAAATCTGCATTGGACTTTTGATCCAAAAATGATGTGGGCAAGTAAAGGAATTTCTTGTACACATCTGATCTTATTCTTCGAATGACATGCCTGCTGATCCAGGACATATTGTATGTTGAAAAGAAGCCTGATACCCCTCGAACAAAAAAAATGATGATCACGCCAACTGGCAATAACCACTTAAGGTCTGCTGACTCAAATGACTCTACATTGCCGGCAAAACTATCGGTCAGAACCTTTATCAGAAAGGCGAATCCTGTATCGGTGATTGCAAAAATTAGCATGGCCAAAGCACCGATTGTAAAAACAAGCCAGTATTTCTTGCCGTATTCCAGTAATCTTAAATATGTTTGTAACCCATTGTCCATAATTGGCTCATTATACGTCAATCAAAAGATAGAAATAGTCCTCATAATGTGTTGATATTATGAAGTTTTTTTATTTTCTGACCAGAATACCTCCATCAAGTTTATAAACCACGGACATCTTTTCAGCCAATGTTTGATCATGTGTAACAAGTATCAAACCAGAGCCGGCAGTGTCTCTCAATTCCATAAACTGATTAAATATGTTTGTTGATGCCTTTGGATCCAGATTTCCCGTTGGTTCATCGGCAAGTATGAATTGTGGCTCAGTGACCAAGGCTCTTGCTATCGCAACCCTTTGGCATTCTCCTCCTGAAAGCTCATTTGGTTTATGATTGAGTCGATGATGCATTCCAATTTTTTCCAAAATGCCTGCACTCTTTTTTCTACATTCTGTGATTGATTGATTCCTTACCAGTAGAGGCATCATGACATTCTCGAGTGCAGTAAACTCAGGAATCAAATGATGAAATTGATATATAAAACCAAAATATTGATTCCTCAGTTTAGATTTTCTACTCTCTTTTGATTTTGATTCATCCTCATCATTGATATTAACTGAGCCATCAGAAGGTGAGTCAAGCAGGCCGATGATTTGAAGCAATGTTGTTTTTCCACTACCAGATGGTCCAGTTATAGCAACTGTCTCGCCCGAATCAATATTAAAATTAACACCCTTGAGGACATCGACAGTGCTGTCTCCTTTCTGAAAAACTTTGTGCAGATTGTTAATCTTAATTTTCATACTCATTTAAATCGAATGTTCTTCATTAAAACAGCAGGATCGGTTTTAGTGGCGTTATATGCTGGTATCAAAGAGGATAATATTGATAGTATCACTGTAAAGACAGCGATTCGAATTGTCTGACTCCAATCAATTATACTTGGTATTTCAGCGAGGAAGTAGACCTCCGGCTGATAAAGTCTGATTGATAACATTTCCTCGATTGAAAAAATGATCAATGACAGATTTTCACTCAGGATTACAGATAAGGAAATACCAATCGACAAACCGATGAGTCCAAAGAAAGTGCCGAGTGCAATGAATAGATAAAATATATTCCTTTTGTCATAACCCATTGCAATTAAGCTTGCGATACTGGAACGTTTTTCACTGATTAACATGCTTTGAGTTGAAATAATATTGAAGCAAGAAATTGCTAGGATGGACATGAGCACCAAAAATATGATCTTCCTCGTTAAATCCAAAGACCTAAAGAAATTTGGATTTTCTGATGACCAGTCACTTACCCATCCATTTACATTCATTGTTCTTGCAATCTCTTTTATTTTTGCCTGTGACAATGTGGGATCAATAAAATCAAAAGCATATCCAGTTACATTATCATTCATCTGCAGAAATATATTGGCATCCCTCATATCAGTGATGGCAATATTTTCATCTATCTCAAAAATGCCTGAATCAAAAATACCTGTGACAGTAAAATCTTTCATTCTTGGTAGGTTTCCAAATGGAAGAAGCACTTTTTCGCTGGTCAACAATCTTAATTTATCACCAATACTTACATTCATCTTTTGGGCAAGATCATTGCCAATGATAATCCTGAATGACTGATCAAATAGATTCTGATCATGTTCAACCAGAACTGTTTTGAGTTTTTCTTCAACTAAGTATTCTCTATCCTCATAGGCAATTAAGCGGATTGGATTGATCATCTCATTGCTTAAAATCAATACATCTTCTTCTGAGAAAGCAGAATAGGACTGGATATCAGGATCATTTTCAAATATTTCAAAGAATGCATTGTTTAATTGACTCGCTTCTGCTGTTCTTATGCTTGCATGGGGTGTGAAATTGAGCATTCTCTCTTTGATTTCAATTTGAAAACCGTTCATGACAGACATCACAGTTATGATCACACAAACTCCGAGTGAGATGCCAAGCAAACTCATGTAAGCAATACCTGAAGAGAATGGATTCCCTCCTCTCTTGGTCAAGATAGATAAAAAGACTTTCCAACTGAGAAATATTTTAGGCTGCATACTCATGAGCGATAAAGACGCATAAGGTCAGGGACAGAATATCTTGAGGTTATTCTGCTGGGTAAGTAAGAAGCCAGAAGGCCAATGAAGACTGTCGCCGTACAGATCCAAATGAATTCATGTAACTTGATGACATAAGGCATCGTATCAAGGATATATAAGCCTGGTGGAAAAAAATCAAAATTAAAGATATTTCTGCTGATTTCCTCAATATGATTGAGATTGAAAAGCACTGCCAAAGAAAGCATCAGTCCTAAAAGAATCCCTATAAAATTTGCAATACAACCTTGAATCAAAAAGATTTGTGTGACATCTCTCTGGTTGTATCCCAAAGATTTGAGAATCGCTATGTCTCCTTTTTTGCTCTCTATCGTCATTGAGATCATTACCATAACATTGAATATAGCGATTAAAACGACCAAGAAAAGCAAACCAATCATCACCGCTTTTTCGATCAGGATGGCCCTAAAAAGATTCTCATTTTTTTCAATCCAATCTGTGATTTCATATTGATATGATCCAATAATCGGCTCAATTTTTGTAGTCATCGATTCAATATCAAAAGGGTCTTTCAGCCAGAGAATCGTATGATTCTCCTTCTTATTTTCACTGTCCAAATTTTTAAATGTCTCACTGTTTACGACAATTTCTAAAGGATTGGCTCCCATCTCCTTCTCTGTATGAAATCCTATCACTCGAAATGAGGGGGCATTTCCTAGGGTGAGCCTATTGTTCATGACACGTGGGATACTGATGGTTAAATAGCTACCATATTCAATATCTAGGACTCCTGCCAAAGACTCATCAATCATTGCTTCATTATTACCAAGGATCAATGTTGATGTTTCAGAGTGGGAATAAGACCTGATTTCAACGGCTTGTATCAGAAAGTCAGATTCAGCAATTGCACTGATTTTTGAATAAGATTTACATTTGAGTAAATCAGAGAATTCTAAATCACTGCAAGAGATAATCATCGAGTCTGAATCAGATTGATTTTGTAGCATGAGGTGTGGTTCAGATTTAAGAATTTTATTGTAAATCTCTTCCTGAAATCCATTCATTACAGAAAGAACGATCAATACCGATGCGAGTCCAATTGCAATTGCAAATGAAGAGACCCAATTCACAATTGGAATATAGCGCTTATCCAGCTGTTTACTGAACAAACGAAGTGCTATGAATAACTTACCTCTCAATTATCTACTCTAAAAAAATTATATAAATCATGATAATCGGTTATCTGACTAAAGACGAAATAATTCATCGACTTTATGGAATAATACAACCCGTCAATGAATCATGATAACTCAAAGTAAATTACTAATTGAAAAACAACAGAATGACTCTTTTTCTCTTATGAAAATGGGTCAGCTTTATGGTTCATCAAAAAATTTAGCCTTGGCAGAAATGCTAAATAAAGATTTACTTTCAGTTATTGTCTGTCCCAACTCAGACTCAGCACTCTCGGTATTTAGAGATTTGAGCTTCTTTTCCAACAACGAGATTGATATTGAAATCTTAACTGATTTGGAAATGTTACCCTATGACCTAAATCCTCCAATCAAAGGATTAAAAGCATCACGCTCTGAAACTTTTTACAAGCTTGCAAACAGAGACATCAAAGTTCTGATTCTCAATGCTCAGAATTTACTTTGGAGAATACCAGAACCATCCTTCTTTACAGAAAATGTGAAGTTATTCAAGAAATCAGATGAAATCAATATTGATGAAATCAGGGATATTTTTTCAATAAATGGATTTGAAAGGGTCAATGTGGTTAATTTTCCTGGTGAATACTCGATCAGAGGGTCAATCATTGACTTTTACTCTACAATCAATCAATTTCCTATGAGATTGGATTTAATGGGAGACACAATTGATTCAATGAGACAATTTGATATTGAAACGCAACTCACAATTCAGCCAATCAATGAGTGTAAAATTACTCCTGTTGATTTCTTCTCAAAAACACAAAAACAAATCGACTTTTTCAAGGACAACTTTAGAAACAGCAGTGAAGGAAACCATATGGAATGGCCTTTGTATCAAAGTATTGATGAAGATTATGAAATCAATGGTGTTTATAACTATTTACCATACTTTCATAAAAAAACTGTATCACTGCTGGATTATTTTGACGATAAGACTAACTTCATCTGTATGGGTGATATTGAGGAGTCATTAAAAGTCTATGAGAAGCTGATTAAATCAAGATATCTAGACTTTCAAATGGATCTTCAGCCAATGATCAATCCCGATCAATTGTTCTTTAATTATAAAGAACAGCATAAAAAAATCATGGATGCTCAGACCGTATTTATTCATGAGAAGAAAGTTTTGGATAAGAATCCTGAACAAAAAAATCATGATGTCCATCCAATTTCATTTCTCTTTCAGAAGAAGACTGAACAATCAGAAATGTCAAATATCATGGAATTCAAATCCAATAATAACCTTTCAAAAATTTTGATCTCGATTCCGAATATGCTGAAAAGAAATTCGCTCATTGAACAATTAAAAGATTCTGATTTGAGCTATGCGTTGAGCAGTGGTTGGAATGAATGTTTAGAAAGTGATCATGAAATCTTAATTACCACAGCAGACATTGATCAAGGATTTATGATTAAAAAATATCATTTTGCTGTACTCACAGAAAAGGATATCTATGGCTTCAAGCGTAGACTCAAAGAAAGAAAACAGCTCAGAGATCCTGAAGCAATCATTCAAAATCTGAAAGATCTGAGACCGGGATCATTGATTGTTCATCGTGATTATGGGATTGGTATTTATGATGGACTCAATAAAATGAAAATTGATGACATTGATTACGAATTCATAAAAATTGTTTATGCAAACGATGACCTCCTTCAACTTCCAGTAACACAGCTGGATAAAATCTCGAGATATATTGGTGATTCAAGTGATGAAAAAACCCTTTCAAAATTGGGCACAGATCAGTGGAATAAAATCAGCAATAAAGCAAAGGAGAAAGCGCATGATGTCGCTGCAGAGCTCCTCGAGCTCTATGCTTTCAGAAGTATAGAGACAGGCAAAATGCAATCTTCTGATACAGAAGAGTATCAGAGTTTTGTCTCAGACTTTGAGTATGTTCTGACTCGCGATCAAGCCAAAACTATAGAAGAAGTCATGAATGATCTCTCTTCAGATAAAAAGATGGATCGATTGATATGCGGTGATGTTGGTTTCGGTAAAACTGAGGTTGCCATGAGAGCTGCGTTTATTTCTGCAATCAATGGCCATCAAGTTGTAATCATGGTTCCAACAACAATCTTGGCGAATCAGCATTTTCAATCATTTAAAGAGCGTTTTGAGAAATGGCCAATCAATATTGAATTACTCACAAGAACCCAATCAACAAAAAAGAAAAAAGAAATATATGAATCCATCCAAAATGGAGATTGCGACATTTTGATTGGAACGCACGCTGTATTATCCGATAAAGTCAAATTTGATAATTTAGGACTGATCATTGTAGATGAAGAACACCGATTTGGTGTCAGGCAAAAAGAACTTCTACAAAAGCTTAAGCGTGATGTGGATTTCCTAGCAATGACAGCAACACCAATTCCGCGAACCCTCAATATGGCCATTGGGGATTTGAGGGATATATCAATGATCATGTCTGCACCTGAAAGTCGTGTTCCTGTTAAAACATTTGTGACTGAATGGCACAATAGTGTCGTCAAAGAGGCGATCGCCAGAGAGTTGGATCGAGGTGGGCAGATATTTCTTGTACACAATAAGATTGAAAACATCGAGAGCATAGCCAAGAGCATTCATGATATTTTTCCTGATATAAAATTAGAAATTGCACATGGTCAGATGAACGAAGGCAATTTAGAGAAGATCATGATGAGTTTCTATAATCATGATTTTGATCTTCTGATCTCAACATCCATTATTGAAAGTGGGATTGACATTCCAAATGCAAATACAATCATTATCAACAATGCAAACCTATTTGGCCTATCGCAACTACACCAAATGAGAGGCAGGGTTGGTCGATCATCTAAACAGGCTTACGCGTATTTAATTTCACCTCCAAAAAATGAAATCAGTGATGATGCCCAAAAACGATTACAAGCAATTGAAGCAGTTGAAGAACTGGGGATCGGCTTCATGCTTGCAACACATGATTTAGAAATCAGAGGCGCCGGAGAACTCCTTGGTGAGGCCCAAAGTGGGCAGATACAAAAAATAGGATTCTCCTTATTTAAGGATATGTTGGCCGATGCGATCAAATCACTTCGATCTGAGAAGCATTTAGATCATGAAGAAAAAGCAACAGATATTAATATCAATATTCCTGTACTGATACCTGAAGAATTGATCAGTGATGTCAACTTACGACTTATTTTTTATAGAAGAATCTCAAATGCTAAAAACAAGAAAGAGCTGGACCAAATTTCTGATGAACTGGTGGATCGCTTTGGATATCTACCAACTTCAACTCAAAATTTATTGGAAATAACAGATCTGAGAAATAGATCGACTGTACTGGGCATTGAAAAGATCAGATTCAATAAAGAGTATGGTCGTATCTACTTCAATGAAAAACCAATGATTGATGTAAGCCATATGCTCAAGCTCATTGATACAGATGAAGATTATAGATTATACCCAGACCAGTCTCTTGGTTTAAAAGGCGATTTTTCAGATGAGGAAACCAGAAAAAATAAATTATCTGAAATCATTTCCTATTTAGCAGTGCATTGAGCTCTTGAATGCCATTCTCTATCATATTCTGATCAAATAGATCTTTGGAAGGCCTGACCTTCTGATAGCTCTTTGATTGATCAATCATGTCAATCGGTAATTCACTCAAAACAGAATCAATGGATTCATCGGGATGACACCAGAGAATAAAATCACATCCTGCATGCAAGGCCTGGTTTATCCTTTTTTGCATTGAACCAATTTCAACTGCAGACTGCATCGTTAAGTCATCTGAAAAGATGAGTCCATCATATGAGTATTTTTCTCTGAGTATCTCCTTTAGCCACTTGGTAGAAAAAGTAGTGATGAGATCATCAATCGATGGATAAATGATATGCGCGGTCATGATACCGGGTAAACCACTCTTAATGAGATCAAGATAAGGTTTGATGTCTTTCTCAATTTCATCTATTGGCCTTGTGTCAATTGGTTGCTCTGTATGAGAGTCAGCAATTACAGCGCCATGACCAGGAAAATGTTTTGCCACAGCTTTCATACCAGCACTCGACATACCCTTAATATATGATTCTGCCATTTGACTGACCACTGATGGATCAGAATGAAATGATCGATCAGAAATCACTTTCGACAATCCATGATTGATATCGACAACAGGTGAAAAACTTGAATCAATTCCATGAGCTATCAATTCAGCTGCCATTATAAAACCAGTGAGCTCTGCAGACCTTATTCCGTCATTAATATCTAGATCGTAGATTCGACCTAGTTCTTGATGTGATGGAAGATGAAAGAAATCCTTTCTGAATCTTTGGATTCTTCCACCTTCTTGATCTACAAAAACCAATAATTCAGGATCTTTTATTTTCTTAATTGAATGTACAAGGACACTAAGCTGTTCTTTATTGATGAAATTCTCTGAGAAAAGAATCACACCACCAATCATGGGATGCTCGAGCACTTTTCTATCTTTTTCTGATAGCTCTGTATTTGGAACTGAGATGATGATTGGCCCAAGCATGCTGTATCAACTGATATCAACTTCCGTTCCGACTTGCACTTGATCAAATAAATCAATGATATCGGAATTAAACATATTGATGCATCCCATGGATCTGGGTGATCCCAGTTCAAAGTGATCTGGCACGCCATGAATATAAATATATCTTTGCATTGTGTCGACATTTCCAAGTCTATTCCTTCCCAGCTCTTTTCCGCTGAGCCATAAAATACGAGTGAGAATCCAATCTTCTGAGTCTGAACTCAATTCCTTTTGATAGATTTCACCTGTTGGTCTTCTGCCTTTGAAAATCATGCCATTGGGCTCTCCACCTCCAATTTTAGCCCTGATGATGTGTTTGCCTCTTGGTGTTCTGAAACTGTCTTTATGCTCTCCTGGTCCAAGTTTTGAGGTGGATACTGTATAGATCTTTGAATGGCTTCCATCAATCAACTCGAGTGATTGATGCAAAATTGAAATGACAATTTGCTTCATTCTAATGATTATGATTTCGTCAAAAGCTTCATATGAATTGGATTGTAATGTTGGATGAATTCAATCAATTCATTCAGTTTTAACTGCTTCTGATTATTGTCGATGATCTGTGTTAATAGCTGATAAGACAGATAAATAAGATAAGTATTGATCACATCGGACTCACAGTATTCAGTAATTTCAGAAAATGCATTTTCTAAATATAAATCCCATACGATTTTCCCAGAATCAAGAGGTTTACCAGGAGATCCGATTTGTTTCGATAGAGTTCCTAGACCCTGGATTTTATCTGTCTGAGCAAAACTGATTTCATGTTTCAGATCGAGATGCTTGGATGAAGAAATAAATAGCTCAGATGAAATCAATTCATGAATCATTGAACGAATGAGAATCACTGGGATATCGAAAGTCAATCCATTCCAAGAAATCAACTTGGATATATCATTTTGTAATGCTTCGTGCAGAGTGCGAAGCATGTCCTCTTCTGAATGATCATTCATCGAAAGTGATGTCATGGTTGTCTCTTCACTGGAGACTTTGAGAAAAGAAATTGCAATTATCTTATGCATATTGAGTGGGGGGAATTCAGAACCAGATTGCTGCAAGAATCTAAATGTCATCGCACGGATAATATCTTCATCTGCTAGGCCATTGAGATTCATATGTTCTTTCCCGTATTCCAAATCAGGAATCGTTTCGATATCGATTATGATCTCTGTCATGATTCAGTCTCTAAAACCACCATTGCGATTGACCATGGATGGTCATCACTGATGCTGATATGAGAAGATGATATTCCCAAAGCATTGAACTTTTGCCTGATCTTATTTGTGTAATGTAATTCTGGTTGACCACTTGATTTTCGACTCAAACCAAAATCTTTCCAATGAATACCTTGGGAAAATCCAGTACCAAGTGCTTTCACAGCCGCTTCCTTGCCTGCGAAAGCATTGCATAAGTATCGTTCTTTGTTTTTTGCCTTATTGAATAAATCCATTTCGTCATCATTCAATATTCTCTTTGGAAAACGATCACCATACTTCTGATATAAATTTTGAATGCGCTCGGCATTGACAAGATCAACACCAATTCCATAGATACTCATTTTCTGGATGACTCCATGATCTTCTTCATCTCTTTGACAGCCTCTGCCATGCCTGTAATAACGGACCGTGCAATAATAGAATGACCAATATTTAATTCTGTAATTTCAGGGATTGCTGAAATTAAAGCCGTATTCTCATAATTCAATCCATGCCCAGCATTGACTTGCAAACCAATGCTTTTCGCATGCTTTGCACATTCCTTGATTCGATCAAATTCATACTCTTGGTCTCTTGGATTCAAACTGTCCGCATAAAGTCCTGTATGTATCTCGATCGCATCTGCTCCAGCCAATCGACTTGATTCGATCTGTTTTGGGTCAGGATCAACAAATAAAGATACTTTGATGCCAGATTTTTTGAGGCGATGAATTGAATCAGAAAGTTGATCCACATCACCCATTACATCAAGCCCTCCTTCTGTTGTGAGTTCTTCTCTTTTTTCTGGAACCAAACAACAATCAAATGGTTTCAAAGAGCATGCTATATCAATCATTTCTCGGGTTGCAGCCATCTCTAGGTTGACGCGTGAATTGGTCACAGCAACCAATCGCTCAACATCATGATCTTGTATGTGTCTTCGATCTTCTCTCAAATGAACAGTAATACTATCGGCCCCATTCTTTTCAGCGACCAATGCAGCCTCTACTGGATCTGGATAATCGATTTTTCTAGCTTCTCTCAAAGTGGCAACATGATCCACATTCACACCGAGAAGTATTGATGATTTAGCATTCATAATGTCTTACACTTCCTTTTGGTAGTATAATAAGCCATTCTTAAATACATGACTAAGAAAATTCATCAAAATGAGCAAGTTAGAGATTTTATACACATAAATAATGAATAAATTATCCGCATTCGCGACAGTAGACCCAAACAATGGAATGAACAAAAATACGCCTGCTCGCTGTCAAAACTTAGTCAGTGGTGAATGGAAAGATGATGACAATGAATATACCAAAATACCTGACCCCCTTAATGGGGATGATTTTATTTTGGTACCTAATACCACTGATGCAACTGAGTTCATTGAAAACCTGGGAAATTGTCCAAAAAGTGGTCTGCATAACCCCATCAAAAATGTAGACCGTTATCTCATGCTTGGGGATGTCTGTGCGAAATCTGCTGAATTGATGAGGGACCCAGAAATTGAACTCTTTTTTGCAAAATTAATCCAAAGAGTAATGCCAAAAAGCATCAATCAGTGCCTAGGTGAAGTGAGGGTCACAAGAGTCTTTCTTGAGAATTTTGCAGGCGATGGTGTGAGATTTCTTTCAAGAGGGTTCAGCAATCCTGGAGATCACGATGGTCAAGAATCCAAAGGGTATCGATGGCCTTTTGGTCCAGTTGTCCTAATCGCTCCCTTTAATTTTCCACTGGAAATACCCGTATTGCAGTTTATGGGTGCTCTTTTCATGGGCAACAGGCCACTTGTAAAGTCAGACTCAAAAGTCAGTATCGTTTTTGAACAATTTTTAAGAATGGCCATTCATTGCGGTCTACCTGCTTCTGATTCAGACTTTATTCACTGTGATGGAAAGAATATGGATCAACTGATTACTGATGGCAAAGAATATATCAGACATCTCCAATTCACTGGCTCTTCTGATGTCGCAGAACATCTTGCAAATAAGATGGATGGAAGAATCAAAATAGAAGATGCGGGTTTTGATTGGAAAATAATTGGGCCTGATTTTGAGCAAGATTGGCTAGATTATGTTGCATGGCAATGTGACGAGGATGCATACAATGCATCGGGCCAGAAATGTTCAGCACAAAGCATTTTGTTCGTTCACAATAACTGGTCCGAATATTTGATACCAAAAATGAAAGAGCTTGCAAATAGAAGGAATCTAGACAATCTGACGGTGGGACCTGTTCTCACTTGGGATAATGTTCAAATAAAATCTCATATTGATGCATTATTGTTAATTGATGGATCAAGTGTTCTCTTTGGAAATGAGAAATTGGAAAATCATCAAATCCCAGAAGTTTATGGATCAATAAAACCAACAGCTATCCAGATTCCCATAGAGGCACTTCTTACAGATCATTTTGAGCTCATCACAACTGAATTGTTTGGCCCATTTCAAGTAGTGATCGAGTACAGCGATGATCAACTCTCCATCGTTCTGGATGCACTTGAGCGGATTGAAATGAATCTTACAGCAGCAGTTGTATCAAATGATCTTGCATTCCAACAAAAGATTCTAGGCCATACTGTCAATGGAACAACTTATACTGGCATGAGAGCAAGAACGACTGGGGCACCACAGAATCATTGGTTTGGTCCTTCAGGAGATCCCAGAGCAGCAGGGATAGGCACACCTGAAGCAATTATTAATACTTGGAGTGGCCACAGAGAAATCATTCATGACATTGGCCCTATAAATACTGACTGGAACATACCGGAATCACAATAAAATGAGCGAAAATCAAAAAAAATATATGGATCAGGAATCCATTCATGGACCTGATAACTACAAACCACTTCCTGTTGTGTTATCTGAAGCCAAAGGTGTATGGGTATGGGATGTGGATCAAAATAAATACTTAGATATGATGTCTGCCTACTCTGCCGTCAGTCATGGTCACGCACATCCTGAGCTGGTGAAAGTTTTTCATGAGCAATCAAATACGTTGTCACTGACTTCGAGAGCATTTTATACAAACACATTAGGACCCTATCTTGAGACGATCACAAAAATGACTGGTTTTGAAATGGCTCTGCCAATGAATTCAGGTGCCGAAGCTGTTGAGACAGCCATTAAAGCTGCAAGAAGATGGGCTTATCGATCCAAGAAAATAGAAAAAGATAAAGCTGAAATCATTGTCGCTGATGGAAACTTTCATGGAAGAACAACAACAATAATCAGTTTTTCAAGTGAGCCAAATTCAAAAGATGATTTTGGACCTCATACACCCGGTTTTATTTCAGTTGAGTTTGGAAACAGTCAGGCTGTTGAAGATGCCATCACCAAAAATACTGCAGCGGTCTTATTTGAGCCCATTCAAGGTGAAGGTGGAATCATAGAGCCTCCTGAAAATTGGTTGCCAGATATACGAGAGATTTGTGATAAAAACAATGTATTAATGATCTTAGATGAAGTTCAATCTGGTCTTGGTAGAACTGGAAAGTTATTTGCATATGAACATGCCAATATTAGGCCAGATGGTTTGATATTAGGAAAAGCGCTCGGTGGTGGATTCATGCCGGTTTCAGTATTTCTCTCTTCAGAAGAGGTGCTGCAATGGATGAATCCTGGATCTCATGGCTCTACATTTGGAGGAAATCCACTGGGTTCAGCGATAGCAAAAAGATCATTGGAACTGCTCGAAGAAGAGGGTTTGATTGAAAACAGTCGTGTCATGGGAGATTATTTCAAACAATCTCTGTTAGAACTTAATTCTCCAATTATTAAAGAGATCAGAGGAAAAGGTCTATGGCTTGGTGTTGAGATAGATCAAAGCTATATCACTGGAAAGGACCTCTCGAAGCTGTTGCTCAAAAAAGGAATCTTGTGCAAAGAAACCCGTGACACAACGATTCGATTCGCACCACCACTGATCATCAATAAAGACGAGATCGATTGGGGTGTCGAAATCATTGGTAGTGCGTTTAAGGCCATTGAAGAAAAGGCCTGATTTAAAAAAATGACTACACAATCTACGAATCACGTCTTGCTCATTAGACCTGCAGAATTCTATTGCAATGATCAAACCATGGAAACCAATCACTATCAGATTTCTGATGACACCATTTCACGTGATAAAACACTCTCTATGGCTATTAGTGAATTTGATCAATTTGAAAAAACCTTGGTTCAAAATAAAATAAAAGTAACCACACTTGATGGAAATGTAGGATGCCCAGATAATATCTTTCCAAATTGGGCAGTCACCTACTCTGATAAAAGCATGCATATATTCAGCATGCTTGGAAAAAATAGACGACTTGAAAAATCAAAAGATCACATTGAATTCTTAGAGAAAACATATCGACTTGATCAAGATTATACGCCTTATGAAAATGAAGGATTATTCTTAGAGGGTACAAGCAGTCTAGTGATGGACCGAATCAATCGTATTGCATACATGGGAATTTCTGCTCGCTCAGATTTAAAACTTGCTGAAATATGGTCTGAAAAGAATGACTTCAAACTCATTCCATTCGAAACAAGCAGTCATACTGGAGGACCCATCTATCACAGTGATGTAATGATGTATATCGGAACAGAGCTGGCTGTGGTTTGTGAGGATGCGATAACAAGTGGAAAAAGCAATGTCATTGAAAGCCTCGGTAAGACACATGAATTAATGTTCATCTCTCATTCTCAATTGCTCAATTTTTGTGGCAACTGCATTGAGGTTAAGGATGATCAGAATCGCTTATGTCTTGTCATGTCATCAAAAGCTATCGCTGGATATGATGACTCTCAGAAAAAGGTTTTGAATCATTTCTATGATCGAATCATTCATTCGGATTTGGAGACAATAGAAAGCCATGGCGGTGGCTCAGCAAGATGTATGATTATGGAGCTTTACTGATCATTTACAATACGATCATAAAGATCCGGATTCGTGTCTCCTTCGGTTGAAATAAAAAATACACTAGAAGATTCATTTAAACCGATTAGATCCAGATACTCTGAATATTCCTTCTCCATACAAATTTTCTCAATAAACCCCATTGTCACAGCCCCACTCTCTCCTGAAACAATCGCTTGGTCTGGCTTACTCATTTGAGCTAATCTCGCCATTGAATCCAATGCAACCACATCATCGCATATAGCAAAGAAATCAGCGGTTTCTTTAATGATATCCCATGCAAGAATACTTGGGGTTCCACAGCACAATCCGGCCATTAGAGTATCTAATTTATCTAAAGAGTGTGGATCACCATCACCGATCTTTATTGATTGAAAATAACAGGCAGCACCTGTTGGCTCAACCACTATAAATTTAGGGCGCGGTCGGTCTATATTGGAGAATGCATCAAATATTGAAGCTGCGAAGGATCCCACACCTGCCTGCATAACCACATGCGTGGGCCAGATAAAATCATCGTTTTCAAGCTCATGGATGATGGTTTGATAACCCACCATGATGTCTCTCGGTATATCCTCATAACCAGCCCATGAAGTATCTTGAATCAATATCCAATCATTCTCATCAGACATCTTTGCAGCATATTCAACTGTTTCATCGTAATTCAAATCAGTTACAAAAGCTTTTGCACCATGAGATTCAATGGCATCTACTCGATGTCTCGAGGTATCTTTTGGTAAAAAAACGATGGCTTTACAACCAAAGTTTTCTGCACACCATGCAACAGCCCTCCCATGATTGCCATCTGTGGCAGTAGCAAATGTCATTTTTTTGATTGCATCACTTTTTTGCATAACAGATTCAAATTCCAAATCTGATTGATCATGATTAACATTTGAAACAATGATCTTTGCCATTGCATAAGAGGCACCTAGCGACTTGAAAGCATTGAGACCAAAACGCTTACTTTCATCCTTTATTTGTATACTTTTAAGATTCAATTGTTTTGAAAATTCATCCAAGTTGATCAATGGAGTTTGCGAATATTTGGGCAATGATTCATGAAATCTTCTGCACTCATCAGAGTTCATTTTCGCCCTATAACCATTGTCATGAAATGGATTAGAGATGATATCAATATCACTCATGGATTTTCACTTGAATCGATCAGTAAGAAGGCAGAGAATCTCATACATCATAGTCGCCCCAACGAGTGCTGTATTCCCAGTCTGGTCAAAAGGAGGAGCAACCTCGACCACATCTGCACCAATTAGATTGAGACCCTTTAAGCCTCTAAGAAGCGTTTGAGCCTCAATGGTTGTGATACCCCCCACCTCAGGGGTACCAGTTCCTGGAGCAAATACAGGGTCAAGACCATCTACATCGAAAGATATATATGTCGGTCCATCTCCTACAGTATTCAATGCGTCTTTAATCACCTCTTTAACACCTCTTTCAAAAAACTCTTCCATAAAGACTACTCTCATCCCTGAATCCAAAGAAAAGTCAATTCCATCCATGAAATTCTGAGCACCCCTGATACCAATTTGAATTGTGCGCTTAGGGTCTAACAAACCATCTTCTACGGCCAATCTAAAAGGTGAGCCATGATGAAACTTAGAGCCCCATATTTCGCCCCATGTATCTGTGTGTGCATCAATATGAACCATTCCGATAGGACCATCATTGGCAATGCCTTTAAAAATGGGATATGTAATTGAGTGATCTCCACCGACACTCAAGGGAATCACGCCGGATTCTTTTACCAAACCAAAGAAATCTGTGATGTCATTGTTGACAGCTTGATGATCAAAAGGTTCCGAGAATGAAACATCACCTAAATCAGCAATATTTGCAATATCAAATGGGCTTTCTCTATTGATATGATGAATGGTTCTCATTAAGCTTGACTGATTGCGAACTTCTCTTGGCCCATGCCTTGCTCCAGCTCGATTTGTCACGCCACCATCATATGGAACCCCAATGAGACCAATATCAACATCTTCCAATGTTTCAGCCAAAGGTGTCCTCATAAATGTCGGAATGCCAGCATATCTTGGCTCAAGATTTCCAACATAATCTTTTTTTGTCACGGGTGACTTAAATGTAGTTTTTTTTGTCATAAAAGAAATCGTTATAATGTAATTTCAATCATATAACAAAAAGGCAGAAAAATAGTTTGAATCTTAAGAAACTAGACTTACATGGCCTCAAGCATCATGAGGTATCGATCAAGGTCGAAAACTTTGTATTACTCAATCAAAATTCACTACCGATTGAAATCGTCTGTGGCAAGAGTCAGAAAATGATTGATATCGTTATAAATGTGCTTAATCAAATTGAGTGTGAAGAATATTTCATTAAGGACTTTGGAAGCGTCATCATAAGAAAAATATAATCAAGTCATATATCCCTTTTGATTGACCTATACATCTTCTTTGTCATCAACTCTTTTCCGTCAAGATGAAACTGGATCGTTTCTCTTGTCAATTTCTTAGCAGCCAATAATGTATCTCTTTCAGAAAAGTCCATCTTCTCGATAGATTTAATTTGTTTTCCTGAATACTTTTTGATCTGTGAGTCTTTTGATAATAGATGAAAACCTTGTTCAGGTTCATATCGATAATACTGATGACTTTCAATTTCTTTTGGATTAAGTGCTTCAGTCTGGAAATTGATTGCATAACCAATTTCTTCGAGCAATCTGATTTCAAAAATTCTCAATAGTGGCTCATGCTCATCAGAAAAATTGAATTGCTTCAATGCCTCATGGTAAATGTCAAAAAGATTTGGATATGGATCTGCATTGGACAAAAAATTAAGTATAAGCTCATTCATATAAAGTGCAGAAAGAAAATGATCGGCCTCAATCAATGATTGATGTTGCTGAAAGGCTTCTATATTTCTGAGTGTTTTTAGCTGGGACCTTCCTGACCAAGAGGCGTTCAGTGGCATAAAGGGTTGCATAAATGATCTAAATTTTGACTTAGGTCTCTTAGACCCTTTGGCAATCACATCGACTCTTCCATAATTTTTTGTAAATAGATTCAATATTTGACTGGTTTCAGAATAAGGTCTTTGATGAATAATAAAAACAGGTTCATTCTCAATTATCAATTGATTCGCCATGATTATTTTCTTCGTCCTGGCTTCACAACCTTTATATAAGTTGATAAATAGACTTGGCGATCCAGTATCCTCTCAATTTCTTTCCTCGCTTCAGAGCCAATTTTTTTTAATAACTGACCTTGCTTGCCAATGATTATCTTTTTATGAGCTTGTTTATTGACCAATATGACCATCTCAATTAAAAAAACTTTATCTTTCTCTTCAAATGTTTCAATCACACAATCAAACTTATATGGCAATTCATCCTTAAGATTTTCCATAAGCCTTTCTCTAAGTGCCTCTGATATCCTGAAATGCAAGTCCTGATCTGTGGATATTTCATCATCATAATCAAGATGATGATTGGGTAGATGGCCCTTGATCACACCAAGCAGTGAATCGAGATTCTTATTATATTTTGCTGAAATCGGTATCACGTCAGAAAAAGTATCCAAATATGAATGCTTCTTTAAGAAATCCAGTATCTTGGTCTTGTCCTTGAAGCGGTCTACTTTGTTTACAACATGAATAGAAGGTAGAGACTGAGCGTCTATTTGTTCGAGTAATTGTTCGTCCGTTTTTGTCCATTTATTGGCCTCAGACAACATGACAATGACATCTGATGAAGCCAAAGCATCTAAAACGGATTTATTATAGGTCTTGTTGTGACTCGCAATTTTTTTATTAGAAACCAGCCCTGGGGTGTCTACAAGAATGATTTGTGAGTCTTCATCATTAAGTATTCCAATTATATTTTGTACTGTGGTCTGAGGCTTAGAAGTCACAATTGTGACTTTTTCCCCAATCAATGCATTAATCAGGGTTGATTTACCGACATTGGGTCTTCCAATGATTGCGACATAACCACTCTTTTTTTCAGTCATGATCGTTCAGGACAACATTGAGGGCTTTTTCAGCAGCCTGCTGTTCTGCTGTTTTTAGATTCTTCCCTGTACCATTGGTAATCAGATTCATTGCTGTAATGATGCACTCCACCTCAAAGATCTGATCATGTTGATCGCCTTCTGTTTTTATAAGCTTATATTCAGGGAGTTTCATGTTATTTTTTTGTAATACTTCCTGAAGGGCACTCTTAGAATCTTTAAATAGATCCTCAGGATTTATTTGACGAATCGTCTTATCAAAAAGATTCTTAATCACTTTTTGGGCTGACTCGAATCCTCCATCAATATACACCCCTCCAATGACAGCCTCCAATGAATCAGAAAGTATTGAGTCTCTGTTTTTTCCTGAGGTGCTCTCTCCTTTGCCTAGGATAAGAAATGTATCCAATTCAATTTCTCTAGCGATCTGAGCAAGGGCTCTCTGATTAACAAGATGAGCTCGCATTCTGCTCAATCTGCCCTCTTCTATTTGTGAGAATTCTTTATAGAGTCTTTCGCTTAAAACCATATCTAGAACTGCGTCACCAAGAAACTCCAGTCTTTCATAATTCTTTGCAGAATGACTTCGATGCGTCAGTGCTCGAGTCAATATATCTGAGTCATTAAATATATATTGGATGTTACTTTCGAGCTGTTTATGTTTGTTTTTAGAAATCAAAACGTATCTGATTTATTTAATTTTATCGCCAATCCTGTCCCACTTAGGAAAAGTTGAGAAATCCCAATTGAACCATATTCTAGTGGCTGATCCGACAACATGATCACTGGGAACAAATCCCGGGCATTCAAAACGGCTGTCTGTACTGTTGTCTCTATTATCACCCATCACGAAATATGTGCCTTCTGGAACCGTATATGTGCCTTCTCTCCCTCTGCGAGAAGGAGTAAGGAGTAAACGATGATCAATTCCATCAATCGTTTCGTTGTATACGTGTGAACCATACTGCTTTGGATCCTTAAAAACTGAGTCATAGCTTGAAATAATTGATTCTCCATTGATCTTTAACTGCTTATTTCTATATACAACCTCATCTCCTGGCAATCCAACCAACCTCTTGATGTATTTGATGTCTCTATCACATGGAAAGTCGAAGACTAGAACATCGCCTCTTTTTGGTTCTTTATTGGTAAAAATTGTCTTTCCTGTTAATGGCATTCTGATGTTGTAAGCAAACTTATTAACCAAAATAAAATCACCTTTTTCGAGTGTTGGCATCATAGATGCTGAAGGAATTCTAAATGGTTCATAAGCAAACGACCTAAAAAGAAATATGATAAGCAGAATAGGAAACATGGCCCCGCAAACTTCATAGAACTCCGAGTCTTTCTTTAAAATACGCTTGCCAATAAGCCAAGAAAGCCCAAGAAAAAGGGTTATGAAAAATAGTATTGTCTGAAAATCAAAAATCATTTGAGCATTATAGATTGGAATTGTGTTGAATCTGTGATTTTTCTATTAATTCATCAGTCTTTTTTCATGATAGACAAAAAGGCTTCTTGAGGTATTTCTACTGCCCCAAATTGCTTCATCCTCTTTTTTCCTGCTTTTTGCTTTTTGAGCAATTTCATTTTTCTGGTGACATCTCCTCCATATAATTTTGCAGTGACATTCTTCCTATATGCTTTCACATTGCCTCTTGCGATTATTTTGCCACCAATTGCAGCCTGCAGCGCAACTTCAAACTGTTGTCTCGGTATGATCTTTGTCAAACGATCAATGATTTCCCTTCCTCTTGATACAGCGTTTGCTTTATGAATGATCACAGAGAAGGCATCAACTTTTTCATGATTGACTAAAATATCAAGCTTGACCAACTTATCAGGTTGAAATCTCAAAAAATTGTAATCAAAAGATGCGTAACCTTTTGATATCGAT
Organism: uncultured Gammaproteobacteria bacterium; assembly: GCA_902595845.1. Taxonomy (GTDB): domain Bacteria; phylum Pseudomonadota; class Gammaproteobacteria; order Steroidobacterales; family UBA11654; genus CACPJA01. The sequence goes on from CACJRN010000003.1 coordinate 67,707, forward strand.
TTTAAGTGATCAAAAAAATCCAGAACCACTTCTGCAAGGGGAAGCTCATAATCCATAACAACCTGCCTTCCGAGATATTGGATTCGTTTCTGTATTCCTCTTCTTGCTTGGCAAAGTTGAATCACATTGCCAACAAATTCATGAGGTGTTAATAAAGTCGCTGCCACAATAGGTTCTCTGATCTCTTTCACGCTATTCATCTTCGGGAGATCATCTGGATTATCTATCTGGAGTACTTCTCCGTCTGTTTTAACAACTTCATGGACAACGGTTGGTGATGTGGTCACCAAATCAAGGTCATACTCTCTTTCTAACCGTTCTTGAATGATTTCCATATGCAACATTCCAAGGAACCCGCACCGGAATCCAATCCCCAAAGCTGATGATGATTCAGGCTCAAAGTGTAAAGACGCGTCATTGAGTTTTAATTTATCCAATGCTTCTCTGAATGCTTCCAGATCTTCAGAGACGGATGGGTAAAGCCCAGCAAAAACCCTTGGTTGAATTGACTTAAAACCAGGCAATGATTCAGATGTGGGGTTCTTAAAATGAGTTACTGTGTCTCCAACTGGAGCTCCATAAATATCTTTCACGCCTGCAATCAAGTAACCAACTTCTCCAGAGGTTAATGTTTTTCTTTCTTTTTTCTTTGGGGTATAGACTCCAATATCATTGACTATGAAGTCTTGCCCCGTTGACATGACTTTAATCTTATCTCCAACAGATATTTTCCCTTCGAATATTCTTATCAGAGAAACGACTCCCACATATTGATCAAACCAAGAGTCAATAATGAGCGCTTGCAATGGTTTTTCATCGTCTATTTTTGGTGATGGAATTGATTTGACAATCTTTTCCATTAAGAACTCAATGCCCTCTCCTGTTTTGGCACTGATCAAAGCTGGGTCATCAACCTCAACTCCAATAATTTCATCGACATCATTTAGAACTTTATCTGGATCAGCTGCAGGGAGATCAATCTTATTCACTACTGGTATAATTTCCAACCCTTCCTCTATCGCACTATAAGAATTTGCAACACTTTGTGCCTCTACACCTTGAGAAGCGTCAACAACCAATAAGGCTCCTTCGCATGCTGCAAGTGATCTTGAGACTTCGTATGAAAAATCGACATGGCCAGGGGTATCAATGAGATTAAAAATATAATCATCGCCGTCTTCTGATTTGTATTCCAATGAAACGGATTGAGCCTTAATGGTGATGCCTCTCTCTTGTTCAAGCTCCATGCTATCAAGAACCTGTTCTGTCATCTCTCTTGCTTCCAGGCCTCCACACAATTGAATTAAACGATCAGCAAGCGTTGATTTACCGTGATCGATGTGTGCAATAATCGAGAAATTTCTTATTTTTTTCATTTAATTTGGAATGAATCTGTTGAGCCCAATATGACCCTAATAACTTGATAGACTGAAGTGTCGCTTATTCCTTTAGGGTTTGCAAAATATTCAATGATGGTTGGGTCTTGCTCTGAAAGTATTTTCCTAAATGAATCCTGCTCATCTTTGCTGGCTCTCAAATAATGATTCTCGAAATATGACAAGAGAAGATAATCCAACTCCTTGGTACCTCTTCTGCATCGCCATTTGATCCTTGAAAGATCGTGTTGTGAATCACTCATTCAAATCTTCGGTGGCAATCATCTTTTTGATCTCTGCAATTGCCTGACCAGGATTCAAATCTTTCGGACATGCCAAAGAACAATTCATGATCGTATGACAACGATAAAGCTTTGACGAATCATTCAGATCTTTTAAACGATCCTTTTTCGCATCATCGCGGCTATCCTGAAGCCAACGATATGAAGCCAACAATGCTGCAGGTCCAAGATACTTATCTCCATTCCACCAATAGCTGGGGCAACTGGTTGAACAGCATGCACAAAGGATGCAAGCAGAGGGTTGGTCAATTTTCTTCTGATCCTCCTTGCTTTGAAGTCTCTCTGATCCTTCAGGAGCAGGAGTATCTGACTTAAGCCAAGGCTCGACTGAGGAATAACCCTCATAAAAATCAGTTAAGTCGACCACTAAATCTTTTACAACATCCATGTGAGGAAGAGGATAAATGCGAATATCTCCTTTTAGATCTTTGATCGGCTTTATACATGCCAGTGTATTGACGCCATTGATATTGTGAGAACATGAGCCGCATATGCCTTCTCTACATGATCTCCTAAAGGTTAGTGAGGGATCAAAATCGCTTTTAATTTTAATCAGCCCATCCAAAACCATCGGGCCACATTTATCCATATCTATCTCATAAGTATCCACACGAGGATTTGAATCATCAGAAGGATCATAACGATATACATGAAATACTCTGATATTTTCAGCCGATTCATCTGCACTAAAATGTTCGCCTTTTTCGATTTTTGAGTTCTTGGGTAGTGTAAATTCCGCCATGATGACTCCTCTAGTAAACTCTTGCCTTGAGAGGTATTGATTCTACCTCATCTGTTTGAGTATCTAAATGAACAGGCGAAGAACCAATGGTTACATTATTGTTCTCATCCATCCAACCCATACTATGAATCAGCCAGTTCTCATCGTCACGATCGGGATAATCATCTCTTGCATGTGCTCCTCTACTTTCTTTTCTAACCTGGCCACTTTGCATTGTGATGATGGCTTGACCCAAAAGATTCTCAAGCTCTAATGTTTCGATTAAGTCTGTATTCCAAATCAAACCTCGATCGCTCACAGATACATCTTTGAATGACTCAATGCATGAGGAAAGTTTTTCCACACCCTCTTGCATTAACTCCTCTGTCCTAAAAACAGACGCATGTTTTTGCATAATGCTTTGCATTTCTGCTCTTATTTCTGCCGTTGGAAGCGATCCTTTTGAGAATCGAATAGAATCAAACTTATCGATGATTTTATCCAATTCACTTTGGTTCACTTTCCCTTGAATATCCATTGGTTTGATGGTTTTTTGGCATTGAATGGCAGACTCTCGCCCAAAGACCACAAGGTCAAGCAATGAGTTAGACCCTAGTCGATTTGCTCCATGCACCGATACAGAAGCAGCTTCACCAACTGCCATCAATCCTGGGACAATCTCCATCTCGCCAGCAGAGTTTTTGGTAATGACCTCTGTGTGCATATTTGTGGGCACACCACCCATATTGTAATGAACTGTGGGTAACACAGGAATGGGGTCTTTTGTTACATCAACGTCAGCAAATACCCTTGCTGTTTCAGCGATACCGGGGAGACGCTCTTCGATTACTTCAGGCCCTAAGTGCTGAAGATTAAGATGAATATGATCTTTTTTCTCTCCTACACCTCTTCCTTCTAATATTTCCATTGTCATTGAACGACTCACAACATCTCTTGATGCAAGGTCCTTAGCATTGGGCGCATAACGTTCCATGAATCGCTCGCCATCAGAGTTGGTAAGATATCCTCCTTCTCCTCGAACACCTTCTGTGATGAGACATCCAACACCGTAGATACCAGTTGGATGAAATTGAACAAATTCCATATCTTGAAGCGGCAAACCTGCTCTGAGAGCCATTCCTGAACCATCTCCGGTGCAAGTGTGTGCAGCAGTACATGAAAAATATGCTCTTCCATGCCCACCTGTGGCCAATATCACCCGTTGAGCGCGAAAAGCATGAATCTTGCCAGTCGCCATCTCTAGCGCTACAACTCCAGTGCATTCACCCTCTTCCATAATTAAATCGAGTGCAAAATATTCAATGAAAAATTCAGCTTTATTTTTAATGGATTGTTGATACAAGGTATGCAACATTGCATGGCCTGTTCGATCGGCAGCAGCACATGTCCTTTGTGCAATTCCGTCACCAAAATGTGTGGTCATTCCCCCAAATGCTCTTTGATAAATCTTTCCATCATCTGTCCTTGAGAATGGAATACCATAACGTTCCAATTCTAAAACTGCATTTGGTGCTTCCTTACACATATAAGCAATGGCATCTTGATCACCCAGCCAATCAGAACCTTTGACTGTGTCATACATGTGCCATCTCCAATCGTCCTCACCATTGTTACCAAGAGCTGCACTGATTCCACCTTGAGCGGCTACAGTATGACTTCTTGTTGGAAATACTTTGGTGATACATGCGGTTTTAAAGCCAGATTCAACGAGACCAAGTGTTGCTCTTAATCCTGAGCCGCCTGCGCCAACCACTACAACATCATATTGGTGTTGGATAATGTCGTAATCTTTACTCATTTGCATTCGCCTTTCATCAAATTCTCATTAGTGAAATAAAAGTAATTACAATTGCGGCTAGCCTGATTGTTCTTACAACATATAAAATCGTGGTTTGTGTGGACTTAGATTCAACATAATCCTCGGCAATCACTTGAAGCCCAAGTTCTGAATGATACAAAGTATAGAGCAGTGTGAGTGCGAGTAGAACAGAATTGAGTGGCTGAGCCATCCATTGTTGAATCTCATTTATTCCGGCATCATTCAGACTGAAAAGTAGCTGAAAAATGAACCAATAACCAAGCAAGAAAAGAGCAATGGAGGAAGAGCGTTGACTCTTCCAGTGTTCACTGTGATGCTCAAATCCAGCAATACCAAAAAGTCTTCTTATTTTGATCACCACACCCATCAGATAAACCACCAAAATAATGCTGTAAGAATAAATGTTAGGCAAACAATCAATATGCCTGAATTCATCACTTGGTTTGGCTCAAATCCCTTTCCAATATCCCAAGCTAAGTGTCGAATTCCATTTAGAGAGTGATAAAAGAAAACAAATGTTAAGCCCACAAGCATCAACCTGATGAGGTTATGATCCAATATTGAAAAAATGACTTGTGAAAATGATCCGCCAAAAGCAATTGCTGCAATCCATAGAGACAGAAATAGTCCGCCAAAATAAAGTATGACTCCAGACATTCTATGAATAATAGAAAGTGTATTGGTCACTTGCCAACGATATACACTTAAATGAGGTGATAGCGGTCTTGTTTCTTTTGTCATCTATTTGGTATGTTTTTTGCTGATCAATTATACTTTATCTTATGGGTCCGAACACCTAAATTTATGTTCGTAAGGAGCAAGCACAAAGATTTATGAAACATCTAGAACATCTATCGATCATCAATATAGCCGGCGAGGATGCGGATGAGTTTCTTCAAGGTCAAATGACACAAGACACGCAATCAATCAATGATGGTTTATTTCATCTGACATCCTTTTGCAATGTTCAAGGTCGTGTCATATCAACTGGATTGATTCATCGTTCAGAAGACCTATTCAGGCTAATTCTAAACATAGATTTAAGAGATGAGCTATCCATTCATTTGCAGAAGTATATTTTAAGATCAAAAGTTAATATTCAGACCAGCGAAGAATTGATCTTTGGTATTCATCAAAAAGACATCAGAAACAATGAAGAAGAATATATAAGCTTGTCAAATGATCCTCAGAGGTCAGTTTTTATATCAAATAATCCGCCTGAAGATGTAGATCAAACTATTTCAAGTGATGATTGGGTTGAATGCGATATAAATACCATGATTCCTATCATCTCAAATGAAAGCTCGTTGCAATACATACCACAGATGTTGAACTTAGATGAATTAAAGGGAGTTAGCTTTTCTAAGGGCTGTTACACAGGTCAAGAAGTGGTAGCAAGGGTTCAGCACAGAGGCAAGGTTAAAAAAAGAATGTATAAAATCAGTATTAAAGAAACTGATTTAGTTACTCCGCATAGTCAAATCATGGATCAAACAAAACCTGTGGGTAATATTGTCATATCAAAAGAAATTGCAAATGACTGTATTTGCTTGGCCGTAATCAATCAAGTTGATTCATCTAGTGAACTAACAGTAAATGAAAAAAGCATAGAGTTATTGTAGCTGCCATTCCCACTCAATGAATCAATCAGAGCAGATTGAAAAATCACCCCAAGCTGAATACATGGGTTGATGCTTGAATATAATATTTCTAGAGTAATTCCTGTTCTCGGTTATTGCCCACTCCGCTCTATTGCTGTATTTCTCAACATGATCCCACCAAATATATGGATTACTACCTTCTCCCTCTGCCAAGGCTTTATCTCTGTTCAACCAAGTCAGTCCGCCGTTGTAGGAACTCAGAATCATGGCCCATTGATTGCACTCATCAATGGATTCAATTCTTTGATTCAGCCAACTGTTATAAAGCAGCATCGCTCTCATCGACCAGATAGGATTAAAGACATTTGCTCTTTTTAATTCTGGGAAAATCTCAATCATCCATTCAGCTGTACTGTCAGTAAATTGTGTTAATCCCTTTGCATACTTACTTTTAGCCAAATGGTTCCAAGTGCTTTCTTGGTGAATTTGTGAGGCAAACAAAGGTATTGGTGCATCCAGACCCCAAATGATTCTGGAATGTCTAATGAGTTCTCTTTTGTACTTCAAGCTCTCTCGAGGTACTTCTGCAATCGATTCAGGAACCGCAATAAATGTTAGTATTAATGCGATACCGAAGATTCGCATTAAAGTGCCATTGAGAAACCGAGAATGGTTCCAAAAATTATTATTGCCCTCCTGATTGCAATCGATGCCCTGATGATTGGATCTGTCTCCGTCTTATCAACCACGCCAGGTCTCATGTGAGGAAAAAGCAAGTAATCGATCCAATATCCAAGGATTGCTGCCAAAGAAACAAGACTGGCTTTGAAAATGATGACAGGTATTTGGGCTGGACTGATTAGGAAAACAGCACCGAGTAAAAGTATTGCTACCAATACAAAAATAGATCTATTCATTGGGTTTTGCATTTTTTCTCCAAATAAAAAGTGTTTTAAATCGTTATTTCGACCTCATGTGAGGAAAAAGTAGCACGTCACGAATTGACGCTTGATTTGAGAAAAGCATCACAAGTCTATCTATACCAACCCCTAAGCCAGCAGTAGGAGGCATACCATACTCAAGTGCTTCAATATAATCCTGATCAAAAAACATTGCTTCGTCATCTCCCCCATCTCTGGCTTTGACCTGATCTTCAAAGCGTTCAGCCTGATCATCAGGATCATTTAACTCTTGAAATCCATTTGCTAATTCTCTGCCCATTATAAAAAATTCAAAACGATCTACGATCCAAGGATCATCATCATTCGCTCTTGAAAGTGGAGAGATTTCTCTGGGGTAAGACGTAATGTAAGTGGGTTGTTGGAGTTGATGTTCCACTGTCTTTTCAAAAATCTCAAATAAAATCTTTCCAGCGCCAGCATCATTTTCGACTGAGATATCTATGCCTTCAGCAAATGATCTCAGATATCCAGCATCTCTGACTTTTTCTTTATCTAATTCTGGATTGTATTTTAAAACTGACTCCTCCATGGTGAGTCTCTGAAAATGGCCTGTAAAATCGATCGTTTCTCCTTGATATTCGATCTTGTCAGACCCAAATAATTCTTGAGAAATCGCCCTCATCATATCCTCAATCATGTTCATGAGAAAATCTGGCGTTTCATGAGCAACATATAGTTCCAACATGGTGAATTCAGGGTTATGCTGTGTAGAAACTCCCTCATTTCTAAATGAGCGATTGATTTCATAGACACGATCAAAGCCACCCACTGTAAGACGCTTTAAATAGAGTTCGGGCGCAATTCTCAAATAGAAATCTTGATCGAGTGTATTGTGATGAGTGATGAATGGTCTCGCAACTGCTCCACCTGGTATCGGATGCATCATTGGAGTTTCAACTTCCATCATATCTAGATCATTTAGAAAAGATCTTATCTGGGTAACGACTTTTGACCTGATCTTGAATACCTCAGCACTCTCCTCTGACATCATGAGGTCTAAATACCTTCTCCTATAGCGAATCTCGGTATCAGTCAATCCATGGTATTTTTCAGGCAATGGTCTGAGAGACTTGCTGAGAAGAACAAGCTCCTTCACATTCAGTGTTAATTCATCTGTTTTGGTTCGAAAGAGCGAGCCTCTTACCCAAACGATGTCTCCAACATCCATTGTTTTAAAGCTTTCATAAGAGTCATCGCCCAGATCAGAATTGCTCAAAAAAACTTGGATCGATCCCTTTCCATCTTTGATTCGAGAGAAACTGGACTTTCCCATGACTCTTTTTGCCATCATTCGACCAGCGATTGAGAATTCTCTATCAATACCCTCAAGGTCCTCTTTTTTCATCGAGTCATACTCATCGATGATTGAAGCAGTAGATGAGTTAATTTTTATCGTGGATGGATAGTTAAAACCGCCCTCTCTGAGGCTATTGAGTTTTTCTCTTCTCTCATCGACTAATCGATTGTCACTTTTTGAATTTTTATCTGACATCCAACTAGACCCCCTGTTTCAAACTCGCTTCCAAGAATTGATTGATATTGCCATCCAGTATAGCTTCTGGGTTACTGGATTCAATTTGCGTTCGCAAATCTTTCACCCTCGATTGATCAAGAACATATGATCTGATCTGACTACCCCATCCAATATCCGCTTTGGTTTCTTCTACTGCTTGTGCTTGATCCAATTTCTTCTTGTATTCATGCTCATATAATTTAGCTCGTATTTGCTTCATTGCAGTGGCTTTATTCTTATGTTGGGATCGATCATTTTGACACTGAACAACAAGACCTGTTGGTACATGCGTAATCCTTACAGCAGATTCTGTTGTATTCACATGTTGACCACCAGCACCACTTGCTCGGTAAACGTCTATTCGTAAGTCACTTGGGTCAACATCAATCTCTATATCATCGTCAATTTCTGGTGAAACAAAGATCGCTGCAAAAGAGGTGTGTCTTCTATTTCCTGAATCAAAAGGTGATTTCCTGACCAATCTATGAACACCTGTCTCTGTTTTTAACCAGCCAAATGCAAACTCACCAGTGATATGAATTGTTGCACTCTTTATACCTGCAACCTCTCCAGGAGAGCTCTCAATCAATTCCGCATTAAAGTTATTAGATTCACAATATCTCAAATACATTCTGAGTAGCATATTTGCCCAGTCTTGCGCCTCCGTTCCGCCAGAACCTGCTTGAATATCTAGAAAAGCGCTGGATGAATCCATTTCACCTGAGAACATTCGTTGCTGTTCAAGTTTTGAAATTTCACCTTCACAGATATGAATCTCATTCGTTAATTCCGTGAGAATCTCTTCGTCTTTCTCGGATATTGATAATTCCAATAAAACCTCAGAATCTTGAAGCCTCTGCTCTATGGAGCTAACCTGATTCATTGTTTTCTCAAGCTGTGAACGCTCTTTGTTGAGTTCCTGGGACTTTTCTAGATCTTCCCAAACTGATGGGTCATTTAGAGCTTCAAGAATTTCTTGAAGTCTGACTTCCTTTTTTTCAAAGTCAAAGATACCCCCTGATCGAAGAGAATCGATCATTGAGTTCAGTCAGTTGAATTTTTAATTGAGACTCATCCATGGCATTAATCATTTGGATGTATTATGTCATATGATTTTCTTAAATCGATAAACTCTTGAATATAATCTGATGGCTTTTTAATAAATACCTGCACCTCAAGGTTTTCTACTGCAATGGCAATCACAATTTGATTAATCTTTATTCCTGTTCTTTCCTCATACATTGCGGCATAGGCTGATGATTGAAGATAATAACCTTTAATCCAATTGTCTCTTTTTGGTTTTGAGCTGGTTTTAAAATCTATGATTGATGGAATACCATCCCATTCTGCAATGAGGTCTACCCTTCCACCAACTCTGAGTTCATCACTATAAAGCGGCGCTTCGACTGCGTTAATGACTCCCAACTTTCTATCAAGAACCGCAGATAACCTCTCAAACATCAACTGTGGTGTTGATTTCTTTTCATCAAATAAGCTTTGTTGCTCCTTAAGTTCATTCTTCACATACAGTTCAGCTAATTTATGAACTTCATTGCCTCTTGTGGTTGCAGCTCTGGTGATTTCATCTGCGACTTTCTCTCCAACTCTCATTCTCCAAGCCTGTATATCATCTTTTGATAAAATCCCAACAACAGTCGTCACCGAAGGATATGACAAGCCATCTGGTGTATCGTAGAATCTACGACCATCGACTGTTTTTGAATTCAGCTCATCTAAATTAACTAGGTCGAGTTCAAACATGAAGATTTCTCTTATGGATAAAAAATAATTTGAAGTCACTATGATAATCGATTTTAAATATGAATATGACTACTAACGCATTAATTGAAGAGAGAACTGAGACTAAGATAAAGTTCAAAGGAAAGTGGTATGAACAGAGTTTACTCATTCACGACAATAGTGCCATATCGCCATGGGATCATCCCAATGTTGATGAGATGACCATTGATGATTTTTCATTCATCATTGAAAACAAATGTGAGCTTGTCCTTTTTGGCACGGGTAAGAATCAAGTCTTTCCATCTCTTTCAGTGATTACGCAATTACAGAAAATGAATATTGGTATTGAAATTATGGATAGCAGAAGTGCTTGCAGAACATTCAATGTTCTCACTTCAGAATATCGAAATCCGACTGCTTTAATTGTAATTGACTGATTCAGTCTCTTGGTAATCTTGAAATCAAGAAATATACCGCCAAAAGTACAATGATGAATATTATGATTCTTGTAAGCATCTTAAAGCACAGACCATATGAGACCTACAAGAAGAAGTGCCATGAAAAAGTAGCCTATCTTATCTGCGTGATCCATGATCTTATCAACCGCCATCTGACCACCCTTTTTCGAAGCATAAGCCACAATAAAGAAACGTGCACCCCTTGAAATAATTGAAGCCAAAAGGAATAGAACTATATTCATCTTCATGCTACCAGCCATGATTGTGAATATTTTAAAGGGTATCACTGTGAATCCAGCAATCAGGATGACAGCAGAGCCCCATACTGTAAACCAATCTGTTGCTTGAGCATAGGCCTCCATTAAACCAATTGACTCTATGTAGGTCATGGCAAAGTCAATTGCAAAATATCCAATTAGGTAGCCCAATAATCCACCTATCACTGAACTGATTGTTGTCATGTAAGCATAGAAATAAGCTTTACTTGTATTCGCGATGGACATCGGAATCAATAAAGCATCTGGTGGAATGGGAATGATGAACCAGGCTTCAACAAAGCTCCATCCAAAAAGGAAATATATGGCGCCTGGACGTGCAGATTGATCTAAAACAAAATTTATAATCTTTTTTGTGAGTTCTTGAAACATCTATAACCAATTCTGAAATTCATCCATCGATTTAAAATCAGTAAAGTCAGTTTCCAGAGGTGTGATTGAAACTCTATTCTTTGAAATGGCATCGAAATCAGTTCCCTCTTCACCCAAAATAGGCTCTGGTGGAGGACCAACCCAATGTATCTCATTTCCATATGCATCCGTATTGATTCTGTCATTCTCAGGTAATTCTCTTCTACCTAAACGTGTCAGAGAGTATCCCTCTATTTGCTCAATGGGTATATCTGGGACATTGATATTGAGTATCGATGAAGGATTGGGAAGCTTGTCTAATTTTTCTTCAATAATTTCACGCACAACTTCTACTGCTGTAGTGAAGTGATCAGGTTTTAAGTTAGTGATTGATACAGCCAAAGATGGGAAGGGATGAAATCGACCACCCATTGCCGCTCCAACTGTTCCTGAGTACAAAACATCGTCTCCAAGATTTGCACCGTGATTAATACCGCTGATCAAAATATCAGGTGGACTCTTTAAAATTCTAGTAAGCGCCATGAATACGCAGTCTGCTGGTGTTCCATTTACATAAAAACCATTGTCCTTATATTTTCTAATCCTCAATGGATTTTTCAGCGTCAGTGAGCTACTGGCTCCACTGTGATTGTTTTCAGGTGCAACAATTGTTACATCACCTACCTCACTGAGCATTTCATCAAGCATCACGATGCCTTTAGAAAAATAGCCATCGTCATTTGTCAGTAATATCTTCATAGTTAGAGATTCTCAGCGATGTATTTCATTCGAGACTGTACCTCATCATCAAACCAGCCTTCTGCATAACCTTCTGACATAGTTTTCAATTGCTCGTCAAACAAATTGTTGATTTCTGATTTTGCATTCAATCGAGTCCTATTCATTGCCAATGGTGGCAGTTGAGTGAGATTTTTTAACCAATCAAGCGTTCTTGATTTTACTTGATTGGGTTCTACGAGTTCATCAATAAAACCGATCTCATGTGCAAAATCAAAATCCATCAGTTGTCCATGCACCATAAGGTTTGTGGCATGTTTTTCCCCGACATGTCTGGCAAAACCTTTGTATATGACCCTAGGCACCTCAAGTCCAACGAAGACTTCATTCATGCCGATCTTGAAACTCCCATTGGCCGCGACTCGATAGTCACAAAAATTCGCTAAAACAGCACCACCTGCTGGGCTATGTCCAGTGATTGCTGCAGCAATTGGAATGGGGCTCTTCGAGATCTTTGCCATCAAACCCCAAAAAGATTTAAAAAAGACCGTTATTTCATCCGCATTCATTTCCACTAGCTTTTTGACATCCAATCCAGCAGAGTAAATACCTTCCCTTCCGCTCAGCATGAGTGCTTTTGCTCCATTATTCGTATGATCATCAATTGCCTGGTGCAAGCCTTCTACTATTTCAAGGTTCAAAGCATTCACAGGAGGGCGATTCATTTGAATATCAATAATCCCATCATGTTCTGTAATTAAAGTAAGTTCAGTCATATCAACTCCCAAAAAATTTACTCAACGATTAAATAAAACTCTTCCCCCTCTTTGATCATTCCAAAATCAGTTCTCGCTTTTTCTTCTATGGACTCTGTTCCTGTTTTTAGCTCTTCTATCTCTTGTTCCAATTGTTCATTTCTTAATTTTAGTTTTTGATTCTCCTCAGTCTGACTATCAATCATTTGCTCTAATTCTTTGACGCGAGAGAAGCCATCATCCTTGAACCAAATATCAAATTGAATCATCAAAAAAAAGGCGATGAGTATTATGATAAAGAAGCGAATCATTTGAGCTGATTAAAAGCCTTCTTTCCGGGATACTCTGCCTGATCGCCAACAATGGATTCGATTCTCAAAAGCTGATTATATTTCTCAATGCGATCCGATCTACACAAAGATCCTGTTTTGATTTGTGAGATTTTAGGATTCATTGATATGTCTGCAATCGTATAATCTGATGTTTCACCTGAGCGGTGAGATATAACAGATGTATATCCATTTCTGTTTGCTAAAGAGACTGCTTCTAATGTCTCAGTCAGTGTTCCAATTTGATTTGGTTTGATCAAAATTGAGTTTGCTATGCCTTGATCAATGCCTTGCTTAAGAATTGATGGATTGGTGACAAATAGGTCATCGCCAACAAGTTGAACTTTTTCTCCAATGGCATCACTCAATAATTTCCAACCAGCCCAGTCATCTTCTGCCATACCATCCTCGATCGTGATAATGGGATACTGATCAATCATTTGGGTGAGATAATCTACGAATTGAGCTGAATCAAAAGACTTGTCTTCTGAAGATAGATGATATTTTCCATCGCGATAAAATTCTGTGCTGGCAACATCTAACCCGATTAAAATATCATTGCCTGCCTCGTATCCTCTCGACTCAATTGCTTCAATAATGGTCTCTATTGCAGCCACATTATTCTTCAGATTGGGAGCAAACCCTCCTTCATCTCCCACCGCAGTACTCATCCCTTTCTTATCAAGCACGTCCTTCAGTGAATGAAAAATCTCGACACCAGCCCTAAGTGCATCAGAGAATCGCTCAAAGTTAACCGGCAGAATCATAAACTCTTGAATATCTATATTATTATTTGCATGCTCTCCACCATTGATGATGTTCATCATTGGTAAAGGGAAACTGTAAGGGCCATCTGATAAATATCGAAACAGGTCTGTCTTTTTTGATGCTGATGCGGCTTTAATGCAAGCCAGTGACACTGCTAGAATTGCATTGGCACCAAGTCTGGATTTATTTTCTGTGCCGTCAAGATCGATCATAATCTGATCAATACTGCTTTGATCATAAATATCATGGCCTATGAGTGCTGCTTGTATTTCTGAATTGATATTCTCAACAGCTGCCAAAACACCTTTTCCTAGATAAATCTCATTATTCCCATCTCTTAATTCCACTGCTTCTCTGCTTCCAGTTGAGGCACCCGATGGGACAGATGCTCTTCCACTTGTGCCGTCTTTTAATGTGACTTCAGCCTCAACTGTGGGATTACCCCTCGAATCGAGGACTTGAATGGATTTCACCGAAATAATTTCACTCATCATTAGTCTCCATTGAGATGATTATCGCTTAACAATTTTATCTATCGCCAATAATTGCTCTAGCAAAGGTTTGAGATTATCCAATGGAAGAGAATTTGGTCCGTCACTTAGAGCATTTTCTGGATCTGGATGAGTTTCAATAAAAATCCCAGCAATACCAACACCAACCGCACCTCTAGAGACTGGAATGATGAATTCACTTTGTCCATCTGATGATTGACCCTTGCCACCAGGAAGCTGGAGTGAGTGAGTGGCATCATAAATCACTGGGCATGATGTTTCTTTTAGGATAACGAGTGAACGCATGTCTGATACAAGATTGTTGTAACCAAATGTATAACCACGTTCACATACCAAGATGTCATCATTGCCTGTTGATTTTGCTTTCTTGACGACATTCTCCATATCCCAAGGAGAGAGAAATTGACCTTTTTTAATATTCACTGGTTTTTGTTGTGAGGCAACATTGATAATAAAATTGGTCTGTCTGCATAAAAAAGCAGGGGTCTGAAGCACATCAACCACCGATGCGACCTCATCCAAAGGAGTGTCCTCATGAACATCTGTGATCACGGGTATGCCCAATTGATCTCTGACGCTCTCAAGAATAGACAAGCCCTCTTCCATTCCTGGACCTCTAAAGCTATCAATTGAAGTTCGATTTGCCTTATCAAAAGAAGATTTGAAAATATAATGAATCCCCAATGATTCTGTGATCTCTTTTATTGATCCGGCAACATCGTGAATCAGGTCTTTTGATTCGATCACACAAGGGCCTGCGATCAGCGTTAAGGGTGACCCATTATCGATACTAAAGTTAGAAACTTTGACTGCCATAAATTTAATTCTTTTTAGAGTATTCTACAGCAGCTTTTATAAAAGAATGAAATAATGGATGCCCTCCAAGAGGTGAAGATGTGAACTCTGGGTGAAATTGACAGCCTATGAACCAAGGGTGATCATGTATCTCGATCATTTCAGCCAATCCATCTTTCGAAAAACCTGAAAAAACCAAACCATTGTTCTCAAGCTCTTCGCGATATGTATTATTGAATTCATAACGATGGCGATGTCTTTCAATAACTGAATCTGCATCATATATATCTTTCGCTCTTGTACCTTTCTGGAATAAGCATTCTTGTGCACCCAGTCTCATTGATCCTCCAAGATCTGAATTTTCATCTCTATTTTCAGTTGAACCATCTTGATTCATCCACTCTCTAATCATTGCAATAACCGGCGCTGATGTTTCTGGGTTAAACTCCGTGCTATTCGCATCCTTATGGCCCAGAACATTGCGAGCATATTCAATCACAGCTGCTTGCATTCCAAGACAGATACCCAGAAAGGGAATATTTTTGTTTCTTGCAAATTCAATTGACTGAATCATTCCTTCGATGCCTCGATCTCCAAATCCTCCAGGTATTAAAATTGCATCCATTTCAGAAAGACAATCTGTGCCATTCTCTTGAATATCTTCTGACTCCACATAAACGATCTCAACACTCTTATTGTTACTGAAGCCAGCATGTCTAAGGGCTTCACTCAAAGAAATATAAGAGTCCTTGAAGTCAACATACTTTCCAACCATTGCTATTTTTACTTTCGAATCGCTATTTTTTGATGCAGTAAATACTTTTTCCCATTGCGTCAAATCTGCTTTGGGTACATCCAGTTTCAATTTCTCAACAATGATATCATCCAAACCTTGCTCTTTTAGAATCAATGGGATCTGATAAATATCCTCTGCGTCATGCGCAGAAATCACAGCATTCTTTTCAACATTTGTAAAAAGAGCAATCTTATCAAAATGCTCTTTCGGAAGAGGTAGTTCGGAGCGACACACTAAAGCATCAGGCTGAATCCCAATTGCTCTAAGCTCTCTCACTGAATGTTGAGTCGGTTTGGTTTTTATTTCTGAAGAAGCCTTAATATAGGGCACCAATGTTAAATGAACATATGCAACTTCATAACCATCTTTATAGATTCCCATTTGCCTGATGGCTTCAACAAATGGAAGTGATTCAATGTCTCCGACTGTTCCACCAATTTCAACGATTGTTACATCATGGCCTTGTGATCCTTTTACAATACTTTTTCTAATTTCATCAGTGACATGAGGGATCACTTGAACAGTTGCACCGAGATAATCACCTCTTCTTTCTTTAGCAATAACAGTTTCATAGATTTTACCGGCAGTGTAATTACTGTGCTTACCGGTTACAGTAGAGACATATCTTTCATAATGACCTAAGTCCAAGTCTGTCTCTGTTCCATCTTCAGTTACAAAAACTTCGCCATGCTGATAGGGACTCATTGTCCCTGGATCAACATTCAGATATGGATCAAGCTTCATCATCCCGACTTTCAGACCTCTGGCTTCCAAAATGGCGCCTAATGAAGCAGATGTAACGCCTTTGCCGAGTGCTGAAACAACTCCACCTGTAACAAAAATATAATCTGACATGCCCGGGCACCTATACCTAAAATTTAACTTGGGAATTTAAATCGAGAAATACTGAATATATTTATCTCAGTCCCGGTATTTCAAATTAACAGATTCTGGTTTGACCCTCAACGATGATTTTTACAAGATCCTCATCTTTGTATTCCACTCAATAACAAAAGAACGCTCTTTTTTATTTGCTATGAAGTCATCATTGATCCAGAAATCCCCTATGCATATGAGATGTTGATCGTCATATATCAATGGAATCTTATCTCTTGTCCAGGGAAGAATCTTTTTTTCATTGAAAAAGTCTTTCAATGTTTTTGGTGTCTTTTTTGTACCCAGCGTGATTTTTTCTCCACCTTTGCGGAATTTTATTTGAAGGTTCTCGGAACATTTATCCAATGAAATGCCACTCCCATTACTGAAATCAGTCTCCAATGAACCGATTGGATAATGAAGGTCAATCGATTGATGAATTGACCAGGTAATTTTATCGGGTGGGATAAGTGGCATGGCTATAGTTTTATTAAGAAAGTATAGTCTCTTGTTAAAACGCCTGATCACAAAATTACCCCATTTTATCTCTGATGTTTTCTTGTCATCATTAATCAGGTCAATCAGTCCAGAATTAAGAATATTCATTGAAGGCATATCCATGTCATTCTTTTCAATCAAAAACCTGATCATATTCTTGATTCTAGGAATAGAGTGTGAATCAAAACAGTCGATTCCGACTGAATCTAGATCTGATTCTTGTGAGAGGTCTTCTAATGCAAGCTCATTTAACAATTCATAGTTCTCTGCAGCAATAATTGAGAGTCGATGGGCTGATTCTTCAGCACGACTCCATCTTTCTTTGATTTTTGGAACAAGTAGATTTCTGATGTAATTTCGATCAAAAGAAGTATCTTCATTGCTATCATCCTCTATCCATTTAATCTTGTTTGCAGCAGCATATCCTTCAAGGTCAGCTCGAGAATAATGTAAGAGCGGTCTTAAAATAATATGGCTCTTATCATCTTTATAATGAGCAATTCCTCTCAAGCCATTGATTCCTGTTCCTCGAAAAATTCTGAAAAGAATGGTTTCAAGTTGATCGTCTTTATGATGTGCAGTCAGCAACAACTCATTTTGGGTAAGATTCTCTTTAATGACTTGGTATCTCTCATCCCTGGCACTTGCCTCTAATCCAGATCCATTGTTCTCAGGATGAATGGACTCAATTGTGAGATCTATACCAAGTTGACTGCATTGTTTTTTACAGAAATTACTCCAATTATTTGAGTTCTCATTGAGATTATGATTCACATAAATCGCACGAATCTTATATTTGCCATTGAGATGAACATGCATTAAATGCAACAAAACCATTGAATCTAGGCCACCACTGAGTGCTAGGCAGACTTTTTCAGCATCTATTGAAGAAAACTGACCTAGAAAACTATCCTCAAAATCTTGAAGATCAGCCATGATCAGTTTTCATTGAATTCGCCAATTGCCTTATATCTTGCTCTTCTTTGATCAAGTAAGGTCTCTGGATCTTCTGATTTGAGGGTTTGAAGTGCATTAGCAATACTTTCTTTGATTGATGTGAAAGTTTTCTCTGGATTCCTATGAAATCCTCCAAGCGGTTCATCAATGATCTCATCTACCAGTCCCAATTTGTTCAATCGAGAAGATGAAATTCCCATTGCTTCAGCAGCAGTTTCCGTCTCATTGGGCGTCCTCCACAAGATGGATGAACATGCTTCTGGAGAGATCACTGAATAAATTGAGTATTCAAGCATGATGAGTTTATCTCCCATGCCAATCGCCAATGCACCACCTGACCCTCCCTCTCCAAGTACAAGATTAATAATGGGAGTTTTTAAAGATGCCAGAGTGAAAAGGTTTCTTGCAATTGCTTCGCTTTGGCCTCTTTCTTCAGCACCGATTCCAGGAAATGCTCCGGGTGTGTCGATAATGGTTACAATGGGAATTTTGAATTTTTCTGCGAGCTTCATCATTCTTTGTGCCTTGCGGTAACCTTCAGGTCTGGGCATACCGAAATTTCTTTTCATTTTCTCATTGGTGTTACTGCCCTTTTCTTGTGCAATAAACATCACTGATTGGTTATTGATTTTGGCAAGCCCTGAAATAATTGCGGAATCATCTGCATACATTCTATCGCCATGAAGCTCTTGAAAGTTCTCGCTGATGGCATCAATCACTTGAATGGATTTAGGTCTAAGTGGATGTCTTGCTAGTTGAGCAATTTGCCATTCACTGAGACTACCAAAGATTTTTTTTGTCAGAGACTCACACTTTTTCTGGAGCCTCTGAATCTCATCATCTAGCTCGATTGCTGTGTCTGCATCCGTATTGGTCAATCTGAGCTCTTCAATTCTTCTTTCAAGCTCTACAATTGGTTTTTCAAAATCTAAGAAATCCATAAAATTACATCACATGTTCACATGTATTGTATAACAACTATAAATAGCTTATATCTTCTCAGCTTGAAATAAACTGAAAATTATCAATGCCGAGTTCTTCTGCTAAAGTCTCTCTCAATTGCTTCGTTGGATTGACCTTCCATTCATCGCCGAGTCTCATTTTCGTTTGGTTTACATCACTGAGATAATTGAGTTGAACTGAACAGCTTCCGGGAGTATGGGATTTCAGAATCTTTTGAAGCTTCTTGGGGTTAAAATTTGGGTCACATCGAATGACTAATTTATTTGCCTTATTGCTGATCAATTCTTCAAGTGAAGAAACTTCTTCAATCACCAGTTGCCACATATCAGCATAACTGTCGAACCTCAGTTTTCCCCTTAGAAAAAGTAGTTGATTGTTCATGACGCTGCCTTTAAGGCTCTCCATCTTTTCGCCAAAAACGATGCCCTCAATCATTGCAGTGCCATCATCAATTTTGAATGCAAGATTATTTCCTCTTCTTTTGACATCTGAAATTAATCCAGCTAAATCAATCAAAGAGTTATTATTTCCATACCCTTCTCTTTTCTTTGAATCGAGCATCCTCTTTAAAGAGGAGATGTTGTATCGAGTAAAATGCTTGCAGTCATTTCTGTAGGCATCAAATGGATGACCGCTAAAATAAAAACCCAAAGTGGAATATTCAAATCCTAATTTTTCATCAACTTGTAGTTCTTTTGCTCGACTTAACTCTGGTAGGTTCTGATCTTCATCACTATCAGAATAAAATAGATTTGTTTGGCCAGCTGATTGTTCAAGATTTAATTTATTTGAATAACTGAGTGCAATTTGAATCGAGTTAAGCAGTGTTGATCGATTCTCTCCAAATGTGTCCATTGCTCCTGATTTTACAAGTGCCTCGAGAGTTCTTTTCGAAGGCTTCTCGGACGACAATCTGGTGCAAAAATCAAAAATACTCTTGAACTCACCATTTTTCTTTCTTTCTTCATATATTGCTTCAGAGATGGATCGTCCAATACCTTTGATCGCACCTAATGCATATCTGATTTCATCTTTCTTCCATACACTGAATTCATAGGCTGAGTGATTAACACATGGAGGCTTGACTTCGATTTCAAATGATTCGCAATCTTCCTTGATTCGAATCAATTTATCCGTATTTTCCATATCATAGGTGAGAGAAGCTGCAAAGAATTCGGTCGGATAATGTGCTTTTAAATAGGCGGTCTGATAGGCAATCATCGCGTAGGAAACAGAATGAGATTTATTGAATCCATATCCAGCAAATTTTTCAATCAATTCAAATATTCTCCTAGCAGATGCTTCGGATATATTGTTTTCAATTGCGCCTTGAATAAAGACATCTTTTTGCTTCGCCATCTCCTCTGGAATTTTCTTACCCATGGCTTTTCTGAGTATGTCGGCACTGCCCTGAGTGTAGTTCGACAATTTCTGAGCGATTTGCATGACTTGCTCTTGATATACAATCACTCCATAAGTCGGTCGCAGGATTGGTTCTAGAGATGGATGGAGATAATCAATGATCTTTGTCTCTCCGCCTTTTTTTCTTTCAATAAAATCATCCACCATGCCTGACTGCAAAGGGCCCGGTCTAAATAAAGCCACCAAAGCAATGATGTCTTCAAATCTAGAGGGTTGCATTCTCTCTATGAGATCTCTCATTCCTGGAGATTCCAATTGGAAGATACCAATTGTTCTTGCTGAAGAAAGCAAGCTAAATGTTTTCTTGTCCTCTAGTGTTATCTTCTTGATATCGATTGGCGAATCGGTGCTAAAATTTATCAACTCAACAGTATTCTGTATGACGGTCAGTGTTTTTAGGCCTAAGAAATCGAATTTTATGAGGCCAATTGATTCTGCATCGTCTTTATCAAATTGGGTGACAGTACCCTCTTCATCATCGACTTTGAATAATGGCATAAAATCAGACAGATTCGATGGGGCAATAACTACTCCACCAGCATGTGTGCCTGCATTCCTGACCAAACCTTCCAGTTTGAGTGATAGGTTAATGATGGACTGAATTTCATTGTCTTCCTCATATTTTTCAGCCAGCTCATTTGACTTCTTTAATGCATCGCTGAGAGTAATTCCAATCTCAAATGGGATCATTTTGGCAATGCGATCTACCATGCCATATGGGTAACCAAGGATTCTTCCAACATCTCTGACCACTGCCCTTGCAGAAAGTGTGCCGTAAGTGATGATTTGTGAGACTTTGTCATCGCCGTATTTTTCATTCACATAATCAATGACTCGATCTCTGCCATTGACACAAAAATCGATATCAAAATCAGGCATTGAAATCCTCTCTGGATTAAGGAATCGCTCGAAAATGAGGTCATGTTCAATGGGATCTATGTCCGTGATACCAAGAGCATATGCTACTAGCGATCCAGGCCCAGATCCTCTGCCGGGACCGACAGGGATATTTTGCTCCCTAGACCATTGAACAAAATCTGCAACAATAAGAAAATAACCAGCAAAACCGGTTCTCTTGATGATTTTAATTTCATCATCTAGACGTTTTTGATAGGTGCTGAGATTATCTCCGCCACTGGGGAATATTTTTTTTAGACCAACATTTGCCTGTTGCTCCAAATACTCGTCAATGGATAAATCTTTAGGTGTTTCAAAGTCTGGTAAGACATGATCAGTGTTTTCAAATCCGAAATTACACATTTCTGCTATCGCAATCGTATTCGATAATGCCTCAGGAATATCTGCAAATAAATCTGCCATTTCATCAGAACTTTTAAAATATTGTTCGGGTGTATAGTCTTTCGCTCTTCTTTCATCATCCATCATTGTTCCCTGATCAATGCAAACCCTTGCATCGAGTGAAAGAAAATCATCTTTTTCTATAAAAATTGGATTATTTACAGCAACGATTGGGATTTTGAAATTTGTAGATAACTCTATGGTTAACTGATTCACCTTTTCCTCATTTGGAATTCCCATTCTAGAGATCGATATAAATAAACGGTCTGGAAATAGTTCTTGAAGACCATTGATCCATTGAAGTGCCATTGATTCATCCATGGATTTAGACTGCTGAAGATAACCATTGTTAGAGGAAGAGATTGCGATCAATCCTTCTGTTCGACTCTCCAGCCATTTTTTATCAATGAGTGGCTCGTTTTTATCTAATTTCTCTGTGTATGACTGTGTAATCAGAGCGCATAAATTCTTGTAACCAGTCTCATTCTCACAGAGAAGAGATAGCTTACTTTTGATTCGCTCTTTTTGGTCTAGAATGGTAACGGTTGATCCAATAATATACTTTATGCCTTGCTTTTGAGCAGACTTGTAGAGCTTATATGCAGAAAAAAGATTATTATGATCAGTCACTCCAACTGCAGGCATCCCCATATCGGTACAAGCATCTATTAACTGATCCTGCCTGATTGTGCTTCTTCCAAGTGAATACTGGGTATTCACGTCTAAATGAACAAAAGAAGGATTACTCATTTTCAACTCTCGTTTTCATAGAGTTCTGGCTTAAAACTCAGTCTGTGATAAGGGCTGGGTCCTAATTCTCTGATGGCTTGGATATGATCTTTTGTTGGGTATCCTTTATTTTTTTGGAAATTATATTTTGGATACTTGTGGTGCAATTCAATCATAAACTTATCTCTATAAACCTTAGCAATTATAGATGCTGCTGAAACGCAATGAAATAGTTTATCACCCCCAATAACACCCCTAGTGATTAAGTCTCTCTGATCATGCATGACTGGTTTATGAGGTCCATCGATGATGATCTCATCCGCATTAACACCAATGGCATCAATCGAATCTTTCATTGATTGGAGAGTCGCAACGAGAATGTTTTTTTGATCAATGACATGATTATCTATACTCGCTACAGAGAAGCTTAGACATTCATTCTGAATGACATCATAAAGATCATCTCTTTTTTTTGGTGATAACAACTTTGAGTCATTCACACCTTCAATGACTTGGTCCTCATAGATTGCAACGCATGCGCTTACTACTGGACCTGCTAGACAACCTCTCCCAGCTTCATCTACACCTATAAAAATATTTGCAGCTTCCTGGCTCAAGATAAGCCTAAAAATCGAGTGATCATAGAAGAAGCATCCTGCTCGGGAGATCTTAAATCTTCGTGAAGTTTTTTTAAGGGAATAAGATAAGCATCTGTATCAACTTGCAATAATCTTATGGCCTCATTTGCAATTCCCTCTGCTTTAAAATCATCTTGAATAAATTCTTTAAAGCACTCATTGCCCAATAAAATATTTGGAAGTGAAGCATAGCTCACATTGATTAGGTTTAATTTT
Source organism: uncultured Gammaproteobacteria bacterium (assembly GCA_902595845.1). Taxonomy (GTDB): domain Bacteria; phylum Pseudomonadota; class Gammaproteobacteria; order Steroidobacterales; family UBA11654; genus CACPJA01. Next base: position 91,137 of record CACJRN010000003.1, read on the forward strand.
GTTAATAAAAAGAATGAAACTGCTGACATCTTATAAACCACAATTGTTTTCTTTTTATACAGTGCTGACTCTAATGTGGATGTTCCTGATTTGGTTATGATCAGATCGCTGTCTGACAAACAATCGCTGGTTTCTTTGAATATTTTAATTTTTAGATCATTAAATTTTTTAAAGGACTTAATCCAATCTTCCATTTCTTTGAATCTTGTTGGTATAAAAAATACAACCTCTTTTTTGGTTATGGATAGTTGATCACGAATCATCACTGCTGCATCCAATATAACTTCAAGGTGAAAATCAATTTCTTTTCGTCTGCTTCCTGGCAGAAGAGCGATATTCACAGACTCAATGTCAGATGATGAGCGATGAGAACTATCCATCTTAATCTCTTCAGCAAGAGGGTGGCCTATGAAAGCTGCTTCAACACCCTTATCTTTGAGTAGTTCGGGCTCAAAGGGAAATAAACATAGCATCAAATCTATTGCTGATTTGAATTTATTTGCCCTCGCTTCCCTCCAAGCCCAAAAACTTGGACAGACCATTTGTATGGTTTTGATTTTTCTTTTTTTCAGTGACTTCTCAATACTGAGATTAAATTCTGGATAATCAATGCCAATATAAGCATCTGGCTCAATATCAATAGACTTCTCAATCACTGTCTTCCTTATTTTAAGAATCCTTGGTAGATGTTTAACCACTTCCGTTAAACCCATCACAGATAAGTCTGAAATCTCAAACCATGGTTCACAACCCTCTGCTATCATTCTTGGGCCAGCAATCCCTGAAAACTGATGATCTGGATTGATCTTTTTTAAGTCTGAAATTAATTTAGCGCCAAGCACATCTCCAGACGGTTCCCCTGCTACGACTACAAAATGTGCCATCTGTATTAGCCTTTTCTGACAATGCCTCTTGTCGTATTGTTTAGAAAATCGACAAGAATATTGAGTTCTCCGTTGATATCACCAAGATCCTGAATTGCCTTTATAGCCTCTTCTAATCGAAGATCAGACATATACAAGGCTTTGTATGCTGATTTAATGTTCCTTATCTGATCCTTTGAGAAATCTCTTCTTTTTAAACCCTCAAGATTGATCCCTCTGGGTTCAGCAGGTTGGCCCATCACAATGACATATGGAGGAAGATCTCTGGCCACTCCTGAGTACATACCCAAGAAGCTATGCGCTCCTATTTTACAGAACTGATGGGCACCCGAAAAACCACCAAATATGACGTTATCTCCAACCTCAACATGCCCACCCAATGTTGTGTTGTTAGCAAATATCGTATTGTTTCCAACTTGACAGTCATGTGCAATATGAACATAGGCCATGATCCAGTTGTCATTGCCCATTCTTGTAACGCCTACATCCTGGATTGTTCCCTTGTTGATGGTCGTATATTCTCTGATTGTATTTCTATCTCCGATTTCAACTGCAGTTTCCTCATTTAAGTACTTCTTATCTTGAGGATCATCTCCAATGGAGGAAAAAGAATAAAAGTGATTATCCTCGCCGATCTTTGTGTTTCCCTTGATGACAACATGCGATTCTATCTTTGTATTCTTACCAATCTCTACATCATCCCCGATGATAGAATAAGCTCCAATTGCAACGCTTGGATCAATATTTGATTTGGATGATACGACTGCTGTTTTATGAATGTTAGTCATTGCTTTCTTCTGATTTTTTCAGTCTCCTAAACTTTGCAACATTCTTTTGCCATTCCTTGGATTCCTGATGAGGAAATAAATTACTTGAATAGACACCAGATTTTGAGATTGATTTCATAACAGACGTTCTAGCGGTCAAGGTTGTATGATCTGCAATTTCTACATGCCCTGTGATACCTACCTGCCCACTGATACGGCAATATTTACCTATTTTTGAACTACCAGCAATTGATGAAGATGCGACAATCGCTGTATGGTCACCAATGACGACGTTGTGAGCAATCATAATTAGATTGTCTAATTTGACACCATTACCGATGATGGTGTTTGAAAGTGCGCCTCTATCTATGGTTGTATTTGCGCCAATTTCAACATCATCTCCAATGATAACAGATCCAACTTGCGGTATTTTCTCCCATGACTGTTCTTCATTTTCTGAAAAGCCATAACCATCGCCACCGATGACAACACCCGAGTGTATGACTGCTCTATTTCCAACAAGACAATCATTCATCACTGTGACATTTGGCGCTATCCATGAGTTATCACCTATCTGAGCATTCTTCTCAATTACTGAATTTGCACCGATATAGACTGACTCACCCAAACTTGCCCCTTCTGCAATAAAAGCTCCAGCTTGAATATTACAACTTTTGGGGACTATCGCATCATCGTGAATAATTGCAGTGGGGTGTATTTCTGGACGAAATGATTTTGAATGATCAAGCATGGATGAGATTCTAGAAAAAACAAGATATGGATCGTCGCAAACGAGTGAGGCACAGGGACAATTCTGCTCATCTTCTTTCATGAGTATGACAGCAGATGCTTTGGTTTGAGTTAATAGAGATCTGTAAGCAGGATTTGCAAGAAAGGAAATAGAATCATGGTCTGCATCTTGCAAAGTTGAGACTTTACTTACTCTGGTTTCATCATCACCAATCAGCTCACATCCATACTTGGATGCCAATTCCCCTAGTGTGACTGAACCATCTGGCAAAAATATCTCTCCTTAGAAAACGAAGTTTAACCGCCCGTTTTAATTTCCTGAAAGTTTTTCTCTAATACTTTTGCAATGTCATTTGTGATGTCGACTGAAGCGCCCTTATAAAGAGTTCCTCCATTCAAAATTGTGTTCTGACTGATTCTGCCCTCATTGATGATGAGATCATAACCGCTGTCTCTACCAAATTTGTTCACAACATTGATGGTTTCGACAATGATTTTATTGGTCTCAATCTGAATTCGATTGTTCCTATCCTCTTGAAAGCTTTGTGCCAAGTACTCTAGCTCTCTTTGAGCTGAGGCCAATTTGAGTGTCGCATTTTGTCTTTCATCATTACTGAGAGCTAAATTATCCTGTTGTAACTGATCTCTGCTTTCATTGAAAGAAGCTTCCTTGGCCTCAATATCTCTCACCCTAGGAGCAAACTCTTCTTCAACAGCTGAAAGCATGTCCTGATATTGGGGAGATTCTTGAAGTAATTTATTCATATCCACTACACCAATCCTCACAGCTGAGTCTTGTGAAAAAACTGGCTGCCCTACAAAAACCAATACGGCAATTATTCCTAGTAAGTATTTATTTTTCATGATTATTTCCTTTCTTATCAAAAAATTATTAAGACATTATCTAAAAAGCACCACCAACTGTAAATTGGAATCTCTCTGTCTCATCAGAATAAAATCGATCTCTGCCGTCTATAGAATTCATTGGTATGGCATAACTGAATCTAAATAATCCCATTGGAGCCAACCACTGGGCTGCTAAGCCATAAGATCGCTTCAATTTACTGGCATCAAAACTGTAGTCTATTGGATTACCTTCAGGATCAAAAAAATCCAGTTCACTTGTTGAAAAGGTATTTCCGATATCAAAAAATAGACTGAATCTTGCTCTATTGGCCCAATCACCAGGTATGGGAAGAATGAACTCAGTCTGACTCGAAATCAAGAGGTTACCGCCATAAGGGTTCCCATAATTGTCTTTTGGTCCCAATCGATGCTCTTTGAATCCCCTAACTGTGTCCGGACCTCCGGCATAAAAGTTCTTGTAAGGAGGTACACCAATTGAATCACCATATGCATCATTGAACGCGAGATCTGCTTTAACCATCATTGTAAGTCGATTAATGATAGGGAAAGGGATATTGAAGTATTGTTTGTAGGCATAATTGATCCCATAGTACTCGACATCACTTCCTGGTATTGAGGCATTTAAAATCAAACGATGGCTCATCCCCTGATCTGCAAACATAAATCTATTCCTTGAATCATAGACCCATCCAGCAGTCAGCTCAGCATTGTCAAATCTGGTTTTACAGAAGTCAAAAAACTCTTGGTCAAAACATTCACTCTTTCCATTGCTTGTAACCCATTGAAGAGCTTGATCGGCACTATAATCTCCAGCCAGAAGCTCTGAACTCTGAAGAGAGCCTCCAAATATAAGCCTTTGGAACTCTGACAATGGGTAAGAGTATTGTGCTCCGAGAGAGTATGTTTTGGTTGAAAAATCGGATGATGATGCTGTGAACTGACTGAAGTTTGAATAAGAGAGACTCAGTGTCCTTGAAATTTCATCAATGCCTGTATATGCATTAGTGGTTGATATGCTGTATAAATCCCTGAATCGACTTGCATTGATATCCAACCCTACCCTGTTTCCTGTTCCGAAGAAGTTTGTATGTGTGAAGTTACCATTCAAGATAAGTTTCTGATATCCAGAATAACCGATTCCGCCTCCAAATTGTCCAGGAAGTCCCTCTTTTATATTGAACTCTGCATCTACAAGATCAGTCGAGCCTGGAACTGGATATGTTTCATAATTCACTTCTTCGATAAAGGGCAGTCTTTGTAATCTGATCTTTGATCTTTCAAGTTTGCTTTTCGAATAGTAACCACCTTCGAGTTGTCTCATCTCTCTCCTGAGGACATCATCATTGATTGATGTTGTGTCTGTGAAATTTATTCTTCTCACATAAACCCTATCTTTCGGTTGAATGTAGAATACGACTTTCACTTCCTTGTTTTCTCGATCTAATTCTGGAACTGCCTCTACTTCTGCAAAAGAATACCCATCTTCACCGAGCTCATACTCGATCAGCTCCGTAATAGAGGTTAATAACCCTTGGGAAAAGGTCTGCCCAGGTTTTGCGAAGATAAATTTTTCAATCTCCTCTTTTGGGATAACAAATTCACCAGTTACTTTTACATCTGAGAGGGTATAGACTTCATCTTCAGTGATATTGATTGTTACAAAAATTCCTTGCTTATCCTTAGAAATTGCAACCTGTGCGGATTCAATCCTAAAGTTTGCATAGCCTTGGTCTAAATAAAAATTTTCAATTGTTTCAAGGTCTCCCTGAAGATCTTCACGAGAGTATCTATCATCCTGATTGAAAAATGATAGCCAGTTTGGCATCTGTAACTTCAATATATCTAGAATATCTTCATCACTGAAGATCTTATTTCCAACCACATTGATTTGCCTAATTTGTGCCCTATCGCCCTCACTGACATCAACTTGAACACCAACGGTATTTCCAGGAAGTTCTTCAACTGTTGTTTTCACTCTGGCATTGTATTTACCAAAACTAAAATACTGATCGATGAGTGACCGCTCAATTTCATCTAGAATCGAAGGATCATAATTTCTGCCAATCTTGAAACCAATATTATTTAAAGAATCTTCTAGATCCTCTGTTTTTATGTCTTTATTACCTTCAAAGTTTATTGAGGCGATGGATGGTCGCTCCAATACAGAAATGATCAATACTCCTGAATCATCCTTTCTAAACTCTATATTCTTAAAAAATCCACTTGAATAAACAGAACGGATAGACTCTTGGATTCTGCTTTCATCAAGACTGTCCCCAATATTGACTGGTAAATAGTTCAGAAGTGCGCCTTCCGAAATCTTTTCAAGGCCTTCTATTTTTATATCTTTTACAACAAATTCATCATTAGATAGAGTTGCCATAGGGAAAATGAACAACCAAATTGCAATAGTTATAATGCTTTTGTTCAAAATTGAAATCACCCAAAAATCCTTGCTAAATCATTATAGAGTGCAAAAACCATCAGAAACAAAAGTGCGGTTACCCCAATCTGTTGAAAGGCCATTTGTATTTTTTCAGGTAATGGTCTTCTGATGACAGTCTCGATGCAAACAAAGAGGATCTGACCGCCATCCAAAACAGGAATTGGAAGAAGATTAAGAATCCCCAGACTGATGCTTATGATCGCCATAAAAGAGAGTGTCGCAATGATGCCTCTCTTAGCAACAGTGCCAGCATCTTTTGCAATGCCAACAGGTCCGCTTAAATTATCACTGGAAATCTGACCTGTTACCATTTTGCCCAACATATTCAGTGTCAAACCAATCATTCTATTGGTCTCTTCAATTGACATAAGGAAACTTTGAGTAAAAGAATACTTTTCTATAGCCATGTATTCTTGCAATTGATCTTGATCAAAAGTTGTTTGCAAACCTATGTAACCCATCGATTTATTGTCTTCCCTAGTAGTGAGTGAGACATCTGTTTCATAACCCATTCCATCCCTCTCAATGAGAAGATCAATCAAAGTATTGGGTCGATCCATAATCAATTGGCTGAATTGCTCAATATTCTGAATCTCTATGCCATCGATGCTTTTTAGTATGTCATCCTTTTTCAAGCCAGACTGATCTGCTGGACTGTCTGGAACAACAGAGACGACAATTGGCTTAAGATTAGGAGATTCTGGCGTAAAGCCAAGGCCTGGAAACAATAAGTCAGGTGATGTAAGTTCTTTAGTTCTCCCACTGACATCAAGAAGTACATTTTTTTTGCTTCCATTGGCATTGATTAATTGTATTGATATTTGCTCATCCTCAAGTACTTCACCAATCATTGAGATCAGAGCAGATTGCCAAGTTTTTACATCTCTATCACCAACAGAAATAATTTCATCGCCAGCTCGAATATTGGCCTCCCATGCAATAGATTGCTGATCAACCTCTCCTATCATCGGTTTTTGACCAGGTACACCAGCAGAAAACATAAGCGTATAAGCAATGATTGAGAAGATAAAATTAGCAGCTGGCCCTGCAAAGAGAATAAAAATCTTTTTAATGGGTGTCTGATTGTTGAAGGCTCTGTCTTTTTCTTCTTCAGCAACCTCTTCACTTCTTTCATCTAAGAGTTGAACGTAACCACCTAGAGGTATTAATGAAAGACAATATTCTGTCTGATCATTACCTGATCGTTTACTGGCAAGAACCTTGCCGAATCCTATTGAGTAGCGAAGAACCTTTACATTGCATAATTTTGCAGCAATGTAATGTCCGTATTCATGAATAGCGACAAGCACGCCAACCAAGACGATGAATGCTATTACTGAAAATAAAAAATCCATTTTTTAATTATCCCTCTCCATTATGAAGGAATTATAAAGATTGAAAGGATTAAAGAAAGCCAAAAACCATTAAAATAAGGAATATCAAATAAAATAAGTCATATTGATTTGCATTTTTTTTAGTTTTTTAAAACCCATTAGAAGTTTTCTGGCAAGCTCATTAACAAAAGTGCAAAAAATGGCAGTGACGCAATTGAACCATCTAAGAGGTCAATAAATCCTCCATGACCAGGTATAAGATTGCTTGAATCTTTTACATTGGCACTCCTTTTAATGAAACTAAAAACGACATCCCCTGCAAAACTCACAGGCGTTATGATTATGCCAAATATGATTGCACCATATAAATTGATGCCTATTAAACCAGATAAAATTGCCAAAAAAATTGGGGTTGCAACGAAGGCACCGATCAAGCCTTCAAGGGTTTTACCAGGACTGGTGTTTCTGAGAAGAATTTTTCTTCCAAATTTTTTACCGAAGAAATATGCAGCCGAGTCTGCAAAAGATACGGCAATTAAAACCAGCATCAGTAACTTTGCATAAGCTTCAAAAATAATGATTCCAGAGACAAACGTAGGAAAAATCATTAGATAACCAGAAAAAAATATCTCAGCGTTTCCCATCGTTGGATTGTCATATAGCAAAATTCTCAAGAATAGACTAAGCCATATCAAGCAACCAAGAATGACAAAATAAGAGTAATATTCACTCGGTACCAAAGTGCTGATTAAAATAGTAAGCAAAAATGCCAATGACAATGATTTTGTCTTGAAAAATCGAGAATATTCATAAGACACCAAAAGTGCCAATATGGCTAAAGTATAAACAGGGATATCAGGCATCAGCCTTGTCGCATTTATAATTACTGCCAAAATAACAAGAAGAACCAAGCCAGATGAGATTCTTTTTTGAAGGTTTGTCACCTAATTTAAGCTTCCTTTAGTTCAGTATCTTCATCGACATTGCCAAATCTTCGCTCTGACAGAGAGTACGTTTGAAGAATTTCTAAAAACTCTTGCTCCTCAAAGTTTGGCCATAATGTCTCTGTAAAATGAATTTCAGAGTAAGCTGATTGCCATAGCATAAAGTTACTCAGTCTAGTCTCACCAGAGGTTCTGATTATCAAATCTAGCTCTGGAAGATCATTGAATGATAGATACTCATTAAATGATTCAACTGTCAGATCATTTACATCAATGATCTGATTGTCATGATCATCAATTAATTTTTTGATTCCATTTATGATTTCTTGTTGGCCACCATAAGCAATTGCTAGAGTCAATTTTAGTCCACTATTCTCTGATGTGATGGACTCCATCTGCTCTAATTTCCGTTTCAAGACATCAGGCAACGTTGATGGATCGCCAGCAGTTTTGAATCGCACATTGTTATCAATCAATAAACTGGTATATTTTTCAATAGTCTTTTCAAAAAGACTCATTAAACCGCTGACTTCTTTTTTTGGTCGAGACCAATTCTCAGAACTGAACGCATAGAGTGTCAATGCCTCAAGCTTAATTTTTACAGCGGTTTCAACCAACTCTCTTGCCTTAAGAACACCGGCTTCATGGCCGAATATCCTTCTTTTGCCCCTGATTTTTGCCCATCTTCCATTGCCATCCATAATGATGCCAACATGTTTTGGCTGATTAGGGATTGTCTCTGGATGATTATTTTGTGATGAAGACATCGAATTAGATGGTCATGACATCTTTTTGCTTTTCCTGGCTAACAGACTCAATTGATCCGGTCATGCTGTCTGTGATTTCTTGAATGTCACTCTGTCCTTTATGAAAGTCATCTTCTGATATCATTTTTTCATTTAGGTATTCTTTGAGATCTTGAATGGAATCTCTTCTGATATTTCTAATTGATACTTTTGCTTGTTCCTCTTCAGTCTTTACTTGTTTAGTAAGCTCTACTCTTCTCTCTTCTGTGAGAGGTGGAAGCGGTATTCTGATGACATTTCCAGTTGTCACCGGATTAAGTCCAATATTTGCTTTGACGATGGTTTGCTCAATCTCTGGAATAAATTTTTCTTCCCATGGCGATATTGCCAATGTTTGAGAATCTTCTACAGAAATATTTGATAATTGATTCAGAGGAGTTTCATTCCCATAATAATCGACTGTAATGCTATCGAGAATATCCGGAGATGCCCTTCCTGTTCTGATCTTTGTAAGATTTGACTTAAAGGCATCAATAGTCTTTTGCATCCTTTGCTTGGTATCTTCGTAAATTTCTTCTTGCATGATAGATTTATCCTATCAGAGTGCCCACATTTTTACCTTGAACAATATCAAGTAATGCGCCTTTAATAGCCATGTCATAGACTCTAACAGGAAGATTGTTGTCTCTGCACATGACGATAGAAGTTGTATCCATCACTTTCAAACCCATTGATATGAATTCGTCATAACTAATTTTTTCAAAATGCTTTGCATCTGGATTGGATAATGGGTCATCCGAAAAAACACCATTGACTCTAGTTGCCTTAATCAGCAAATCTGCCTCTATCTCTACAGCTCTTAGAGAAGCTGCTGAATCGGTTGTAAAATAGGGATTACCGGTCCCTGCTGCAAAAATTGTAATTCGACCTTTTTCAAGATGCCTTGTTGCTCTTCTGCGAATGTAATCCTCACATACTTCATTAACCTTTAATGCAGACATCACCCTTGCATACATTCCTTGTCTCTCTAAAGCATCTTGGATAGCCAATGCATTAATGATTGTCGCTAACATTCCCATTTGATCGCCAGTTACTCTGTCAATTCCTGATTGGGCAAGCCCTTCTCCTCTGAAGATATTACCTCCGCCAATGACAATACCTAACTCAATACCATCGCTGGTAATTGATTGCATTTCCTTAGCCAAATAATCAAGCACCTTGGGATCAACTCCAAAAGGATGATCGCCCAGCAAAGCTTCACCACTTAACTTTAGAAGAATTCTTTTTATATTATTAGATGGCAACTTAATTCACCGCATCCACTTGAGCTTTGACCTCATCTGCAAAGTTTACTTCTTCAACTTCAACTCCTTCACCCACTTCATAGCGAATAAATGTGACAACTGAAGAACCACTCTTTTCAAGTAGCTTAGCCACTGTAATGTCTGGGTCTTTTATAAATTCCTGGCCCATTAGAGTGATTGAGTTAAATTGTTTGTTCAGCTTTCCATCAACGATTTTAGGTATAATTTCTGCTGGCTTACCCTCATCTTCAACCTGTTTTGTGAGTATCTTTCTCTCTTCATCAATGACATCTTCGGGGATATCTGATATCTGAATATACTCAGGTTGTGATGCAGCTACATGCATAGCGATGTCCTTTGCAAGTTGCTCATCTCCATTTTCAATGACAACCACTGATGCAATCTTGGTTCCATGAATATATGACCCCGCAATGCCATTCACTGGTATTCTTTCGAACCTTCTGACTGTGATATTTTCTCCAATTTTTGAAACCACAAATTTTCTATAATCTTCGACGGTATCGAATTCATCAATGGCTTCCTGATTCAGCTGATCTATTGTCTCTATGGAGTTTGACAAGATTAATTTTGATACATTATTAACAAATTTATCAAAAAGAGTATCTTTGGCAGCAAAATCAGTCTCACAATTCACTTCCAGAATACTTAGATGATCACTACTAATCTCAACCTTAACCAAGCCTTGTGCTGTAGTTCTACCAGACTTTTTATCTGCCTTTGATTGACCTTTTTCTCTTAATAGTAATTTTGCTTTTTCAAAATCACCTTCAGACTCAAGCAAAGCTTTTTTACAGTCCATCATTCCTGCATTGGTTTCTTCTCGGAGTTTTTTTACATCGATTGCTTTAATTTCCATGATTCCCTCTGTTACTTCTCTTCCTTATTTTCATCCTCTGCTGGGGCTGCCTCTTCAGCTGGAGCTTCTTCCTCTGCTGGGGCTTCTTCCTCTGCTGGGGCTGCCTCTTCAACTGGAGCTTCTTCCTCTGCTGGAGCTTCTTCCTCTGCTGGGGCTTCTTCCTCTGCTGGGGCTGCCTCTTGAGCTGGAGCTTCTTGTGAAGTTTTCTTTATTACTATTTTCTTTTTCTTTTTGATTTTAGTAGTAGAAATTTTTCCTTCACTATCAACTTCAACAAAGTCATCCTCAATTTCCTCTAATATCGGAATTGTACTTTTACCTTCTTGATAGCTCTCAACTATCAACGAAGTGATGAGTTCGGTCGTTAGTCTTGAATCATCGTTTGAAGGAATAAGATAATCGACTCCATCTGGTGATGAATTGGTGTCAACAATAGCCAAAATTGGTATACCTAGAACCAGTGCTTCCTTCACGGCATTCTTTTCATAATTTACATCAACAATAAAGATTGCATCAGGCAACTTTTTCATGTTTCTGATACCACCTAGGCCTTTTTCGAGTTTCTCATGAGATCTTCTTAGTGTTAGTACTTCTTTCTTTGAAAGCCCCTGAATATTTTCTTCTTTTAACGCTTCTTCAAGATTTTCAAGTTTTTTGATCGATTTAGAGATTGTTTTGTTATTTGTGAGTGTTCCACCAAGCCATCTATTCGAAACATATGGCATATCACAAGTAACGCCTGCATTTTTGATTGCATCTTTTACAGATTTCTTTGTGCCTACAAAAAGAATCGTCCCTGATTGAGCGGCCAAGTTCTTAACAAAATCAGAAGCAGCCTCTATTTGGGGGATAGTTTTTTCTAGATTGATTATATGAATCCCGTTTCTGTCGCCATAGATGAAGTCCTGCATCTTGGGATTCCAATATTTGGTCTTATGACCAAAATGTGCTCCTGCTTCGAGCAGGTCACGAATGTTTACTTTTTTCATTTTTTTCCTCTTTGGGTTAAACTCCCACAAATCCCAATCAATAACCAAATAAGGGCACCCATTGACTGTGTCGAATTGTGTTCGATATTAATGCAAAATTGCGCTGGGATTTATAACATAATAAACTCCAAGCAACAATAAAAAAGAGAGTAAAATTTTAAAGGGAAATGTCTGTTGAAATAAAAACACTAGAGCAGCAAGAAAAAATGAGAATTGCTGGAAAACTTGCCTCTGAAGTACTTGATATGATTGGTGAGCATGTAAAGCCAGGTGTGAGTACTATGGAATTGGATGAGATTTGCAATGATTTCATTGTAAATACACAGAAAACAATCCCAGCGAATGTGGGTTATAGAGGTTTTCCTGCTACAACATGCACATCAATTAATCATGTTGTATGCCATGGAATACCCAGTGAGAAAAGACTAAAAAATGGCGATATTCTTAACATCGATGTAACTGTAATTAAGGACGGCTTTCATGGAGATACCAGCAGAATGTTCAGCGTGGGCAAAACTTCAAATCAAGCAAACAAACTGATTGAAGCTACCTATGAATCCATGTGCAAAGGAATAAAAGCAGTGAAGCCAGGTAATAAGTTAGGCGACATTGGTTATGCAATCCAAAAACATGCTGAAGGAAACTACTTCAGTGTAGTAAAAGAATACTGCGGTCATGGTATAGGCGAGATATATCATGACGAACCTCAAATTCTACATTATGGAATTCCAAATACTGGCATGGAACTCAAAGAAGGAATGACATTTACAATAGAACCAATGATTAATTCTGGTGGCTCTGCTGTAAGGCTCTTATCTGATGGCTGGACAGTAGTAACAAAAGATCACTCTCTATCTGCACAATGGGAACATACCATACTTGTTACAAATGACGGTTATGAAGTACTGACACTGGCGCCTGGTGAATTGATTTAATTGCCAATTAGATGATCAGTTCAAAATTTTTAGAGTCTAATATCGAGAAAAATTTCTCATCATATGAAAGCAGAAAAAAGGCAATTTCTGATTTAAAGGCATTTATAAAAAAGGAATCTACTCTGATTGATGACTTAATTATTGATGCACCAATAAAGGAAACGATATCAAAGCGGTGTGAATTAAATGACGATGTCATTCACTTTGTGGCAAATCAATTTTTCAGTAATGATGAATCAAAACTTAACATTATTGCTGTTGGTGGTTATGGCAGAGGTGAGTTTTACCCAAAATCTGATACTGACTTACTTATTCTTCTTGATAAGAACACCAAAAATGATCTTAAAAACAATATTTCAAAATTCCTGACATTTCTTTGGGATATTGGCATTGAAGCAAGCCATAGCACACGAACGGTTAATGAATGCATAAAAGAATCCAAAAGAGATATTTCTGTAGGAACATCACTGCTTGAATCTAGATCAATTTTTGGATCAAAAACGCTATTCTCAGAGTACCAGAAGAAGGTTCTCTTGAAACAAGCATGGAAAAACGAAAAATTTTTTAGTGCAAAAATTGATGAACAGAATAATCGACACAACAGCTTCAATAACACAGCTTATAACCTTGAGCCAAATATAAAAGATGGCCCAGGTGGTTTGAGGGATGCTCATACAATTTTTTGGATTGCTAAAAAACTTGGCTATGGAAATATTGCCGAACTAGAGCGAGACAATATTCTGAATATTGATCAAATTCGATTACTTCAAGAAGCATGGGGCTTGATATCAAAAATAAGATATGCGCTTCACTCATTGGCTAAACGTCCAGAAGATAGACTTTTGTTCGATTACCAAAGAGTCCTTGCAGAAAATTTTGGCTACAAAGACTCTGAACACTTAATGGCTGTTGAAGTTTTCATGCAAGATTACTATAAAGCAGCAAAAACTATCTCTAGATTCAATGAAATATGTTTGCAAATATTTGACCAGAAAATCAATGCCAGACGATTCATAGCAAAAAAAAATATTAATAAAAATTTTCACATAAGAAATAAGCTAATTGGGCTAAGAAAGGGAGTAGAGTTTGAGAATGACCCGAGCTTACTTCTTGAGATATTTCTTCACTTTCAGGAAAACAATATCACTGGAATAGAGTCAAAAACAATTAACCAAATTTTAGAAAATTTAGATCTGATCAATGATGGATTCAGAGATAATCCAGATAATAAAAAACTATTCCTTAAGATATTAAAAGCGCCAGAGGGTGTTACCCATGAATTAAAGAGAATGAATCTTTACGGTGTACTTGGATTATATCTACCAATATTTGGCCAAATAGAAGGCAGAATGCAGTTTGATCTATTTCACACACTGACTGTTGATGAGCATACTTTAAACGTGGTTAGCAATTTAAGAAGGCTGGCACTGGACAGATTCAACCATGAATACCCGGAAGACAGTAAGAAAATGCAGTCAATAGAATCTCAAGAAATACTTTACTTGGCAGGGTTATTTCATGACATAGCAAAAGGTAGAGGTGGAGATCATTCTGTTTTAGGAGCAAGAGATGCAGAAGAGTTTTGTATTGCACATGGCATGACGAGATACGAATCTAAACTTGTTTCTTGGCTTGTAGAAAATCATTTAATTTTTTCACTGACTGCTCAAAAGAAGGATATTCATGACCCACTAGTTGTCAAAGAGCTTGCAGAAATTATTGGAGATGAAGAAAAGCTAGAGTATTTATATCTTCTAACGGTTTGCGATCTGAGAGCAACAAACCCAAATTTATGGAACAGCTGGAAAGAAAGACTCTTTAAAGATCTTTATCATCTAACAAAAAATGCCCTGAGAATGGGTCTCGAAAATACAATCGATAAGGAAGAAATTGTAAAAGAGAAAATAGAGATAGCGAATATTCATATAGGGGATCAAGGTCTTGATATCTCCAAATTAAGAACAGAGATCGAAAAACTAAGTGAAGACTATTTCCTACGATTTAATCAGGGTGAAATCAATTTTCACCTTGAGAAACTGATAACAAATAGTGTTACAGATGAGGAAAACACCATCATTGGTTTAAAAATCATTGAAGAAGAAGGTCTGATGCTATTGTTCATAAAAACACTTATGGATATTGATACTTTCTCAATAATCACAAATAACTTGGTCGAAAAAAATATATCCATCAAAGATGCGAAAGTCATCGAGCTGAATGATGGAAACTGTATATATAATTTCTATACTGATATGCCAAAAGGCGATGCCTATGATATGGAAAATAAGATTGAATCTTTAATTGAGAATTTGAGCTGGAGGCTTAAAAAGAAACAAATCATCAAAAAGAAAAAATTCAAACTTCCAAGAAGATTAAGAAGCTTTTCAACAAAAACAAGAGTGAATTTCCTTGTTGATCATATCCATAATCGAACAGTCCTTGAAATCGTTTCAATAGATAGACCAGGACTTCTTGTTGATGTGTCAGAGGTGCTTAGAAAAAATAACATTTGGATCGAGTCAGCAAAAATAGCCACAATTGGTGAAAGAGCTGAGGATGTCTTTTATCTTAGAGATGAATATCAAGATGCAATTGCGATTGAAACAAATAAGAAATTAGAGTCAGAACTCATTGAGTCATTGGATGGTTAATGATTTTGATTCAGAGATCTTAAGTTAGACCATGCTCCATAAACCAGAAGCACTGAGAGTGATACTATTACCCAAGCTGGCATGCTCAGACCAATAAAGGACCAATCAACATTTGCGCACTCACCAGATCCTGAGAAAACCATTTCAAAAACTTCTATAAACGCAAAATTCTCGACCATAAAATCGAGTCCAGGGCCACACCCAGGTACCTTTTCTGGTGGAAGATTCTGCAACCATACATGTCGCGAGGCAACTAGTATTCCAGAAAGAGAGGTGATCAATATCAATGAACCGATTAGAAGCCTTGAAAAGCGACTGTTAAAAGGAAAACAACCAAGCAAAAATGTCAATCCAAGCAAGATTGTAGAAATCCTTTGAAATATGCACATTGGACAAGGCTCGAGTCCGAGAAAATGTTCAGCATAAAGGGCATAACTCATCAAAAGTGTGCATGCACAAAAGCCGAGGAAGTTGTGTATTCTTATGGATAAGTTTTTAAAAGCTTCAATCAATTGGCTACCTCATCAAAAAGGTAATTTGGCTTGAGATTCATGCAATCTATTGTATTACCTTTATTGAATTGTTCTAGTGCATGATCAATCATCGTCCTTGAATTCAGATATTCCTCTCCGTTTTGATTGAGTAATGAATTTGAATCTATTTTTAGATCTGGGTATCTGATAATACCGCTTCCTGCAATTAATGCATCAGTTTCAGAGATTTCGATTTCATTAATATTTGCGACTCGATCATTAGACAATTTAATAAATTCATGGTTTTTTAAAGCATAAGAACCGATGTATAAATTACCTCTTCCAGCATCTTCTATCAAAATTACATTCTCTTTATCATTTTTTTCCATTATCTCTCTAGCAATAATCTCGAGACTTGAGATAGCAACGATCGGAATACTTAAAACATAACTTATTGATTTAATTGCACTTATAGAGACTCTGAGTCCTGAGAATCGGCCAGGACCAATACCAACAGCAAGAAAATCAAGTTCCTCAATTGATGTGCTTGCAAGCTTTAGTACATCATCAATTCTTTTAAAAATGTCTTTGGCATGATCGGTTGATTTATTAACAGACCTATCAAAGTAATTACTGCTATTTTTTACCCCAAGACAAAATCTTCTAGTTGAGGTATCTATGGCTATGCATTTAGTCATGGTTTAGTTAAAATACACCACTTAAATTTAGTTGATTTTTTTTGAATAATAACAAAAAGATTCAATCAAGTATTAACCAATAAATTTAATAAATAGAAAATAACTATGTCTACATCAAATAAAGAGCTTCAGAGTTGGGTTGAGGATGTTTCAAAGATGACCAAACCAGAGAATATCTACTGGTGCAATGGTTCTAAAGAAGAATACGAAGAATTTATTCAAAAAATGCTTGGGACAGGAGACTTAATGCAGCTCAATGAGGAAACTTTTCCAAATTGCTACCTGCATCGATCAGATCCATCGGATGTTGCCAGAGTTGAGCATTTAACTTTCATCTGTACTGAAGACTCAGAGGATGCAGGTCCGAATAATAATTGGATGGATCCTAAAGAGGCTCATGAGAAGCTTGACGACTTGTTTGAAAACTGCATGGAAGGCAGAACCATGTATGTCATTCCTTACTGCATGGGACCCATAGGGTCAGAACTCTCAAGATGTGGAGTTGAGATAACTGATAGTCCATATGTTGTTGCAAACATGTATCTGATGACAAGGATGGGTGATGAGGCACTTGCAAGGATTGAAAGAGAGGGGGGATTCGTTAAAGGGATTCACTCTACAGGTGACCTTGATCCTGAGAAAAGATTCATCATGCATTTCCCAGATGAAAAAATTATCAGAAGTATTGGATCTGGCTATGGAGGTAATGCCCTACTCGGAAAGAAATGTCATGCATTGAGAATTGCGAGTTATCAAGCACTAGAAGAAAAATGGCTTGCTGAGCATATGTTGATTGTTGAAATAGAAAATCCACAGGGTGAAATCTTTAATATAGCTGCGGCATTCCCATCAGCTTGTGGAAAAACAAATCTTGCCATGTTAATTCCACCCGATGAATACAAAGGATGGAAAGTGAGAACAATTGGTGATGATATTGCTTGGCTTCATATGGATGATGCTGGTCAAATATGGGCCATTAATCCAGAAGCTGGTTATTTTGGCGTGGTTCCTGGGACGAATGAGGATGATAATGAAAATGCATACAAGGCTATTCAATCGAATGCAATATTCACCAATGTAGGGTTAACAGATAATAATGAGCCTTGGTGGGAAGGCAGAAAAGACGGCAACCCTGTCATAGACTGGAAAGGCGATAGAATCGAGCAAGGTGAAGATGCAGTTTTCGCTCATCCCAACTCTAGATTCACAGTCTCAGCAAAGAATAATCCAAAATATTCAGATCTCGCTGACTCTTCAAATGGTGTTCCAATCTCAGCCATCGTTTTTGGCGGCAGAAGAAGTGAACTGGCACCATTGGTATACGAGTCAAAAGATTGGAATCATGGTGTTCTTGTTGGAGCCAGCGTGGGCTCTGAAACCACTGCTGCTGCAATAGGAGAAGTAGGCGTCATCAGGAGAGATCCCATGGCCATGAAGCCTTTTTGTGGGTATAACTTTGCAGATTATTGGACACATTGGTTAAGCTTCTCAGAACGTTCTAATAACCTACCAAAGATCTTCCATGTGAATTGGTTTAGAAAAAATGAAAATGGATTCATTTGGCCTGGATTCGGAGATAACTTAAGAGTCCTGGAGTGGATTATTAAGCGTTGCAATAATGAAATTGATGCTCTAGAAACACCGATTGGCTACCTTCCAAAATCAGAAGACATCAATACTTCTGGATTAACAATTTCAGATGATGCGATGGAAGAACTAGTGTTTGTTGACAATCAAAAATGGTTGGATGAAATGGCTGGTATAAGAGAGTATTTTGGAGAGTACGAAGAAAGGCTTCCAGAAAAATTGCTCGAGGAACATGCCAAGGTCATTGAAGCACTCAATGCTGAGTAAATCTATCCTCTACAAATAACTGCATAGATTTAACAAGGTCTTCAGCACTGCTTTTCTTGGATTCAATTCCACCTGATAAGTTTCTCCATTCCTTAGCACCAGGCATACCTTTGAATAACGAAGTCATATGTCTTGTAATAAAATGAACGCCTGTACCATGATTTGATTCTTTTAGAATGTACTCAAACATTTTTTCAAAGAATTCGGTCATCTCTATGGGTTTTTCCTCATAGATAGAGCTATTTATTTCTCTGAGAATCAGTGGATTATTACAAGCTTCTCTGCCAATCATAACACCATCGACATATTTGAAATGTTCTTCAATTTCATTGATGTCTTTAATCTCACCATTGATTTCAATTGTCAGATCACTGTATTGCTCTTTAATTTTATAAACTCTTGGATAATTAATTGGCGGAATGGTTCTATTTTCCTTGGGACTCAATCCGTTGAGAAGAGCCTTTCTGGCATGCAAGATATAGTGATCACAACCGTAATTTGAGGTTGTTTCAATGAACTCACATAAAAATTCATATGAGTCAAGGTCATCAATACCTAAGCGAGTTTTAATGGTGACAGGAAGATCGCAAGCATGCTTGATTGATTCCACCATCTGCCCTACAGTTTCTGGCTCATCCATTAACGCAGCACCCACTTTGCAGTTCTGAACTCTTTCGCTAGGGCAACCGATGTTTAGATTTATTTCATTGTAATTACAATTTTTGATGACCTTAGATGCATCCGATGCAGCATTTGGGTCATTACCAGCTATTTGAATGGCAACTGCTTTTGAATCTTTGTTTTCTCTTTGCAAAAAGTTCTTGTCAGATTGAATGATTGCATCCACATGGATCATCGGTGTGTATAAAGAAATCTTATCGCATAATAAAGATGCCATGAATCTGAAGTGCCTATCAGTCATTCCCATCATTGGGGCTACAGATATACGTTTATCAAACATCAACCAGCAACATCTCTCCACACAAAATAGCGTGTTGCGAGAAAGAAACTAACGATTAACCAGACAACCACACCCAGTAGATTCAAATCAAAAGACAATAGACTCAAACCATCATTTGCAATACCCCTCAAACTTGATGCAATCACACTCAAAGGTAAAAATTCAGCAATTGGCTGGATGATTTCTGGCAATGAGCTAATTGGAAAAAATACACCTGAGAGTATTAATTGAGGGAAAGTAAATGAAGTCACAAGGGGTCTTATTGCCTCTTGGGTCTTTGCGACGCTGCCAAAGCAGAATCCAAAGCATAAAAATACCAATGAGCCCAGCATAATCATTCCATACAATGAAACCAATCCCCCAGTGAGTTGGATATCGAGTACTAAGAGTGCAAACCAGAGTACAACTGACAACTGTATTAGGACAATAACTAACCTTGCTAAAACGATAGAAATAATGAAGTCTTTTGGCATGATTGGGGTCACAAAAAGCCTTTTGAGGATTCCTCTCCTCCTGTATTCAACTAAATTAAATCCACTCCCAGCAATACTGAGATTCATTAACATGAACGCCAGCAGTCCTGGAATTAAAAAATCTATGTATCTTTGAGGTCTTGCCTTCATATCCACTATTTCAAGAGAGAACATGGCTTTATTGCCCCTCAACTCTCTTTCAATGGATAGAAGTGTTTTCTCAATAGAATCCTTGATTCCATCAAGTTGTCTCACCTGTGATGCATCCAGAATAAGATTGATTTTTCCTGACTGATTTTCATAATCAAATTTTTCTGGTATTTCAACGATGGCGATCAATTCTCCATCGATCAGTTGAGTACTTAGATCAGTCTCTAAACCCTCTACCACATCAAAGGTGTTATCTTGATCCAGTAAAGAAGTAAATGTGCTGGATAATTGATTTTGAGCCTTATCGAGAACACCCACTTTAATTGGATCTGGGTCACCACCTGTGAATAGAAATACTCCGATGAATGCCATTGGAAAAAAAAGATTAAACAACATGGACTGAATGTCCCTAAGAAACATCTTAAGAAAAACCATGGCTAAGTGAATCTGTGACTCTGTAAACATATCAGTCTCTCAAAGAATGTCCTGTTAAATTGAGGAAGACATCTTCAATGTTTCCAGTTAATGGGATATCAGAAGGTTCAGGTGCATATTTCTCAATTAATGCTTTTGGTGTATCCTCAGCAATCAATTTGCCCTTGTCCATGATTGCAATCCGGTCACACAGATACTCTGCTTCTTCCATATTGTGTGTGGTCAACACGATTGTCATACCAGAAGAATTGAGATCCTTTACCAAAGTCCATAAATTCCTTTTTGCTTGGGGATCAAGGCCTGTTGTTGGCTCATCTAAGAATAGTATTTTGGGGTTATTAACCAGTGCGCAGGCAATTGAGAACCTTTGTCTTTGACCACCTGACAAGTGTTGGGTTTTTGCATTTGCTTTATCCAACAAATTTACTTGATCCAATAGCTTCGAGTGATCGATGGTTGTTGAATAGAGTTTAGAAAATAAGGTAAGAAGCTCACTGAGGTCCAATTTATCAAAATACTCATTGCTTTGAAGTTGCACACCGATCACCTTCTTGACTGCATAAGGATCTTTGCTCACATCAATGCCATCGATGATCGCAAATCCATCATCAATTTCCTTTAGGCCCTCTAGCATCTCGAGAGTTGTGGTCTTTCCTGCTCCATTGGGGCCGAGTATTCCATAAACCTCCCCTTTCTTGATTCCAAGAGAGATATGATCGACTGCATTGAATGTTTTCGATTTATCTCCTGGTAGCAGATAGGCTTTCTTTAAGTCTTTTACATCTATGATGTTCATAATTTTCTGAATTTTAACTTCTATGAAGTCAAAATGAAATCAATCATCCTTTGGATAACCATCATAAAAATGATGATTTTTAATTACACTGTACATATAGAGTATCAGGATTGTATTCAAGACTGTTAATCCGAGTATCATTTCAAGCATTTTTACTCCTCCTAAATTAGTAGATTGGATAAATATCCAATCATTATGTATATTTTTATCAAGGGAGAGGTCTTTTTTTTTGGAGAAAAATATATGAAAAAATTAATAACGTTATCATTTTGTTTTATGTTTATTGTCTTATTGGGACAATTGGAAGCACAAAGTGCAGATGATGTGACATTCGATGTCATTGGAGTCAAGCTCTATAATGAGTTCATACCATGTGTTGGTGGTCCAGACTTCAATCAAGAAAATGTCGATAAGATGATGAAAGGTTGGAGAGCTTTAAATATCTCTGACGATCTTTTGGGTGCATGGGGCTATGTTCCTGCAACTGATACCAGTCGATTTGATAATGGCTGGTGGGAACTCTCATGGGAGTCAAAACAAGCTGCTGATGCTGCTTGGGCTGAATGGGTTCAAGACGAAGAGGCAATGGCATTTCTTGCTGAAAATGAATCAGTGATGGTTTGCAATGGAGATGAAAGAGGATCTTGGGATTTTACTTTTCATAGGGATGTCTATTCTTTTGGGCCTATGTCAGAAGATGGATCATTCTTCACGGAATTTTTTCCATGCAAATACAACGCTGGAAAATCATCAGATGACTTAATGGAATCAATTGCACTGTATAACAAGTGGTTAGATGGATTAGATGCAACTAGTTTCTATGCATATGGAATATATGCTGGAGATGGAACAGATGAGCTGGCTGACTTTTGGTGGGGTAACTTTCATGAAAATTCAGATGGTGCTGCAGCAGGACAAGCTTCATGGTTAGAAACAGGAGGTGAAGCTAGAGCTTCATTGGAAGCTACAGCTACTTGCGACGTTCCTGAGTTATACAATTCTGGAGTTATTTATGATCCATCCGTTCCTGAATTCTCAAAATCATAATTTAGAATAATTGGACACAAAAAAAGCCTGCTCTTTGCAGGCTTTTTTTATTGCGTCCCCTAGGGGATTCGAACCCCTGTTGCCGCCGTGAAAGGGCGGTGTCCTAGGCCTCTAGACGAAGGGGACCCAAGAATATCAACAAAATTGAGATATTAGATGGGAAGTATATTTAAAAACTCAACACTAATCCAATACTATAATCTCAACTTCTCCAAGACCTAAATTACGAATATCCTCTTCAATTATTGATAGGTCACCAACAATAAACCATGTCCATGCTTCAGGATCTAAGTATTTCTTCGCAGCAGCATTCACTTGATCAATTGTCACAGCATTATATTTTTGTGGTACTGCATTTAGGTAATCATCACTCCTATCAAATGTAACTAATCCAGATACTCCAGATAAAAGACTACCAAAGGTTTCAAATTGTCCATTTAAGCCAAGTATGATTTGTTGCTTGATTGGATCTAGCTCTTCATTTGAGGCTGGTCTCGAAGATAAATACTCACTATATTCTCTTTGAATTTCTTTAATTGAATCAATGGTTCGATCTGTCTGAACAGGAGCATAAACAAGCATTGGCCTTGGCCCTTTTCGTGAAGATAATCTTGCTCTAACACCATATGACCAACTCTTATCTTCTCTTAAGTTCATATTGAGTCTAGATGTAAAACTTCCTCCAATGACCCTGTTCATAAGATCAATATCAACTTCATCATCAGTTCCATTAGCAGGCAATAATTGCCCAGCAACAATCAAAGACTGAATAGCTCCTGGTTTATCAAATAGATAAATCTTTCTCGTATTGGACTGATTTGAGACTTCATAGTTTAGAGGTTGTGTTTTATCCGCCTCACTTTTCCAGTTTCCAAATTTAGATTCGAGTATAGGAAGTAGTTCTTCAAGATTGGTATTACCAATAACTACAATTGTAGAATTTTCTGGAGTTATCGTAGCTTCTTTATATCCAATCATCTCTTGTCTGGTCATCCATTGAATGGATTGTCTGGTCCCATCACCACTTGATGGTTTTCCATATGGATGGTCCTTGCCATACATTAATCCTGAAATTAGATTGGAAACTATTCCATTGGGTGTTGATAGTGATTGATCAATTGATGCCAGCCATCGTAATTTTTTACGATCAATTTCTGTCTGATCAAAAATTGGCTCATTAATGACTTCTATCATTAGATCAAGTGACTCTGAAAAATTAGACTTTAGAGCTGAAAGTGTCACGCTCGATGAGTCCAATCCTGTGCTTGTATATAGGTCTGTCCCTAATTCGTCGAGCGCATCGCTCAATTCGAGCGAATTATATCTCTTGGTTCCTTCTGTCAGCATTGACATAGTAAAGCTTGCTAGGCCTGGCTTATCATTTGCATCAGACGCATGTCCTGAGCCAAGCAATAAACTTAAATTAACCATTGGAACATCGTTTCTTTCTGCAAATACTACACTGATACCATTGCTCAACTTCGCCCTTTGAATATCAGGTAGATTGAGCTTTGGAAATGTGTCAGGAAAAGGTAATCTTGACCGATCAGCCAAAGGCACCCTATCAAATGTAAGCTCCTCTTCAGGTTGCACGATAAGAACATAAGATCCGTCTGTAAGCCAATCAGAAGCTGTTTTTTGAATTTCTTGTTTCGAAGTGGAAAGCATATCCGAATAGAACCTACTAAACCGGCCTGGGTCTCCTGTATAAACTTCAGAGTATGCAAGAAGATCTGATTTCCCTCCAAAACCTCCGATTCTCTGTAAGCCCTTGATGAAGGAAGATCTAATAGTGGTTTTGGTATTCTTAAGATTTTTAGAATTAGGTCCTTTCTTAATAAACTTAGTTAGCGTTTCGTCAATTGCATTTTCTAATTCCTCTATAGAAACACCGTTTGCTAAGTCTGCAGCTATCCAAAATTGCCCAGCCAGTTCCCTATCATAATAAAATGATGAGACATTGGTTGCGAGCTGACGCTTATAGACTAATTCTTGATAAAGTGCTGAGTTTTTTCCACCTGTCAATAGTGCTGCAATCAATTCAAAATGTGGATGCTCTTGGGATCCAATCTCAGGAGTATTCCACACTTTATAAATTCGTGCGTTTGGAACACGATCATACATTATCTCTCTCTTTTCACCCGTGCGTTTAGCAATCCACTTTTTTTTCTTTATTGGAGAAGGTCCTGGAGGTATGTCTGCAAAATATTTATAAACCAACTCTTTTGCTTCTTGAAGGTTTATATCTCCTGCGAGCGAAAGGACTGCGTTATTTGGGCCATAGTAAGTCTTAAACCAATTTTGCACATCATCCATTGTTGCAGCATTCAGATCCTCCATTGATCCAATTGTGGTCCATGAGTAAGGATGCCCCTCAGGGAAGGTTGATTTTGAAGCCTGAAGAAATACTCTTCCGTATGGTTGATTTTCTCCTTGTCTCTTTTCATTTTGCACCACTCCTCTTTGC
The DNA here is from genome assembly GCA_902595845.1 of uncultured Gammaproteobacteria bacterium. Classification (GTDB taxonomy): domain Bacteria; phylum Pseudomonadota; class Gammaproteobacteria; order Steroidobacterales; family UBA11654; genus CACPJA01. The sequence continues at coordinate 115,985 of CACJRN010000003.1, forward strand.
TCATCGAGCTTTTCTTGATCAACCACTCCGAGAAGGTGTCCCATGCGATCTGACTCCATCCATAAGGCAAGATCCAAAGCAGTGGTAGGCACATTTTGAAAGTAATTTGTTCTGTCATTATTTGTTGTTCCATTCATATCTGTCGCACCGACTTTCTGAAAAGGAGCAAAATATTCATTGTTATAATTCTCAGTTCCATTGAACATCAAATGCTCAAACAAATGAGCAAAACCAGTTTTTCCTGGTAATTCATCTTTAGAGCCAACGTGATACCAAACATTGACAGCAACCACAGGAATCTTGCGATCCTCGTGAACAATAACCCTGAGCCCATTCGGCAAAGTGAACTTATCATATTCTATTTCAGGCAATTCATCATTGGCAGAAATGGATAGAGAAAATAAAAGTGTAAGCGGAAAAATGAATATTCTTTTTATATTGTTCATAATATTGTGTGTATATAACTCAAATTTTTTAAGGACAATAATTGTAGAATAATTCGCATGAAACAGCATCAAAAGAAATCGATTCCCACCTTAATTCTTATCTTAATAACATCGATATCCGTTCAAGCAGAAACCTCTGATTTATCTAAAAAGATTGATTCACTTTTTGGTGATCGCTCTGAAAAACCAGGATGTGCTGTCGGTGTAATTGAAAATGGAGAATACATTCATTCAGAAGGATATGGCCTCGCCAATCTCGAACATGAAATACCAATCAGTAAAGATACTATCTTTAGGATCGGTTCTGTAAGTAAACAATTCACCACAATGGCTATTGCGATCCTAGAAGAAAAGGGACAACTGTCATTCGATGATGAAATGAAAACACATATCCCTGACTTAATCGATTATGGGGAAGAAGTCACCATCAATCACATGATTCATCACTTCAGTGGTCTGGGAGACTATGAGTACATGGACTATCCGGGTCGTTTTAAAAATGCAGTAGGAGAAGAATTCAGATGGGGAAATGAAGACTATCTGACGAATGATGAGTTTCATGACCTGATCAAAACCTTGCCATTGATTAGAAAGCCAGAAAAAAAATTTCACTACAGTAATACAGGATATGTTTTGCTGGCACTAGTAGCAGAAAATGCCTCTGGAATGAGCCTTAGGAAACTTGCAGAAAATGAGATTTTTAATCCACTTGGCATGAATAATTCTTTTTTTAATGATGACGTGAACTTGCCTTTTAAAAATCGAGCTGATGCTTACACGCCAATAAAAGAAGGATCTAATGAGTACAAAATAAATGTGACCAATCTCAGTTGGATTGGAGATGGCGGTGTTTATACTTCACTCAATGACTTTATTAAATGGGATCAGAACTTCTATAAGAATAAACTCGGTAATGCCAATGAATCATTGATCCAAACAATGGAAATGACTTTTGAGGAAACAAAAGCGATTAAAAGAAATCAAAAGATGGATAAAGAGAAGGAAAATGAGAATACTTATGCCTTTGCTCAAAATCTTGCCTTCTATAATGGCTACAAACGTTGGTCTCACTCAGGGTCTTGGGTAGGATGGCTCGCACATTATGCTAGATTTCCAGACCTTAGTTTCTCAACAGTTGTTTTCTGCAATACAAATGAAATCGATGCAACCATAATTGCCGATAAGGTGGTTGATATATATTTTAAAACTAAAGAGAAATAGTTTTTTTAAAAGGCGTTCTTGCCTGTGAGTGATCTGCCGACTGCTAATTGATGAATTGTTTCAGTTCCTTCATAAGTTACTACACTCTCTAGATTTAGCATATGCCTTATCGGAACGTACTCAGCGCTAATTCCTGATCCTCCAAGCATGTCTCTACAGTCTCTCGCAACATCAAGCGCCATTCGTACGTTATTCCATTTTGCTAGCGAGACTTGTGTCGGATTCATTTGATCCATATCTTTTAACTGACCCAATCTATATGAGAGAAGACTTGAGGTGACTATTCTTCTTTGCATATCAGCTAGTCTAATCTGAATTGCTTGATTTTCATCCAATGCACGATCAAATAATATTCTGGATTGGGTATAGTCTAGAAGTTGCTCTAAACAAGACTCTGCAGCTCCTATCACACCCCAAGATATTCCATATCTGGCTTGAGTGAGACAGCTTAACGGGCCCTTTAATCCAATGACTCCAGGTAAGACATTTGCATCAGGAATCCTCATATTATCGAAGAATAGTTCTGAAGTTACAGATGCTCTAAGTGAAAACTTATTTTCAATCTTATTTGCAGTAAACCCATCCGTATCAGTTTCAACAATAAATCCTCTAACACCATCATCCGTATGTGCCCAAATTATAGCTACATCCGCAATTGAACCATTTGTGATCCACATCTTGGATCCATTGATAACCCAATCATCCCCATCTTTCTTTGCGTGCGTATTCATATTGGCAGGATCCGAACCACCTTGAGACTCAGTGAGCCCAAAACAGCCTATCGCCTCTGCTGAAGCCAGTTTTGGAAGCCATTCTTGTTTTTGCTCCTCACTACCAAAGGCATAAATTGGATACATCACTAAACTGCTTTGTACTGACACAAAGCTTCGCATTCCACTATCGCCTTTTTCCATCTCTTTACATATGAGGCCATAAATAATCGCATTCATGCCTGGGCAGCCATATCCATCAATTGAGCTACCTAGAACGCCCAATTCTGCGAGTGGTTTTATTAGTTCAGACGGAAATGTATGCTTCTCAAAGCATTCTTGAATAACAGGATCAACCATATCTTTGACAAACCTAGAGACAGAGTCTTGAACAGCCTTCTCCTCTTCGCTTAGTAGTGAATTGATATCAAATAAATCAAGACTCATGATAATTCCTTACTATATTATGGCGTGCTTGCCCTGAATGATTTCTTTATACATCCTCCAATCACCTCTCAGGCTATATAAAGGAAAATAAAAGGTTGCCGGTTTATTTTTTTCAATAAAAAAGTGGCCTATCCATGCCCACCCATACCCAGATAAAAAAGCATAAAAAATATACTTGGGATCGAGTGAGGAAATAAAAATAATCATGAAGATAAAAAAGATCGATGTACCGATGAAATGAAGCAGTTTATTGTATTTATTCTTATGCTCATCAATATAGTAAGGATAGAATTCCTCAAAATTTTTAAATTCTTTTTTCATGATGGATATTCTATCAAATGATTTCTAAATAAGTGACGTTCTAAGATTCATTAGTAAATCTTCAGTTGTATCCCAATCGATACAGGCATCAGTCAAAGAAACGCCATATTTAAGATCATTAAGATTCTCGGTTATCTTTTGATTGCCAGCATTGATATTGCTTTCAAGCATTATCCCCATAATAGATTGATTCCCTTTTTTGACTTGATTAACAATGCTTTTTGCTACCTTGGGTTGCAATCTGTAATCCTTATTCGTATTGCCATGACTGCAGTCAACCATGATCTTCATGGGAAGGCCTGAATCAATCAGCTGCTTCTCGCATGATTTGATACTTCTGCTGTCATAATTGGGCTTAGCCCCTCCTCTTAAGACCACATGGGAGTATTTGTTTCCTTTTGTTTGATAAACAGTGATTCTGCCGCCATCATTTAGGCCTAGGAAATGATGAGATTGTCTTGATGATTTAATTGCATTGACAGCAACGGCAAGAGAGCCATCAGTCCCATTCTTAAAACCGACAGGAGTTGATAAACCGCTGGCCATCTCTCTATGGGTTTGAGACTCGGCAGTTCTTGCTCCGATAGCAGTCCAACTAGTCAGATCACCCAAATATTGAGGCATGATCGGGTCAAGTGCCTCAGTCGCAACACCAAGCCCCATTTCATTTAGATCAATGAGTAATGAACGAGCAATATGAATGCCTTTGTCAATCTGGAATGTGTCATCAATATTTGGATCATTTATTAAACCCTTCCAACCAGTCGTTGTTCTTGGTTTTTCAAAATAAACCCTCATCAAAACCAAGAATGAATCCTCTAGTTCTTTAGAGAGTTCTTTTAATCTCAATGCATAATCTTTTGCCAAATCGGTGTCATGAATTGAGCAAGGCCCAACAACAACAACAAGTCTAGAATCATTGCCATCCAAGATTCTCATCAATTCTTTTCGTTTAGCTAAGACGGTCTTCCTTGCCTTAGAGGTTAAAGGCAAAGTTTCTTTGAGCGCTTTTGGAGAAGGGAGTTTCTCTTTAGCGATAACGTTTATATTGTGTATTTTGTCCTTCATTCTTATCCATCACATCAATGGGCTGAACAGTTTAATCAAAGAATATTAAGAAATATATCTAATTTATGGCAAGTTTTTATATTTTCTAATGATTTGCTGACTGCACATGTATCCTGGGGTTCCTGCAATAGAGCCACATGGATATGCAGCAGCACCGCAATAATAGATCTGATCGAAATCAAGAAAGCCATAGAAGTTTTCAGTTGGATCAGATGAGAAAGTACGATCAAAGTACATTTGTCTATCAGTCAACATTGTTTGATCGATGTTTCCAGATGGAAAATAAAACATTTCTTTTAGATCTTTTGGCGTTGATAACTTACTCCAGAAGCAATCCTCGGGATTATTGATATACTTAAATAGTTCTTGCTTCACCTCATCTTCAACGTAGCTTAAATCCTCACCATTTGAGGAAAGCGAGAGATTCTTAAAGAAAACTGCAATTCGATCATATTCAATCGATTGGTTAATTCTTCGGTCTGCAGCCCCTTCGCAATAAATTTGCATAAAACCAGGAACATATTGAGCTTGATCATCTAAGATTCCCTGAGCAGCTGTTTCAAAAGCATCAATTGTATCTACTGAGAAAATAAATCGAAAAGCAGAATCTGAATCTCGGTGTTCTACACCATCCTTCCATTGAATGGGTTTAGAGAAAAATAAATTTATCTTGCCACTGCTTCCAATTGATTTATTCTCAGAAAAAAATTGATTTGGACTTATATCGGCAATAATTGAATGCGCAGTCAATGGGTCCGTCGCCATGATTAAATCATCAAAATAAATCCACTCTTCTTTACCTGCAGACTCCACCAAAACTTTCTTATTGTCCAAATCTTTATCAATTAGGCATGAAGAAAGCCTGGTATCAACCCCTAGCTCCATATTGATTTCAGATAGAGACTGCGTGAGATTCCATATTCCTTGGTAAACAAATCCATAATATCCGTTAAATACTGAACCAGAGTCCATAATTGGAATTGTGAATGCTGAATATTTATCTGATAACGAAACTGGTCCGCTCTCTGTTACGGTCATTGCCATATAGATCTTTGAATAATCACTCTCAAAATAATGATCCATTAGAGATCTGGCATCACCCTTGATCCATAAATCAACCATGTTTTTTCCCAGTTTTGAGTTTGCTTCGTCAATTGAGGGTGTTCTGCCTGCTTTAAAACCGGATTGAATAAAATCTATGATCTTTGACTCATCAGCTCTAAAAGCTTTTGCATCTCCTGTTTCACCCCATTTATTCCTTAACTCAAGATCCAAATCATGTGGATCACGATGAATGAATGTGGGCCTCTCTAGACTTGGAAAAAAAGCAAGTTTTGGTGACTCCGGTACAAATGTCTGCAGCTTTCTTGATAGGCCAGTCTCTTTAAATACAAAATCTTGCATTAATCCGAGTACTGAGGCACCAGATGGGTACTGATAATGCATATTGTTATGTGTAAATGATTCCATGGCGCAAGCACCGCCTGGTGATGGTTTTTTTTCGATTAGAGTGACTGTATATCCAGACCTTTTTAAATAATTGGCAGCAACCAAGCCATTAATGCCAGCTCCAACAATAACAATATTCCTAGGCATGAAAAATAATTAGAGTTATCGCAATAATTATCAACCAAATTGTTACAGCGAACATCACTGGTTTAATTGACAGCTTCATTAATGTTTTTAATTGGAATTTATAACCAATCATAAAAAGACCAATCTGAAACAAACTAATGCTGATGTACTTCATGTAAGATTTTATCTCTCCATCAATGCTGAAAATATTACCTAAGACAACAAAAGCAATGAATACAAGTATGAAGTAAGGAAATTCATATTCCTTATTTTCACTTTTACTATAGATTGAGGCACCAATCAGGAGTGGCACTATCCACAATGTCCTACCTAATTTTGTGATACTCGCATAAGTCACTGATTCATCAGAGTATAAACTTGCTGTGCCAACAACTGATGCAGTGTCATGAATAGTCAAAGCAGAAAAAACTCCGAATTCAGCATCTGTCATGTCATAAAATTCCCCGATATAAGGAAATAAGATTATTGCAATCGCGTTCAACAAAAAAACCAAGCTAATTGAAGCAACCAAGTCTTCACTTTTTGCCTTAATTATTGGTGCAAGTGAGGCAATTGCCGTCCCACCACATATTGCTGTTCCTGATACCAATAAAAGAGTCAAATTCTTAGGTAGCTTGATTGCTTTTCCAATCAAAATACCAATTAACATGATTGCAATGACATAGATTGAAACAAGAGGGATATAGTCGACGCTAATTGTTCCAAGTGATTGAAGACTAATTGTCCCACCTAGACAAATAATTCCAGCCTTTAAAAACAATGAACCGTTGACACTTAAAGGAGTAAGAGAGAGTTTATTATTCAGATGCGATAAAAAGATACCCAGAAAAAGACTTAGTGCAGCTTGCTGAAGAAATAAAGCCAAGCCAAGTAAAACTACAAAAAATGCAATTGCCATACCTTCTATTGGCCCATTTTACAAAAAACCAACTTATTTCCATCTAAGTCTCTAACGTAACCACCATAAAATGTTTCTACCTTTTGCTCAGGGGAACCATCATCTTTTCCACCAGCTTCAATAGCTCTTTTAAAGACTTCATCGACTTCAGAAGATGAGCTGAATCTAATTCCCATCATTGAACCATTGCCGACTGTAGCTGGCTCACCGTCGAAAGGTGTAAATACAGCAAAATAAGTATCGGTGTTAGTAAAATAGTAAAAATAAGACCTATCATTTCCTTTAAAACTTTTGTGCTCAATGGGTTCAAAAACATGGTCATAGAATTTCTTCGCAGCTTCTAAATCGTTTGTGCCGACTGAAATGTAACCACCAACATTTGCTTGCATAACTTCCTCCTTAATATTTTTTGAATGCCATGTAAGTTACAGCAGAAAGGCCTGCTGTACTGAATATCATACACATAACCATGATCTGATATCTAGCTGCCATGAGAGGCTCAATACCTGATAATATCTGGCCTGTCATCATTCCTGGTAGCGAGACCAGCCCAACCGCAAATAAAGCATTGATTTGAGGTATCAAAGCTGTCTCTAATGCTATTTTTCGTGATTCCTTATAACTCTCACCATGATCCTTCTCAATAAAAAATCTTTCGCCTGCGAGACTGACTGTATTCATGCTATTTGCAAATATCATTCCAGCAATTGGTACAACAAAACTTGGTTCAAACCATCTTGGTAAATCCACTATGAATTGACTGATCAAAATAAGAACCGCCAACCCGCTCAAAGCAAGTGACAGAAAAATAACTATAAAAGGATATATCCCTTTTTCCTTCAAAGGCCTCATTGCAATCCAGGCTGACATGAAAATCATAAAGAAGACAACAAAACCAATGATGATTGGCTGGTCTGTTTCAAATATAAATGTAAGAACATATCCGATGAGAAGCAATTGGATCAACATTCTAATATTAGCGTATATTGAATTTGAGATGCTCAGACCCCATAGACGCATAACGGCAATCAATATAATCACTGGGAGAAAGCCCAACATTAAGTTTGCAAGTGGAATGAAGTTAATTTGCTCCATTAACTTCCTTTATATTTAGGTCTATCGCTTCAATAATTCTTGATGATAGATATTCAATAGATGGTCTTTCAAAATCAAAGATATTCCATCCATTAAAAACAACAACAATATCATATTCAGGCATTACCATAAGATATTGACCGCCATAACCACTGCCACTAAAGATCCATCCCTCCTTTTTATCATAAGGAACAAACCACCATTGAAAACCATACATTCTTTCACTGTCTTCAATCTCAATTTTAGGAGTCATCGTTAAATCAACCCATTCTTGAGTTAGGATTCTTTTTTCGTTCCAAATACCTCCATTGAGATACAAGAGTCCAACCTTTGAAAAATCTTTGGTTGATAGATATAGCCCTCCTTCTGCGTCTGTCAATCCGGTGGGAGTTTTTTTCCAGTAGAAGTCTTCAATTTCTAGGGGCCCAAAAAAGAATTTACTAGCAAATTCCTCCGTATGCATACCAGTCGCCTTATACAGAATGTGTGACAAGAGAACTGTAATACCGCTATTGTAAACAAATCTGCTGCCAGGCTTATCCTCCATGGGCAAAGAAAGAATATAGTTGATCCAATCATGACTATTTTCCATGGTGGCAGCATTGTTAAGAGGATCAGTATATGCATGAGTGAATTCATCCCACTTTATTCCTGCGGCCATGTTTAAAAGATCTTTAATTTTAATTGAACGCTTGAGATCAGAGTCAAATAAGGAATTGTATTCTTGAAAATAATCGATGATTAAATTATCGATACTCTCAATATGTCCTTGCTCAATTGCGATTCCAATTAGTGCAGATGTCACACTTTTACTTACAGATTGAATGGTATGCAGGTTTGTATCTTGATAAAAGGGATGCCATTGAGGATTATAATAATTGTATTGAGGTGTTGCTAAACTTCCATAGTTCTTATTCATTATTTGAGCTTGCTCTGTCTTTTTATTTTTTGTGAGCTCTTTGTAATCAACCTCATAGTATTCTTCTATGACTATTTTGTTATTTCTTATTACAAGAAAAGCATCTATGTAGCCATGCTCACCCTGTTTGAGTTCAATATGAAGTTTTTCTATTACTGAAAGATCAATTTCATATCGTTCATTTGATAGGTGATCTGAATTATTCATAGAAGAAGACTCCGCACTAAATATTAGTGCTGAAATTAGGATGATTTTTTTCATCTATTTAGGATATATCAGGCTTATGAATTATTCCAAAATGGAATGGATGGTGGAGCTAGACGGGATCGAACCGACGACCTTCTCGCTGCCAGCGAGACGCTCTCCCAGCTGAGCTATAGCCCCATCAAATCATTCAATCATTGAAGATCGCATTGAATCAGTGTCATCAAATGCTGTAAAGGATTTTATCTTTCCATCTTCTAAGGTAAACATATGCAGTGCATATGTATCTAAACCATCGGCAGTCATGTGATTTAATACATAAACAGTATCTCCGACACTATCTATATTCATATTTTTTAAGTTAAATGCAGGCCAATGAATAGCAATTACATCAAACACGTTTTTGATTACTGCATCTGCACCATAATGAACACCAGATTGAGGAAGATCACCAAAGATTGTGAACTTCAAATCTGATGTGTGAAGTTTTTTCCAGCCCTCAATATCACCAGAACCGAAAGTTGCATAAGCTTTCTTTACAACTTCTGCATTGCTCATTTCTCCTTTGGCATGGTGTCCAGAAAATAACGGGCTTGATATCAATAATATTGAAATAATAAGAATCTTTTTCATGTGCTCTCCTAGTTAGAATTTTCTACGATATATTCTATTGCTGCCTCAATCCTATCAACTACTATTAATTGATCCAACAAAATTAAAGTTTGATCTATGGATGGTGATTGGGTCCCTCCTGTTACAGCGATTCTAATCGGTTGACCAATCTTTCCAAAGCCTATTTCATGTTTCTCACAGACTGACTTCAGTGCCTCTGAAATAGACTCCTGATTCCATTCAGACCTCTTCAGAGCATCAACAACATCTTTCAAAGGAGAGAGGATCTCTTTTTTTAGAAACTTATCTGCTGAAGCTTGATCATATTTGATTTCATCTGAGAAAAGATTGTCACAACTAGACACCAAATCATTGATGGTATTTGCCCTATTCTTATAAGCATTGATAAAGTTTATCGTGACCTCATCATTAAGTCCTTTAGCAGCATCAGATCGAGCTTCTAGCATCATCTTCAATTCACTATCATCAGTATTTAGTAGATGCTGCTGATTAACCCAACGGAGTTTTTCAATATCAAATTTAGCACTGGCTTTATTGATGCCAACAAGATCAAATCCATCAATCATTTCCTGAATGCTGAATATCTCCTGATCACCCTTAGACCAGCCTAGTCTCACCAAATAGTTAAGCAAAGCCTCCGATGAGAAACCCTCTTCTTTGTAATGAAGAACATTCATGGCGCCATGCCTTTTTGAGAGTCTTGAACCGTCTGGTCCTAAAATCATTGGTAGATGAACAAAATCAGGAATTGGGTAATCAAAAGCCTTCATAAGCTGAATATGCCTTGCAGTGTTCTTAAGATGATCATCGCCTCTCATGACATGAGTAATGCCTGATTCAAAATCATCAATCACAACAGCAAAATGATATGTTGGAGCCCCGTTTGAACGCATGATGATAAAATCATCCAATTCATCAGCATTGACTTCAACATCGCCAAAAACGTGATCTGAAATTATAACGTTTGAAGAGCGATCGGACTTAAAACGAATGGCGCCTTCTGATTCATATGCCTTCCCTGCAGATATCAATTCATCGGCTCTTGCTTTATAAACCTCAAATCTTTCAGATTGATGAATGATTTCCTCATCATGTTCTAAACCGAGCCATTTCATTCCCTCAAGAATTGATAATTTCGACTCTTCAGAAGATCTTTCTATATCTGTGTCCTCAATCCGAAGTAGAAACTTTCCGCCTTGATTTCTGGCATAAAGCCATGCATATAGAGCGGTCCTGACACCTCCAATATGAAGGTATCCGCTTGGGCTTGGGGCAAAACGAGTCTTAACCATTGTTCAATTCTAATTGATGGATTTAATTTTCTCTGAAATTTCTTCCATTGCTCGCATGCACTCTGGCGCAATGGTGAAATTTAAAAAGCCATGAATGAGGCTGGGATACTCTTTGTAGTCAACTTTGACACCATTTTTCTGTAGTATTTCAGCATAGGCCTTCCCTTCATCGCGAAGTGGATCGAATCCAGCAGTGATGATCAATGCGGGTGGAACCAAGTCTAATTTATCGTAATTCATTGGCGCAGCATAAATATTCGTATGATCGCTCTCATCAAGGTAATTGTTTCCAAACCACTCCAATAGCTCTTTTGTTAAGAGAAAATAACCATCGGTGAATGTTTTTATTGATTCGTACTCTCCGCCTGTGTCGACAGCTGGATAAAATAGGATCTGCCTTTCTGGCTGTATTTTTCCTTCTTCAATTCTCT
>CACJRN010000004.1 GCA_902595845.1 uncultured Gammaproteobacteria bacterium
TTAGAAGGCTTTTTACAAGTCCAGCAGCCATGATTATATACACAATCAGAAGAGGAGGTGAGATTAGAACAATAATTGTTTGAAATGGCTTCAATTTATCGATTCCTTGAAGGTCTGGTGAGTCTGTCACCCCAATTAATATTGCAAAAGGCAATAAGGCAATGAAGAAAGCCCAAAATATACGATTCCATACTTCTGGATTCTCACCTGCCTTCATTCTTTTTGTTGCAGATGAGGCCAATGTGTAGGCGCCTGAGTCAAAAGTAGTAGCCATAAAAACCAAGCAGAATATTCCAACCAGTGGCAAAATCCATGCCCCAAGAATCATGCTGGATATACTCCTAGAGACCATTACTGCTGGACTTTCATTTGTCCATATATCAATGATTGGCATAATTCCATTGATTTCAAGATAGATCGCATTGTTTCCCATGATCATGAAAAATAGGGAGGTTCCCATTGTTCCAAACCCTAGCGATCCCAGTATCATTGTTCTGATTGTTCGGCCCCTTGATATCCTTGCAATAAAGATACCAACAAATGGACCAAGGCCAAAAAACCAAGCCCACATGAATATAGTCCAAGCTTTTGAAAATTCAGACTCTCCGAATGGAGGAGGGCCCATGCTCATTCTTAGAAAATTTTCACCCATAAAAAGAACACTTTGGATTGAGGAGTTAATGATGTAAGAAGTTGGTCCAAAAATGAGGATATATATGAGCACTATGAATGCTAGGTATGCACAAAACTTACTCAGCTTTTGTATTCCTTTTTCTAGACCAAAATAAGTACTTATCGAGTAAATTACTAGGCAGAGCAACAGACATGAAATGGTTACAATCAAGCTTTGCTCAATCACAAAGAATTCAGTAATTGTTGCACTCACAACTGGCGATGTGAGCCCCAATCCTGCTCCCAAAACTCCAACTAGAGCAATCATATAAATCAGATCAATAAGTTTAGCGAAGTGACTATTTTCACTCTTATCAAATATGGCTTCACAACCTGTGCTCGCTTTCAGACTTGTCGCCCCTCTAACATGATAGTTGTAACCAATAGCAACTGCTGGAAAGCAGTAAATTGCCCATCCAGTGATGCCCCAATGAAACATTCCATATGATGAAGCCCAAGAGATGGCTTCCTTGGAACCTGGGATTGCATCGAATGGCGGTCTGAGGTAGTAATCGACCCATTCAGTTGATCCATAGAGAACAAGTGAAGCGCCAATACCGCAGCAAAAAAGCATAGAAGACCATCCAAAAGTGCCATATTCAGGTTTCTCATGGTCATCACCTAGCCTTATTTTTCCATACTTACTAAAAGCCAGGAGCAAAAGAAAAATCAATGTTAAGAGACCCATAATCAAATAAGCACCGCCAATGTTACTTGCGATAAGATCATATGCTGAATTCAAGTATTGATTTGTGGTAGTGGGGGCAATGAACATTGGCACAAGGATTGATAAAGATATCAATACTGTGAGTATGAAATTGGGCCACTCTATGTTGTCTTTATTTTTAAAGATTTTTTTGATCCTTGAATTGAATGATTATTAGTCTAGGTAAAAAGAATAATTAGTCTAGGAAAATCGAGTGATAGATATTCTTAAAATAGTGAAACCCTATTTTCCATTTCTTACGAATTTTAAGTATGATATCAGGTCAAAAAATTATGTATCAGACATCAAAAATTGTAATCAGTCCAAGGGTCAGAAAATCCCCGTATTTTGACTCTACAATGAAGTATGGGGCATCCGCCTTCACCATATATAACCACATGTATATGCCGATTGTGTTTGAAGGGCCGGAAAAAGACTACCAGAACTTACTCAATGGAGTTCAACTCTGGGATGTAGGTGTAGAGCGACAAGTTGAAATCAAAGGACCTGATGCAGCAAAACTTGCACAATACATCACTCCTAGAGACATCAATAAATGCAAAATTGGACAAGCATTGTATGCACCACTTCTCGATTTTGAAGGGGGTTTTATAAATGATCCAGTGATGCTTAAACTTGCAGAAGATCATTTTTGGTTCTCACTTTCTGATAGTGATGCACTATTGTGGATTCAGGGTGTCGCCTCAGGCAAAGATTATAATACAGAGGTTACAGAACCAGACGTTTCTCCCCTCCAGATTCAAGGACCAAACTCAACAGAACTCATGAGCAGGGTTTTTGGAGATTGGATAGATGATCTCGCATTCTATAAATTTAAAGAAGTCAATCATCAAGGAATACCCATGGTAATAGCAAGAATGGGTTACAGCAGAGAAAGGTGCTATGAGATTTTTCTTCAAGATGGAACCAAGGGAAATGAGCTATGGGAAATACTTTGGGATGCAGGTAAAGAACTGAATATCACTCCAGGCACTCCAAATCAAATATTTAGACTAGAAGCAGGCATACTTAGTTTTGGTGCCGACATGCACAGAGAAAATAATCCTTTTGAAGTCGGTTTGGATTGGATGATAGATCTCGATCAGCAAGATGATTTTATTGGCAAAGAAGCACTCAAAAGAATCAAGGATAATGGGATAACAAAGAAATTAATGGGCGCTGAGATTCAAGGACCGAAAATGGAATTCTTCAATGAGGAGAATTTAGACGTCTCTGTCAATGGAGAAATAGTAGGCGCGATGATGTCTGCGGTTTACTCTCCAAGATTTGAAAAGAATATATGTTATATCATCCTTGATATAGATCACGCCATTGTTGGTAAATCAGTTGATATCCATTCACCTGACGGCGATCTTATAGCAGAACTTGTTGAGCTACCCTGGATAAAAGAAAGAGCTTAATATGGACCAGTTTCACCCTCCTGTAAAAGATATGATCTTTGCCCTAAGAGAGGTTGTTGGAAAAGGTGAGCTAGACTCTAATCTTGGTTTTGAAGATTTTGATGGTGAATTTCTTGAAACAATTTATCAAAGCGCTTCAGAAATCACTTCCGAAGTCATAGCTCCAACTAACAAAGATGGGGATAGGCATGGGGTTTCTATTGAGGATGGCAAAGTCTCAGTACCAAATGGTTATGCAGAAGCATATGATGCTTATGTCGATGGCGGGTGGTCAACATTGAGTTGCAATCCAGAGTATGGCGGGCAAGGCATGCCTGCATTAATATCAATGCCAGTAAATGAAATGGTTATGGGGGCCAATTTTTCTTGGGCTCACTTAGTGCTTTTAACAAACTCAGCAATCAGAGCTGTTGACGCCCATGCAAGTGAACAGCTAAAAGATCTCTATTTAGAAAAACTCATTTCCGGGAAATTTAGTGGCACTATGAATCTCACAGAGCCTCAGGCAGGGTCTGATCTCTCAGTTATGAACACAGTCGCTGAGCCAAGTGATAATGGTTACAAAATTACTGGTCAGAAGATATTCATTACTTGGGGAGAGCATGATTTATCTGAAAATATCATCCATCTTGTATTAGCAAGACTTCCAGATGCACCAGAAGGGGTAAAAGGAATCTCACTATTTCTCGTGCCTAAATTCAAAATGAATACAGATGGAACTTTGGGTGAGCGTAATATGCTGAAGGCTGTTTCTGTTGAGCACAAGCTAGGTATTCATGGTTGTGCAACCTGTGTGATGAGTTTTGAGGAGGCTGAAGGCTTTCTTATAGGAGAGCCTAATCAGGGGTTGGCTTGTATGTTTACAATGATGAATGACGCTAGAATTGGAGTAGCTTGTGAGAGTGTTGCAATTGCCGAAAGGGCTTACCAACAGGCAGTGAATTATGCAAAAGATAGGATTCAAGGAAGAACTGAATCCAGTCAATCTCGAGTTTCAATTATCAATCATCCAGATGTGCGAAGGATGCTTCTTAGCATGAAGTCATTGATCGAGGTCATGAGAGTGTTGGTTTATGAGAATACATTTGAGTGTGATCTTGCTGAATCCAAATCAGAACACGATCAACGTGCAGATCTTCTTACACCAATAACAAAGGCTTGGTGCAGTGAATTATGTCAAGACATAACATCTATAGCGCTTCAAGTTCATGGTGGGATGGGATATGTTGAAGAAACTGGAGCAGCACAACATTTCAGAGATGCCAGAATTACAACGATTTATGAGGGAACGACAGGCATTCAAGCAAATGATCTCATCGGTAGGAAATTCATAAATGACAACGGCTCAGCAATGAATGAGCTATTAGATCAAATTGAGAATGATATAGGAGTCTCAAGTATAGAAGACAATCTCAAATCAGAACTCAATCATGCAATAGAAAAATCAAGAAATGTCTCTCAATTCATTCTAGAAAATGCTAAGAAAGATCCAAATTTAGCTGGGGCGAGCAGCTATAACTTTTTAATGATGATGGGTTATCTGGTTGGTGGATGGATTGCATCCAGAAACATTACTGCTGCAAAAAATAAAATTAAAGAGAATGATGATTTTGAGTTTTACAATGCAAAAATCATTTCCTCTACTTTTTACATTGAACAATTTCTACCACTGGTTATGAGTTTTGGAAATTCAGTTATGCATGGTTCTGAATCGATGATGTCGATGCCAGATGAACAGTTCTAACTTCTAGTTAGTTTCCAGGATTCTTTGAACTTGTCCGAAGTATTCCCCAGTTATCTTTGACCACTCAATTCTCAACCAGGGTGTAAATTCATCTGGATTATTCTCTATTGACTGAGTTAGGTCATCAATTGGCAGATACTTCCAATCATCAATTTCATTTGGATCAACATTTGGTATTTCATTGCACACACCTATGAAGACATGACATAACTCGTTTTCACTGCCAATATTTCTAAATTTTTCCTGATATTGAAACTTGAATAAGAAATTAAGTTTTGTTTCTAATGATAATTCTTCTTTGGTTCTTCTATGTGCAGCATCCTCAACGGATTCTCCGAGATAAGGATGGCTGCAGCATGCATTTGACCAGAACTGACCCCAAAGCATTTTTTCTTTGCTTCTTTGCTGAATCAGCACTTCTTTTTTTTCATTGAATATGAAAACAGAAAATGCTCTGTGAAGAATTCCGTCACCAAGGTGACAATCTTCTTTCAACTCTGAACCTATCTCTTGATCATATTCATCGACCAAGATCAATTTTTCCATATCGTTTTCAGTCACTCTTTTGCACTGGAAAATGAATTGATTTGAATCCTTCATTATCAAAAGCTTTCACAATATCTGATGGCTTATCTGAAATCGCAATGATGGCTCCACCGCCACCACCACCAGTGAGTTTTGATCCAAATGATCCTGCATCTCTTGCAATATGCACCATTCTCTCTAATTCAGGAGTTGATACCTGTAGCGTGTTTAGAAGGCCCTGATTAAAATTCATCAACTCACCAAGTTGTTTGATGTCATTGCTCTGAATTGCCTGGATGCCCTTAAGAACTATCGCATCAATATCATCGAATACACCTTCATACATTTCCTGATTTTCTTTCCATTGACTTCTAACATGTGCAACTGTTTTTGCCGTTAAACCTTCTGATTTTGAAAATGCCAAGACAAGGTCGAATGGTTTTTTAATCTGCAGACTTTCTTTAAGTGCAGTTTCACCCTTTTTATAAATTATGGGGTGGCCATATGTTGCAATGGTATTATCAATTCCGCTCGGATTTCCATGTGCGATTTTTTCTGATTCATACGCCATCTTGTTGATCTCTTCTTCAGTGAGATTCATTTTGAAATGATTGTTCAGCGCCTTAATAATTGAGACTGCAATCACTGCAGATCCACCAAGGCCCATACCTCTAGGGATATCAGAAAATACCTCAATTTTCATTCCAGTATGACTGAGATTCATTTTTTCTAAGATTAAAGCTGCGGGTTTTTCAAATGATTGACGCTCTTCTGGTTTTTTGTCTAGGCGATACTCAACCCCCCAAGATGGAATCATCAAGAGGACGCCATTATCTGCTTCTTCTACTTTAACTCGAATATTAAGAGGGACAGGAACTGCAATTGCATGACGACCATAAACCACAGAGTGCTCACCTAAGAGTATGACTTTACCTGAGGTTACTGCATCAAAATCCTCTGTCTTTATTGGCTCTCTTTTTGTCAGATTTTCAACAATTTCTCTGGCCTTCCAAACTTTGATATCGCCACTGATTAACAATTCCTCAAGAACATCATCAAATATTTCATGTGGCGCATCTGCTGCTTTTACTACATTCCTTGCATGCAGAGTCATGTGACCCTTTTGAATACCATCAGTTGATAAAGCTTTTAGGGCCGAGAAGTTTTGAGCGAGTCCGACAGCGGCCATCACACCAGAGAGTTCTGTAGCTGATTCAAGATTCATAATTCTTAGATTCAATGCCACTGCAGGATTTGACTCGATGGGTGCCCCAACAATTCCTACTTTCAATGGTAGTTCAATTGAGCCAATTAGATCTCCATTCTCATCTTTTTTCCATTCAGAAAGAGAAGAATATCTGCCATGTCTGGACGCATAAGCATGAGCGCCAGCCTCTATCGCTCTCCAGTCATTTCCGGTGGCAAGGGCAACTGCATCAATTCCATTCATGATTCCTTTATTATGCGTAGATGCTCTATACGGGTCTGCTTTAGCAAAGTCAGAAGCGATGATGATTCCATCTCTGATTTGTTCAGGATCATAGCCTTCCATTGATAAATAATTCAATGGAATTCTCATTGTTGCTTTAGCAATTGACTGATCAGTTAAGTTTGACAAGATTCGAAGGAAAACTTTACCTTCTGTAATGCTTTCAACCAATGGCGCAATGCCCTCACACATTCCATTGACCAAATTTGCACCCATTGCATCTTGGGTATTCACATTGATGTTCAGGACAAGCATTTCTTCTTCGAAAGATTCCATTGGGTAAGTTTTGATTGAGAAATCAATTGCTCCTCCCCCTCTTGCCACCATTCGAGGATGAAAACTATTGGCAAGATCTATGATTTCTTGTTTTCGAGACATAAGATCATTTCTTGCCTGATCTAGATTTTTTATACCAACAACTTGGATTTGACCAGTAAGAATTGGATCAGAGCAGACTGTTGAAAATCCACCACCTGATCTTGAGATTTTTGCAGCTGCACTCAGTGCCGCAACTATTGATGGTTCTTCAACAGCCATAGGAATTACATATTCTTTGTTATCAATCAGAAAGTTAAGACCTAGACCTATTGGCATGCCCATCACACCAATCACATTTTCAATCATCTTATCTGCACTGTAGATATCCAGTTGCTGCTGTTGATTTTTAAGAAGTTGATAGTCTTTTTTTGAGATTAAACCTTTTTCATAAACAGCATCAAGACGCTCATTGATGGGCATCTTGTAAAAATTTGGAATCCTAGATTTATCCATAAAACTATTGCTCACTATAAAAACAGACGATCAGTTTACTCAGAAACACATCAATTGTGAAAAAATAAGACCTATTGAGATGAAAAAAATCTCTTCCTGAGTTAGATTAGTGGGTCGGAGTAAAAAAAGAATGACAGCGAATAGAAATAAGCCATGGTTAAAGAGTTACCCAGAGGGTACGCCAGAATTTATTACCTTGGATCCAAGAAAAACCATCGTAAAATTATTGGATGAGGCTGAGTCGAACTATCCAGATAATGATGCTTTCGTCAATTTTGGAGTTTCATTGAGTTACAAAGATGTTCAAACCAAATCAAAGAAATTCGCAGCTTATTTGCAAAATGTTTTAGGTTTAAAAAAGGGAGATAGAATTGCAATGATGATGCCAAATTTATTGCAATATCCCGTTGCTATTTTCGGTGCATTGCGAGCAGGACTAATTGTTGTCAATGTCAATCCACTCTACACACCTCGAGAACTAGAGCATCAGTTGAGAGACTCTGGCTCAAAGGCAATATTGATTTTTGAAAACTCCGCACATGTCTTGAGCGCTGTTATCGAAAATACTGAAATCGAGCATGTCATTATTACCAAGATTGGTGATTTCTTAGGTCCCATTAAAGGATCGCTCATGAACTTTGTAGTGAAATATTTAAAAAGAATGATTCCTAAATATTCTTTGCCTGGAAAAATTGATTTCAAATCAACACTGGGAAGGCCAGTCACAGATTTAGACGAAGCACCAATTTCAATTGATGATTTGGCATTTTTGCAATATACAGGCGCAACCACTGGACTTTCAAAGGGTGCAATGCTCTCACATGGAAATGTGATTGCAAGTCTTGAGCAGCTTGAAGCAATGTTGGTTGATGTGATTGAAGAGGATGGGAGCGATATTTATATCAATGCACTGCCCATCTATCATATCTATTCGTTGTCTGTTCTGGTTTTGGCAGGTTATACGAATGGAGGCCTCAATGTGCTGATCACAAACCCTAGAGATACTAATGGGTTTGTTAAAGAAATCAGGAAGTGGCGCTTTACTTTCTTTAATGGTGTAAACACTTTATATGAAAGCCTGCTAAACCATCCAGAAATTAAAAGTGTCAATTTTGACTCTATGAAACTCTCTGGCACAGGCGGTTCTGCTTGCAGACAATCAACTGCAGAAAGGTGGCAAGAGCTGACCGGCAATGTTTTACTCGAGGGTTACGGACTCTCTGAGACATCGCCAAGTGTTTCTGTTTCTCCATCATATTTAACAAAATTTAATGGATTTGTTGGACTGCCTGTACCCAGTACTGAAATTTCAATTCGTGATGAAACTGGCAAACAAGTCAGAAGAGGTGCCCCAGGAGAGATCTGTGTTAAGGGACCTCAAGTGATGCAGGGATACTGGAATAATGAAGAGGCGACAAAGGAGGCCATTGATGAAGAGGGTTTCTTTAAAACGGGAGACATTGGGATATTAAACAGTGATGGTTTCATCAAGATAGTGGATCGGAAAAAAGACATGATATTGGTTTCTGGATTCAACGTATATCCCAATGAGATTGAGGATGTAGTAAGCCTTCATCCAGAGATTACTGAAGCTGCATGTATTGGTGTTGATGATGAAAAAACAGGTGAAGCAGTGAAGTTATTCGTTGTTAAAAATAATCCAAGTTTGAGTGCCGATGAAGTGATGGACTACTGCAGAGATAATTTCACAGGCTACAAGGTTCCAAAGCACATTGAGTTCATTGATGAGTTACCAAAGTCAAATGTTGGGAAAGTATTGAGGCGATCACTTAGAGAGTAACGCTTCCACTTTCTTCCAATGCTCATCACTCATCCAAGTTTTCTTAAATGAATCGAGCTCTGCCTCTTTGAGTTGCTCATGAATCATTTGTTTTTGCTTTACATTCACAGCTTTAATTCCACGAATCACCTGTATTGATCTAGATTGATACATCTTTTTGATTTCATTGATTCTTGATCCCAATGCTTCATGAGTCTTTTCAACTTCATTTATGATCCCAGCTTTCTGCGCATCCTTTGCCTTAAAAATCTTTCCTTCTATAAGAATCGAGAGTGCCCTGCTGCTTCCAATAGTCTCAATCAGATCGATAATTCCACCCCATGCGGTAGTAATTCCAAGCGTGGAATGTATGAAACCAAATTTAGATGATTCACAAGCAATCCTATAATCACATGCCATTGCCAGTTCAGCACCGCCACCCAGTGCATATCCATTAATATTTGCTATAACTGGTACAGGAAAATATCGAATCTGATCCAACATTGCTCTGCCATTCAATGCCATTGCCTCAGTCTCCTTATCTTCTCTTACCGAACTCAATTCCTTTAAATCTCCACCTGCGACAAAAAACTTCTCCCCTGATCCTCTGATTAGGACACATTTGAGGTCTGATCTGTCCTTATGCTGCATTAATGAATCATTGAGAAGGCATATTACTTCATTACTTAAAGCATTGCCCGCATCTTCACGATTGATGGTGAGTTCAAGCACAGAGTCTTGCAAATCTTGCTTGAGGATATCTGTCATTTAGAAATAAAGTCGCATGATGCATTCGGCAACACAGGCTGGACGATCTTGGTCTTTAACCTCAACAGAATATTCTTCCACCAATTCAATGCTTCCTTTGATCTCCTCAACTGAGACAAGTGTACAGTTTGCCCTAATAGAACTTCCAGATATCACTGGACCAGGAAAACGAAGTTTATTGATACCATAATTGATGATGTTTTTTGTCCCAGGAAAAACTGGAGTTGAAGGATCCACCAGCCCTCTCAGTTTTGGGTAAAGAGATAAAGTAAAATAACCATGTGCGATCGTAGCTTTAAATGGCGATTCTTCAGCAGCTCTTGCTGGATCAATATGGATCCATTGATGATCCTCTGTTGCATCCGCAAATGCATCAATCTTTTCTTGAGAGATATCAATCCATTCACTTTGATGAATCAAAGAACCAACTTGACTATTGAGTTCATTAAGTACAACTTCTTTAGACATTTTTTCTCCTTATTTTTTTCTCTAAAACCAAATCGTAGCAAATTAAGAATAAATGAAGGAGTTGTTATTCTTATTGCGACGAAATAATTAAGTAATAATAATTAAGTAGTAAGATATATAAATATATGTCAGTTCTATTGAACTTGCACAAATATGAGGAAAAGATGTCAGAAATAAAAAACCTACCAATTATTCTGAGTGTTTTGTTTCTTCTTGGATGTGAAACACAACAAATGGGAGGAGGGCCACAGAGCCCATCTTCTCAGTCGCCCAGTTCACCTTCAGTGAGCATGCCCTCACCGAGCCCAACAATGCCGTCTTCAGGATCGCAATCTTCTTCGTCGAGCTCACCACAAAGTGGTTCACCGCAACAGGGATCACAAGGGAGTCAGGGTAGCCAAGGTCAAACATCCAATAGCTCTCAGCCAGCAGGTAGTGATTCAGGTCAGATGGGCCAAGGGAGCATGAGCACTTCCTCTGGTCAATCATCTCAAAACACAGGAGCCATGGGTGGCTCACAAAGATCTGCATCCTCAATATTCGAGGACTCATTGGGAGATTTTGACAAAGATATCGCTTCAGAAAGAGTGGTTATTGCCTCAGCTGATCGTGGAGATGGTATGACTGGACAAGAATCTGCTGACGCAGCCGCAATCAGTGAAGGTGCATTAGAGGGTGGAATGGATGGTGCAATAGGCTCAAGCGGATCTGAAGCAGATGCATCACAAGGCCAAGAAGGTGAAACACAGGACAGCCAGTCAGAGTCTGATTCAGGCGATGATTCATCTCAATCTCAAGCTGATAAGGAGAAAGAGCGAATCCCCGATGACATACCTATGGATGGAACAGGCGAGGATGTGATTGCTAGACAAATAAGAGAGGCAGCCATTCAGGAAGACGACCCATTGATTAGAGAGGCGCTATGGGAAGAGTATCGGAAACACATGGGAATCAAGAAGTGATTAAATCAATTCAAGTATGTTCTAGAACGCTCTTTGCCTTCACCCTGTTATTTTTCTCTGGAATCTATCATGCAGAAGCAAAGACAATAAAGTACGAGAAAG
Organism: uncultured Gammaproteobacteria bacterium; assembly: GCA_902595845.1. GTDB lineage: Bacteria > Pseudomonadota > Gammaproteobacteria > Steroidobacterales > UBA11654 > CACPJA01. Next base: position 11,409 of record CACJRN010000004.1, read on the forward strand.
TACAACTTGATATTGCTCAAACTGAAATACCTTTTGAAGAGTTACTCGATATCGGAATCATGCTGTTTGATCCAAACTTACCAGAGAAGGAAGATCCAATGATTTTTCCTGAAATCAGGAAAGCCGAGGCAAGATACATGCCGTACCACCTGAAAAAGACATTAGAGAGCACTGGTCACTGGGGCGGTGTTTGGGTGCTTCCTGAGAGATCAAAAGCGATAGATCTTATTATTGTTGGAAGAATTGAGAAATCTGACGGACTTGATGTGGAACTGAAGATAGGCGTATGGGATATTGTTGGCGCACAATGGGTTAATAAAACATACAAGTCAAATATCGCAAAGAGCTCTTACAGCAAACGAAGAGATTTGACGCAGGATCCTTATCAAAATATTTTCAATAAGATTGCGAATGATCTTCTTCAAATCAAACAAGCTAAAAACAGAGAAGATCTCATCCGCTTATCACAAACTGGTGAAATACGCTTCGCTTCTGAGTTGATACCTGTCTATGATGAATATATTTCTAAGAGCAAGAAGAATATCTATTCGCTTGAACGCCTCCCATCTGAGGATGATGAAATTATGCAAAGAATTCTTGAGGTGCAAGAAAGAGAGTTTTTGTTGCTAGATACACTCAATGAATACTATGGACAACTTTATGAAAACCTCTCTCAACCTTATGAGGATTGGAGAAAACTCTCAAGAGAAGACATGATCACATATGAAGAGCTTCAAAGGTCTGCAAGAACAAGAAAAATATTGGGTGCAGTTGCATTAGCAGGTGCTTTGGCGACAGATGGAGACAGTAGAGCAAGCAGCACCATGAGACAAATGGCTATTTATGGAGGCATTGAAGGGTTAAGAAGCGGTTTTGCTACAGCTTCTGAAGCGAAAATATATCAGGAATCATTGAAAGAATCAGGTGCTGATTTTGATGCTCAAGTGCAACCGTTTGTAATCGAATTGGAAGGACAAACAATTCGTCTCACTGGCACTGCCGAAGAAAAATTCCAAGAATGGAGAAGGCTCCTCAAAGAGATCTATATTGATGAGACTGGTTTTACCATACCTCAGGCTGAAACCGAATAATTAAAGCTCATGAATGAGTCCGTTGATCAAAAGAACACTGACACATCAGTTCAGCCTGAAGAAAAGACGCTATACCAACAAAAATTAGAGAAAGAACGCTCAAACTCAATCAGTATTCGAAAAGGAGGTGGAATTCTAGTTGGTCTTAGCTTGTTGTTGGTTATCGTCATTTTTGTTCTCCCATTACTTGTACAAGAGGATAAAAAGGATCTGCCCATTCAAACGATCGAAGAAGAAACAATCCTCATTCTGAACCAAGAGATATTGGCACAAAAGCCAATTGCGGAAGCATTGCTTTCTGAATTATTGATTAAGATCGAGTCACTTAAGCTTCAAGGCATTCTTTTTTGGGGAATGGGAAAATGGGAGGATGTGCTCATTATGCAGCAAGAGGGTGATTCAGCATTCATTCAGCAGCAGTATGATGTCTCAGCAGAACGATATCGAGAGGCATTGCAATTGCTCTCAGATATGGAGATCTCAATTCCTGATGTATTAAAAAATGCGCTTGAATCAGGACAGACATCAATCCTTAATGGCAACAAAGATGATGCGATTGCAAGTTTTGAAATTGCGTTGGCAATTGATGGCAACAACCTTGACGCGAAACAAGGCTTGGATAGGGCACTGAAGCTTGATCAGGTGTTGGCAAGAACTCAAAGAGGTAAAACTGAATTCGAACTAGGAAGTTACAAGCTTGCAATTGAGTTATTTCAAGATGCCTTATCGATTGACCCCAATTGGGAGCCTGCAATCAATGGACTGAATCAAGCAAAGAAATCATATGCAGACAACCTATTTCAGGAGTCATTATCAAAAGGATATCGATCATTAAATGATGAATCTTTTGATGATGCCAAGATTTTATTTGAGCAAGCTCTTTCGATACGTCCAAACTCAAAAGAAGCTCTACAGGCGCTCGATGAACTCAATTTAAAGAGAATTGCAAGTCTAACAAAATCGCTTAAGTACAAGGGATTGATTGCAGAAGTTAATGAAGAATGGAATCAAGCAAAGGGTTTTTACGAAGAAATTCTGGTCATTGACCCCAATCTTGAAGAAATCAAAGAGAGTCTCAATAGGGTCGAATCAAGAATTTTATTGGATGCAGAAATGACTTCGATCATTGCCAGAAGCGATGCTTATAATGACAATAAAGTTTTGGGTCAAGCTCAAGCCCTATTGGGAACTGCAAAATCAATCGAGCGGATTGGACCGAAGTTGGAACAATCAATTCAAAAACTGGATTCATTGATTCGGATAGCACTCATACCGATAGATGTGATTTTTGAATCTGATCAACTCACTGAGGTCACTATATTTAAAGTAGATCAAATGGGGACGTTTCAACAAAAGATAGTTTCCCTGAGGCCTGGAATTTATACTGCCAGAGGAAGCAGAAAAGGATTCAAAGATGAAACCATAAGATTCAGAGTGGATCCGAATAAGCAAAATCAACGAGTCAGGATTATTTGTAATAAGAAAATATGAGCCAAATTATTATCCAAAATGGCAATCAATCTAAGACGGTTGAACAAAATAATTTCCCAATAAGAATTGGGACTGACCTAAATTCTGAGATCGTAATTTCAGGTTCTTTGGCTGAAGGCTTATGTGCAACGATTGATCGAATAGGCGAAAAATACCTTCTGCAAATCACCAGCCAATCCATTGATGCTTCCATGAATGGAAATAAATTAAAGGGAAGCCATTGGATTGAGAATGAAGATGAACTAATTATCAACAATGCAGTCATTCAATTTGAACATCAAGAGAATGATCTTTTGATTTCGGTTAGCGATATCAGTGGCGAACAACCAACCATTTTTGAGAAAAGACAATCCAAGGGAATATTTGAGAATCAAACCATCAGGTACATTGGTTTTTCTGTCTCTTTGGTTGTACTTTATTTCTCTTTTTATTTTTTCACAGCAAAGGCCGTAAAAATTGATATTTTTGATGATTTAAATGGAGAATTAATCGCTCAAGATTCTGATATAAAAATCGATGGAGGGTTATTTCCGTCTTTCAAAATAGGCGGACGATATCTATTGAGAAGTGGTGAATATGAGATCAGTATTCAAAACGAAGGCTATGTTTCAATGAACAATGAAACTTTGATTATCGATGAAAATGAGTCACAGGATCGAATGTTTGATTTAAGTAGGTTGCCTGGAAAGATTGTATTCACAACGAACCCAGGTGTTGACTTTGATCTCTATGTAGATGATTCAGAGGTTAGTAAAGCAACTCCAGAGACATCCATTTCTGCTGGAAATCGAAAGATTGAGCTTCGATTTGATCGATATTTTCCCATTGAGAAGGAAATATTCGTGAATGGAAAAGGAGAAATTCAAGAGTATTCATTTGATCTAGATCCTTCATGGGCAGATGTTTCTATTAGCACAGAGCCAGTTGATGTAAGTATCTTCAATGGCAATGAAAGATTGGGCAATACGCCTTCCACTATTCAGCTTATTCAAGGTAAAAATACACTTTCTTTGAGAAAGTCAGGATATAAAGATTATGAGATTCAATTAGATATTGTTGCACAGGATTCAGTCTCGCTCGAATCATTGATACTCTCCAGATTGGATGTGCCATTGGAAATCATGAGTGAACCAGAAGGTGCTTCGATCAACATCAATGATGAATATCGAGGTTTGACACCGATGGAAATCATGCTTGAACCGTTGGTTGAACATAAAATATTGATAAGTAAACCTGGCTACAAAGATATCAATAATCAACTTAGACTGGATACCATTGAAAGTTTGTCATCAAAAGGTAAAAACAGCGAGGTGCTTGATTATTTTCTTGAGGAAATTCTAGGACAAGTTTCTTTTGTTGGTACCGATGGTGCAAAGGTCTATCGTTCAGATGATCTAATCGGTGTGATTCCCTTTGATATCGAAATGATCAGCGAAGAACAGATATTGAAAGTAAAGAAGGATGGTCTGGTTACTCAAGAGATTAAGATGACCCCAAATCCAAACTACCCTCAAAAAATTGAAGTAAAACTACTCAACGAGGAACAAACGGTTCTCGCTGCAATTCCAAAGACTTTGAAGACCTCTCAATCACAAGAGATGAAATTAATCTTACCCGGTTCTTTTGTTATGGGCACACCCAGGCGTTCTCAAGGAAGGTTATCAAATGAGAATGAGAGATTGGTTGAGATCACCAAGCCATTCTATATTGGCACAAAGGAAGTGACGAATAATGAATTCAGAGCTTTCAAACCAAAGCATACTTCTGGTGCTGAAATGTTTAGGGAACTTTCAAACGGAATGCATCCCACTGTAATGGTGACTTGGTCGGATGCTGCAGCATATTGTAATTGGCTCAGTGAAAAGGAATCTTTGGTGCCTGCTTATGAAAACATTGATGGTCAATATAAGCTCAAACAACCAATAACGAATGGGTACAGATTGCCAACTGAAGCCGAGTGGGAATGGGTTTCTAGATATAACGGCGGAGCAGGTGAGCAAAGATACCCATGGGGCGACAGCATGCCTCCTATAGAAGAAAGTGGAAATTATGCAGATGAGTCCACAGAAAGTCTTTTGACAAATGTCCTCAAAGATTACTGGGACGGTTATCCTGTGACCGCACCGTCAGGAAGGTTCTACCCAAACAAAATAGGAATATACGATCTGGGAGGTAATGTCGCTGAGTGGGTTTCAGATTATTATGCAGTGCCAACGCGGCAACTTAGGTTGGTTGAAAAAGACCCTTCGGGCCCAGCTGATGGAACTGCGAGAGTAATTAAAGGATCAAGCTGGAGAGATTCATCGCTCACAAAGCTTCGTTTTGCATACAGAGATTATGGTACTCAAGGAAGATTGGATGTTGGATTCAGAATCGCAAGGTATACTGATCTTGAGAATGGAAAAGATGAAAAAAACAATTAAATCATTACTGCTCTTCATTATAGGGTCTTCGCTATTATTTGAGATGACACCGTCTTATGCACAAGAATTAGAGAGCGAGGCAAAATCACAAGAAGAAATTGATAGAGAGCTTGAAAAGGAATTGGCAAAAATTCAGGAGGCATATGAAGAAGAATCATTGGAGGAATTTGTGCCGTCGGAGCCATTATCTGCTGATGTTGCAGTGAGCTTTCCATCTGATATTTAGGAGTAACTCATGAGTGGAAATAATTTATCGAAGGAATTTTTATATCAAGCGCTTGCATTGATTGTGTCAATCATTTTGGTGCATGCGACCTATGTTTCGTTGATAAGGCCAGAGGCGAAGGAGATCATAAAAGAACAACAGATCATGATTGAACAAGATATCAATTATGTTCCTGAGAGATCATTTTATGTGATTGTTAGAGATTTTGAGCAAGAGGCCTGTTTTATTCTGATGCTTTGGGCTTTCGCAATCATGGCAATCAAAGCAAATGCTTCGATCAATGAGCGAGGTTTATTGAGGGAAGATCTGATTCCAATTCGTGTAGGAGAAAGCATCAATCCTGACTCTGCGACGGATTATCTAAGACAGTTAGAAGGGTTGGATGATTCAAAGAAAGGTTTATTCTTAACCAGAACATTGATCAATGGACTGAAACGTTTTACTACAACCAAGAATGTTCAAGACGTATCGACCGCAACACACACAATGGTTGAATCTGAGGCTGAGAGGCTGGAATCTGAGCTTTCGATGATCAGGTATATTGCTTGGGCAATTCCTTCAATTGGATTCATCGGCACGGTCAGAGGAATTGGGGCTGCACTTTCTTTGGCACACAGAGCCGTTGATGGAGACATCAGTGGTGTCACTCAGAATTTGGGTGTTGCCTTTAACTCGACCTTTATCGCCTTGCTGATCAGTATTGTCATTATGTTTATGGTGCATCAACTTCAATTGCTTCAAGAAAGACAAATTTTTGAAACGGAAACCTACTGCGATGAGAATTTAATCACGCATCTGAAGGGTGAATGACTTCTTGATTCATGGCTAGAAGACAGTTCAACGTATTTAATCTCTCATTCTTAGATGTGATCTCATGTGGATTTGGTGCAGTGATTCTATTTTTTATGATCATAAACACACAATCCAAGACCAGGAGCGAGCAGGCAAATGTTGAACTTCAAGCGGAAAGCCAGCTTTTAGAAGAAAAAATCTTTGATGAACAAAAAAGATTGGTGGTGTTGAAAAATACCATTGATCAGATGGACTCAGAGAATGCAATTATTCAGGGAAGCGTCTCTGATTTAGCCAAAAAGATTGAGGATCTCCTCAGGGAAATCGAATTTTTAGAGAATAATTCAGTTGCCTCAGTGGCAGATATCAATCAACTTCAGTCTGATGTGAAACAGTTGGAAGAAGCAAACAAACGCATGATGTCTCAGATGGAAAGAGCCAGTAGCAATCCAGGAGATGCATTGAGAAGCTTTGATGGCGATGGAGAACGTCAATATCTTACAGAATTGAAACTGGGAGGAGGCCATGTTCTTTTTCTAGTTGATTCATCAACAAGCATGCTTGGCAGGACTTATGTAAATGTCATTCGATATCGAAATATGTCGGATCAAATGAAAGTCAAGGCCCCTAAATGGAGACAAGTAGTCAACAGCGTTGACTGGTTGACCACCAGGCTGAAACCTGGAACAAAATTTCAAATTTATGCTTTCAATGAAGATGCTCAAACAATTATTTCTGGGTCAGATGGCAATTGGATTGAGGTGACAGATGGGAATGAGGTTGATGCTGCCATTCAGGATTTGAAGTCAGTTGTGCCAGATAAGGGAACAAGTCTTGTAAACGCCTTCAGCCAGATCAATCAATTATCACCTAGGCCAGATAATATTTTTTTAATCACCGATGGTCTTCCGACACAAGGCAAGAGAAAGCCAATTCGGGAAATGATTAGACCTGAGCAAAGATTAACTTTTTTTGAGCAAGCATTGAGAGAACTGCCACCGGTTCCAGTCAATGTTCTTCTGTTTCCAATTGATGGAGATCCTTTTGCAGCTGAGGCATATTGGCGTTTAGCAATCAGATCAAGAGGAAGTTTTATGGCTCCAGCGAGTGATTGGCCTTAATGAGAAAGCGACGCAATATGGAAACTTTTAACCTGTCTTTTTTAGACGTGGTTTGTTGTGGTTTTGGAGCAGTCATTCTTCTTTTGGTGATCACCAAGATATATGAACCGATCAGCATTCAAGAGAGCAAGGTCAATATGGAAGAGCTTGTTGTAGAACTCGAAAGACAGCTCAATGAGCTCAAAGGTGAATCGACAGTTCTTAATGAAGAGATGCAGGATTTAGAGGAGCAGATTTCTGATAACAGTGAAAGAAAAAATAAACTCAGTGGAGATGTTTCCTCTTTAGAAGCAGAATTTAAAGCAAGTCAATCAATGGCAGAAGATTCCGATGGGGTCCTAAATAACTTACTTGCAGCGAAGCAGGAATTAACTGAAGAAATGAAGAGATTGCTGGTGGACTATGACCCTTTGGATGATGGCACTGTGGGCGGTATACCGGTTGATAGTGAGTACATCATTTTTGTCATCGATACATCTGGCAGTATGTTCCAAGGTCCATGGAATTTGGTTATTGAAAAAGTTTCTGAAACGCTGGCAGTCTATCCTGAGATTAAAGGCATTCAAGTTCTCAATGACGAGGGCGATTATATGTTTTCATCTTATGCTGGCAAATGGATTCCTGACTCCAGTGAAATCAGAAGAAACATCACCCGGACCCTAAGGTTTTGGAATCCTCCCAGTGATTCAAGTCCTGTGGAGGGCATTACAGAAGCAATCAATACTTTCTATACGCCTGATCGAAAGATCAGTATTTATGTCTTCGGAGATGATTTCTCTCGCGGCTCAGTCGAGGCAGTATGCCGTTATGTTGCCCAAATTAATAAAGCGGATCGATTTGGCAATCGATTGGTCAGAATACATGGAATCGGTTTTCCAACTCAGACAGGAACATCAAATGGAGCTAAATTTGCACATCTGATGCGGAAGCTTTCAGAGCAGAATGGAGGCACTTTTGTGGCTCTACCAACATTATAAGGAGATGAAGAATGGATATTGAAGAATTAGAAAAAAAACACTGTGTGCCTTGTGAAGGAGGTGTTGATCCACTTGACGAGGACGCAGCCAGACAGATTGCAAAAGCGATTGATCCTCAATGGTCAATAGCAGAAGATTTCAAATCAATTTCCAGAGAATTTAAGTTCGATGGCTATAACAAAACCATTTCATTTGTTAACGCTGTGGCATGGATTGCAGAATCTGAAGATCATCATCCAGACTTAACTGTCAAGTATGGATCTTGTACTGTGCTTTATACGACCCATGCAATCGGGGGATTATCAGAGAATGATTTTATTTGTGCAAAGAAAATAGACAATATCTTGGCTTAAATTGCTTCATAAAATTCATGGGAATGATTTGGCAATAGGTAAGGAATGACTTTTAAGTGATGCTCCTTGCTCATGCTTCTTCCAAAATTAATTCTATCTTGAATGCTTTCCCACTCCTCGATCATCACAAAATGTTCTCCATGGTCATGATCTTCCTCTGGAGTATTAGCAAGTTCCTCTTTTGAGTAAGTCGCCTTCACTGCTTGTTCCATTGCACCGGTTTTGGCCCTAAAGATTTTTCGTGAAATAAAACCAGGCGCCTCTTCATACATATTTTGTAAGTCCTGATAATATTCCTGTACATCTGAAGCATGATCTTCTTTGGCATAAATAGTGACGATGTAAGTTTCCATTTTATTTTTCCTCTGCTTGAATTACTTTAGCCTTAGTGACATCTTACAATTAGAAATGAATCAAGTGTATGTATCAGAAGAAAAATTTTTTTAATGCAGCGGAAGCCTTATCAGGAATCATAAAGCAAACCCCATTGCTTTGGTCAAAAAAATTGAATGAGACACTCGGTTTCAATCTATATTTAAAAGCAGAATGCCTGCAACGTACCGGTTCTTTTAAATTAAGAGGTGCTTATTATTGCATGCACCAAGAGTTTGTTACTCGAGGCAAACGGGATATTGTTGCATTTTCATCAGGCAATCATGCTCAGGGTGTCGCACTCGCAGCAAAACTGCAGAATGTGAAGGCAACCATCGTTATGCCGACTGACGCACCAGATTCAAAGATTAATAACACCAAAGCTTTGGGAGCAAATGTCATCTTTTATGACCGTTATAATGAATCGCGAGAGAAGATTGCAGAAGATTTTTCAAATGAAAGTGGCGCATTTTTAATCCCTGCATATGATCACTTTGATGTCATATGTGGTCAGGGAACTGTTGGCATGGAAGCGTTTCACCAAATGGCAAATATTGGTCAAACAGTGGATCGTTTCTATTGTCCGGTTGGTGGAGGCGGTTTAATTGCTGGCTCATCATCTGCACTCAATTTATTTAATCCAGATGTCATCATCATTGGAGTAGAGCCTGAGTCTCTAAATGATACCCAAAAATCATTTTCTTCCGGAAAAAGGGAAATAATCAAGATTCAGCCCGATACGCTTTGTGATTCCTTGATGGCTGAAATGCCTGGCGAGCTCACATTCAGGATCAATCAATCACAGGTTTCTTCTATCGATACCGTCACGGACCAGCAGGTGATCGACTCAATGAGTCTGGCATTCCATGAATTTGGAATCATTGTTGAGCCAGGTGGAGCAGCATCATTGGCTGCTGTACTTTCAGCGATTAAACAAAAAGCAGTTAATCCAGATGAAAATATTGTTGCGGTTTTGAGTGGTGGGAATATTTCCAAAGAACGCCATCGTAATCTTATTAATTAATGATTGATGTATCTTTTTATAAATCGTATCTTATGATGGTTTTTTGACAATAGTCTTAAGGTGACCCATAACATGAGCACAATACAAGTAAGAAATCCTAGAACAGGAGAGAATGATTACAGTTTCGAAGCAACATCAACTGATGAAATTTCAAGCATTGTTGATGAATTAAGAGGAAACCAAGCAGATTGGGCTGCAAAAACTGTCGATGAGAGGGCAGATGTTCTGGATCAATGGGCCAAAATGGTTGCTGAAAGTGATGAGCTTTTAGATGCACTGGTCGCAGACACAGGACGGTATTTTATTTGCACCGGTGAAGTTGCACAACTAACGAAGATGGTTCCTGGCTGGAGGGCAATAGGAAACAAAGTTTTTGCAGAGCAAGAACCACTTCAGTCATCTGTCCCAACTGTGACATATACCCATCAATATAAGCCATTTGAGGTTGTAGGAATAATCGGGCCATGGAATTTCCCATTTTTAATTACACTGATTGATTTAATACCAGCACTCATGGCAGGGTCTGCAGTAATCATAAAGCCCAGTGAGATTACTCCCAGGTTCATAAAGCCCATACAAGATATTATTCAAAAAATACCTGAGCTGCACAAAGTCTGCCGATTTATTCAAGGTGGAGGGCAAACAGGTCAAGACTTAATTAATAACGTTGATGCACTTTGCTTTACCGGCAGTGTGAAAACAGGAAAATTAGTCTATGAAAGTGGCGCTAGAAACTTCATACCTGTCTATGCAGAGTTGGGCGGGAAAGATCCTGTTATAGTGACTGAAAATGCCGACCCTATTGATTCTGCTCGTATCATTCTAAGAGCATCTGTTCAAGCCACAGGACAAGCATGCCAATCGATAGAAAGGGTTTATGTTCATCAATCAATTGCAGATCAATTTATTGAATCATTGGCTGATCAAGCCAGCAAGGTGACACTCAATTATCCCGATGTAAGAGAAGGACATATCGGACCATTAATTTTTGATAAACAGGCGGACATCATTGCAGATCATTTAAATGATGCAAAAGAAAAGGGCGCAACAATAATGACTGGAGGCGAGATTGAAAATCATGGCGGCGGAAAATGGGTTAAGCCAACCGTCATTAAAGACGTTGATCATTCAATGAAAGTAATGACTGATGAGACATTTGGCCCTGTAATTCCTGTGATGACATATGAGAAAATCGAGGATGCCATTGAGCTAGCAAATGACACCATCTATGGTCTTTCAGCTGCTGTTTTAGGAGGCAGTCATGAGGAGTCTTCAAATATTGCGAAGCATATTGATGCTGGCGCAGTCACAGTTCAAGACTGCGGAGCAACAACCTATGTTTTTGATGGTGAGAAAAACTGGTTCAAATATTCAGGTATTGGCGCATCAAGAATGGGCGAAATGGGTATGCTTAGATTCTTCAGGAAAAAAGTACTCTATGCTCAGCATGGTGAAACGCATGACATCAATGCGATGGGTGAGCGATAGAGTCAAAACATAGACTTAGGATCGTTTCCATCAATTTCAGGATCAGGATCCTTGCCTTCCATAAATGGCCCCGTGATCATTTGATCATATGACATTCCAGGCCCAATCATTGGAAAAACCATTGCATCAGGATCGATGACAACCTCAAGAAATGCCGCCTTCTCAAAATTGATGAATCGCTCAATTGTTTCTTCTACTTTTGATTGATCGGTCAATTTTTCTGCAAACTGAAAGCCATCTGATTTTGCTGACATAATGAAGTCTTTTGTGTGAAGTGTTTTGTCACTTGCTGATAAGCGACCGCCGTAATAAAGTTTTTGCCATTGCTTTACCATCCCATCTCCTGAGTTATTTAGAAGCAGTACTTTGACTGGTAAGTCATAGTTTGTGATGGTTTCCAAGTCTCCCAAATTCATTCTTATGCTTCCATCTCCATCGATATCGATGACGGTTTTCTCTGGATGTGCAAATTGAGCACCAATTGCAGCAGGAATACCAAAGCCCATGGTTCCCATGCTACCTGATGTAAGCCAAAGCCTCGGTTCTTTAAAGTCAAAATACTGAGCTGCCCACATTTGGTGCTGACCTACGCCAGTTGTGACAATCGCATTTCCTCTTGTAATTTTATTGATGCATTCAATGACATGTTCTGGCTGAATCAGTTCAGAAGATCGATTGAAGTTGAGAGGATATTTTGATTTTAATTTTTGGGTATGATCAACCCAATCATCAAAATTAAACTCAAGATTATTATTTTTTGCATGCTTTATGAGATCTTTTAATGCCAGAGATAGAAAACCAAGATGGGACCAAGTGGCATTCTTAACTTTATTAATTTCTGATGCATCGACATCAAAATGAGCAATCACTTTCGCCTTGGGTGCAAATTTATCAGGAACACCTGCAACACGATCATCAAAGCGAGAGCCGATTGCAATTAAGAAGTCACTTTCTTGAACAGCATAATTTGCATAAGGCGTCCCATGCATGCCTAACATATGTAGGGAAGAGCGATGTTGCGTATCAACCGCACCCAAGCCCATTAAAGTTGATACCGCAGGCAGATTAAAGTGATCAACAAATTCTCTGAGTTCCTCTGAAGCATTTGCAGAGATGACCCCTCCACCAAAATAGATGAGAGGTTTCTTTGAATTGGAGAGATGATCAAAAAATTCCGATGATTTTTCTTCACTCAGTCGAGATTCTTCAATGGCCGATATTCTATTGGCATAGGCAGCAATGTTGGCTTCCTCGTGATCTTCATCAGAGATTTCTGCAGTTTGTATGTCTTTTGGTATATCAACAACGACAGGGCCTGGTCTTCCAGATCTTGCAACTTCAAATGCAGCCTTTAATGTCGCGGCCAACTTATTCTCATTTGTTATCAGAAAAACATGTTTAGCCACTGACCCCATTACACTGCTTATTGGCGCTTCTTGAAAAGCATCGCTACCGATTGCTGCTCTGCTGACTTGTCCGCATATGATGACCATAGGAATTGAATCGGCCATCGCATCCCTCACAGGTGTAACAGTATTGGTTGCACCTGGACCTGATGTGACCATAACCACTCCTGGTTTACCTGTTGATCTTGCATACCCTGATGCCATAAAACCAGCACCTTGTTCATTTGAGGGAACAATCAATGGCATTGGATTTTTTGGGTTGGCCTCATTGTATTTGAAGACTTCATCATAGGTTGGCAAAATCGCTCCGCCGCTGTAACCAAAAATGGTTTCAACACCTTCTTCTGCAAGAACATCAATGATTATTTCTGAGCCTGTTTTCATTTTTTATATTTTATTATTTAAGCAGCAATATCTATAAAACATTACTCTTATATTTTTTCAAGGGTGACACCATACTACAAAGATAAGTGAAAAGTAATAATCATAACTTTCTTCATTTGTTTGCATTAGTATGTACAATTCACTTCATCATAGGAAATTTAAGATAATCAATAAATGAAGCACACAATTGCAATTTTGGTACAGAATGAATCAGGTGCTCTAACACGGGTATCATCGATGTTTTCAACCAGAGGTTTTAACATCGATTCATTGAGTGTGGCACCCACTAAAGATTCAATGATCTCGAGGTTGACCCTTGTCACTGATGTAAGTGATGAACAAATGGATCAAGTCGTAAAGCAGTTGTATAAATTGATTGATGTGATTGATGTTTTAGATATCACACCAATGGATCACATTGAAAGTGAGTTGATGATGGTTAAGCTTAAGATTTCAGAGGACAATTTGAGTTCAATAAAAACGATTTTCTATGATTATTCAGCTGAAATAATCAATGAAAAAGATGGGTTAACGATTGTTCAGATGCTTGCAGAGCCAAATGCAATTAATGATTTCCTAAAGTCGATTGAGAGCTTGAGCGATCTCATTGCGATCGCTCGTTCAGGTCCTTTATCTCTTGTTAAAGGCGATATTAATCTCAGTCTGTGAGGCTCAACGATCCTTGCATGATTGCATAGTGCCCAGGAAATGAGCAGAAAAACGTGTAGTTTTCACCCTTTGAAAGATCAGCGGTTGAAAATGTCACTGTTGTGGTTTCTCCTCCACCGATGATTTTCGAATAAGCGATCACTCTGGGATCGTTTTGAGGAACATAGTCATTTTCCAGACCAGCCGCACCTCCAGCTTGAGCTACGGGCATGAAGTCAGAAGACTTAGTAAGTACCCAGTTGTGCCCCATTATATTTGCTGGCAATTGGCCAGTATGTTTGAGCGTAACTGTGATGGTTTCGCAAGCGGCACTGACCGTCATTGCTTTTGAATTAAACTGAAGCGCATCATTGCCTTCTATCACTTGTTCACAATCTGCGGCGATGGATTCCAAGCTCAGCGATGAAACAAACAGTAAGATGAAAATGTTTATTATTTTCACTATTTTTCTCCTTATATCTTATTATCTGAGACTTCGTAGAGTGTTCTAAATCAGATCATATTTTTGATGAGCTCATCACCAAACTCGCTGCACTTTACAGGTGTGATATTTCCCATTAACCTTGCAAAGTCATAAGTGACCGTTTTCTTTTGTATGGTTGCATCCATTGACTGAACTATGAGATCAGCTGCTTCTGTCCAGCCCATATATCTCAGCATCATTTCACCTGACAGTATCACTGAACCAGGATTCACTTTATCCAGGTCTGTGTATTTTGGAGCAGTACCATGAGTTGCCTCAAATATTGCATGGCCAGTGGTATTATTCATGTTTCCACCTGGCGCTATACCAATTCCACCCACTTGCGCTGCGAGTGCATCTGACAAATAATCGCCATTAAGGTTCATTGTTGCGATGACATCAAATTCTGCTGGTCTCGTAAGAACTTGTTGAAGTGTTATGTCTGCAATCGCATCTTTAACCAAGATCGCTCCATTTTCGATGGCTTCATTTTGTTCTTGATTGGCAGCTTCTTCTCCTTTTTCTGATTTTGTTCTTTCCCATTGATCCCAGGTATATACATGATCGCCATATTCCCTTTCTGCAAGTTCATAACCCCAGTTTCTGAAGGCGCCTTCAGTGAATTTCATGATATTGCCTTTATGAACAAAGGTGACACTTTTTCTACCATTCTCTATTGCGTAATCAAAAGCTGATCTAAGGAGCCTCTCAGAACCCTCAAGAGAAACTGGCTTGATGCCTATGCCTGACGATTCAGGAAAACGAATTTTTGAAAATTCATCAGGAAATGATTCTTTAAAAAGTGATAGGAATTTTTGATTGGGCTCTGTTCCTTGTTCAAATTCAATTCCAGCATAAATGTCTTCCGTGTTCTCTCTGAAAATCACCATATCGACATTCTCAGGATTTTTAACCGGTGAAGGCACCCCTTGATACCATCGAACAGGCCTTAGGCAGACATATAAATCGAGTAATTGTCTCAGGGCTACATTCAAAGATCTCATTCCGCCTCCAATAGGAGTAGTAAGCGGGCCTTTTATTGAAACCAGATATTCTTTACACTTCTCAATGGTGTCATCTGGAAGCCAATTATTGAATTTATTGAATGCTTTTTCGCCTGCGTAAACCTCTAGCCAGTTTATCTTTCTTTCCCCTTGATATGCCTTTTCAACTGCTGCATCGAATACCCTGACTGATGCTTTCCAAATATCTGGACCGATTCCATCACCTTCAATAAATGGGATTATGGGGTCATTTGGGACTTGAAGTTTACCGTTATCCATCCCGATTTTTGAACCATTTTCTGACATATTTACCTCTAATAACCTAGCTCACTATGTGTTCGTGCCACATTATGTATACTTTGGTTTTTGAATACAAGAGCTTCAGAGAATTAGTGTCTCTCAAGGAAGTCAAAAAGAATCTCACAAAAAGCAATTTTTTGCTCCTTTCCGGCTACAACATGAGCCACATCCTCCATCAAAACCCCCTCAGCATTGGGTATGCCTTCTTCAAGTGGCAATGTGGTTCTTGGACCAGTCACGAGATCTTTGCCAGCATGGATAATTAAAGTTGGTGCAGAAATCTCATTTAATCTGTCTTTGACATCATGATTTATGCAGGCTTCTACTAGTCTTGCATGTGTTTCATAATTTCCATTGAGCTCCTTCCACCCAGCATTTGGACCCAATAATTTGTCTCTGTTTTCGTTGTAATATTCGGGCAGAAAAGAATAGATCGAAACTTTTTCCTGAAACGTCAGAAAACCTGAATCACGATGCACATCTCTGAATAATTTCAACTGATCATAAAGATAAGTATCGCAATATGCCCATGCGCCCATGTTGACCATGCTTCTAACCAGATCTGGACGATTGATCGCTATTTCCTGTGCAACGCAGCAACCCATGCCGACCAATCCAATGAGATGCACATTGCTCCATCCCAGATGATCCAAGAGACCAGTCAAATCCTCAGCATGCATTCTCATTGACGGTTCAATGCTGGGATCATCAGTGGAATCAGCAATTCCTCTGTAGTCAAAAACTAGAACTTGATATTTATCGGTCAATCCTCTTGCCAAGAGACCTTCATTGCCATGACAAAATGTTCCCCATCCACCCATGCAAACCGCTGGATCTCCTTCACCATGTATTTCATAGTACATTTCGTGATTATTTATATTGATACTTGGCATATTGGCTCCTGAATTTTATTCACTTAAAAATTATATAGACTGCCATCTGGCTGTTCTATTACTTTCTTTGCCAAATACTGTTAGTCTGACAATGAAAAAATGAAATAGGGGATCACTCATTAATAATAAAGAGACAAAGACAATAATGGAGTTTCTCAGCGAGAATCCCAATGTAGATGTCAGTGCTGCATGGGAACGTTGTTGGGGGATTCAAACCAAGATAATCGAAAGGGTAAAGGCTCGATATGATGTAAAAAGACACCCGTCATGTGATGGAAGAGAGTATTTTGTTTCAGATGAACATGAAGTTCATGGGAAAATGGAGGGCTCATTTAACTCATATACAGGTGATGAAGTCGATTGGTTGGTGCACTCTTGGATCGGAAATAGACAAAAAAGCATTTTGGATATCAATGCCACAGTTTTTTTAGGCCAAATGAATCAAGTTCCTCACTTAACAATTATTTTTGGAACAATACCCAGATTATATTTTTATGCGGAATATACTCCCAGAATGGATTTGAGAACCAATCCAGATTATGTATCTAAGTACTATGAGCCAGTGAATCAAGATTTTTTGGAATTTCGGGCCAATCAGGATTGGACCCGTTTTGTTAGTCATGGAACTTATTTAAGATCACTTATGTCTCCAATCTGTGTCAGCTCCCATGCAGAACTCAATGATGCAAATATTGATTATTGTGAAGATTATCTGGAGAAATTTATTCAGCGTTGGTTTGATTGGCTAGATGAAGCGGAAGAATTGCCAATAGAGAGAAGAGATGAGCAACAAAAATATGATTATGCAGTGAGAGAATTGGGTTATCGAAATGATCCAATGAATATACTCCCTATCCAAGTTTTTGGAGAAGAGGAAGCCAATCGAATGCTAGAGATGCGAATTGGCACCGAGCAAATTGCTCAAACAAAAGATAGATGGAATCAATGACTCATATGACTAAAGCATTATTGATTGATGATGATCAAAAGCTTGGCGATTTATTAAAGAATTATCTGAAATCTTTTGACATCGACTTATCCGTTGTCAACGACCCAAGAAAAGCAATTGAAACCATAAACAGAAAAGATCCAGACCTCTTGATACTTGATGTGATGATGCCACATATTAATGGGTTTGAGCTCTGTAAAATGATCAGAAAAGAATCTGATAAGCCAATCATTATTTTGAGCGCGAGGGGAGAGGCTGATGATAAGATCAAAGGCATTGATTTAGGTGCTGATGATTATTTATCCAAACCGTTTGAGGCAAGAGAATTGGTCGCAAGAGTTCACAGTCTTCTTAGAAGAACACAAAAGGGCTCAACATTTGGATCAGACCAAATTTTTCAAATTGACCAACAGAGACTTGAAGTTTCACTCAATGGGAATGTTTTAGACTTGACCACCAAAGAGTTTGAGCTCATGGATCTATTCATAAAGAACCCAGGAATGATTTTTTCCAGAGATGAAATCATCAAGGAAATCAAAGGCATTGATGCTCATTTATTCTCAAGATCGATTGATATTCTCATTTCAAGATTGAGACATAAGATTGAAGACGATCCAAAAGAGCCAAAATTAATAAAGACCATATGGGGAAAGGGCTATATGTTTGTCGATACTAGGTAGATGAGGCATGCTTCAGCGGATTAACTCACTTTCGATCAAACTATTTGGAGTGTTCTTAATCACTGGCATCGCATATTTTTATCTTCTTGATTTTGGCGTCAGGTCTTTGATTTTGAATGAAGAGGTAAGAGATACGCTGGATTACTATCAAACCAGCTATTTAGGAAATTTAATGGAGGATCTTGGTTATCCACCAAATGCTCAAACCGCCGCTAAAATTACACAAGATATGCCTTTTGATATTTTGATTACAGGGGGTGGTTTTGAGTGGAGTTCAACCGATAAGTTTCCAAATACAGATGAAATTGATTTTCAGCCAAGCAGATGGGATAGCATCAAAATAAATAATGGAAATGATCAAGCTCCAAAAATAGTTGAAGATTCAAAATTTGCCAGATACCAATACAGAACCTACTTTCAAATTCCTTATGGCGAATACATCATCACTATGGTCAATCCAAAGGTTTCGATTGAAGCTGGACCGACATATCTATTCGAGGCAATTGCTTTGATCAGTCTTTCGATTCTTCTGTTAACCTTCCTTCTTGTAAAGAGAATGATCAATCCCATTCAAAATATTCAACAAGCTGCGACCAAGATTGGACAGGGAGATTTGAAACATAGAATAAATGTGAGCAGAGAGGATGAACTGGGTGTTTTAGCCAAGGAGATCAACTTTCTTGCTGACAATGTTGTCGAAATGCTGGAAGCGAAACAACGATTAAATATGGGTGTCAGCCATGAACTGAGGTCTCCGCTGACAAGAGCCAAGCTTCAAGTTGAGATGCTCAGCGATCCAATCAAGCGAGAAAATCTATTGGATGAAATACAGGCCATGGAAAGCATCATATCCACGCTACTAGAAAGTGAAGCGATCAATTATGGGCACAAGAAATTAGATATGGGGATTGTTGATATTCATAAAACAATAAAGGACTTAATCTCCACTTCTCAGTTTCTTGAGGGCATAAAAATTCGGTTTGACTTTGGTGAAGAGATCACAATTGATGCTGATCCAATATTATTTCAAGTGATGTTAAAGAATATATTAGAGAATGCCTCAAGATATACGTCAGACAAGAAAAAGCAGATCGATGTTGAGACCCATCAAGAAGATCATTCCATTGAGATAACAATAAGAGACTATGGTCCCGGATTAAATATGAAGGATATTGAGAAGGTTTTTGAGCCTTTTTACAGAGCAGAGGAGTCAAGAAGCAGGAATAGCGGCGGTTATGGTTTGGGCTTATATCTCACAAAGCAAATAGTTGATGCACATGGCGGTCAAATCTCAATTCGAAATCATGAAAACAATGGCGCTGAGGTTCGCGTTATTTTACCCACTAAACAGAGTTGATTTTTTTTACTTTCTCCTTATAGAAAAATGAATAAATCTATGCTCTAATCGGCGTAGATTTTTTAGGAGAAGTCATGCCAAAAATACATGTTATTGACAGCGAAGGTGAAGAGCATACAGTTGAGGGACAGGTTGGTCTCTCTCTAATGGAAAGCCTGAGAGATTTAGACAATGGAGTGCTCGCATTGTGCGGAGGCATGTGCTCTTGTGCGACATGTCATTGTTATATTGAAGAATCATGGTCAACCAAACTAGGAGAGCGTAGCGATGATGAGCAAGAACTGTTGGAGGACCTCGACTCTTTTAAGGAAGAGCAATCGCGATTGTCCTGCCAGGTCGAATTTTCAAATGAAATGGATGGGATAAGGGTTGAAATTGCACCAGATGAATAAGGAAATTAAATGATTACAGTTTTTCATGCGGCCGGAAGTCGATCGGTCAGAATTATTTGGCTTCTTGAAGAGTTAGGGCTGGATTACGAGCTAGAAGTTATAAAAAGGGGTGAAATCAACGAGGCTTTCTTAGAAGCAAGTCCATTTACAAAATTGCCAACGATCAAAGATGACGACATTGTGATGTCAGAATCTGTTGCAATCGTCCAGTACATATTACAAAAATATGGAGAAGGAAGATTGGAGCCTGATCATGACTCTAAGGAATATGCTGAATATCTCCAATGGCTTAATTTTGGCGAGTCTGTATTGATTGATCCGATCGTATCTATTCTGATTAATAAGGTATTCAGGCCAGAGGAGCATCGGCATGAATATTCCATTCAAAGTGCTGAAAAGTCTTTTGACAAGATTATCAAAACATTGAATTCAATCATGGAAGGCAGGACTTATATCATGGGAGATGATTTTACAGCTGCTGATATCATCAATGGGTATACTTTGAGACTGGCAAATAATTTACAATTATTATCAGGTGAGCCTGGAACGGAAAATGTGGTTAATTATTTTAAAACCATGGAGAGCCGGGACGCTTACCAAAAAGCAATATCCGATACTAAATCTTAGGCCATTGATTAGACCAAGGCTTAGCTAGTTCAAGCTCCAATGCGAGCCCCAATAATTCCTCTTCATTCCCGAAGTTTGCATGAATGTGAGTTCCAATCGGCAAACCTGATGATGACCAGTGTAAGGGCAATGAAATTGCTGGGTCTCCAGTAACATTGGCAAGGGGCGTGAATGTGATGAAGTTCAGAGATCTTTCAAGCAAGGTATCAAAATCTATATCAGGCGCCATTGACCCGATTCTTGGTGCGACTGTTTGTGTAACAGGAGAGAGAATGAAATCAAAAGAATTGAAGAGTTCACGAGTTTTCACGGTGTCTTCTTGAAGACTCAAGACCGCACGTTCAACATGACCCTCGGGTTGGTTATCAAACCAATTCCCCAAATCCAGTGTCCAGGGTTCAAGCAGAGAATCTATGGGTGTTTTTTTGGATACAAAATTTTGTTGCGCCAAATCAATGATTCCTTTTGCCCCATAAGCCCACATTGTTAAAAATGAATTTGTGAATTGATCACCATTGATAAACGGCTTTATCTCTTCCACTTGGTGGCCAAGGTTTTGACAGATTAAAGCCGAATTCTCGATTGCATTTTTGACCTCAGGCGCAGCTTCTTGTCCAAGCATATTAGTCGTGATCATTCCGATTCTGAATCGTTTTTCTTTTGGATAGATATTCGCAGGCACTGGCCTCAGTTTAGGATTATTCAGAGATTGCATATGGTGAAGCGCAGTGATTGAATCCCTGACACTTCTTGTATGAACAAATCTCACGCTCAGATCAACCGGACGATTTGGTTGAGCATCATCAATCGTTCTATGGATGGTGGGCTTCAACCCCACGATTCCGCAACAGGAAGCTGGTACACGAATTGATCCCCCTCCATCAGATGCTGAGGCAATAGAGACCATTCCAGATGCGACTGCAGCAGCAGCACCGCCACTGGAACCGCCTGGAGAGTGATCCGTATTCCATGGATTTCTTGCAGGGCCTAGAAGCAGAGATTCAGTTACTCCCAGAAGTCCAAATTCCGGTGTATTGGTTTTGCCAAGTGAAATCAGTCCCATATCAAATGCAGCCTGAACATTGGAGGAATTTTTATTGGCAATGCGATTTGCAAACATGCGAGAACCGCCTGTAGCTCTTACGCCTTTATGATTAAGGAGATCCTTGATGAGGTAGGGAACGCCAGGAAAAGGCCCTTTCCCATCATGATTTTTTGCAGCCAATAATGCTTCATCGAAAGATTTGGTGACAACTGCATTCAAATATCCGTCCACAGCTTCAATTCTATTGATGGCTGACATCACCATTTCTTCAATAGAGACTTCTCCTTTTCTGATGAGTTCAGCCTGTGCGGTTGCATCCATCATGAAGAAAGGATCATTTTCTGCAAGTATCTTTTGAATGGAAACAAGATTAGATAGCCCAAGGGCCAATCCTGATTTGAGCAGCATTCTTTTCGACTTATTTGGCATGGTCATTTTCAGATCAGCTCGTGCACATTTTCAGGTGGTCTGCCTATGATTGCTGATGATTCATTAAAGACGATTGGGCGCTCAATCAGAATTGGGTGCTCAATCATCATTGAAATCAAATCATCTTCAGAAATGCTCGATAAATCAATCTTCAACTCTTTGATGATTGACTCACTTTTTCTCAACAGATCAGAGGCTTTGATGCCTAATTTCTTAAGCAATGAGCTTAGTTCAGATGCGCTAGGCGGATCCTGAAGATAGAGAATTATTTCTGCTTCAATATTCTGACTTTCAATTATTTCCAATGTCTTCCTTGACTTGCTGCATCTTGGATTGTGAAAAATTGATAAAGCCATCAAATGTTACATCCTTTGTGCGCCATCAAGATCAACACATCTGCCTGAATAGTAATCATTCATAAAGATAAACTCAGCTGCTTGAGCAACTTCATCAGGCTCTCCAATTCTGCCTACAGGAACCATTTTTGATAGCTTTTCTTTAACATTGTCTGGCATGCCTGCAACCATCTCTGTATTGATAAATCCTGGAGCGATTGAGTTTACTCTAATGCCGTACTTTGAGAGCTCCTTTGCCCATACAACTGCCATAGATTGAACACCTGCCTTCGTTGCTGAGTAATTTGTTTGACCAAAATTTCCGTGCCTAGCAACACTCGAAATATTAATGATCACACCGCCTTGCCCGCCTTCAATCATGTGTTGAGCAGCCTCTCTGCCACACAAAAATACACCCGTTAGATTGATATCTATTACTGCTTGCCATTCCTCTAGAGACATTCTTTTAACAAACTCTCCATCCTTGAATTTTACCAATAGACCGTCTCGAGTTATGCCTGCATTATTGATTGATCCGACCAAGGGACCCATTTGATTAATGACTTCTGCATAGGCATTGGCAACATCATCTTCTTTTGTCATATCGCCTGAAACGCATATAACTTCCGCTCCGGCTTTCTCACATGCTGATGCAGTATCTGCAATGCTGTCCTTATCTAGATCGATCAGCCCCAATTTGCAGTTATGCGTAGCCAGTCTTTTTGCCATTGCAGCCCCAAGTCCACGAGCTGCCCCAGTGATAATAATTGTCTTATCTTTTATATCCATAACTTCCTCATATATGTATTTTAAAAAAATCTAGACTGTGAATTGTAACTGAAAATCTAAGCAATTGAATCATGAATATTCATTCAAGAAATTGAGTAAATTTAGAGATTTCTGTAAACTATGAGGTAATATTTTTTCTTAAAAATTACCATCAATTAAATTATAAGGTGAGCAATGACTGACGCGTATATTTTTGACCATGTAAGAAGCCCAAGAGGAAGAGGAAAGTCCGATGGTTCTTTGCATGAAGTAACCCCAGTAGAATTACTTTCCCAAGTTTTGGGATCTTTAAGAGATAGAAATGAGCTTGATACAAGCCGTGTTGACGATGTCATCATGGGAGTTGTCCATAATCAGGGCGAGCAAGCATCTAATCCAGCAAGAGTGGCGGCAATTCATGCTGGGTATGCAGAAGAGGCCGCAGGAAAACAGTTGAATCGTTTTTGTGCATCTGGGCTTGAAGCGGTAAATTCTGCTGCTGCACAAGTCATGTCAGGTATGTCAGATCTTTGTATTGGTGGTGGTTTAGAATCCATGTCAAGGGTTCCCATGGATACAGTCGGTGGTGCTTTAGCAGTTGACCCACAGGTTGCCTATGGCAGCTATTTTGTTCCACAAGGCATCAGCGCTGATCTCATAGCTTCAAAGTATGGTTTTACTAGGGAGGATGTTGACTCGTATGCAGTGGAGAGTCAACGGAGGGCATCACATGCCAGAGACGAGGGTTATTTCAAAAACTCCATTGTTCCAATCAAAGACAGTCTAGGAGAAACCTTACTGGATCATGATGAATGCATTAGAACTGGAACGACAGT
The DNA here is from genome assembly GCA_902595845.1 of uncultured Gammaproteobacteria bacterium. Classification (GTDB taxonomy): domain Bacteria; phylum Pseudomonadota; class Gammaproteobacteria; order Steroidobacterales; family UBA11654; genus CACPJA01. The sequence continues at coordinate 35,304 of CACJRN010000004.1, forward strand.
TGACGATTTGGCAAAACTGAATCCATCTTTTCAGCAAATTGGTGATTTTGGATTCAATGCTGTTGCGATTCAGAGATATCCTGAAGTTGCAAAAATAGACCACGTTCATCATGCAGGAAATTCAAGCCAAATAGTCGATGGAGCGAGCGCTGTATTGGTAGGCACTAAAGAAGTCGGCGAGGAGCTGGGACTTACTCCAAGAGCAAAAATAGTTGGGTTTGCATCCACAGGATCTGAGCCAACCATCATGTTGACTGGACCAGCACCCTCGGCGAAGAAAGTGTTAAAAAGATGCGGCATGAACACAGATGACATTGATTTATTTGAGCTCAATGAAGCCTTTGCCGTTGTTGTGCTTCACTATATGAAAGAAATGGGTATCGAACACGATGAGATCAATGTCAATGGTGGAGCAATTGCCATGGGGCATCCACTTGGTGCAACGGGTGGTATGGTATTGGGAACGCTGATTGATGAAATTGAGAGAAGAGATCTCAGCACGGGACTGGTGAACTTATGTATTGGTGGTGGCATGGGCACCTCAACAATCATTGAACGCGTTTAATCTAATTGAGAAGGAATAAGAATGAGCAAGAATATTAAAATGAACATTGATCAAAATGGCATAGCTGTCATTGAGATTGATGTTCAAGATCGACCAATGAATGTCATCACGGTTGATTTTGCAGATGACTTTAAAAATTGTGTTGAACAAGTCCTTGGCGATGAAAAAATCATTGGTGCAGTTGTCACTTCAGCAAAGAATGATTTCATGGCTGGCGCTGACCTTAAGACCATGTTGCCAAGCTTAATTGGACTCGGTGATGCCTCTGCCATGGCAGAGAGAGTGATTGAGAGTCATAAGGTGAACCGCGCTATGGAAACTGGAGGCAAGCCATTTGTTGCTGCAATCAATGGCACGGCTTTAGGCGGAGGGCTTGAAATCACACTTTCATGTCATCACAGAATTGCAGCTGACAGAAAAGACGCTGTGCTCGGTTTACCAGAGGTCATGGTTGGTTTATTGCCTGGCGGTGGAGGAACCCAAAGACTTCCGCGGATTATTGGAATACAGCCTGCTTTAGAGCTTATGACACAAGGTAAGCATCTCAAGCCACAACAGGCGATGGCAATGGGTATAGTTAATGAACTGGCAGCTCCGGATGAATTATTAAGCAAAGCGAAGCAGTGGATATTGGATGGCGGAAAAGCCGTTCAGCCTTGGGATAAAAAAGGATTCAAAGTTCCAGGTGGATTTGATCCAAATACCAAAGGAACCATTCAGATGTTCTCAGTGGTAAACGCCATGGTTGCAAAAAATACAAACCATAATTACCCAGCTCCAATTTCTATTGTTTCTTCAGTATATGAAGGTTGCTTGCTTCCAATAGACAAAGGGCTCGAGATTGAGGCCAAGTATTTTGTCGGTCTTCTCATGGACCCGGTTTCCGGGAATATGATCAGGAGTCTTTTCAATAATAAACAATCTGCAGATAAACTCAGAGCGCGCCCTGACGGGGTGGAAAAACATACCGTTAAAACTCTGGGTATGCTTGGGGCAGGAATGATGGGAGCAGGTATTGCTTTGGTCAGCGCAAGAGCTGGGATGAAAGTCTATCTTCTTGACTCATCACTTGAGAGTGCTGAGAAGGGCAAGGCTTATTCAGAGAAATATTTCCAAAAGAGTGTTGCCAGAAAGAAAATGACTGAGGAGAAGAAAGCTGAAATTCTGGAGAATATCATTCCGACAATTGACTATAGCGATCTAAAGGATTGTGACTTAATCATAGAAGCAGTTTTTGAAAACAGAGAAATCAAGGCTGATGTGACACAAAAAACTGAAGCAGTCATCGGAGAAGACATTGTTTTTGCTTCAAATACTTCAACGCTTCCGATATCAGGGCTCGCCGAGTCATCTGGAAGGCCTCATAACTTTATCGGTATGCACTTCTTTTCTCCTGTCGAAAGAATGCCATTGGTCGAAATGATCATGGGTGAACAATCTTCTGATGAAGCTTTGGCAAAGTCTTTGGATTACATTGCTCAAATTAAGAAAACACCGATAGTGGTGAATGATAGTCGTGGTTTCTATACGTCTAGAGTATTCAGCACCTCTTGTAATGAAGCCAATGAGATGATCAAAGAAGGGGTTAATCCTGCATTGATTGAGAATGCTGCAAGACATGCTGGTTATCCAGTTGGGCCAATCGCTGTTCAGGATGAGACAACCATTGATCTCTCAATTAAGATTCATAAACAATCGATTGAAGATTTAGGTGATGAATATAAACCAATGTCTTCAATTGATGTGATGCAAAAGATGTATGATCTTGGCAGATTGGGTAAGAGATTTGGGGGCGGTTTCTATGAATATCCAGAGGGAGGCAAGAAATTCTTATGGCCAGGCTTAGCAGATATCTATCCGGTCAAGGAAGAGCAGCCTGATATTCAGGAAATCAAAGATCGGCTGATGACCGTTCAGTCACTTGATGCATATCGTTGCCTTGATGAGAATGTCCTAACCACACCAGATGATGGTGATTTGGGTTCCATCTTTGCATGGGGATTTCCGCCATGGACTGGTGGAGTATTTTCATATATTGATATGGTTGGTATTGAAAAGTTTGTCGCTAGATGTGATGACTACTGTGAACGTTTCGGTGAACGATTTGAAGTTCCTGATAGTTTAAGAGAAATGGCAGACAAAAAAGAAAAATTCTATCCATAGAGGATTTTTTAATAAGGTTTATCGCCATGGTGACCACTGAGCAACACTGATGAATTCAGAAGAAGTAATTAGTCAATTATGCGATGTCATTGGCACTGATTCCGTTATTACAGACAATAAGGAAAGAGAATATTTCTCTATGGATGTTTTTGACATTGATGAGGTTGCAGATCTTGTCATTCAACCCAGTTCTAAAGATCAAATATCAGACGCGTTAAAAATATTATCAAAATCTGATTATGAGATTATCCCAAGGGGTGGCGGTATGTCATATACAGGAGGTTATACGCCTTCAACCAAAAGATCTGCAATTATTGATACATCCTTGTTGAACCAAATCATTGAAATCAATCCTGATGATATGTACATCACTGTAGAGGCTGGATGTACCTGGAAAAAAATCTATGAAGCACTCAAACCCATGGGTTTGCGACTGCCTTTTTTTGGAACGAATTCGGGTTCTATGGCAACTGTTGGGGGCGGGTTATCCAATGGAGCACTTTTTTTTGGCACAGGCAAATATGGATCTGCTGCTGATAATGTGTTGGGTATGGAGATTATCATTGCTGATGGCACTTTGATTAAAACTGGCCAGAATGCATTTGCAGATGCAAAACCTCATCATAGAACATATGGACCAGATACGACCGGTTTGTTTTGTCATGATGCAGGTTCATTGGGAATAAAGGTACAGGCAACATTTCCATTGATTTACTGGCCTAAATGCTTGGGTTATTTGTCATTTGCATACAAATCGCTCGATGACGCAGTTGCTGCATTGTCATCTATATCTAAATCAGGATTAACCGAAGAATGTTATGTATTGGATCCAAGTTCTGCAGGAAATCTAACCGATGTTTCCAATGTTGATGGCGCAAAATCAGTCATTAAAGTTTTAAAAGAGCAGTCATCCTTGATCGAAGGGTTTAAGGAGGCATTTAAAATGGCTTTTACAGGAAGAGATGTAATCCCAGAAGATGCATATTCTTTACACATGGTCATCTCCAATCATTCCCAAGATGCTCTTCGCTATGATTTAAAAGAAGCGACACTGATCGCTCGAAAAGATAACGGAGAATCAATTCCCAACACTGTACCAAAAGCGACAAGAGCAGATCCTTTTCCTCCCATGAATGGAATTTTGGGACATGCTGGTGAGCGGTGGGCTGCATTGAATGCCAAAGTCCCTCATTCAGATGCATTGAAAGTAAATCAAGAGATTATAAGACTCATGGACCGATATAAAGACAGGATGGAGGCATGTGGAGTTTGGTATACACTACTAAATATTGGGATCCAGCAGCATTCCTATTCAATTGAACCTGTATTGCGATGGCTCGATGAATGGACTGAGCTTCATAAAAGGACTGCTGAATCTTCTTTTTTATCAGGCTTTGAGGAACCGAAGCCCAATATTGAAGCAAGGGAATTGGTCTATGAAATTCGGGAAGAGATCATCGGGTATTTTGCCTCAATTGGAGCTGCCTCAAATCAAATAGGGCGTGCTTATGACTACATGGGTTATCTTTACAAGCCGTCTAAAGATTTACTGATGAATATCAAAAGCAATGTTGACCCAAAAAATAAAATGAATACTGGTGCACTTGGCATCAGTGAAGATTTCTGGAATGATCATAAAAAAATTTAGTAAAAGTCATGTCAAAGAAACTCATTAATCAAGAAAGAGCTGAAGAAATACTTGAACGAGAAAATATTGATGGGTTAGTCGTCACTTCCCCAATAAATTTCTACTATGTATCCGGTTATTGGGCCTTGTACTATACTCCACTGGGATTTGATTCTTGCTACTTTTCCGTGATGCCAAAAGATAACACCAAGTCATCAGGGATTGTCATTCCAGCATTAGAGGTCAGAAGATTAGAGACGATGGGCAAACCTTGGATTGAGAACATTTTTTTGTATTCAGCAAAAGGAGACGGTGAGTTATTTGATGATGATTTTCCAAAAGGACAAGATTATAAGGGCTGGCCTGTTGATCCTTCAGCATCATTGAATCCTCTTGAGGAAAAATGGAAGTCAATCATCGATGAATATAGAGACAGTTACTCAGAAAATTCAATCCAAGCCCTCATTCGTGCAATCAAATCAGCGGATTTGGATGGGAAGAAAGTTCTCATTGATGATCTAAGAATTGAGAAATGGCTATCCGAAGAGAAAGGTGTTGATATCGATTGTATATTCAGACCTGAGTTATTCAATGAGATCAGGATGGTTAAAACAGAAAATGAAATTGAGATCATGAGAGAGGCTGCAATCATTAATGAGCAATCAATGCTCGCAGCCATTGATTTTATGAGTGAAGGCGCTACTTGGGAAGAATTAGAAAACTTCTATATGTCTGAAATGGCTAAGAGAGGAGGAAGAGGCGTTTATATGATGTGCGGTGTGGGTGAGTTACCCAACGGGGTTTGCGAAAAAGGTGAACCGATTATGTTTGATGCGCTGGGTCAGTACAAAAGATATCACGGGGATTTTGGAAGATGTGCCGTCATTGGCAATCCCAGCCAACTTCACATTGAGCGTCATCAAGCCATTTTAGAGGGATGGGAAAAAGCCAAAGAATTTCTAAAACCTGGCACTACATATGACCAGATATCAGAAGAAGTTGGCAACCATATCAGATCATTGGGTTTTGATTCTTTCAGGAATCCAGTTGTGCATGGTTTAGGACTAGAGCATACCGATGATCCTAAAAATTTTGGTACACAACCCGGTGTTAAGATCAGTCAAACATTAGAAAAAAATATGGTCATCAATATCGACATGCCTTTTACAGAGATTGGCTGGGGATCGGTGCATATGGAAGATACTATTCTGATAACAGATGATGGTTTTGAGAGACTCTCTTCGGCTGACTTTGATCTCAGATCTTCATGAGCTCAATCATTGCACCAAATGGCAGCCCACTTAATACAGCCATCATTGGTGTTGATGACTTGGAGCAATCAATAAAGTTTTATCGAGATTTAATTGGATTAACGGTAAGCGATAAATTTGATTGGAGCGGCAAAGATTTTGAAAACATTTGGCACTTGCCTTCAGGATCATATGCATTTGGATCTTTTTGCGAACTAAAAGGCTGCAATGTAGGTAGAGTTTTGCTGCTTGATTTCAAAGCAAAAAATAAGGAGTTGATTAGACCAAAAAATATCTCTCGTGCATATGGACTCTTCAACCTAAATTTTTATACAGATGATATCGAATCAGATACAAAAAAATTTGAAGACAAGGGTTATCAAATTTGGTCCAAACCAACTTATTATGAAATGTCAGAAGGGCAAGGTTCACCAACTGAGGTAATATTTGATGGGCCTGATAATGTTGCTATCAACCTAGTTGAATTGACAGACGATGATCCTACATCAAAAGTGGGGCAAATGAAGATCTATACACAGCAACATGGACGTACGCCAACTGGATTAACGCCTGTTGTTACATCTGCACACACGACAAGGAATATTGATCTTGCGGTTGAGTTTCATAGAAAGGTTTTGCAAAACGATCTATTGATTGATGAAATTTTATCAAGTGAAGAACAGAATGATTTTCTTCAGCTACCAAATGATGCCAAAACAGCAGTCAAATTCATGCAGGGCAATCATATGTTTGGAAAAATTGCTTTATCACAACCCATGAATTATGAGTGTCATGATATGGTCCCTGATGGCATTGCACCCAATATTGGTTATATAGCCCAAGCATTTGAGGTTAAAGATCTCAGGATTTCAGAAAATGCAATCACAGAGCTAAACTGTGAAATATATAAACAAAGACAATTAGTTGATTTTCCAGGATTAGGACATGTTGAAATTATAATAGTCAGAAGTCCAGGATCAGGTGCTTTACAACTCATTTTTCAGCAAATAAATCCAGAAAAATCAGATTGAATTCCATAATGGTTCTATAGGAAATTGACAGCATCCTGTCGATTGTTTAACCTATGTTCTCTCTAAAATATTGATTACAACTAAGGGGAATAAATATGGCTAATCAAATGGGCGATGCATCTGAAGGAAGACCTTCAGGAAAGGGTAAGCCTCTCAATTCCATAGAGCATAAAACATCCAAACCTGCTAAGGCATGGATAAAAAAGGAATTGGCTCAACAGCAAAAAAGATTCAAACAAATTTTGCAAGATATGGAAGATCTGACACCAAAGAGAAATAAGTGGTACGCAGAGTTTTTAGAAACAATATCAACTCGAGGAACCAACATTGATGGTGATACAAGAGCAGTCGTGGCAAAAGAAAATCTTCCTAAGCCACCAAGAAGAAAACACAGAGTCACTTATGAGGCAAAAGATCTCAAAGGCTTTGATCATTAATTTTTTAAAAGGGGAAAAAAATGCCTAGACCACATATTGAACCTTATGACGAGAGGCCAACACCATTCAAAAGAATGACACTGCCTGGCTTTGGCAAAGGGATGCATTACAAAATGCTAAGTATGGATACAGATACTGGTGCTTGTTCATTGCTTGTTAAATTTGAGAGCGGTTACAAATTACCTCCAGGTATGAGTTACTCTGAGTTGGAGATGTTCGTCGTCTCAGGTTCAGTGACCTATGGAGATACAACATATGGAGAGGGATATTACTTCCTGATTCCACCAGGTGTTTCGATGCCGCAAATGACGGTAAAACGTGGTGCAAAAGTAATCATGTTCTATAACTACGGCGAGCCAAGCTTTATTCCATCTGATGAGGACCATCCACTAGCCGAAAGGCATCGATTGTCAATCATCAATTCAATGGAAGATTTAGCTTGGGTTCAAGGAAACAGAATTGTTCCATCGGTTGCCTCAGGATGTATGCTGAAACTGCTGAAATATGATATTCACACAGAAGCACATACTTTCTTGTACTGTATGACTCCTGGTTTTTCTCAAGACAATATCTCTTATCATGATTGCTGTGAGGAGTCTTATCATATTTGGGGAACTTCATGGATGATGCAGTTTGGAGACTTACCAACTGGCGGATATTTTTGGAGACCTCCTTATATCAACCATGGGGCTTTTGCCAGTAAGAATGGGATTATTGCGATTGGAAGAACAGATGCACACTTGCATAACTACTTCCATCATAATCCATGGACAACTCCTAAAGAGAATGCTGACAGAGCAGCTGCCAGATTAAGGCGTATGAGACCGTCGTTATACAAGTGGGTGAGATCACCAGATGGTCACAACCACTTCACTGATTTTGAGTATCCGCATTACCACGATCACGACCACGATCACGGCTAAGAGTCGGTACATCAAATAAAATGTCCGGGCCACTCAAAGGACTTAAAATACTGGAGCTGACCAGTGTAGTCCTTGGCCCTTGGGCTGCTCAAATACTCGCAGATATGGGAGCTGAGGTCATTAAGGTTGAGGCACCTTTCGGTGACAGCAATAGACAGTTAGGTGCTTCAAGAAACCCTGGAATGGCCGCTTTATATTTATCCAATAATCGAAACAAAAGGAGCCTTGTTCTCGATCTAAAACAGGAAAGTGCAAAAAATGCTCTTTTTGAAATCATCAAAGATTGTGATGTGTTTCTGCATAATAACAGACCACAAGTGATGACCAAGCTTGGATTAGAATATGACCAGATCTCTGAGGTTAATCCGAGCATTGTCTATTGTGGTACTTATGGTTATGGAAAAGACGGACCTTATGGGAAAAAAGGTGCATTGGATGATTCAATTCAAGGAGTGAGTGGAATTGCAAGCCTAAATGAATTGGTATTGGGAGAGCCGAGATATTTACCAACCGTTGTTGCAGATAAAACCACAGCCATTACTGTTGTTTATTCTATTCTTGCTGCATTATTTCATCGTGAGAGAACGGGCGAAGGTCAAGAGGTAGAGGTTCCAATGTTTGAGTCAATGGTTTTCTTTACAATGGCTGAGCACATTTGGGGTGAAATATTTGAACCCGCATTGGGTCCTGCAGGATATACAAGATTGATGTCTCATCATCGAAAGCCGTACAAGACTAAAGATGGTTACATTGCTGTTTTGCCATATATGAATAATCACTGGAAGACCTTCTGTGAAAAGGGTGAGAGACCAGACTTAATTGAAGATGATCGATTTAAAGATCTTTCATCAAGAGTTAAGAATATTGATGACACTTATTCTGAGACAGGAAAAATACTCGCAACCAAGACCACAAAAGAGTGGCTAGAAATCTTCGATGAAACAAAAGTTCCAGTGATAGTTGTAAACACACTGGATGACCTCTTTCATGACCCGCATCTCAAAGAGGTAGGGTTTTGGAAAGAGTATGACCATCCAACAGAAGGCAAGCTTAAAATGCCAGGTTTCCCAGCAAACTTCTCTAAAACACCTGCATCAATTAGGAAACATGCCCCAAAGTTAGGAGAGCACACAGTTGAAATCTTAAAAGAGGCTGGGATAGATGACGAGACCATCGAAGAGATGATCTCATCTAAAGCAACTCTGGTTTCTGATTAAGCTCTTTTTTGGAGCAGTTTAAGCTCTTCGATTACTTCATCAGTATGTTTTTCAGGATCAACACTCTTATAGTGTTTAACAATTACTCCTTCCGGATCAATGATAAATGATTCCCTTTTTGTAATTGTCATCATTAAAAACTTACCCAAAACTCCATAACTGACTGCAGACTCTTTTTCTACATCTGCTAGGATTGGATATGGAAGACTATATTTCTCACTGAATTCTTTATGAGATTCTACATCATCCAAACTGATGCCAAGAATTTGCGTATCTAGATCATCGAATGCAAAGATATTATCTCTGAAGTTACAAGCCTCAGTGGTACATCCTGGTGTTCCATCCTTTGGATAAAAGAATAGAACCACATATTGCCCTTTATAATCTTCAAGGGTATGCCAATCACCATTTTGGTCTTGGAGTTTAAATGTTGGAGCTATTTCACCTACAGCAGGTTGCGAGTCGGTGTAAGCATCTGCCCAGAAAAAAATTGAGATTACAGCTGTCAACGACAATAGTTTTAAAAAGTGGTTTTTCATAAATCATTCCTCAAGTTCGTTGTACTACTCTAGAACATGTGTATAAATTAGTCTACATGGAATCTTTCGATCATAAATTGGGTTTGGTTTTGCCCGGAGGTGGGGCAAGAGGTGCATACCAAGTTGGTGTCTTAAAGGCGATCTCAAGCATTCAGGGAAGCATTGAAAAATCACCATTTGATGTGATCAGCGGAACATCTGCTGGAGCAATCAACGCAAGTATGATTTGTAGTGAAATAGATAATTTCCATGAATCTGTTCTGAAGCTCGAAAATATATGGGGAAATTTCTCTACCAATCAAATTTATAGGACTGAGAAGTTGTTTATGCTGAGACAGAGTTTTCATTGGTTGTTAACTTTGATCAGTGGTGGAGTACTTATGAAGAATCCAAGATCACTTCTAGATAATCAGCCATTAAGAGACCTACTGAAAGACGCGGTCGATTTTGAATCCATCAATCGCAATATCAACTCAGGTGGGTTGGATGCACTGATAATTAATGCAGCATCTTATGAGCAAAAACAATCGGTATCATTTTTCACAACAAATACTAGCGTAGAGAATTGGCATAAAGTAGGAAGATCGAGTAGAAAAACAGAAATTAATATTGATCATTTAATGGCAAGTGTGGCGCTTCCCTTAATTTTCCCAGCGGTCAGTATTGATGGAGAGTATTATGGGGATGGAGCAATTCATCAAGAAACCCCACTTTCGCCAGCCATTCGCTTGGGAGCTAAGAACCTTCTGATCATATCTACTGAGTCATCGAAGGATAATGTCATGAATTCTTCTAAAAAAGATTACCCAAGTTTTTCTGAAATTGGAGGATATATTCTGGACGGTTTATTTTCTGGCAGCCTCTACTCTGATCTAGAACGATTAGATCGCATCAATCAAGTCATCTCTCTGAATGACAACCAAAAGGTTCAAACCAATACAAAAGAAATGAAACATATAGATTATTTGGTTATTTCCCCTTCGATTGATTTTAGTGTGATTGCCAAGAGTTGTTACAAAGACATGCCCTTTAGCTTGAGAATGTTATTCAAAGGCATAGGGATTAAGAAAGATAAGAATTCTGATTTATTGAGTTTCTTACTATTTGAATCTAGTTTTTCTAAATCGCTCATGGACCTTGGATTTTCTGATGCCATGAACAGAAAAGATGAGATTGAGGATTTCCTCAAGATCTAAATTAAAACTAGAGTTGCAAGACCCAGAAAGGTTACAAAGCCAAGCACATCTGTCAATGTTGTCATCATCACTCCGCTGGCCAGAGCAGGGTCGATTCCAATTCTTTTAAGTAGGAAAGGAATAGTGACCCCTGCTATTGCTGATGCAAAAATATTCAGAAGCATTGAGACACCAACAATGATTCCTATTTCCCATGTAGTTTGAAACAGCAAAACAGCAAAACAAGAAACAATAATTGCCCAAAATGTTCCATTCACCAATGAAATCATCATTTCTTTTGTAAGCAATCGTATTGCATTTGAGTTCTGAATCTTGCCCATTGCAATGCCTCTTATTACCAATATTAGGGTTTGATTTCCTGCCACCCCACCCATGCTAGCAACGATTGGCATCAGCACAGCAAGAATAACAATTTGATCAATTGTTGATTGAAATAGGCTTACTGCAGATGCGACCACGAATGCAGTAAATAAGTTTGCCCCAAGCCATATCGCTCTCCTTCTTGAACTCACAAAAATAGGAGCAAAGATATCATCTTCATCGTCAAGACCTGCCATATTAAAAATTTCACTATTTGCTTGGTCCTGAATTGCATCGACCACGTCATCAACCGTTATCTCACCTAATAGTTTATTTTCATCATCCACAACAGGAAGTGAGATCAAATCGAGGTTTTGAAATGTTGATATGACTTCATCGGCTGAGGAAGATGCACCGATCGGGTTGACCTCACTATCCATGATTTGCTCAATTGGTATTTCTGTGTCTTCATTAAAAAGATCTACCAGCTTCACAGAGCCAATATATTCATTATTGCGATTAATGACATAAATGTAGTTTGTATTTTCTGGCAGTTTATTCAGTGACCTTAAATATCTTATGAGACCATTTATATTCAGACCTCTTCTGATTGATAAAATATTTGGATTGGTTAACCCGCCAGCAGTATTCTCATCAAATGACATAACTGATTCAAGCCTGGCTTGATCCTGTCTGTCTAGTGCACGTATGACCTCGTCTGTAATTTGATCAGGTAAATCATTCAGAATATCTGCTAAGTCATCTAGCTCAAGGTCTTGTGTTGCTGCAATGATTTGGTTTGTATCCATTTGATCAATTAGATTTTGGCGTACATCATCAACAAGTTCTTTGAGCACTTCACCTTCATCTTCTTGACTAACCATGCGCCATAGGATTTCTCTATTTCTCGGCTCCATTGCCTCAAGCAGTCTTGCAATTTCATATGGGCTCAGTGAAGCGAGTTTGCCTCGGATTCCTATCGATCTCTCTTTTTCAAAGTCATGTAGAAGTTGGGTTAGATTTTTTTCAGGGTTTGACATTTTATTTTCTTATTTGTTCAATCTGCCAAAAAGAAAGAAGAAAGTCTATCTACATCCTAAAGCTTTCTCCTAGGTATACTTTCTTCACTTGTTTATTCTCTAATATTTGGTCGGGTGTTCCATACGCAATGGATGTTCCTTCATTCACAATATACCCTCGATCACAAATACCCAATGTTTCTCTGACATTATGATCAGTGATGAGTATCCCAATGCCTTCGGAGGCCAGTGATTTGATAATACCCTGTATATCAAGTACTGAAATGGGGTCAACACCTGCAAATGGCTCATCTAGGAGTATAAATTTTGGCTCAATTGAAAGTGTTCTTGCAATTTCAACTCTTCTTCTTTCACCTCCTGATAGGCTCATTCCAATTGAATTTCTAACTTCATTCAGGTTAAGTTGGTCAAGCAGTTTCTCAAGGATTTCTGATCTTTTTGATAGCGATAGGTTGTTCCTCATCTCAAGAACAGCAAGGATATTTTCCTGAACAGTGAGCTTTCTAAAGACAGAGGCTTCTTGAGGAAGATAGCCTATTCCAATTTTCGCTCTTTTATGAATTGGATATTTTGTGATATCTATATCATCCATTGTAATCTTACCTCGAGTACATGAAACCAAACCAACAGTCATGTAGAAAGCAGTTGTCTTTCCTGCTCCATTTGGTCCCAGCAATCCAATTATCTCACCACTCTTAATGTTGAAACTTAAGTTATTCACCACTTTTCTCGAGCGATATTTCTTTTCTAGTGATTCTGCTATTAAAATACTCATAATTGTCTATTGCATCGAACTTGGAACATTACTTGCTCTAAATTTAATTTGATTTTCTTCAAGCATTGCATTAAATCCATAAGCCTCAATCGTATTATTATTTATTGTAATTTTTACTTTCTTATTTGTTGCAATGGTCATTTTGATCGGATTTATTTCCATATATTCTGTTTCAATAATTGATGGCCTTAAAGCTGAGTTATTTTCAATCAAAACATTACCTCTTAATACAAGAAGGCTTTGATCGTCGTACATTTCACCTTTGTCAGATGAGATTCTCCAGTTATTTAAATCATCTGTATAATACTTGAGTTCCACTTGTTCAAGTATTATCTGGTCATCTCCACTTTCAGTGCTAGCTTTCTTAGAAAAAACTTTATAACTTAAGCCACCCATTTGATTAGAGCCTAAAAATTCAGCATTTTTTATACTATAAATTCTTTCGCTTGATTCAAGTGATGTCTCTATTTCAAACTCATTGGTAGACAGAAAAGCCAGATAGCTTCCAGTTGCTAAAAAAAGCAAAAGAATTAATTTAAAGAAAAAACCAAACACAAAGTTCTGTTTACATCAGCCCAGCCCTAAATAGATCATGAATATTTAGAGCTCCTATGACTTTATTTTGTTTGGTTACAATGATTGATGTGATTTTTTTCTGTTGAATGAGACTCAGCGCATTATAAGCAAGAGTATCTTCAGAAAGAACAAATGGGTTTGCTGTCATGACATCAAACATTTTAGTTGCTTTTATATCTATGCTTGATTCAAGTGTTCTTCTGAGATCACCATCAGTAAAAATTCCAGCAAGTTGGTTGTCTTTGTCTACCACAGCCGTCATTCCCAAAGCTTTTTGTGACATTTCAATGAGTCCGGTTGATAGTGAATCATCTGAGCAAACAATAGGTATTTCCTCACCCGTATGCATGATGTCACCGACACTAAGTAAAAGCTGTTTCCCAAGTGAGCCTCCCGGGTGTGATTTCGCAAAATCTTCCTTTGTGAATCCTTTGCGCTCAAGAAGTGCAACGGCAAAAGCATCTCCTACTGCCAATGCTGTGGTAGTGCTGGCTGTGGGAGCTAGGTTCATTGGGCAGGCCTCTTCATCAACAGGAACATGGATATGGATGTCTGACTCTAAGGATAATTTAGAATCAGTATTTCCCGTAAAAGCAACAATCTTGATTTCTTTCTTCTTGAGATATGGAAGCAAAGAAATTATTTCCTCAGTTTCTCCGGAATAAGAGAATATTAATACAATGTCTTTTTGATCTATCATCCCAAGGTCACCATGAATTGCTTCACTTGGATGAATAAAGTAGGAAGGCGTCCCAGTGCTTGAAAGTGTTGCTGCAATCTTATCTGCGATATGCCCTGACTTTCCCAGACCCATTACAATCAATTTTCCTGAACATTGGAGGCATAATTCGCATGCATCGATAAATGCTTGATCGATTTGATCTATTTGTTTTGTAAGCGCTTTGGATTCAATTTCCAAAACCTTTTTCGCAACGGCGATGTAATCAAAATTTGTCATTAAGGTTCAAGTAAAAAGTATAATGGCTCTATCTATATATAATCTCAACGAATTAAGAATATAATAAATAGAATGAATCCTGAACAAATAACTCAATTAATACAGTCTTCAATCCCAGATGCTGATGTATCTGTCTCAAGTGATGATAATATTCATTTTACTGCCACTGTGATCTCACCTTCCTTTCAAAATCTTTCTCTAATCGAAAGGCATAAGATGATTTACGCTTCTCTTGGAGATAACATGAAGCAGGAAATCCATGCACTCAGTATCGATGCAAGGGCGCCAAGCACCAGCTAGAAGACCATTGAAAAAATTAGCAATTAATGGCGGATATACCCTTAATGGGAACATAGAAATATCAGGCTCTAAAAATGCAGCCTTACCTATGATGGCTGCATCTATTTTATCTGATCAAGATATTGTCCTTCATGGCATTCCTGATCTGGCTGATGTCAGAACAATGATTATCCTATTAGAATCTATGGGTATAGAGATTAATAAAAACCACAAAGATTCTCTTAAATTCAATGCCTCTGGTGTTGATTCAAGGTTTGCATCATATGAGCTGGTCAAAACAATGAGGGCATCAATCATGGTCCTTGGACCATTGCTAGCAAAGTACGGAGAGGCAAAGGTTTCATTGCCTGGAGGCTGCGCTATTGGAGCTCGACCAGTTGATCTCCATATAGAGGGCTTAGAAAAATTAGGAGCAAGGATAGAAATAAGAGACGGATATATATTGGCCTCCGCAGATAGATTGATAGGCTCGTCATATTGTTTTCCAAAAAAGAGCGTGACTGGAACTGCGAATATATTGATGGCTGCGACCTTGGCAGAGGGGCAAACAGAAATCGTCAATGCAGCTTGTGAACCAGAAATTGTTCAACTTGGTGAGCTTCTTAATGCTATGGGAGCAAAAATTGATGGTGTCGGAGGAGATTGCATAAAAATAGAAGGTGTAGAAAATCTTGTCAGCGCTGAAATTGAAATTATTCCAGATCGGATTGAGGCAATTACAATGATTATTGCTGGAATCATAACCCAAGGTGAGCTAAAGATTGAGAATATCGATCCTTCACATATAGAGAGACCTATTGATTTGATCAGGCAATGTGGTGCAATGCTGGAGATATCAGAACGCAGTTTGTTCGTGAAAGGACCAGATCAGATTCTTCCCATTAGTTTTGAAACAGAGGCTTATCCAGGAATTCCAACTGATATTCAGGCGCAGTTGATGGTATTAAATAGTATTGCAAACGGTGACTCCAAGATCACAGAGACGATTTTTGAGAATAGATTCATGCATGTATTGGAACTCAAAAGAATGGGCGCAAATATCAGTATTGATGGAAGCACTGCGAAAATAAGTGGCGTTTCAAGATTAAATTCAGCGCCTGTAATGGCAACTGACCTGAGAGCTTCTGCCGCTTTGATTCTTGCAGGTCTTATTGCAAAAGGAGAAACTGTGATTGATAGAATTTATCATCTCGATCGCGGATATGAGAGTCTTGAAAAAAAGCTATCAAATATCGGTGCAAAAGTTCGAAGAATTGACTAATGATTTTTGTTTATTCGTGTATAATCGCACTTGCTTTTTAGGTTAAAGGTTTCCAAATGTCAGAGAATCTTAATAGAAGAAAGTTTTTATCAATTGCGACAAGTGTTACTAGCGCTGTTGGAGGAATATTTGCTCTAGGAGCTTTTATTTCAACTTTTCAGCCAAGCAAGAAAGCAAAAGCACTTGGTGCATCTATTAGAGTTAGCCTGTCAAAATTAGAACCTGGCTCGATAATAAAGGTAATTTATAGAGGTAAACCCATATGGGTCTTACGAAGAACTGACCAAATGATCAATGAGCTCGATAATGAAAACTCTAACCTAAGAGATCCTGAATCTAACTTATCTGTTCAGCCAGATTTTGCTAAGAATAGATTTCGATCAAAGAACCCAGAATTTTTTGTTGTTGAAGGAGTTTGCACTCATTTGGGTTGTGCTCCAATTGAGAAATTTGCGATTGCTCCTGCAGACATGGGTCCAGACTGGAAAGGAGGTTTCTATTGTCCATGCCATGGATCAAAATTTGATTTATCTGGAAGGGTGTATGCTGGCGTTCCTGCTCCATCAAATCTAAGGGTACCAGCTCATCAATTTATTGACGAAACCACTTTATTAGTGGGCGAGAATAGTTAAACAAATGGCAAAAAATACAGAAAGCATATTTACAAATCCGCTTTTAAGATGGATCGATGACCGATTTCCCCTGTCTTCTTTAATCAAGGATCATGCTACAGAGTATTATGCCTCTAAGAACTTCAATATTTGGTACTTGTTCGGAGTTTTATCCATGGTTGTGTTGATCATTATGTTGATCACAGGTTTCTTCCTAACAATGAATTATAAGCCGTCAGCAGATGACGCTTTTAATTCTGTTGAATACATCATGCGATCTGTAGAGAATGGTTGGCTCATTCGATACATGCACTCAACTGGCGCTTCATTCTTTTTTATCGTTATATATTTACACATGTTCAGAGCGATGCTTTATGGATCCTATAAGAAACCTCGTGAACTCATTTGGGTCTTAGGTATGTTGCTATATTTCTGCCTTATGGCGGAAGCATTTTTTGGCTACTTATTGCCTTGGGGCAATATGTCATATTGGGCAGGTCAAGTGATCGTGAACCTTTTTGGATATATACCATTTGTAGGTGAAACTCTAACAGAATGGATTAGAGGGGATTATTTCATTTCTGATATCACTTTGAATCGTTTTTTTGCATTTCATGTTATCTTTTTACCACTTGCTATTATTGGTTTAGTCGCTGCACATATCCTGGCGCTTCATCATGTTGGATCAAATAACCCAGATGGTATTGAAATTAAGAAAAATCTCGATGAAACTGGAAAGCCAGTTGATGGAGTTGCTTTTCATCCATTTCATACAAGCAAAGATTTGGTTGGGATTACAGTCTTCCTAATAATCTACTTTGCTGCCGTATTTTTTGCTCCAGAGATGGGCGGGTATTTTCTCGAAGTAGATAACTTTGAACCTGCTGATCCTCTTAAGACACCAGAACATATAGTACCTTCATGGTATTTCACCCCGTATTACGCAATCTTGAGGGCCGTTCCAAATGCAGCTCTGGGAGCATTGTTCTTAGTGCTTGCAGTACTTCTGTTTGTATTCTTACCTTGGCTAGATAAGTGTGAAGTGAAATCTATCAGATACAGAGGCTGGCAATATAAATTTGCGCTTACTATGTTTGCAATATCTTTTGTTGCTCTTGGTTATCTTGGACTTCAGCCTGCTACAGGCATTTATGTGTTCTTGGCAAGATTCTTTACAATAACTTATTTCGCATTTTTCTTGCTTATGCCTTTTTATACAAAGCTTGAAAAAACAAAAACTGTTCCTGAAAGAGTGGTTTACAAGAAGAAAGAATCATGAAGAAATTACTCATAATCTGCTTTTCATTTGCATTGATACCAAGCCTATCATTTTCTGCTGGGTCAATGGATCTTGATGAATACATAGAAGGAATGAATATAAAAACATCTGATGTAAAGTCATTGCAAAGAGGAGCAAGGAATTTTTTCAATTATTGTTCTGGATGCCACACTCTTCAGTATATGAGATATAACCAAATTGCAGAAGATCTTGGGATTACTGAAGATCAGCTTATGAAGAATCTTATTTTTACCGAAAGCGCTCCACAAAATTTAGTCATGAACAATATGCTAAAAGAAGATGGTGATCGATGGTTTGGAAAGGCACCACCTGATCTCACACTTGTTACAAGAAGAAAGAGTCCAGAATATGTCTATGGTTTTCTAAACTCATTTTATGAAGATAGTAAATCTCCAACTGGCGTAAATAATCATGTGCAGGAAGCTTCAAGCATGCCCCATGTTTTATGGGATATCCAAGAAAGATATAGTGAGGAAGAATACAGTCAGTTTCTAAATGATACTGTTGGGTTTTTGGTCTATGCAGGCGAACCAATTATTGAAAAACGAAAATCAATGGGAGCTTGGGTCATTGGTTTTTTACTTATCTTCCTGATATTTAGTTATGCTCTATATAAGGATATTTGGAGGGAAGTTAAGTGACAAACGTTTCTAACAGAAGGTCAATGATGGGCTTATTTTCTGGGAATACATGTATCAGGTCCCACCAAGTTAGATTTGTGCTCAGAGAAAAAGGAATCACAACGGATATTCAAAATGTTGATGGCAAAAAGGTTCCTGAAGATCTCATTGCTCTCAATCCATACGCTTCAATACCAACTCTCACTGACAGGGAGCTAGTGATATATGACTCTGGCGTGATTATTGAATATCTTGATGAAAGATATCCTCATCCACCTCTAATGCCTGTTAGTCCTGTTGACAGAGCGAAGATAAGATTGGCCCTCGTTTCCTTAGAAGCAGATATTGTTTCAACCGCTATTGAGCTTGATGCTGCACTTGGAAGCAGGAATGAAAACAGCTTAAGAAAAAAACTGAAATCAATGCTCAACTCGTCATTGGATTTATTTTCTGTGAACAATTACTTTCTGAATGATGAATTGACAGTCATAGACTGTGTCTTGGCCCCAATACTCTGGAGATTAGAGTACTTTGGTATCTCGCTCGGAAAAGAACATAAAGCCATAACTGATTATATGGAGAGAGTGTTCTCTCGCGAAACATTTCAAAATAGCCTTAGCGAGGATGAAGAAGAGATGCACCTCTAGTGCTTGATTAATGCAGATCAGATGACAGGCACCCTTTATCTTGTTTCAACACCAATAGGCAACATCAATGACATTTCAATTCGAGCAATCGATATATTGAGTAGTGTTGATATCATTCTCACTGAAGACACAAGGGTCACATCTAAACTTTTGAAGCATCACTCAGTGGTGGCAAAGTCATCTTTGCAATCATTCAATCAGATCAATGAGGATAGGAAAGCTTCTAATATTATTTTGTCATTAAAAGAAGGAAAAGACATAGCGCTTGTATCGGATGCAGGCACACCATTGATCAGTGACCCAGGTTATAAATTCATCAAGCATGCAAGAGAGAGTAATATTAAAGTGGAACCTGTCCCTGGTTGCTGTGCACTTATAGCTGCAATCACATCGTCAGGCTTACCATCCGATCGATTTTCCTTTCATGGGTTTTTACCGAGAAGCTCTAACAAAAGGATCAATGAGCTTAAGAAAATAAGTGACAAAGAAGAAACATTAATTTTTTTTGAATCCGTTCACAGAATCCAATCTGCGATAGAGGATATGATCAGTGTTTTTGGAGGCAATAGGCCTGCGGTGCTTTGCAAAGAGATCACTAAGATTCATGAATCATTTATAGGCGAGACATTGTCTGATATCTCTATCTTTTTTAAAAAGAACGAAGATAAGATAAAGGGTGAGTTTACAGTTGTTGTTCAAGGCTCTTCTGCAATCGAAGGCATTGGTGAAGAGCTTGATAGAGTTTTGAGGATACTCATGGGTGAACTGTCTTTGAAGAAAGCTGTCGAGATTGCCTCAAAGATAACCAAACATAGCAAGTCAAAAATTTATGATCGAGCACTAAAGATTAAAAATCAATAGCCTTGAATTTTTAGACACATTGATTAATAATCCAGCTTGGAGTTGGCCAGACAATCGCTGAATTTCAGAGGAAAGTCCGGGCTCCTTCGGGAACGATGCCAGGTAACACCTGGAAGGCGCGAGCCTATGGAAAGTGCATCAGAAAATATACCGCTCTGATTATTTAGAGTAAGGGTGAAAAGGTGTGGTAAGAGCACACCGCCTTATTGGCAACAATAAGGGCATTGCAAACCCCATCGGGAGCAAGACCAAATAGAAGAGTAATGATAACCCGTAATCACTCTTGGGTAGGTCGCTTGAGGTGTTTGGTGACAAACATCCCAGATGAATGATTGTACAAAGACAGAACCCGGCTTATAGGTCAACTCCAAATTCTTAAATATCCCTTTTATCTATTGACATCATTTTATTATAAACTATAGTTGTCTATTAGTGGTAAAAAGTGGGATAAAACGCTTGATCTTACTTATAAACATGATGTTTAGAGGATTAAATAAAATTAGTTTAGATACTAAGGGACGGATATCGATTCCTACAAAGTATCGTCCAGAACTCGCAAACTATGGCTCCAATAAGCTCATATGCACCATTGATATAGATCAATGCTTGCTTCTGTATCCAAAAAAGATCTGGCTTAAGATTGAAAAAACAATTATGGATCTACCCTCGCTTGATCCTTCTAGCAGGATGCTTCAACGCTTAATGGTTGGCCATGCAAGCGAGATAGTACTCGACAGTCATAATAGAATATTGGTTCCAATTGAATTAAGAGAATTTTCTGGGATCAAAAAATCAGCAATGTTTATTGGTCAAGGACAACGTTTTGAGATCTGGAATTATCAATCATGGAATCAGTCAAGAGATGCATGGCTGAAGAAAAGTGATTTTACATTAACAGAACAACTTAGGGATATTTCAATTTAGGCAGAATACATATGGGTGAATTTGCTTTTGAATTAATGGATACAGATAGCCAAAGGGCCAACATAAAAGTCATTGGTGTCGGCGGAGGGGGCGGTAATGCTGTCAATCATATGATCAGAGAGGGCATCCAAGGTGTTAATTTTGTTTGTGCAAATACCGATACACAGGACCTCTCATCATCGCCGGCTGAAGAGAAAATTCAGCTTGGTGTTGAAACTTCAAAAGGACTGGGTGCTGGCATGAATCCAGAGATTGGAAAAGCTTCTGCTGAAGAAGCGGCTGAAGCTATAAAAGCACTTCTTTCTGACACCGATATGTTATTCATAACAGCTGGATTCGGTGGAGGCACGGGTACTGGAGCCAGTCCAGTTATTGCAAAAATTGCGAAAGAGATGGATATCTTAACAGTTGGCGTAGTTACAAAACCATTTCAATGGGAAGGCGATGAAAGGTCTTCTCTTGCTGAGCATGGGCTGAGGGACCTTGAACAACATGTTGACTCTTTGATTGTGATTCCTAACGATCGATTACAGTCATTGGGCAAAAAAATTACCGTGTTTAATGCGTTTGATGCAGCAAATGATGTTTTATTAAATTCTGTTCAAGGGATAGTAGAGTTAATTACTGTTCCGGGTGTAATCAATCTTGATTTTGCTGATGTGAAAGCAGTCATGGGCAAGAAAGGGCGAAGCATTATGGGTTCAGCTATTGCATCTGGACCCGATAGAGCAAGACTTGCTGTAGAAAAAGCAGTCAAGAGCCCCTTATTGGAAGACATCAATTTAGAAGGCGCATCTGGAATACTTCTCAATGTCACTGTGGGAACAGATCTTGAGATTTCGGAGTTTAATCAAATCGGAGATATTGTTCAGGGTTATGCAGCAGAAAAATCAAAAGTCATTGTTGGTACTGCACTATCGAGTGATCTTGAGGATGACAGCATAAGAGTGACACTGGTTGCTACAGGCTTAAGCGCATCAAAAACAGATGATGCCAAAGAGAAAGATCGTGAAAGGTCCTTTGATGATTTAGATCGTCCCATTACAGCCAGGAATGGATTAAAGCAACAAACGACTCAAGACATGTTCGAAAGCTTTGAGAAAGCAAAGCCAACTGGAGATCTCGAAGAAGAGTTACTGGATATACCTCGCTTTTTAAGAAGACAAGATCCTGATCTAGATTTCTGATACTGGCGCAAAGTATGATCGACGAATCATTTCATATCCCGGTATTAACTGAGGAAGTTATTGATTTGCTTCTCGTTAAGAAAAGCGGCACGTTTCTGGATGTGACATCAGGTTTTGGCGGTCATTCTGCTGCTATTTTGGAAGAATTGAATGGTGGTTCACTTATTGCAACGGATCAGGATCCTGAAGCTATTAGATTTCTAAAATCAAAATTCAAAACTGAGAAGAGAATCAGTATTCACCAAGCTCGTTTTAGCGAATTACATAAATTATTTAGCGCAAATGATTTTGATGGAATACTGGCTGATATTGGAATTTCTTCATATCAATTGGATACTGCAGAAAGAGGCTTTAGTTTCATGAAAGATGGTCCTCTTGATATGAGAATGAATCAAAATATAGGTGAAGATGCATCAAGCTGGCTGAATAATGCTTCAGAACAAGAGATTTCAAATATTATCTGGAAATACGGCGAAGAAAAAAAAGCAAAAAGAATCGCCAAAGCAATTGTTGAGGCTAGGAAGAGTTTTAAAATCAGAACAACAAAAGAACTGGCCGAAATCATTCTTGAAGAGACTCCAAGAAGATTTAATGACAAGAAACATCCAGCAACAAAAACATTTCAAGCGATAAGGATATTTATTAATAATGAGCTTGAAGAGCTTGATTTACTTTTGGATTTCGCATCAAAACATCTAAAAATTGGTGGCAGAACTTGCATCATTAGCTTCCATTCATTAGAAGACAGAATGGTGAAACGATTCTTTAGAGATCATTCAAGACGAGATCCGAAACTATCTAAGCTTCCAAACCTAGCAGATGATTCATCATTTAAGTTAGTCACCAAGGCCATAAAGCCAAGTGAAAATGAAATGAATATTAATCCAAGGTCAAGAAGTGCGACGCTTAGGGTGATTGAAAGGATAAAATGAAGTCAGAGAATATTAAATATAAATGGCTCTTTTTTTGGTATCTGATGGTTTGTCTTTCAGGTTTATACGAAGTTCAATTGCATTTTAATAAAAGGAATCTATTTCAAGAATACCAAACCATTGTTTCAGAAACTCAGAAAATCGAAATGGAATGGAGGGAGCTTCAGCTTGATTATTCTGCATTGACATCTGGACAAAAAATTGGATTAACGGCTAAAGATAAAGCCAGTATGAAACTTCCAGATTCTAGGAAAATAAATTTACTTAGCAAAGATGAAGAGAACTGAGAAAGGATTAATGCAATCAAGATTTATATTCTTATTATGCCTGATATCAGTCATGCTTTTGGGTCTATTCGCTCGTTCTTTTTATTTGCAGTATCTTGAATCCGACTTTCTGAATTCAGAGGGTGACAAGAAGCATATTAAACACAAAACTATTCCCGCGAACAGAGGTAGTATCTATGATAAGAATGGTGTGCCACTTGCTGTGAGTATTCCTGTATATAGATTGATAGTTGACCCAAAAACTTTGCTTAAGAGGGATAATTACTCTCAACTGTTGAGTTCACTCTCAAAAATAATCTCAAAGCCTGAAAGAGAAATCGATTCAGAAATAAGAAAGAGGAGCAGCAAAAGATACTTTGTGCTCAAAAGAGAATTAAGAAAATCTGAGGTCGAAATCGTACGCAAGGATAATTTTGGAAACTATATATGGCTTGAAACTTTTTATAAGAGGTTTTATCCGAATGGAGAAACTTCATCTCATTTATTGGGCTTCACTGACAATGAGGGCAGAGGACAAGAGGGTTTAGAGTATGCTTTAAATAAGGGACTCTCTGGAACCAATGGCTTAAAAAAGACACTTACAGATGTGCATCAAAAAAGTATTGCAGATGTGGAGATCATCAATGACCCTATAATTGGCGAAGATTTTTATGCAAGCATAGATATTAAAATACAACATTTTGCACATGAAGCTCTGAAATCAGCAATTGAAAAAAATAATGCGAAGGGCGGATCCGTCGTTGTAATGGACGTAACCACTGGAGAGATTTTAGCAATTTCAAATCAGCCAGCCGGAGATCTTTCATTGTCAAAAAATAGAACACCCAAAATATATAAGAATAAAGCAATCACAGATAAGTTCGAGCCTGGCTCAACATTCAAGCCTTTAATGATGGCTGCAGCTTTGGAAAACCAAATTTATCAGGCTGACGACACTATAGACACATCGCCATACAAAATTGGTTCGAGAACCATTCAAGATCCAAGATATCATGGTGTTTTATCTATGGAAGAGGTGCTCATAAAATCAAGCAATACTGGCATCTCCAAGATAGCCTTGGAGCTTGACCCTTGTAATCTATACACATTTTTTAACGGCCTTGGTTTTGGCCAAGTCACATCTTCTGGTTTTCCTGGTGAAGCATCAGGAACGCTCGATTATCAATGTAGCAGATGGAGAGAAGGCATGATTGCTTCTCTTTCATATGGATACAATGTTGATGTCAGTCTCATACAGCTTGCAGGGGCATATGCAACCATTGCAAATGGCGGAATTAGGAAGCCCGTTACTTTGAGAAAGATTGAAGGTGGCATAATAGATGGTGAACGCGTTCTTTCGGAGCAAACTTCCAAGGAGATCATGTCAATGCTTGAAAAAGTTGCCATAAGAGGCGCACCACGCGCAAAGATCAATGGTTATAGGATTGGCGGTAAGACTGGAACAGCTCAAATTGCAGCTGCAAATTATGCTTCAGATAAGCACAATGCTTTATTCGTGGGTTTGGCGCCACTCACAAAACCAAAGATAGCAATTGCCGTTATTGTTAATGAGCCTGGTGGAAAAGAATATTATGGCGGACAAGTTGCAGCACCAGTTTTTTCTGAGATAGGTTCGCATACGCTTAGGCTTCTGGGAATAGCACCTGATGACAAATAATTTTAATATGATAAGTGTTAATCTAACGACAATATTTTTTAGGAGATGTTGAGTAAGTAACCATGTTTTTATATTTTTCTGAAAATTTGATTGAGTGGTTTTCGCCATTGAATGCTTTCACTTATATTACAACCAGAGGCATTCTCGCTGCACTAACAGCTCTTATTATTTCTTTCCTTTTTGGCCCCAAGATCATCACTGTGCTTCAGGGGAAAAAAATCGGTGAGACAATCAGAACCGATGGCCCATCCAGTCACTCTTTAAAAGGTGGCACTCCAACGATGGGAGGAATCATAATTATTCTCTCAATTGTTGTCAGCGTTCTTATGTGGTCAGACTTAAGCAATGTTTATAATTTGGTTCTCATTGCATCAATCATTTCTTTTGGACTCATTGGATTTATTGATGATTTCACAAAACTTAAAAAAAGCAAAAAAGGAATGTCTGCAAAAACAAAGTTTGCTTTGCAGCTTATCGTCGCTGCTTCATCGACTTATTATCTATTGGGGCAAGGGAGCGAAGTATTGAGTTCAGAGGTCCTTATTCCTTTCACAAATAATATTCGAGTTGATTTAGGCTGGCTCTTTTTGCCTTTTGCAATTTTCGTAATTGTTGGCTCAAGCAATGCAGTTAATCTAACCGATGGATTGGATGGTTTGGCAATCATGCCTGTCTCAATGATTGCAATTGCCTTAGGAATTTTTGCTTATGTGACTGGTAATTTTAACTTTGCTGAATATCTGGATTTGCCATTCCTAAAAGATGCGGGCGAAGTTTTTGTTTTTTGTTGTGCGATCTCTGGTGCTGGATTGGGGTTTCTTTGGTTTAACACTTATCCAGCTCAGATTTTTATGGGAGATGTCGGTGCAGTGTCACTTGGCGGAATTCTTGGAACCATTGCTGTCATTGTCAAACAAGAGTTGATTTTGGCTATCATGGGCGGGGTTTTTATCATGGAAACCTTATCAGTGATTCTTCAGGTTGGTTCATTCAAGCTGAGAGGAAAAAGAATCTTTAATATGGCTCCAATACATCATCACTTCGAATTAAAAGGATGGGCTGAGCCCAAAGTGATTGTGAGGTTCTGGATCATCACCGTTTTTCTTGTGCTCATAGGCTTATCAAGTCTAAAGATAAGGTGATATGAATATCGCGACGAGAGGATCAAACGATGCATTCGATCGACTCTTTTTAATAGCTTGTGCATTTTTAGTCATCGGAGGCATTGTGATGTTGGCTTCAGCATCCATGCCAATTTCCATGAAACATTTTGGAAGTCCTTATGGCTATGTGAATAAGCAACTTTTTTCAATCGGACTTGGCTTGGCTGGCGGTCTGTTTATATTTGTTATACCCACACAATTTTGGGAAAAAATAGGAATATTTTTGCCACTCTTATCTCTTATTCTTTTGGCATCCGTTTTTATTCCTGGCATGGGTTTGACTGTGAATGGATCAACAAGATGGCTCACTATACCTGGTCTTCCTAATATTCAAGTTATTGATCCTGCTAGATTGTTGCTGATGATGTATATGGCAGGATATTGCTATAGGCAACAAGAGAATGTAAAAGATAATTTTATGAGTTTCGTGAAACCGATGATTTTTATCATCCCAGCATGTCTTCTCTTATTGCTTCAGCCTGATTTTGGCTCAACGGTTATTATTTTATCAGTTACGGCTGGACTGTTTTTCTTAGCAGGATTTAAAATGAGATTCTTTATCTTATTGGTTATGCTCCTCGCGTCATTATTTGCAGTGCTCATATATATTGCGCCATACAGAATGGCTAGGCTGACATACTTTCTTGAGCCATGGAATGACCCTCTTGGAGCTGGCTACCAGCTCACTAATTCGCTCATTGCGATTGGCTCGGGTGGATTATTTGGCTTAGGGCTCGGGGAAAGCTTGCAAAAGCTTTTTTATCTACCAGAAGCGCATACAGATTTTATATTTGCAATCATAGCTGAAGAGCTTGGCTTGCTTGGCACAATCATTCTGTTGTTACTTTATAGTCTTTTGATCTATCGAATCTTTGCGATTGGATTTATGGCGCTGAATGCAAAAAGAGTCTTTCAAAGTTACTTATGTATGGCAATAGGACTATGGTTAGCGATGCAAGTGATCATTAACTTGGGGGTAAACATGGGCATGCTGCCGACCAAAGGTCTCACCTTGCCACTGATTAGTTACGGAAGCAGTAGTATTTCTATGACATTGGTCACTCTCGCGATTGTTCTAAAGATTGGGTACGAGAACCCCAGGAAAAAGAAGAATTTAAGAACCAATGGGTGATCAGTATAGAATACTTATTGCCACTGGCGGCACTGGCGGCCATATTTATCCTGCAATTGCTTTGGCTCATCACTATGAAAACGACGGACATCAAGTCATTATTGTTGGGACTGGGAATGAGACAGAGAAAAAGATCTTTGCATCTGAAGACCTTACGGTGAAGTATTTCCCATCAAAACTCAAAGATTATCCAACTTATAAAAAATTCTTATACAGCTTTTGGGTGGGTAAAGAAGTTAAGAATTTTGTAAAAGAAATAAAACCTGACATGATTCTTGGAATGGGCGGATATGCATCATCCGAAATTTGTCGTGCTGGAGGTAGAAATGTATGTGTGATCATTCAAGAGCAAAACTCGATAGCAGGTAGAGTGAATAGATTTCTTATTTTTTTTAGGAAAGCGAGCGCTGCAATACAAGGTTTGCCAGGTGCATTTGGTAAATTAGACAGATTGATGATGAGATTTTCGGATGACATGAGATTTTTAGGAAATCCAATCAGGAAAGAGATTTTAGATATTAAAAGAGATTCTCTCAAAGCGGATCAATCTAAAGATTTAAAAGTTTTTATTATGGGAGGAAGCCAGGGAGCAAGATCAATAAATATGAGTGCTCCAAATGCATTAGCAGCTCTCAACAGGACTATGAATATAAAGGTTGTGCACGATACTGGAGATCATGATTATGATGAAGTCAATGATGCATATAAAAGGCTTGGTATAGATGCAAAAGTATCAAAATTTAATCCAAATGTAGAATCGGCATATGGCTGGGCAGACTTATTTATAGGAAGAGCTGGAGCAATGACTGTTTCTGAGCTCAGTGCTATTGGACTTCCCTCCATTCTGATTCCTTTCCCATATGCCATGGATAATCATCAATTTTATAATGCCCGCTTTCTAGAAGAGAAAGGCGGGGCAGTAATCATTGATGATAAGAATCTTACATCTGAACATCTAGCAGACGTAATTAAGGACCTAAGCGAAGATAGAGAAATATTAAAAAAAATGAGTGAATCAGCCTTTGACGATCGTTTTGTTCACGCCACAAAGAATATTGTTGATTTTACTTATCAAGTTATTAAGAAATTTAAGCTAATGGGTGACCATTATCCAATGTGATGAGGAATAATATTATCCTTAATGAGCCTTTATCGAGGCATACCTCATGGAAGGTTGGTGGTCCTGCTGATATTTTTTTTACACCAAATGATCGAAAAGACCTCTCTGATTTTTTGAAATCAAATGATTGCATAATCACCTGGTTAGGAAATGGAACAAATATTTTAGTAAGGGATGCTGGCGTTAGAGGTGCGGTAATTTCAACAAGAAAGTCTCTTAATAAAATTGAATTAATAGACCAATCTAATTATTTGGTTGAAGTCGGCGTTTCATGTTTTCAATTAGCCATGTATGCAACAAAGAATAATTTCGGACCAGCTGCATTTTTTTCTGGAATACCTGGATCAATTGGAGGAGCGCTGACTATGAATGCGGGTTGTTTTGGCAATGAAACATGGGAATTTGTTAAGAGTGTTGAGGTGATGGATCGAAATGGAGAGATTCACCAACTAGACCCAAAAGAATTTTCAATTTCATATCGATCAGTGGGTTTCCCATTTCCTCTCTGGTTCTTATCTTGCGTGATGTCTTTTCCGGAAGAGGGGTTTACCACAATAGAAGAGTTGAAGAGCATGAGAGATTCTAGATTAGAGCGCCAACCCCTTACTGAGAATACATGCGGATCTGTTTTCAAGAATCCAGATGGAAACTATGCTGGCGATCTCATAGAAAGATCTGGCCTGAAAGGTTTTAGAATTGGAGGATGCGCCGTTTCAGAAAAACATGCAAACTTTATTGTTAATGACAAAGAGGCAACCGCCAGTGATATTGAAACACTGATCAAGCATATTCAGAAAACTGTTAAGGATCATTATGGGATAGACTTAGAAACTGAGGTCAGGATCATCGGTGAGTATCATGAGTGATGAAATAAAATCTTTTTCAAAAGTAGCAGTGCTTTATGGTGGGAGCTCTTCTGAGAGAGAAATATCACTTATAACTGGTAAAGCTGTATTTGAATCTTTGCAATCTAAAGGGCTAGAAGTGATTCTTGTTGACACCATTGACCCATTTATTGAAGTTTTGAAGACTGAAAAAGTCACTCACGCATGGATAGCTCTTCACGGTTCTGACGGCGAAGACGGAAAGATACAGTCAATCCTAAATATGCTAAAAATAAAATATACAGGAAGTGATCCAATCACTTGTTCGATTACGATGAATAAGTATTTTACTAAGACAATTTTGAAATCTAATGGATTTAAAACTCCTGAGTTTATGGTTGTCGATTCAAGCACTCAATATGAAAACATTATTAAAAAATTAAAAGAACCCTTTGTATTAAAACAATGCTCAGAGGGATCAAGTATTGGCATTTATATTATTCAAAGCAAAGAGGAGTACTTACAATATTTTTCTGAAATTGAAAAAAGCAATGATTGGATCATTGCCGAGCAATTCATGCAAGGTGATGAATACACTTCTACATTTTTAGACGGCAGAGCGCTCCCAATCATCAAGATCCAAGCAAAAAATCATGAATTCTATGACTATGATGCAAAATATTTGAGTGATGAAACCAAATATATATGTCCCTGTGGATTAGATGCAGAAATAGAAATGGCAATTAACGAAGAATGTGAGAGGGCTTTCAATTTATTTAATATCAAAGGGTGGGGGAGGCTTGATTTTTTTCTAGATCAGCATAATGCTCCAGTAATCCTTGAAATCAATACAGTTCCTGGAATGACAACGCATAGCCTAGTGCCGATGTCAGCAAAAGAAGCAGGAATTGATTTTGAATCATTGTGTTTTGAGATTCTAAAATCATCGGATTGAACTTTGGCACTGCTTGCAAAAAAAAGAATAAGAAAGAATAGAAGAAGAGGCGCTTTTTCTTCTAGAACAAAACTCCACCAAGAGAGAAGCCCAAGGGGAATGGCCAGAAAAATAATTTATTTAATGATTTTCTCAGGGGCTCTTTTCTCTGCTTTCTCACTGATCAATCAAAAGATTACTGAAGTTCAATATGTGACCGAAATAAATAGAGTTTCTTTGGATGATCTGGAAGCAGTTTCATCAAGAATTTATAACCAAGGTTTTTTGCAAATTAATTTGAGCCATGCCAAGCAAGAAATAGAAGCAATTAATTGGGTAAAAAGTGCGAGCATCGAAAGACGATGGCCTGATCGTGTAAATATCTTCATTGAAGAAGAGAATATTATTGGTCGCTGGAACAATCAGTCGATTATTAACTCAAAAGGCAATCTTTTTAATCTCAACCAGCAAACATTGCCAAGTGGCTTAATTGAATTTTATGGACCCAATGGTCAGCAAGACATAGTTTTTAAAAAGTACTTAGTATTTTCACAAGAATTGGCTGCGAGAGGAATCCTAATTGAAAGAATGACACTTGATTTTAAGGGATCATGGAGTATTACAATTAGGCCTGGTATCTCCATAAGGTTTGGAAAAGATAATGTCAGTGAGAGATTTGAACGTTTTTTGATGATTTGGGATGAATCTCTATTAGATAATTTGGCAGTAATTGAATATATTGACCTAAGATATACAGAAGGTTTTTCAATTAAAAAAAGAAAGTAAATATTCAAATGGCAAGAAGTGGCTCAAGTGAAATCATTGCATCTGTGGATATAGGAACATCCAAGATCGTAGCTTTGATAGCAGAAATAAACGGTGACAATGAGCTGAAGATTATCGGAGTAGGTACGGAACCCTCTCGAGGACTAAAGAAAGGTGTGGTTGTAAATATTGAGTCCACCGTGGATTCAATTGGAAAAGCAATCAAGCAAGCAGAGGGAATCGCAGAATGTGATATCAATACTGTATTCGCAGGCATAGCAGGCAGCCATGTCAGAAGCTATGATGGCCACGGTTTTGTCCGTATCAATGAAGGAGAAGTCTCTCAAGAAGACATTGATGGGGCAGTCGATGCATCCATTGCGATGAAGATTCCATCAGAAGAGAGAATATTGCATGTACTCCCAAAAGATTTTGTGATTGATGGACAAGATGGAATCTCTGAACCAATAGGTATGTCAGGAATTAGACTTGAAGCAGATGTGCACATTGTAACCATATCGAAAACAGCTGAAGAGAATATTGTGAAATCGCTTGATCAATGCGACCTTGATATACAAGAAGTAGTCCTGGAACCGCTTGCATCGAGTATGTCGGTTTTATCGCAAGATGAGAAAGAATTGGGCGCTTGTTTGATTGACATAGGTGGCGGGACAACAGATATTGCAATCTTTAAGGATGGTCAAATTATAACCACGAAGGTTATTCCTGTTGGCGGTGATCATGTGACAAGGGATATAGCTCATGAACTAAAAACCCCTGTAGATGAGGCTGAGGTCATAAAAATTAAACATGCTGCAACACTCTCAAAGCTCAATGGTTCAGATGAACTCATTGATGTTCCGAGTGTTGGAGATCGAGAGGCGAGAAAGACAGACAGAAAGGTACTTGGTTCTGTGGTCGAGCAAAGATATGAGGAAATATTTGAGGTTATCAAGAGCGAGGTTGGCAAGATCAGTCTTGAAAGCATAAGAGCCGGTGTCATTTTGACAGGCGGTGCATCTAAATTAGATGGAGCTGTTGAATTGGCTGAGGCTGTTTTTGACTGTGATGTTAGATTAGGATATCCCAAACCAATGAGCGGAGCATTTGAATCAATCAATGGGCCTGAGCATGCAACTGGTGCAGGTCTTCTCTTGTATGCGCTTGAAAAATATAAATCCAAGCCGGATGATTTGGTAAAACAAAAATCTGCTGCGCCCTTGTTCCAAAAAATACAAAACTGGTTTTCATCAAATTTATAAAAAAATATTTGGGATATAGTATCTTTATGATAGTCTTTAGCTGCCTATATCATTGATTTATAGGGAAAAGATAAATGTTACATCAAAGAACAATTGCGAGCAGTATAGAAACATCAGGTGTTGGTTTGCACAGTGGGAAAAAGGTGCAAATGACATTGAGACCTGCCTTAGAGAATTCTGGAATAAGATTCAGAAGAATGGATACTGATCCAATTCAGGAAGTCCATGCCATTGCTGACAATGTAACTGATACGAATCTTGGCACAACAATATCTGAGAATGAAACTTCAATAATGACCGTTGAGCACTTGCTTTCTGCATTGGCAGGACTCGGTATTGATAATGTGTACATTGACCTTCATGGTCCAGAGATACCCATCATGGACGGGAGTGCTGCGTCTTTTATACTTCTTATTGAATCAGCGGGTATCCAAGAACAATCCGCTGCAAAAAAATTCCTTAGAATCAAAAAGAATATAAGGGTTGAAGAGGATGGAAAATTCGCAGAGTTTAGACCATTTGACGGCTATCGTCTTACTTTTGATATTGAATTTGAGCATCCAATGATTCAAAACGAATTAACACATTTCAGTTTTGATTTTTCTACCATGAACTTTCTTGAGCATATATCGAGAGCCAGAACGTTTGGTTTTTTGAGAGATATCGAATCACTGAGATCAAATAATCTAGCCTTGGGTGGAAGTTTAGATAACGCCATTGTGCTCGATGATTATACGATCATAAATAAAGATGGACTCAGATTTGAGGACGAGTTTGTGAGACATAAAATATTGGATGCAGTTGGTGATCTATATCTGATGGGCCATATATTGGTGGGGGAATATCATGGCTATAAATCTGGCCATGACCTGAATAATAAATTGATCAGAAAGCTCTACGCTGATTCTTCAGCTTGGGAGGAGGTCAAGGAAAAAGACATTAAAGAGATACCAATTTCATATTGGACTGCTGCACTTGGCAAAGCTTAGTTTTTGATCGTTGTTCTAAATCTGACCTTGTCAGGGAAGATATTGATTTTCGATAATAATTTCATAATATTTCTTTCTTCATACCGCAATGCTTCTGTTTCTTCAGCGCTCTTGCTTTCTATATAAAGTATTTTATTTTTTAGATATGCATTCTCAATTTTATATGGTTTATCCTTTAGGCAATTTTTAAGATGCTTCTGTATTTTTGTTTTTTCATCAAGCAGGCTTGAATTTTCCTTATTGAGCCCTAAATCTTTAATGATGACCTCTGATATATGTTTCATGATTTTTTTGTAAGATGTGAACTATTGGGCAAAATTATTTTTCTTACCAGTATAATATCAGCCAAATAATTCTATGGGCATGAATTTGCTTATGGAGAGTTTAAAAAGGTTTCGATTGAAGAAATTATTCAAAAAAATATTTGGTAGTCGTAATGATAGGCTGTTGACTGATTACTCAAAGATTGTCGAGGAGATCAATCTTTTTGAGGATCAATTAAAGGAACTATCAGATGAAGCAATATTGGCTAAGACTGAGGAGCTTAAATCCAAGTATGCAGAGCATAATGATTTAGATGCAATACTTCCAGAGGCTTTCGCAGTTGTAAGAGAGGCATCTGTAAGGACATTGGGCCTAAGACATTATGATGCCCAAATGATTGGCGGAATCACACTTCATCAGGGAAAGATTGCTGAGATGAAAACAGGAGAGGGTAAGACCCTGGTTTCAACCTTACCAGCCTATCTAAATTCTATTTCAGGTGAACCTGTGCATATTGTCACAGTGAATGAGTATCTTGCAGAAAGAGATGCTGAATGGATGAAACCCATCTATGAATTTTTAGGTCTTAGTGTTGGATGTATTAAATCTGAGCAAAATCCAAGGGAAAGAAAAGAGTCATATGCTTGTGATATCACCTATGGAACAAACAATGAATTCGGGTTTGATTATTTAAGAGACAATCTGGCTTTTGAGAGAGAAAACCAATCACAGGGAGATTTAGGTTTCGCAATTGTCGATGAGGTAGACTCCATTCTAATTGATGAAGCCAGAACTCCTCTCATCATTTCCGGTAAGGCAGAAGACAGCACGGAGCTTTATAAAAGAATGAACTCAATTGTTCCAAAGCTAGAAGAGGCAATTGATGAAGAAGACACCAAGGATTTCACTGTCGATGAAAAAACAAAGCAGATTTATCTTACAGAATTGGGGCATTCAAATGTTGAGGCGCTTCTAAATGGTATGGGATTATTAGAGACAGGTGAGAGTTTATATGATCCGCAAAATATTCGTTTGATGCACCATATCAATGCTGCCATTAGGGCCCATAAGTTATTCCAGAAGGATGTCGATTATATCGTCAAAGATGGCGACGTTATTATTGTTGACGAGTTTACAGGTAGGACAATGGCTGGAAGAAGGTGGTCTGATGGACTACACCAAGCAGTTGAAGCAAAGGAAAATCTCAGCATCAAAGAAGAAAATCAAACCATTGCATCCATTACATTCCAGAACTATTTCAGGCTATACAATAAATTATCAGGAATGACTGGAACAGCAGATACCGAGGCATTTGAGTTTGAACAAATATACGGTTTAGAGGTTGTTGTTATACCGACCCATGAGCCAATGATTCGAAAAGATATGCCTGACTTGGTCTATCTCAATCAAGATGGGAAATTTAGAAACATTATTAATGATATCAAAGAGAAACAGGAGAAGGGCCAGCCTGTTTTACTTGGTACTGCATCCATTGAAAATTCTGAATATATTTCAAAACTATTACAGAAAGAGAAAATCAAGCATGAGGTTCTTAACGCAAAGCAACATAAGAAAGAATCGATGATTATTGCTCAGGCTGGTAGGCCAGGAGCTGTAACAATTGCAACAAACATGGCAGGTCGAGGAACAGACATTGTACTTGGTGGAAGTTTAGACTCCGAGATCAAATCACTTGGTGAAGGCATCTCTCAAGATCAGATTGATAAAACTAAAAAGGAATGGTCGCAAAGACATCAAGAAGTCATCGATGCTGGTGGATTGCACATTATTGGTACAGAACGGCATGAGTCTAGGAGAATTGATAATCAATTAAGAGGCCGATCTGGCAGACAAGGCGATCCTGGATCCAGTAGATTCTATTTATCTTTGGATGATGACTTGCTTCGAATATTTGGAGATCCACAGAAAACACAAGCAATGTTATCGAGAGTTGGCATGGAGCAAGAAGAGGCGATTGAGAGCAATCTTCTGACAAAACAAATTGAAAGAGCGCAAAGGAAAGTCGAGTCTCATAATTTTGATATTCGAAAGAATCTTTTGGAATATGATGATGTAGCCAATGATCAGAGAAGTGTCATATATCAACTTAGAAAGGACATATTAGATGCAGAGAGCATCGGTGAGATGATTGATGGCATCAGCGAGGAAGTGCTCCAGGACTTGGTTGCTCAATATATTGAACCAGAGTCAATGGAAGAAACATGGGATCTTGAGGGCTTAGAGCAAGCTTTGTTGAATGATTTCATGATCAATATAGATTTGGAAAGCATTGTGGAAAGAGATGAGACCATTGATTCTGAAAATCTTTGGAATGTTATTCATCAAGAATTTCAAAAAAACTATAGCATCAAAGAAAATGCAATAGGGCAACGCCCCATGAGAGAGATAGAGAAGGCAATAATGATTCAACAACTCGATATGCAATGGAGAGAACATCTTGCATCAATGGATCATCTGCGTCAGGGAATACATTTAAGAGGTTATGCCCAAAAGAATCCAAAGCAAGAATACAAGAGAGAGTCTTTCGAGATGTTTTCTTTCATGATGGATCAAGTCAAGACCAATGCCATAGGTATATTGGCAAAAGCAAGATTTAAGGGTGAAGAGGACGCAGAATCAGTAAACCAACAGTCACCAAAGATTGATAAGGTGAAATTATCACACAATCAAGGCTCGGCATTTCAGCCTTCAGATTTGGGTCAAAAGAAGAGTGATACTAAGACATTTGTAAGAGGACAAGACAAAATTGGAAGAAATGAACCATGTCCATGCGGTTCCGGTAAGAAATATAAGAAATGCCATGGCATGATTTCTCAATGATCAATGATCTGCTCAGCAAAGAGATAATTTGAATTCAATATTCTCATCAGTTTGAAGGAATTTTCCTTCACTATTTCTCTCCAAAAAACGAATGGCAATCATGTGTCTTCCACCACTGATTTCTGGATATACAGATGGATTATCTAGAAAAACCCTTATGAGTGAGATCTGAGCAGTTTTTCCAATTTGATGATTATACTGACCACTTGCTGCCACTGTGCCGATGGGCTCACTACTTTCCCGTATGATCCACATAAGCTTTTCAATCCCTCCACATATGGGTTTGATTACATTGATCCACTTATCTAAATCATCCTTTAGTGCTTTTGAATCTCCCTCTAGCCAAAATTTATATCGAGGCATATCAAACTCGGCCTTACCACCTGGCAATGTGTGTCTATGCAATAGTGCAGAAATATAGTCATCATCTCTGAGTGGATGAAGGTAACCAGTTCCTAGCTGAATCATTTTTTCTTTTATAATATTCAAATCTTCCAATAAATTCGTGGCCATTTCATTGTCAGCATCTGGCATTGATTGAAATCTTTGCATTTGAATAATATAACGATCCAAATCTGCTAGAACCTCTCTTCTGACATCAGTTCTGGCAAGGATTGTGTATATTTCAAGGAGCGTGTGTATTGTTGTTCTAATCTGCCAGTGATCTTTTGACCCGCTGAAATTATTGAGTCTGCTGTATAAAAATTCGATCCTCATGAAAGTTCTGAGTCTTTCATTCAGTGGTAATTCATATATTCCCTGTTCCATCTATCTGAAATTATTACAATTTGGAATAAAGCTTGTTGAGTTCAAGCACTTCTTTTTCTAATTCATTCAAAGTGACATTTTTTTCATTAACAATCAAGTCATCAGAGGCTTTTAAACGAGTTGACCTATTTGTTTGATTCCTCAATATAGATTTTGCTTCACCCAAGGTAATTTTATCTCGATGCATTAAGCGTTCAATTTGAGTCTCTTCTGAGCAATCTACCACAAGGGTTCTATCCATCATTTCATTCATTCCAGTCTCGACCAATAAGGGCACAGAGATAATCAAATAATGATCATTTGATTGCGACGCTAAATTGAACATTTCCTCTCTGACTTTGGGGTGAATAATTCTTTCAAGCATCTCCTTCTTGCTTACATCATCAAAAATTATTTTCCTCATTTTTTTTCTATCGATTAAACCATTTTCATCAAGAACGCTTGATCCAAAGGAAGATATGATTTCTTGAAAAGCAGTTCCATCTGGTTTTGTGACTTGATGAGATATTACATCTGCATCGATCACTTCTGTTCCAAATTGCTTAAAAAAATTACTGACGGTTGTTTTTCCTGATGCTATTCCACCGGTCAGCCCAATTTTTATACTCTTACTCATAAATTTATTAGAAAAAAGGTTTCAATAGATTATAGTTTAGATCAAAATATCACTCTTGTTATTAGTCTATGACCAATCTTTTGGGTTTCAAATTATGAATTTACATGAATACCAGTCAAAGAAACTATTTTCTGATCATGGAATACCAGTACTAGAAGGAAATATAGCAAGCTCTCCAGATGAAGCTAAATCCTCAGCAGAGAAGCTTAAGGGAGACATTTGGGTAGTAAAAGCACAAGTTCATGCTGGTGGACGCGGTAAAGCGGGTGGAGTAAAGATTGCTAGAAGCATTGCAGAAGTTCATGAAATGGCCTCTGAGATGCTTGGCACTAATCTCATAACAAAGCAAACAGACGAAAAGGGATTGCCTGTGAATCAGGTCTATATTGAGTCTGGTACATCGATTCAGAGTGAATATTATTTGAGCTTGTTGGTTGATCGAACAAAAGAGTCATGGACATACATTGCATCAATAGAAGGTGGAGTTGATATTGAGGCTGTTGCTGAGGAGTCTCCAGAAAAGATCATTAATTACACCATTGACCCATTGAAGGGGCTAGAATTGTCCTCTTTGAAACAAATGGCAGACCGTATGGGTTTCACCGATGATGTTCACTCTCAATTTGTTTCAATCACAAAAAAGATGTTTGAAATCGCCAAAGAGAAGGATGCCAACCTCATTGAGGTCAATCCCCTTATTTTGGATGATCACAATCAGCTGATTGCATTGGATGCAAAAATATCAATTGAAAGTAACGCATTATTCAGACAAGAGGAGCTCCTATCTTTCAAAGATAACTCTCAAGAAAATAAACTGGAAGTAAAGGCTTCAGAACATGATCTGAGTTATGTATCTTTGGATGGAAATATTGCATGCATGGTTAACGGCGCTGGACTTGCAATGGCAACGATGGATCTGATCAAGCTGCACGGTGGAGAGCCGGCAAATTTTCTTGATGTTGGTGGAGGCGCTACAACCGATAGAGTAAAGATGGCAATTGATATCATTATGGAAAACCCAAATGTCGATGCGATTTTAATCAATATTTTCGGCGGTATTGTTCGTTGTGATGTCATCGCACAAGGCATTACAGAAGCAGTGAAGTCGACAGCGATTGATATTCCCATAGTTGTTCGCTTGCAGGGAACCAATGTGGAGCTAGGAACAAGGATCCTCGAAGAGTCTGGGATGAAAATTATTTCAGCGAGCGATCTCACAGATGCCGCAATAAAGGTTGTGTCTTCAGTTAAGGAGGCTGTCCAATGAGTGTTCTGGTGAATCAGGAAACTAGAATCCTTTGTCAAGGAATCACAGGTTCCCAAGGCTCATTCCATGCGGAACAGTGTATTGAATACGGTTCAAACATAGTCGCGGGTGTGACTCCAGGAAAAGGCGGATCAACTCATCTTGATGTTCCTGTCTTTAATTCAGTTGCTGAAGCGACATCCGAAGTAGAAATAGATGTCAGCATGATATTTGTACCTGCAAAATTTGCAGCTGATGCCATGAAATCA
Source organism: uncultured Gammaproteobacteria bacterium (assembly GCA_902595845.1). GTDB lineage: Bacteria > Pseudomonadota > Gammaproteobacteria > Steroidobacterales > UBA11654 > CACPJA01. The sequence goes on from CACJRN010000004.1 coordinate 74,681, forward strand.
GCAATTGAATCAGAAATTGGACTGATTGTTTGTATTACAGAAGGGGTCCCAGTCCAAGATATGATCGAAGTCAAAGCCATGTTGAAGGGCTCAGATTCAATATTATTGGGGCCAAATTGTCCTGGCATCATAACTCCTGAAGAAACAAAGATTGGAATTATGCCTGGTTTCATACATCAAAAAGGTTCTATAGGAATTGTTTCCAGATCTGGCACCCTGACTTATGAGGCTGTTCATCAGACTTCTATGTGTGGTCTGGGTCAAAGTACTTGTATTGGAATAGGGGGCGATCCCATTAAGGGTCTCAATTTCATTGAATGTCTGTCACTTTTTGAGGAAGATCCAGCAACAGAAGGAATTGTGATGGTTGGTGAAATTGGAGGTTCAGACGAAGAAAAGGCAGCAGAGTTCATCAAAGACAGTATCACTAAACCTGTTGTTGCCTATGTCGCTGGTGTTTCAGCACCACCGGGGAAAAGAATGGGTCATGCCGGAGCAATCGTTACTGGCAATGAAGGTACCGCTTCAAGTAAATACAAAGCACTGAATGACGCGGGAGTTAAAACAACTGATTCCCCAGCTTTGATTGGTGAAATCATGAAAGAATTACTCAATCAATGATTCTACCAAAGTCGGTACCAAGGCTTATCTTCATCAATCTCTAACTCCGATTCATAATCTTCGGGTATATTCACGACATATATTTCTCGTGCTTGTTCAGCAAGATCCATCATTCCAAGTTTTTCATATGCTCTTGTGATGATTTCCAATGATTTGACTGTCTCAGGCGCACCATTATATTGCTCAAGTGCATATTTGGCTCGATTCGCTGCTGCAACATAAGCACCTCTTTCCATGTAATGTTCCGCAACATGATTTTCATATTGAGCAAGGCGATTTCTTAGGAAGGTCATTCTTTGTGTTGCATCATCCACATAGATACTATTTGGATATCTTCTGATGAGTTGTGAAAACACAGAGAAAGCCTCTTCTGTGTTTGCAGGAGGTCTTTTGCTTAAGTCGACATTGAACCACTCGTGATACCAACTATGCTGCCCTTCAAATAGTGCAAGCCCCCTCATATAAAGCGCATAATCAACCCTTGGGTGAGTGGGATTTTCTTTTTCAAACTGTTTTGCTTCATCAATTGCCTCTTCCATTCCATTGCTTCTGTAATAAGCAAATATTAGGTCCAGCTGAGCTTGTTTGGCTTCGTTACTGAATGGAAAAGAAGTTGTGAGAACTTCCAGGTAATTTGTTGCATTTCTGTAATTACCATCTGCCATTGCTTTAGCAGCTCTGTCATAAATAATCGCAGAGGACGACCTTGTGTCGGTTTGTTCATCTTCTCTGCTGCATCCAGCCGTAAAGAGAATAAGTACAAAAAGAATGTATAGTTTGTTTTGCATTGTTCTATTTGTTAAATATTCGATGAATTATAGCCTAAAATGTAATCAAAAGATCTCGAACAATAATTTTATTCATGGAAAAGAAAACAGAAAAAATTCAATTGATGGTCGAGGAAGCAGGAAAAGATCAAAGAATAGATAAGTATATAAGTACTGTGCTCACTCAATTTTCAAGATCCTCGATAAAATCTTGGATAGAATCAGGAAATATCTTGCTTGATGGATCTAAGGTTAAGCCCAGAACGATGCTCTCACCTCAACAAATAATTGAAATCCAACCTCAATTTGAAAACCGTGAAGAAACCAAAGCTGAAAAAATCGATCTAAATATTGTTCATGAAGACGAGCATATCTTGGTTATTGATAAGCAGTCTGGAATGGTTGTACACCCGGGTCACGGTAATTTAAGTGGCACACTGCAAAACGGATTGCTTTTTTACAATCAGGATTTAAACATCTTACCTAGAGCAGGATTGGTTCACCGATTGGATAAAGATACAACAGGACTAATTTTAGCCGCAAAAACTACAGATGCTTATAATCAGCTTGTTAAAGATATGCAGGCAAGATTGATTCAAAGAGAGTACAGAGCGATATGTAGAGGCGAAATGGTTGCTGGAGGAATGATTGAAGTTAACCTTGCAAGGGACCCATATAATCGATTGAAATTTAAGGTTTCAGATTCAGGCCGTGAGTCAAGGACACACTATAGAGTCCTTGACCGCCTAAAAGGGTATACATTTTTAGGGATTCGTCTTGATACTGGAAGAACCCATCAAATCAGAGTTCATATGGCGCATATTGATTATCCAATACTTGGCGATCAATTATATGGCGGTAGATTGGCATTCCCTAAAAGTTTGGATGAGGAGAGTAGGCAAATGCTTATGAAATTTAAGCGACAGGCATTGCATGCTTTTCGTTTGAATTTTAAGCATCCAATTACTGATGAAATGATTTCACTTACTTCATCAATACCTGATGATATGGACTCAATGATTATTGCTCTTTCTGACCAGAAATTGGACTCAGAAGCCATCAATGCATTCAACTATCCGGAGTGAAAAATTTAGAATATTTTTTTCTGCTGAAGTAGTATAGTCCCGTTTTTATAGTCTGATTTTTAAATAAAAAAAGAAATGCCGATATATGAATATAAATGCAGTGATTGCGGACATTTTTTGGATGCGCTCCAAGGAGTCAATGATGCTCCCTTAGAAGAATGTCCTGAGTGTTCAAAAAGCAGCTTAAAGAAACTCATTTCTGCCCCAAATTTTAGACTAAGTGGGGAGGGTTGGTATGAAACAGACTTTAAAACAGAGAATCGAAAGAATATTGCTGATAGTGGCAAAACAGAGACAAAGAAAAAAGAATCAAGCAAGCAATCTACTGATTCAAAAAAAGAAAAGAATAAAGATAAAAAGAAAGATAATTCATCAAAGAAAGATTGAACGTATTAATATAGTGTTTAGATGAAAAAATTAAGAACAATAATTGTTGCAGGCCTTTTGGTATGGATTCCGCTCGGATTGACCATTTTTGTCATCAAGCTTTTAATCGATTTGCTGGGGCAAACATACCTTCTGATTCCACCTGCTCTTAGACCAGAGAACCTTATTGGAACAGAAATACCAGGCATTGGAGTCATTGTTGCTATCATTGTAGTGCTTCTTACAGGCTTGGTTACAGCAAACTATTTTGGAAAGAGCATAGTTAAGGCATGGGATGCTTTTTTGGATCGAATACCACTTATCCGAAGCATTTACTCTCCGCTTAAGAAATTTTCTGAACTGGTTCTATCGGACCAAACTCAATCATTTTCAAAGGTTCTATTAATCGAGTACCCAAGAAAGGGAATCTATAGTCTGTGTTTTCAAACTTCTAAAGAGTTGGGGGAGGTGCAAAATCAGGCTGGCGAGGAGATGGTTTGCGTATATATTCCTACAACCCCGAATCCGACATCAGGGTATATTGTGTTGGTTCCTCAAAATGAGGTAAAAGAGCTCAAGATGAGTGTTGAAGATGCGCTTAAAATGATTATCTCACTAGGCGTCGTGGTTCCAGACCCCGATGCTGTTATTGAAAAAGAATAATAGATATGAGCAAAAAATATAGAACTCACTTGTGTGAAGACATCGATCATTCAGATATTGGTAAACAGGTATCTGTATCAGGATGGGTCCATCGAAGAAGAGATCATGGCGGAGTGATTTTCATAGACTTAAGAGATGTCTCAGGGATATTGCAATTGGTTTTTGACCCCGAAAATAAAGAACTCTTTACTACGGCAGAAAAAATAAGAAATGAATTTGTTTTGTCTGTAACAGGGATCATAAGAGAGAGACCTGAGGGAACAGCTAATGATCAGATGAAGACCGGAGCAGTTGAATTGCTTGTTGAATCAGGAGAGGTTCTCAATTCTTCAAAAACACCCCCATTTCATCATGATGAAGCAACCAATGAAGATATCCGTCTTAAATATAGATACCTCGATCTCAGGCGAGAAGGGATGTCAAAGAATATTAAAATCCGACATGAGATCACAAGGTCACTTAGAGATTATTTAAATAAGTCTGCTTATTTTGAAATTGAAACACCGATTTTAACGAAAGCGACCCCAGAAGGTGCAAGAGACTATTTGGTTCCAAGTAGAACTCAGCAAGGCAATTTTTTTGCTCTTCCTCAATCGCCACAATTATTTAAGCAGCTCCTAATGATGTCAGGATTTGACCGTTACTATCAGATCGCAAGATGTTTTAGAGATGAAGATCTCAGGGCGGATCGCCAGCCTGAATTTACCCAACTCGATGTTGAAATGTCATTTGTTGATCAAGATGATGTCAAAAGTGAGATGGAATCAATGGTTAGAGAACTGTTTAAGTCCGTGCTAGATGTAGATCTCGAAAATCAATTCTCACAAATCACACATGCTGAAGCAATGGATCGCTTTGGCTCAGACAGCCCACATTTGGGTATAGAAATGGAGCTTACTGAAGTCAGTGATCTCATGAAGGATGTTGAATTTAAAGTTTTCGCTGGTCCAGCAAACGATGATGATTCTAGAGTCGCATGTCTTGTTCTGAAAGATTCATCTGATTTGTCCAGAAAGCAAATCGATGATTATACTGATTTTGTCTCGAATTACGGCGCAAAAGGTTTGGCCTATATTCGAGTCAATGAGATTGAAAAGGGAATTGATGGTCTTCAGTCACCAATACTTAAATTTTTAAATGATTCTGTTATCAATCAACTGATTGAAAAACTCTCATTGGAAAATGGTGATACGGTATTTTTTGGTGCTGATAAGAAAGAAATCGTGAATGCTTCTCTGGGTGCTCTTCGAGTTAAAATGGCAGAGGATTTCGATTTAATCAAAAACGGATGGTTTCCTCTTTGGATAACTGACTTTCCTATGTTTCACTGGGATGATAAAGAAAAAAGATGGTCTTCTGAGCATCATCCATTCACCTCACCAGTAAATTTGGATCCAGAGGAACTAAAAAATAATCCAAAAGACGCGTTATCAAAAGGCTATGACATGGTGCTCAATGGACATGAAATAGGTGGTGGATCCATTCGTATTCATTCTGAAGAAATGCAACAAGCTGTTTTTTCAATACTGGGCATAAATGAAGAAGAAGCAGATGAAAAATTTGGTTTTTTCCTTGAGGCACTAAAGTATGGATGCCCACCACATGGTGGAATTGCATTTGGAATTGACCGAATTGTCATGCTCATGACAGGATCTTCCAGTATCAGGGATGTGATTGCATTCCCTAAGACACAAACTGCAAGTTGTCTACTCACTGATGCGCCAAGCCTTGCTGGTAAAGCGCAATTAAATGAATTGGGCATCTCAGTCAAAAAGAAAAGCTAAATTTGATTATTTTTTCTTTTAAATTTGATCAAAGATCATCGATAATACGACCTCAATTCATCAAAGTCTGAATTTAAATGTTTCAAGACAAAGCTTTATCAAAAAATATTGCCTTGATTTATCAAGCTGGAAAAGTCCGTTTGGGATTTTTGATTATGGCATGCACATTGGCTGGTATTGCTGTTTCACCAAGTTCTCCGTTATCAGCTATGGAAATCTTTGCTTTGGCGGTTTATGTTTTGGTTGCTTCATCTACTTCTGGCGCATTTAATCAATGGTATGAGCGTGATATTGATGCAGTCATGGATCGAACAAAAGACAGGCCATTTGTCACAAAAGAATTGGAACCAACAAATACTTGGAATCTTTGGCTGGTAATCATAAGCGCACTGGCACTTTATGCCACATATCAAGTCAGCAATTTAGAAGCAACGCTTTATCTTTTTGCTGGAATCTTTACCTATGGCATTGTATATACCGTCTGGCTCAAACGGTGGACATGGATGAATATTGTGATTGGAGGACTTGCGGGAAGCTTTGCTGTTCTTGTTGGCTCTGCTGCAACAGGAAATACATTTTCACCGGCTCCACTCATTCTATCTGTTGTTCTTTTTTTATGGACACCACCGCATTTTTGGGCATTGGCCATCAGCTTTAAAGATGAATATGCAAAGGCAGATATTCCTATGTTGCCTGTAGTGCACGGTGATAAAGTCACGAGCCAAGCCATCTTTTGGCATACTTTGGTGCTTGTGATACTGTCATGGTCGCTGTTCTTCTATGGCATGAGCTGGGTTTATCTGTTCTTTGCTATATTCGGTGGGGGATATTTCCTTTATTGTTCATTCTTGCTTCTCAAGGAGCAAAGCAAAGCTTTAGCGAGAAAAACATTCTTCTCTTCAATAATTCATTTAGGACTCCTCTTATTAGGTGCCATGTTTGATGCTATGATATTTGCTTAAAGAGCAAATATTTATAGTCATGAAAAAAATTATCTACGCCGTTGTTTTAAGCACTTTTATCTATACCTCAGGGTATTATGTATGGGTTGGATCTTCTCCAATTCAATTCAAAGATGAAAGTTATCAATCAGGAGTTGCCAGTGAGGGCGTCAATTCTTCTGGACCAACTTTCATTGATTATGACAATGACGGCGATATCGATATCTATGTGGTCACTGAATATCATGGTGAAGGACAAGGAAATAGATTATTTGAGAATCAAGGAAATCGCATTTTTATTGATGTTGCATCAATAAGAGGAGTGGACAATGAGAATGCCCTGGGTCGTGGTGCATCATGGGGTGATTATGACAATGATGGTGACATGGACTTGGCCATTTCAAACTTACCTCCGACAGATAAAAGTACACATATCCCAACAACTCTTTATAAGAACCTTCTCATAGAAACAGGTGAACCAAATTTTGAAAACGTGACTAAAGAGGCGCAGTTATTTAGAAAGGGCAATGAGAATGATCGAAAAATAGGTGGCATAGGCAATACTGGCGCTGGAATAGCTTGGGCTGATTATGATAATGATGGTGATTTAGATCTCTATTGGAAATGTGCCGATTTTGATATCGATAGCGCACTCTTTAGAAACAATGGTGACGGTACTTTTACTGATGTGACCGATGAGACTGGTACCGGAGTACTTCAATTTGTTTTAGAAGCAAACTCACAAGGTGCACCGAGCTGGACTGATGTTGACCATGATGGATATATTGATCTTCTGGTTACCAATGAAGGGGATAAGAAAATATTATTTTTAAATGATCAGAAAGGATCATTTAAAAACATTACGACTTCTTTTAGACCTCCATCTGGTGTAGCTTTTCTTAATCCTGGTAATGCAAATGGTGCATGCATAGGAGACATCGATAATGATGGTGACATGGATGTTTTCCTACCCACTGCAGACCAAGCAAATCGTCTCTATATCAGTCTTTTAAAGGATACAGGTCAACTGAGCTACAAAGACATCACGCTCTCATCTGGCGTAGGTCATAAATCAGGCGCAAGAGGATGTGCGATGGGTGATTTTGATAATGATGGATTGATTGATATTTATGTCAACAATGGCGGATTGGCAGATACTTTAATCAATGATGTGATTGATATTCCAATTTTCGTTCAGTTTTATATCGCCATTGAGCCTGATGTCAACAAACTCTTCAGAAATAATGGAGATTTAACTTTCTCGGATCTTACTTGGCGATCGAGAGCCAGTGGATATGGTGTGGGCAGTGGTGTTGGAACAGCCGATCTAGATGAAGATGGTTTTCTTGATATCTTTTTCACCAATCGGACCTTCTATACAGGTGGTGAACAAATCACAGAATCCGATAGAAATTATTTATTGTTCAATAAAGGAAATAAAAACAATTGGCTGAAGATCGATCTGGTTGGCACAGACAGTAACACGAATGGTTATGGGGCAAGAGTTTCAGTCGCTTCGAATGATCTGACTCTATATCGAGAGGCCACAAGTGCACATGGTTATAATTCAGGAAATGATCCAAGAATCCATTTTGGATTGGGAGAGAAAGACTCAGTAGATTTCATTGAAGTCATTTGGCCAAGTGGTAAAAAGTCAAAATTACTCAATCCATCAATCAATCAGACTGTCAGTATTAAGGAATGAGTTTTGACAAAATCTTCTAAGAAAAATAAATACTCCGATATCAGAAGAACACTACTCAAAGCAATGGGCTATGCACCCATTTTAAGCTTTCCCAATATCATTCGATCAAAAGCATCCACAGATGTTTTGATTATTGGTGCTGGATTATCGGGCCTTTATGCTGCAAATCTCTTAGAAGAAGAGGGTTATAAAGTCACAGTATTGGAGGCAGACAAAAGAGTTGGAGGCAGGGTCCTTACTCAGAAAGAAATACCTGGCAATCCAGAGACTGGGGGAACAGCATTTGGCTCAGGCTATGCTCGCGTGATTGATACTGCCAATCGATTTGGGATTAATTTGATCGATTTAAAACCCGTGATCCCTTATTTCAGAGAAAGAACGCTTTCTCTCGGTGGCGAAATCATTCCCAAAGAAGAATGGCCGAGCCATCCAAGAAATGTTTTACCCGATGAGTTTCGCAATCTCCCCCCTAATGCTTTCTTCCATACTTTTCTGGGCAGTAATAATCCACTCAGTGCGCCTCAAGAATGGATGAATGAAGATCAATTCATTCATGATATTTCAGTCCATGAATGGCTCAATAAAAAAGGATTCTCTGACGAATTGGTTGATCTTGCATATAACCTTAATATCAGTCATGGGTATAGCGCTAAAGATGTTTCAGTGCTCATGCTGATGTTTGTAAATGCTTTTGCTGCATCTCAAAGCAGATTGGGCTTTCAAACCAGTCTAGTGGCAGATGGTGGAAACATCAGAATTGCAGAAGAGATGGCAAATAATTTGAAACATGAAGTTCTATTGAATAAAGAGGTGACATCCATCGATCTGTCTCAAGATTCAGCAAAAGTTTCTTGTGATGATGGAACTTCATTCTCTGCAGATAGAATCATTTGTTCTTTACCCTTTTCTGTTCTAGAGGGAATATCAATTTATCCAAAAATTATGGGACCACAATCTCAAGCCATAAAATCTCTAAAGTCACAAAAAATTAATATGCTTCACTTGGTTCCCAAAAAACCATTCTGGGAGAGTGATGGAATGAGTCCGAATATGTATACCGACCAACTGGCAGGGATGATTCTTTCTCAGCGGCAAGCTTCCTCTCCAGAGAAAGTTGATAGTCTAACAGTATGGCTCAGAGGACCAATTGCTGAAAGACTCGATAGGATGGATCAAAATGAGGCAATTGCAAGTGTGATTCAATCAATAGAAGATCTGAGACCAAGCGCAAAAGGGCAGCTAGAAGTAGCCGCATATCATTCTTGGTTTTTGAATCCATATTCGAAGGGCGACTGGGCTTATTGGGCACCTGGTCAAATAAAAGAATTTGGCCGTGAGATTTCTAAGCCTCATCATAGGCTTCACTTTTGTGGGGAGCATACAGCGATCGCTAATCGTGGAATGGAAGGTGCTTTGGAGTCAGGGGAAAGGGCTTTCTTTGAAATATTGGATTTGGGCTGATCACCAACCTATAACTCTTCCATCTTCATAGTCGAGAAAAAGTCCATTCGCATCCATTGTGATGTTTTCAATCACAACCATCATTTTGGAAACGCTTTCATCGATATCAATTGCACCCATCAGCCCCATCCCTAAAGTAGTATTGACTGTCCCAGGCGAGATTGCGATCACTATGATATTTTTTTCAGCTGTTTCAAAAGAAAGTGTTTTCACCATGCTATTCATTGCTGCTTTGCTCATTGCATAGCTATACATCATGGGAATCTCTGGCCTCTCCTCAAAAGACGCCGCTTTTGTTGAGAGATTTATGATTTTACCATTATTCGATTCTTCTACATTTGAGATGAATGCTTGAATGACTTTCATGGTTCCGATGGTATTAACCTCAAAACTTTTTCGTGTCGCCTCATGATCGACGCCATCTATGCCTCTAAATGAGGATAAGTATCTCGGTGTATAAGCAGCATTATTCAGAAGCACATCAATCACATCATCATTGTATTTTTTCTTCAGATTACGAAGGTGCTCATCATTGGTGATATCCAATTGTTCTATGATGACATTATTATTTTCTTTCGAAAATTCGATTAACTCATCTGCAGAATCTATTGATCTAGTGGTGGCAATGACCCTCCATCCCTTGTTTGCGAACTGTTTTACAAACTCAAAACCTATATTTCTATTGGATCCAGTGATTAAAACTGTAGATTGATCTTCAGCTGCATTTAAATTTGCATTTAAAGAAAGTATGAATGGAACCAAGGCTATAAATATTCTTATCATATTTTATTCCACATTCTGATTATGACCAATTGGCGGATAGTTTTTAGGATTACAATCTTCTGGTGAATAAGCTAAGACAGATTGATAGAGTTCATTTTCCTTTTGAACGGCTTCCTCTGAGATACAGGCGATTGCTTCCCAATCATCTTCTGAAAATACTTCTTTTTCTAGTTCATATGTTGAGTGTCTATTTGAAGCTAGCATATTTAAAAATGCATTGAGGAATTCTTCGGCATCTATTTTGAAATCTTGTAATCCATATAATCCAGTTGTAATCAAATGATTTTTACTATTCTCAAGATTATCAATGAATTGTTCCATTGAGACCAATCCAGTTTCTAGTTTATTTAATTTCTCTTTATATTCTTTGTTATCTTCACTTACATGAGGGATGAGCCTTTGATGTAAAACATGATCTTGTTCAATGAGCCTTCTCAACGAAAAAGAAAGATAATCACAGCACGCAATTAAAAAATTAACTGATCTTGGGTCAGGATTTTCAGTTTTTATTCCATCTGCAAAGGCTCTTCTGACTTGAGAAAGATGAGTTCTTTCATTTGAAACATGTTTCTCGAAACCATTCTTATCTTTTTCCATTATTCCTCCAATTTACAAACATAGACCTTATCATCTGTTATGGAGCCAATTAGCAAATTATCCTCCCATTGCACACCAACACTGGCGGTTGAAATATCATCACCAAGACTGAGGAACAAGACTTCCCTTGTTTTTAAGTATTTTGCTTTATTCGAATCAAATATAAGCGACTCTATCTTTGATGGAGAGGGCTTGTATTCACCTTTTTGAAGCGATACAAAATGCTGAATCAATGAAAGAACACTCGCAACTTGTGCAACATTTATTTTATCTTCCAAGACGCTTATGTTATCGGGTGATCCATCAAGCGAGATAGACCCTAACTTCTCTAGCTTGCCATCATCAAGTTGCTTCAGAACTCTGATTCTTTTTGCATTTGTTTCTGAAGCAATAATGTAGCCCTCTTTAGTGACATTAAGACCGGATACAGATGCGAGGTTTTCAGCAGCAATGCTCATATCGATGCCATCATAAAAAATGATTGTTGAATAAGGTCTTCCGAGTTGTTGTTGAATCTTTTCAAATGAACTGATGTTTGAATTAAACATACTGTCATTCCCAATATATAGTTTATCTTCGGCGACTAATACGAGGTCATTGGGGCTTTCCAGCAATGAACTACTCAAAGTTTTGATATGCTCAACGCCTGTTTCAGATATCAAAAACATTTCAATTGATTCAGGCTCTATGCCTCTCTCTTTGGGATGATTAATAGCAACCAAAGTATCTCCATATAAGGATAAGCCATGCGGTCTAAAATTATCCAAGCCTTCACCAGAGAAAACGTTTTCTACTTTCCATGGCATGCTATTGAGATCAATCTTTTCAATGCTTCCTTGGACATCTTTTTTTTCAATTAAACCTCTGCGGTCAAGTATGGAAAGATAAGCAATTCCATTTTTATAATCTATTTCGATATCTTCAGCGCTTCCATCAAGTTCAATTGCTTGACAGCTGTTTGGCTTCTTTTCATTGATTGTGACAAAGACATCTAATCTCCAAGCCATTAGTAGAGAGAACGCCATTATTACCAAAATGATACAAAGTGTTACTTTTGTTATTTTTTTTATCATCACACTTAGTGTAGTGTTATTATTTTTAATAATAAAATTTAAAATCAAAATATGGATATAGGAAATAATTCTGATCAGCCAATGGGCTTAAAGTTTGGTCCCATAGTCTTGTTACCTGAGATTGAAAAACGTCATTTATTTACCTTATTTTTCGGAGCTTTCTTTGGCATAGCCAGCATGGCTTTTGTCAATGTTTTTAATTATTCGATTTTTAGCGCTCTTGGCATTCCACAAGAAGAATTCGGGAGTGTAGCTGGAACCCTGACTGCTGTTCAAGAAGTTGTCGTTGTCTCAGTGATTGGCCTTTTTGGCGCGCTGTCAGATAAGATAGGCAGAAGATTTGTATACTCCTTGGGTTTCTTCTTATTGGGCGTTGGTTATTTTATTTATCCTTTAGCAGATAACACCACAGAACTATATTTCTTCAGGATTTTTGTTGCATTGGGCTGTGCTGCAAACACTGTTATGTTACCAACCGTTGCTAATGACTATGTGCATGGTAGTACTAGAGGAAGGTTGATTGCATTCACATCAATACTCAATGGTCTCGGACTCGTTCTGATCATTTCAACATTTAGAAATTTTGCAACATTCTATGAGCAACTTCAGGCTCCCGAATATTTAATAAACCTTGGGTACGATTCAGCAAACTGGGCTCAGTATGTCTTTTGGTCTGCTTCCACTATGGTTTTTATCGTTTCAGTGGTTTTGTTTTTCAATCTCAAAAAAGGGACCGCAGAGGCGACTGCTAAAAAAGATTCATATTTTTCTACTCTAGGAGTTGCTGTAAAAGAAGCTAAAAACCCGAGAGTTGCTTTGGCATACACAGCCGGAGTTGTTTCCAGAGGTGATCTGGCAGTTGTCAGTACCTTTTTTGCTCTTTGGTTAGGCATTGAGTTTGAATCGTTGGGCATGAGCAAATCTGAAGCTCAGAAAATGGCAGCACTTTTATATGTTGCGGTTCAAGCATGTGCAATTCCAGGGGCATTGCTAATCAATTTTTTCATCGATAAGTTTGACCGTGTTTTGGCGCTTGCCATATCCATGGGTATTGCTGCCACTGGTTATTTATATCTTGGCTTTATTGAGGATGTTCAAGGCATTCAGATGTACATCGGTGTCGGTCTGCTTGGTCTAGGGGAGATATTTGCCAACATTTCTGCCATATCTCTTATCGGGAGTGTCGCACCTCCAAAAGCAAGAGGAGCTGTGATTGGTGGATTCAGTTTCTTCGGAGCGGTTGGAATTTTTCTTGTTGCAGGGATTGGAGGCCAAATATTTGATAGCATCAGCCCAACTGCACCGTTTACCATGGTTGGCATCGCCAATCTTACCCTTTTAATGTTAGCTCTACTGTTGTTATTCATAGAGCGAAGAAAAAAAGAAAACTAATTTGAGGTAATTATGAAAAGAAGAGATTTTTTTAAGAATGTCGGAAATGTTGGAGCTTTCGGTGCTGGAGCAATGGCTCTTGGTATGATGGCAGATAATGCGAAAGCAGATCAAGCGGCTGCATATGGCTCATCAACTGGTGAAGCCCTAAATGGCCCATATTTGGATTTATCCAAGGGACCAGATAATAAGATTGCATATTCAAGAATGAATGGCGACTTGGATGAATCAAAGCAAAAGTATGGCTGGTTTAAAGGCTATATAATGGCGGTAAGACCAAATAAACCAATAGTTGACTGTGTTGGAATTGAGGGCTTTGGGGTTTCAAGATTGGAACAACAAGCCGATGGTTCTTATGCAAAAATACTTAGAGAGGTGGGACTATACACTGACCTTAGAACTGGCGAGGTTCTTGAAGAATGGAAAAACCCAATGACCAACGAAACAGTCAAGGTATATCCCATTGCCAATGATCCATTTAATTATGTTATTGAGGATTATTTCCCTGCACCCCCACAATTTGGTGGACTGAATACTGAAAAACCGCCTCGAATCCCATTTGTACTGCCATGGCAGCAAAGGGGAAACAGAATTGATATGGAAATACATATTAATCTGTTTTATCCGAATGCATTGGATCCAAAGAAATGGGTCCGAGAATCAAGCGGCCCAATGGTGACAGTATCAGAAATGTTTGCTTTTCATGTGGATGCTCAGCAGATGCAGGATCCAAGCTATACAACATTACCATTCAGCGGTACATGGGGTAGGATAACTCCATTTTTGCCATGGATGCTTATGGGTCAAGAGCCAGGGCATTGTTTGTATCAGGCATTTATGGGATCAGGTGAGGATCTTGAGCAAGTTCATAGTAGACAAATGCTTGATTACGTTGAAAAGCATTATCCAAAATACTTTACTGCTCCAGAAACATACGATCCAAATACGCCAAGCTTATCGAGTCTTGAGTTGTATGCCATTGAGCAAGAACCCTTCCAAGGATAGCTGAAGTGACAAAACCAACACCTCATTTGAAAAGAGTGAGCAAGAATAATTTGCCTGATGATATGAAGCAGAGCTGGGATCAGGCAAATGATTTAACTGGCGATGCAACCTTCGTTGAAGTATCAGGTAACAACCCAGATGTATACCGATGGTACCTTGATGAGTTCTATCAAAAGCTATTTTATTCGGATCGACTAGAAACAACTCTTGTTGAATTGGTCAGACTCAGGCTTGCAAATGTTCATGGATGCGCCTTTTGTAATAAAGGGGATACTGCACATGCCCTTCAATCAGGAATCTCTCAAGAGCAAATCGATTCATTGGAGGATTATATGAACGGACCTTTTTCTGATCGTGAAAAGTCTGCATTGATGCTCGCAGATCAAATGGTACTGACTAATGAAAAGGGCAATATATCCTCAGATTTATACTCCGAGCTTAATACCCATTTTAATGATGGAGAAATTTATGAACTGGGTATGATAATGGCTGTACTTGTAGGTGTTGCGAAATTTACTTTTGTCTATGATTTGGTAGAGAAAGAGGATTATTGCCCCTTTTAGCTTTCAGGCACCAACCCCTCATGATGATGCAATATTTTCCATTGTTCATTCTCCAATATAAGAACATCAGTAATTCTTACTTTACCTTTTAGAGAATTTGGTTCCTGGTATTCAAACTCAAGGCAGTAAGTTGCAATGGCAAAGTCTCCCATGACTCTGATCACTGGTTCATCCAAATCAATAGTCAAATGACCTCTTGATTTCTTTTGAGATTGATCACGTTCATGAAATATTTCTAATTCTTTCTTGCCAACAATAATATCGGGAGTAAATACATCCCAGACACTCGCTTCCTCATGTAAGTGACTTTCAATCTTATGTGTATTCCCATCTTTAAAAGCATCAAAGATGGACTGGATCATTTCCTTAATTTTTTCAGTATCTTCCACGTTTATTGAAATTATGTTTCTATTTAGTCTACTATTTGTAGATCGTTAATAAAGGGGCACAGGGGTATGAGCGATTCATTTCTTTCAATTAAAGTTTTAGGAAGCAGTAGATACAAAGTTGATTTAGTCGAGGGAGTGACAAGAGTAAATTTTTTATCTATTTGCTACGCAGCACTAACAACCATAGGTTTATTAACATTTATTTCTTATGCCACAACTTATGTTGTCGTTGAAAACCTCAATTATCAAAGAGATCAGATAGGAACCATTGTTGGAGATCTTCAAGTTGTTGCAGAAATAGTCCTTTTACTTGTTTTTCTCCCGGTCGGGCTCATTGCTGACAAGATAGGACGGAGGCAAGTCTATGCCTTCGGCATGGCAACTATGGCACTCTCTTATTTCCTCTATCCACTGGCAACAGGCATCCAAGAACTGACCATGTATCGAGTTGTATACGCAATAGGAATGGGTGCTGCAACTGGTATGCTTGGCACTGTTACAGCAGATTATCCTCAAAATCATACAAGGGGGAAGATGATTGCTGTTACTGGGATTATGAATGCATTGGGTGTTATTTTCGTGTCACTTGTTTTTGCTAGATTACCAAAAACCTTTGCTGATGCTGGATATGATGAAGTCACTGCAGGAATGTATGCAATGTGGATTGTTGCTGGTATGTGCTTGATTACAGCAACAGTTGTTGGTTTTGGTTTGAAGAAGGGAACTCCAACTGAAGAGCAAAAGAAAATTCCTTATCGTGAACAGATCCGCTCAGGATTGGCAGAAGGGAAGAACCCAAGGATTCTTTTGGCTTACTTTGCCGCATTTGTCGCAAGGAGCGATCTTGTGATACTTGGTACTTTTGTCGTCTTATGGGGCGTTGCATCTGGAGTGGATGCTGGCCTTGAAACTTCAGAGGCAACGCGCAAGGCAAGACTTTTATTTGTCACATCGACATCTGCCGCACTTATTGCCTCACCATTCATTGGTTATTTGATGGATAAGGGCGATCGAATCATATCTGTGAGTATTTGTATGGCAATTGCTGCTGTGGGTTACTGCTCAATGTTTTTTATAGACAATGTTCTTGATCCAAAATATTTACCACTTTTCGCCTTACTTGGATGGGGTCAGCAATGTGCCTTCTTTGCGGCCACTACATTATTGGGACAAGAAGCTCCAAAAATGAAGAGAGGAGCCATCGTTGGTGTTTTTAATCTAGCGGGTGCAATAGGAATTTTAATTTCTTCTGGAATTGGTGGAAGGATGTTTGATGCAATTGGCCCATCTGCACCATTTATTCTGATTGGAGTTTGCAATATCTTTGTTAGCATCTTTGCCATATATGTTTCAAGAGTTGCACCTACACCTCTGGTTGATTCCACTCAAAGTCAAAGACCTTAGTATTTAAAAAAAAGAATTAAGTAGAGATCTGGCGCGCCCGGAGAGATTCGAACTCCCGACCTTGTGGTTCGTAGCCACACGCTCTATCCAGCTGAGCTACGGGCGCACTCAAATAACATTATAGAGAATAAGTTACTTTCTGTGAGCTAGAATTGATCTTTACGATTTCTTATTTCAGCAAAAACCTCAGTTCTTGTTGATTCCATCATGCCTAATCCCATCCTTATTTCTTGATCATCTGACCTAAGAAAAGGATTTGTCTTCTTCTCTAAATGAAGTTGAGTGGGCACAGTAGGAATCAACTCTCTTCGCAAATCATCAACTTCTGATTTTCTTTGGATAAGATCCTGATTCATTCCATCAACCGTGATTGCAAATTCAGCATTGGCTTGAGTATATTCATGAGCACAATAGAGCAAGGTTTCATCTGGCCATGACATAATTAGATCAAGTGATTCAATCATTTGTTGAGGTGTGCCCTCAAATAATCTGCCACAGCCCATGACAAAAATCGTGTCACCGACAAAAGCAATTTTTTCACTTTCAAAATGATAGACCATGTGTCCTGTCGTGTGGCCCGGTGTATGAAATCCCTTAACCTCAAAAGATCCAAACTTAAATTCTTGTCCATGTTCTATGGGAAGATCTATTCCTGGAATCCTTTCTATGTCCTCAGCTGGTCCAATGATTATGCAATTTGTTTTTTTCTTGAGCTCTAGATTGCCTCCTGCATGATCGTAATGATGATGTGTATTGATAATATGAGTTAACTCCCAACCCTTTTGATTCAGCGCATCCTCGATTGCACTGACATCTGGCGTATCAATTGAAGCTGTTAGATTCTCTTCTGAATCATGGATTAGGAAACCATAATTATCTGATAAACATGGAAACATATGGACTTCTAGTTGAGCATTCATCGAAGCTTATTCCTCATTCAATCGGGGCATCAATTCCACAAGATTGCAGGGTTTTGTTCTGCTGTCTAATTGATCTTTGATTAAGAAATTCCAACCATCCTTACATGCACCTGGTGAGCCAGGAAGACAGAAAATAAATGTTCCATTAGCCACACCCGCAAAGGCTCTCGACTGCAGTGTGGAGGTTTTAATGTTTTGATAAGAAAGGCTTCTAAACATTTCTCCAAAACCATCAATTGTCTTATCGAGAAGAGGAAGGATGGCTTCAGGCGTTCCATCTTTTCCAGTAATTCCCGTTCCACCAGTTGTGATGATCCCATGGATATTCTCATCCAGGATCCATTGTGAAATGATTGCTCTGATTTCATATAGATTGTCTTTACAGATCTTTCGATCACTTAGAAAGTGCCCTTGCTCTTTCAATGCAGAGACAAGATATTCACCAGAGTCATCTTGTTCAATACTTCTCGTATCTGAGATCGTCAAGACAGAAATATTAATTGCCTTGAAGTCATTATTTGTATCGTTAGTCATCACTACATTTTATTTTACATTTAGAGACATATCCATTGATTGAGTTAGAAATTAGAGCGTACAATAGGCATATATTTTTTTGAGGACAATTCGATGAGCAATGCTTTACCAAATTTAGAACATTATTGGATGCCATTCACTGGCAATAGATACTTTAAGAAGAATCCAAGAATGTTTAAGGAAGCGAGTGGCATGCATTACACCACATATGATGATAAAACTGTTATGGATGGTGTCTCAGGTCTTTGGTGTTGCAATGCAGGACACTGTCATCCAAAAATAGTTGAAGCCATCCAAAAACAAGCAGAAACATTGGATTACGCAACTGCCTTTCAGCTTGGCCATCCAACAATCTTTGCAATGGCTGAAAAGTTGGTAGACATGGCACCAAAGGAACTGACGCATGCTTTTTTCACAAATTCTGGTTCAGAGGCTGTCGATACAGCTCTTAAAATTGCTCTTGCATATCATCGAGCCAGAGGCGAGGGACATAGAACAAGACTGATCGGCAGAGAAAAGGGATATCATGGTGTTGGTTTTGGCGGGATTTCAGTTGGCGGTATGTCACCCAATCGCAAGATGTTTGGCGCAATGCTACCTGGAGTCGATCATCTGAAACATACTCATAATCTAGAGCACAATGCTTACTCAGTTGGTCAACCAAAATGGGGAGATCATCTTGCTGATCAGCTAACAGAAATATTGATGTTGCATGACCCGTCCACTGTGGCGGCAGTCATTATGGAGCCCATCGCTGGTTCGGCTGGTGTTTATCTTCCACCTGTTGGTTACCTCAATCGGATCAGAGAAATATGTGATGAGCATGGAATTTTACTCATCCTTGATGAAGTCATTACCGGATTTGGCAGAACTGGAAGTAATTTTGGTTCAGATGCATTTGGTGTGACACCGGATATCATGACCATTGCAAAAGGGATGACGAGTGGAACAGTTCCAATGGGTGGGGTATTGGTTAAGGAAGAGATTTACGATACTTTCATGACTGGACCTGAGGATGCGATCGAGTTTTTTCACGGTTATACCTACTCAGGACATCCTTTGGCTGCAGCAGCAGGACTGGCAACACTCAAGGTTTATGAAGAAGAAGGACTTTTTGAAAATGCAAGGAAACTGGCACCAGTTTTGGAAGAAGAGATCCATCAAATCAAAGGAACGAAACATGTGATTGATATCAGAAATTTTGGTTTATTGGGCGCAGTTGAACTGAATCCAATTGAAGGCAAGCCAACTGCAAGGGCGCTCAGTGTATTTAGAGAGTGTTATGACAGAGGCGTTCTGATCAGAACCACTGGTGACACAATTGCGATGTGCCCTCCATTTATTGCAACTGCCGATGATATTAGAAAAGTGGTGCATACTGTCAAAGAATCACTAGAAGCAATCGAATAAGAGCCAACTATGACATCAATTATTAATCATTGGATTAACGGTGAATTACAACCATCAGCATCTGAAAGATATGGTGATGTATTCAATCCTGCAACAGGAGAAGTCAGCGCATCGGTCTCAATGGGTAATTCTGATGATCTAGAAAAAGCAGTTGAATCTGCTTCAAAAGCATTTGAGACTTGGTCACAAACCTCTGTGACAAAACGTGCTCAGATTTTCTTCAAATACAAAGAGTTACTTGAATCAAATAGAGAAGAGCTAATAGATCTCATTACGGCAGAACATGGAAAAGTTGCTGCCGATGCTGCAGGATCTTTGCAGAGGGGCATTGAAGTCGTTGATTTTGTATGTGGCATCCCTCATTTGCTAAAAGGCGAATTCAGTGAGCAAGTTGGGACGGGCATCGATTGCTATTCTACGCGACAGCCAATCGGGGTTTGTTCTGGTGTAACACCATTTAATTTTCCAGCAATGGTACCGATGTGGATGTTTCCGATTGCCATTGCTTGTGGGAATACGTTTATCTTAAAACCTTCAGAAAAGGATCCATCATGTGCAATGAAACTTGCTGAACTTCTGCAAGAGGCTGGATTACCCAAGGGGGTCTTAAATGTATTAAATGGCGATAAGGAAATAGTCGATGCCATTTTAGATCACCCTTCAATTAAGACATTTAGTTTTGTTGGTTCAACTCCTGTAGCCCAATATGTGCATGAGAAAGCATCAGCCAATGGAAAGAGAGTTCAAGCATTGGGAGGAGCAAAGAATCATGCAATTGTTCTTGAGGATGCGTCGCTTGATCAAACTGCGAATGCGATCATTGGAGCGGCATATGGCTCAGCAGGAGAAAGATGCATGGCAATTTCAGTTGTGGTGGCTGTAGAGAGTGTTGCTGATGAACTTTGTGGTCTTTTAACCAAAAAAGCTGAGTCACTGAGAATAGGTCCAGGAAATGAACCTGAAAATGAAATGGGACCGCTCATAACAGATGATCATAAAAATAAAGTCATTGATTATATTCAACAAGGTGAAGACGCTGGAGCAACTATCTTATTGGATGGTCGTGATCATGAGGTCACAAGCAAACCCGGATTTTTCCTAGGTCCCACACTCTTTGATCATGTCAATCCAGAGATGAGCATCTATAAGGAAGAAATATTTGGTCCGGTTCTAGTTGTGCTCAGAGTGAAAGATTTTAATGCTGCCATTAAATTAGCGAATGAGCACCAATTTGGAAACGGAGTCGCCATTTTTACAAATCAAGGCTCAAAGGCTAGAGAATTTGTTCACTCAGTCGAGGTTGGAATGGTTGGAATCAATGTCGCAATACCTGTGCCACTGTCTTTTTATACATTTGGTGGATGGAAAGATTCAATTTTTGGTTCATCTAATATTTATGGGATGGACGGGATTAGGTTTTTTACAAGAACGAAAACAGTTACAGCCAGATGGGTTGATGATGATGGATCAATTAATCTCTCAATGCCAACAGTTAAGTAGAAAGGAGTTTTGACATGTTGATTGGTGTACCAAAGGAAATTAAATCAGATGAATACAGAATTGGGCTAACTCCGGAGAGTGTTGAGATGCTAACTCAATCTGGACATGAAGTCATGATTGAGCAAAATGCTGGATTAGGTATTGGTAAGGACAATAAAGATTACGAAGATGCAGGTGCTGAGATTGTTACGACAAGAGAAGAAATTTTTCAAAGAGCAGAAATGATCGTAAAGGTAAAAGAGCCTCAGCTTGATGAGTGTGCTTTATTGAGATCCGATCAAATTCTATTTACATATCTTCATTTGGCTCCAGACCCTGAGCAAGTCAAAGCACTTCTGGCCTCTGGCTGCAGAGCAATCGCTTATGAGTCAGTCAAAGCCGATGACGGATCATATCCATTGCTGACCCCAATGAGTGAAGTTGCTGGAAGAATGGCTGTTCAAGCTGGAGCGACATGTCTTGAGAAAGCAAAAGGAGGATTGGGGCGATTGATCGGTGGTGTGACCAATGTCGATCCCGCAGAAGTGGTGGTGATTGGAGGAGGAGTTGTTGGATACAACTCGATCGAGATTGCGATTGGCATGCAAGCCAATGTCACTGTTTTAGATAAGTCAGCAGAGCGTTTGGATCAATTGGAGTCAATTTTTGGGGACAAGCTTAATGCGGTGCTTGCCACAGATAAAAACAACCATGAATGCATAAAAGCCGCAGATATTGTCATCGGAGCTGTGTATATTCCGGGGGCATCTGCACCCAAATTAATCAGTCGAGAGTTGGTAAAATCAATGAAAGATGGCTCAGTCTTTGTTGATGTTGCAATCGATCAGGGAGGCTGCTCGGAGACTTCAAAACCAACCACTCATTCAGAGCCCACTTATGTTGAAGAAGGAGTGCTGCATTATTGTGTAGCAAATATGCCTGGCGCCGTTCCTATGACTTCAACATATGCATTGAATAATGCGACAATTTCATATGTATTGAGCCTTGCCAACAATGGATTCAATGCGGCACTTACTCTTGATGATGGATTTTGTGAAGGACTGAATATACATACCGGTAAAGTCACTATTGCTGCAGTCGCTGAAGAGCATGGTTATGAGTACCATGAACCCATCGACCTGATCAAAGGCCTCAGTGAGTAAATGGCAAATTTAACTCATTTGAGTCCCATAAGGGACCATCTTGGAAGACCGCTGAAAGACCTTAGAATTTCTGTTATGGATCGCTGTAACTTCAGATGTATCTATTGCATGCCAGAGGAGAAGTTTCACTCAGGCTTTAATTTTCTCAAGTCCAGTGAGAGGTTGTCATTTGATGAGATTTTAAGAGTCACCAAGCTTTTTACTGATTTAGGCGTGAGCAAGATCAGGATCACAGGCGGTGAACCTTTATTGAGAGTAAATTTAACTGAACTCATAGGCGATCTATCAACACTCAAAAAGATTGAGGATATTGCTCTTACAACAAATGGAGTTTTACTGAAGAAATACTCAGAGGAGCTTAAAGCATGTGGATTGAATCGAATCACTGTGAGTCTTGATTCAATTGATCCAGAGCAATTTAGGAAAATGTCAGGAGGAAGAGGTAATCTTGAAACAGTGTTGGAGGGCATCAATGCAGCACTCTCTGTTGGCTTTAAGAAACTAAAAATCAACGCGGTCATAAAAAGAGGCACAAATGATGATCAAGTGATTGAGATGATTGATTATTTTAAAGATCAATCAGTCATCATTCGTTTTATCGAGTACATGGATGTTGGTAATTTGAATCAGTGGAAACTGAATGAGACAGTCGGCAGTGATGAGATTATTAAAAAACTTTCACAGAAGTGGCAATTAGATCCACTCGATAAGAACTATGAAGGAGAGACCGCTCAGAGATATCAGATTAGCGGAAGTGAAACCGAAATTGGCTTGATTTCTTCTGTAACAAAACCGTTTTGTGGTTCTTGTACCAGAGCAAGATTGTCATCGGATGGCAAGCTTTATAATTGCTTGTTTGCATCGGAAGGCAAAGACATCAGAAGCTGGGTTCGTGATGGCAAGTCAGATGAATATATAAAAAATGAACTCGCATCGATATGGAAAGAAAGAAGAGATAGATACAGTGAATTAAGATATAGCGAGGAGATCGATAACACCGATGAAAAAGTAGAAATGTATTACATAGGTGGATAGATTGTTCTAATGAAGCAAAGAATGGAGAAAAAAAGATGAAGGGATTGATGATGGATACGCCATTAATGATTGGCTCAATAATGGATCATGCCGATAAGAATTTTCCTGACCAAGAGATCGTTTCGGTCGTGGCGGATCAGCCAGACTTTAGGTATACATTCAAAGAGGCTTTCCAGAGAACAAGGCAGTTGGGAAATGCACTTAAGTCATTGGGGATTGATATCGGTGATCGTGTTGGGACACTTGCATGGAATGATCACAGACACTTCGAGCTTTACTATGCCATTTCTTCATCAGGAGCCATTTGCCATACCGTTAACCCACGATTATTCCCTGAGCAACTCATATACATTATGAATCATGCTGAAGACAAAGTTGTTTTTTGTGACCCCATGTTTGTTCCATTGCTTGAGAGCATTCAAGACCAGTTAGAGAGTATTGAGCATTTCATTGTTTTAACTTCTGAAGACTCAATGCCAGATTCATCCCTGAAGGGATTGTTATGCTATGAATCCATTCTGGCTAAAGAATCAGATGAGATAGAATGGCCTGAGTTTGATGAGACCACTGCAAGTGGCATGTGTTATACATCGGGAACCACAGGAGACCCAAAAGGCGTTCTCTATAACCACCGAGCTACTGTTCTGCATGCATATGCGGCTGGTCTGCCTGATGTCTTTGGCGTTTCAGCAACGGATGTCATTTTGCCGATCGTTCCAATGTTTCATGTCAATTCTTGGGGTTCGATTTATGTCGGCCCAATGGTTGGCAGCAAGATCGTGCTTCCTGGACCTAAAATGGGTGACGGAGAAACGCTGCAACAACTCATTGAAGCAGAGAAAGTCACAATCTCTATGGGTGTGCCAACTGTATGGTTGAATTTATTACAGTTCCTAGAAGAGTCAGGAAAAACCGTGCCAACACTTAAAAGAGTGGTTGTTGGAGGTGCAGCATGCCCTTCATCTGTGATGACAGAGATGCAGGAAAAACATGGTGTTTATGTTCATGTTGCATGGGGCATGACTGAAATGAGCCCGCTTGGGACTTTCAATACTTTCAGAACTGGTATGGAACATCTCGAAGGAGAAGAACTTCTTGAAATGAAGTTGAAAGCTGGACGAGGTGTATTCGGTGCTGAGATGAAGATAACAGATGATGACAACAATGAGCTTCCTTGGGACGGAGTTGCTTTTGGAAGTCTAAAAGTAAGGGGTGCTTGGATACTGAATGAATACTTCAAGGCAGAACCAGGTTCGACTCTAGAAGATGACGGTTGGTTTGAGACCGGTGATGTTGCAACAATTGATCCAAATGGGTTTATGGCCATTACAGACCGAACAAAAGATGTCATTAAATCTGGTGGAGAATGGATCAGTTCAATCGATCTTGAAAACACTGCCACGGATCACCCAAAGGTTGCTGAGTCTGCTGTGATTGGGGTATACCATCCACAATGGACTGAAAGACCATTGCTTCTTGTGCAAACAAAAGAGGGCGAGAGTGTTTCTAAAGAAGAGATTCTTGCGTGGTTTGATGGAAAAGTTGCTAAATGGTGGATCCCAGATGATGTTGTATTTGTGGATTCATTGCCTCATACAGCAACAGGAAAGATCCAAAAGTTTGAGTTACGACAAGAGTTCAAAGATTATAAATTACCAAATACAGAGGACTAGAAAACCTCAATATAATCAAATCAGTCGAAGAGATGGGTAACAAAGAAGAAATCCTAAAAATGCTATCTGGTAATAAGCCACCTTGCTTAGAGACCCTAAGAGGCAATGTCACTGTGTTTGATGAAAAGGAAAAAACAGTGACAATGGAGTTTGATGCAATCCCAGAGTTTTGTCATTCAGAAGCACAAATTGTACAAGGCGGTTTTGTTACAGGAATGTTAGATGCTTCAATGGCTCATCTTGTCATTATTCTGGAGGAGTTTAAGTACAATCCTGTTTCATTGGACATCAACGTGAGCTTTATTAGACCGGCTCATCCGGGTCTATTGATTGTTAAATCAAGAATACTCAGAATGGGAAAAAGCATTGCATTCATGTACGCAACCATGAAGCAGGGAGAAGAGATGGTAGCATCTGCAACATCTACATTAAAATTGATACCTGTCTCAAAAAGGCCACTTTAAGAATTGATAAAATTATTGAGCAGGAATCGTATTTTTTACTGCCTGATCTGAGTCTTTATTCCTCGTTAAGAGCATTACCCCAAGTCCAGTGATCATAAGGGAGAGAAAAGGCTCAAAAGGCCAAAAAGGCAACCACAATTCAAACGTTGCTGACCAAGAGAAAAATGTAAGATATTCTGAGAGAATTGCTTGCCAATAAAGACTAGTGACTGACATTGTTAGGCCAAGCAAAACCACGAAGATACCAAAATATTGATCCATCATATTTTTGTTGGTCAATTTTTCATATCTCATTTTTCCCCAAGCAACTATCCTTGCCAGAAATGCCAAAAAGCCCATCCAATAAAAAAGGTAATCAATCATCAATGGATTCCCATAGTATGAAATTGCCCACCAGTAGACACTGAAAGGATAGGCCCAAAGAAAATAAACACCCGTTTTATGGATGATTCTCCATTGGCTTGAGCTAACCATCTTGCTTCCAAACTTAAAAGAGGTCAGCACCATTGCCATCAAGAATATATATCCAATACTGCCTTCAATTTCATCTCTAAAGTAATAGACTTCTGAAAAGTAATAATCATGAAAGTAATAAGACATGATGAAAATAAATAAGCCCTGCCAAGCCATGGCAACTGCAAAGACCAGCCCAATGTATTTTCTATTCCTCATCAGCCAACGCGTGAATGCATTAGGGAATAATATCTGCAATGAAGAAATAGCAATGACAAGATAAATAAAAGGAACAGCCTATCTGACAGAAAAACTGATCATCTCTGATATTTCCGCTCCAGTGATCGATTCGAAGCTCAAAAGTGGAACAAACATAAAGGCCGAAATCGGTAATGAGATTAGGAAGAACAGATTCCAGTTATTCACCCACTTGTTTTTCAATAATTCCTTCAATTCAGACATTTTTTTAAATTATGATTCAATCAGCCTATACGAGCTTTTGCCAACATGATAGTCTTTTGATGAGCTCATGTTGATCAATAAACTTAAACTCTTTTTTCTATCTTTGATGCCAATACTGGCGTGCATATTTTTGTTATATTGGCTCGAATCAAATGGCATATTAACAATTGAGTTTGAACACAGAGGCAAATTATCCGTAATTACGCTTTCGATCGGTCTGATCTGCTCTTTAATGGTGCACTCATTCCTCAGCAAGAAATGATTCATTTTCTCATTCTATGAGTTATATCGTATGACCATATTATTGGTCATCTCTTTCTTTATTGATGTCTCAGGTCCGTGACCTGTGATAACGGTGGTTGATTCGTCAAGCGTATAAATTTTATTTTGAATGGATGACTTTAGCTTTTTAAAATCTCCACCAGGTAAATCAGTTCTTCCCACCGAACCATTGAATAGAGTATCACCAGCAACAAGTAAATCGGCTGAATCAAAATGAAAACTCACAGATCCCGGAGTATGACCTGGAGTATGCAGACATACCCCATCACAATGAACCAAGTCTTGCTCATCCTCAATCTTAAAATCAGGAGGAGGGGTGGGTTTAAATTCTATATTGAAATAGCTGCATTGCATTTCAAGGCTATCCCATAGGAATCGATCATCATCGTGCAAATAAATTGGCGCTCCTGTCTTTTCTTTTATTTCAGCTGATGCTAGAAAGTGATCAAAATGTGCATGTGTGTGATATATGCCTTCCAATTCTATCTTCATCTCTTCTAGGGTTTGCATTATGAGCTCAGGATCGCCACCAGGATCAATCAGGTAACCTTTGCCTGTCTCAGTATTGCCAAGAATGGTGCAATTGCATTGCAATGGACCCACTGGAAAGCTTTTATGAATAATTGTCATGTGATTTTAAATTTAATATGTGGCTATAATATCAGTAAGTAAATATTGTAAAAAATATATCTGTGAAATAGGGGATTTCATTGAAAAAGATTAATTTTCTCATTCTATCGCTTTTTTGTTTATTGCTCATAAACGCATGCTCTCAATATTCTTCACAACTTGATCCCAGGGATCAGAATATAGAGAGAGTAGGAGTGCTTTATGTTTCTCACGGTGGCAATGAGGTATTCAATGAGAAAGGCATATGGGATGTTACCGTTCAAATCTTCTCATATGACGAAAACAGCCCTTTATATCGTTCCATTCTTTGGAATGAGGAGTTTTGGCCGAAACTTTTAAAATATGGAAATGCACAAAAAAATCTTGGCAAATATTCATTTGAATATGAACGAATCGGCGGAAGAGATCCTTATCCAGCAGCAAAAAGGAAAGTAACAAAGGAGTTGATCAAGGCCCTCAATCGAAGAGAGGGAAATATGGATGTTGATTTCATTGTAGATAAGATGACCTGGATCAGCCCTGAGATTGATGAAATTGCACATCCAAGAAGACTTTATAATCCAGGCGTGGAAGACGGTTCGACTCTTCGTTTTTGTGACAACGATTGGAGAAGATGCAGACTCAATCGATTCGATGTTGATGGGCCAGTGGAGAGATTATTATCGGTTGGTGTTGATCGGATCATCATGATTGATCTCACCACGGCAGGCGCCCGATTCTCAAAAACATACGACAGTTACATGATTGCAAGGACTCTGATCAATGAACACAATGAAAGAAACAATGAAAACGTCGTTCTCGAATGGGCCAATGATCCAATGTCTGCAATGGATGCCTCTTATCCGGATGCTGATCCAAAATGGACAAGGTCTTCAAGGCAATTTAAATCCAATCCAATGATTGATATCCAATCTTATCCTAATCCTGTTATTTCTGATCCTCGATTGGCTGACTTTCATGTAGAGGGTATTGAGCAAAAATTCAGTCAGAAAATACCAATCAAGGAAACAGGGATTTTATTGGTGAACCACGGAATTTTCCCTGGAAATGAGCTTTTTGACCCGAAGATCAACGATACACTCATTCTCAATAACAATATCAAAGACACCCTCCTGCAAAAATATCCGGATTTAAGTTCGGCAAATATTTTGGGCGGTTGGTTTGGCGATCTGACGGTTAATGAGGACTTGGAAGGTCGAAGTAAGCTTGAGCGATCTAGAGAGATGCGAGGAGAAAATCTTGGATATATTCGTTTTCTTGATGAAGAGTCTGGGCCAAAAGATGAAATGGGATATCGCTATTGGGAAGGGCTTGAGGCTTTAAAGAACAATGGGGTCAAGCACATCGTTATCGCTTTTCCTCAGATTACAGAAAATTCAGTTTTGAATCTTGTCGAAGTGCCCAATCAAATGGCAAAAGAGATTGGTTACAAGGGCTGGCTAGAGCATGGCGGTTATGATTTTAATCGTTATCCAAAAGTTGGACATCCCTTCG
Organism: uncultured Gammaproteobacteria bacterium; assembly: GCA_902595845.1. Taxonomy (GTDB): domain Bacteria; phylum Pseudomonadota; class Gammaproteobacteria; order Steroidobacterales; family UBA11654; genus CACPJA01. The sequence goes on from CACJRN010000004.1 coordinate 103,279, forward strand.
CTGATTATTGGGGAGTTTGGGTAAGAACAATGTGCAAGAACGTCAATAATCCGGAGATTCAAGAGCCGTGTTGTTTTGAAATGGGAGGTTGTGAAAACGGCCAACCTTATCCTCCGTTAAGGCAGGTAGCGAGCAACCAAAAAATCGATGATCTGGATCCTTCACTTGCTTATGACGTTTCGGCATACGGGCATCTTGGATTTGATCCGAATTTGGGTCCAGCCAATGAAAACTTTGCTGTTCAAGACCAATACGATGGAACTTGGGCCATGTGGGAAGTGGTTGATGATCACAAAGCTGTGGCAGCGTTTCTTGCCGATAAGATCATTGAACATATAGAATCAAAATAAAGAAAAAATAGAGGAAGAAGATAATGGCTTTAAAAATTCAAAGACGAAATTTCATACTTGGACTTGGACTTGCAAGTTTAATGAGTCATGAAGAAGTGAATGCAAGAGTTACAGGCATTATTCCTGATAATATACCCGATCTCAATTTACCGGTGAATAATGTAACCAGCATGCTTCGTATGCAAGCGACAATCGGGAACGAGGAACAGATTCCTTGGCACTATACAGGAATTCTTTGGGCTCAGAAGCATTCTGAACAGCCCATACCAATGGTTAAAATCGAGGGCATGGAGAGCTATAAAGTCATACCGCTGGAGGATGGATCATATGAGATATTAGGAAACATGGTGACATTTTTCAGAGACATTGAGACTGGCGAGATGATCGATGAATACAAAAACCCTTTTACTGGCAAAACAAACAAAGTGGAGCCAAATCTCAGAAAAGCAACTAGCATTGGCAGAGGTCTCAATATTTCCACTATGGGTATAAGACCTACATCATTTATAGACAAGATGCCTGACAAGCCTCTTTTGATAGATTGGAATTTTGGGGCAGATACGGTATGGATGCAAAATCAGACTGCATATCCACCTGGATTGACACCACCTAGATTGCAACGATTCACGATGTTTTCTCCATTGGATAAATTCGTCGATCAATCAATTCTTTCGTTGCCGACTATGTTTACCGCAACAGTTCTGATGCCATATTTGCATTGGATGGACATGGATGATGAGGAAGGCCACACGCTCTGGCATGCCTCAGGAGTGAAACTGAACGACATGAGTGAGTTACCAGAAGAATATAGCTCAAGGCTTATGAGTGAATACAGTGATTACTCTTACTTCGATCTAACTAAAGATTCAGGGCCTGTCACTTACGAATAGAGCCATTTTGACAAGCATTCATTTGGTAAGGCAGCACTTATTGATATAATGCTTTTCAAATATTCAATGATTGATGTGCTTTGAAAGCATCTATGAAAAATATAACTCCTAAATTGTTTCTAGTCTTATTTATTTTGACCCTCACTGCGTGCGGAAAAGATGAGCAAAAAAATGAAACTATAGACGTTCAATCCAATGTTGATCAAACGCAGATTTTATCGAATCTTAAAGACGACTTCGCTGGCGATCCTGAAAGAGGAAAGAGGTTATATCTTCAATGCAGGGCATGTCATTCTTTGAAAAAAGGGGAACCTCATAAGATCGGTCCGAATCTTTATAATTTTTATGGCAAACAGGCGGGCAGTCAGGAAAGGTTCAATTATTCATCTGAGCTCTTAGATTCAAAGATTTTATGGGATTATGATAATTTAGACCGATGGCTTGAGAATCCTCAAGCATTGATCCCTGAGAATAAAATGGTCTATGTTGGCATGAGAAATCCCAAGGACAGAGAGGACTTGATTGCCTACCTGTTGATTGAAACACAGTAGCAATATAAGGAAGATATTTAACATAATTGTAATATTCATTTAGTAAAAAACACGGGTAAAAAAAATTAACGCAAAGCAGGAAAAGAAAATGCAAGAAATACTCGTTGTTGAGGATGAAAAAGCCATCAGGTCCATGATTAATTTTTCATTATCCAGAGCTGGATATAGTGTTATTGAGGCACCGGATGTGAAATCAGCTAAAAATCAAATTGATAAAAAGATTCCGGACCTGGTTCTCATTGATTGGATGCTACCAGATGAAAGCGGACTTGAGTTAGCCAAATCATTAAAGAAAGATGAGCTTACAAAAAATATCGGGGTAATTATGCTGACTGCAAAAGCAGAGGAGCGGGATAAGATTGCTGGTTTTAATAGTGGTGCAGATGACTATGTGACAAAGCCATTTTCTCAAAATGAGTTGATTGCTCGGATCAAAGCATTGCTTAGAAGAACATCATACGTTGATTCAGAAGTCCTTAAGTCAGGGCGAATCAGTATTGACTTGAGAAGCATGAGGGTGCTCATCGATGACAAGGAAGTTCATTTTGGACCCAAAGAATTTAAACTCCTTGAGCATTTTATTGTGAATGATGGAAGGGTATTCAGTCGATCACAATTGTTGGATCAAGTTTGGGGAAGGTCTGTATATGTTGAGGAAAGAACTGTGGATGTCCACATCAGGCGTCTGAGATCAAGTTTAGAGCAATATGGTCTCTCAGAATTAATTCAAACAGTAAGGGGTTCTGGATACCGGTTCTCTCATACAGGAGACGATTGAGCTTGAATTCATTTTTCTCACGTGGCCCTAAGTATTCAGAAGAGACAATAAAAGAAGCTCTGAATGCATTGAGGGATGGCGTCATTCTCATTGATAAAAATAATAAAATCATTTGGAGTAATGAAAATGCTTCAAAATGGCTGAACCTGAATGATCCTTTCTCTCAGGAAAATATTCGAGCTTATTTCCCAACCAGTGAATTTGATGAGTTTCTCAGCCAAAGCGATCAAAATTCATCCCTTGAGGCGATATCGCCATTGAATAAGTCAATTTTTCTCTCTCTTCAAATCATTCCTTTAGGCGAAACTGAGAAAATTTTGGTTTTGAGAGACATTACAACGCCCATTCGGCTTGAGAAGGTACGGACTGATTTTGCTGCCAATGCCTCTCATGAATTAAGGTCACCGCTTACAGTAATTGCTGGATATATTGAACTGATGGTCGAGGATGAATCCATCCCAAATAATTGGAAAAAACCGATTGAGGATCTTGCAAAGCAATCGGAAAGAATGAAGTCTGTTTTGTCGGATCTTTTGGTATTGTTTCAATTGGAATCTGAATCCAGGATAACTGATGAGGAGATCGTTGATTTGCAAGCAATTGTAATGGCAGTTAGAAAAGACTGCATGTTGGCAAAAAAACCTCCAAAAGAGTTTAAAGTTGACTTCAAAGACAGTGCTGTAATATTGGGTGATGAAGTGAAGACTCAATCCATAGTGAATAATATTGTTGAAAATGCACTGCGGTATTGTGACAAAGATGGTGAAATTTCAGTGAATTGGTTCATCGATAAAGCAGGTGGGCATTTATCCATTAAAGACAATGGGATTGGCATGGAGGAAAAGCATCTTAATAGAATCACTGAGCGTTTCTATCGAATTGACAAAGGACGGTCAAGAAAACTGGGTGGTACGGGCCTTGGATTGGCCATTGTCAAATATGCATTGCAAGCACATGAAGCAACACTCGAGATCAAGAGTGAGCTTGGGATCGGAAGCGAATTCATTTGCCACTTTCCAGTCTCACGAATCCAGATTGAGCAATAAACAGTTAGACTGTAACAAAACTGTAACAAACGAAACCTAATATTACGAAGATGTAATTAATCATTGGGTTTCTAAATCAACAAAAATTAAGTCTTAAAAAACTTAATCATCAAAATAGGAGTAATCAAATGAATAATGAAAGTTTCCTCGGAATGTTGGCTGAATCTCCATTTGCTGGACTTCAGGAACACATGAAAGTAGGCGATGAAGCCGTTACAAAGCTGGGTGATTTTCTCACTGCTATCTCAGAAGACGATTGGAGGACTGCAGAGGAATGCAGAGAAGCAATTGTTGAGTTGGAAAATCGTGCTGATGATATTAAAAACAATATTCGTAATAATCTTCCCAAATCACTTTTTATGTCAGTCTCAAGAGAGGATCTACTCGGTTTGGTTATGACTATGGATGAAATTCCCAATGCTGCAAAGGATATTTCAGGAATCATTATTGGGCGTAAAATGAGCATACCTGAGCAAGTAAAAGATCAGTTTATTTCATGCTCGAATGCCGCTATCAAAGCTGCCAACCAAGCGTCCGAAGCAGTCAGAAAGGTTGATGAAATGCAAAAGAGTGGATTTGGATCAAACGATGCTGCGGCGCTTTCAGATCTGGTTGCACACTTAGAGCAAATAGAAAGAGAAAATGATGAACTTGAAATTGAACTTAGACATTCATTATTTCAGTGTGAAAAAGAATACGATCCAATCGATATGGTTTTTTTGTATGACATCATCAATAAAATTGGCTCTCTTGCCGATATTTCACAAACAGTGGGCCATTTGTTGGTTCGATTAATCTCAAGATAGAAAGGGGAAAAAATGGAAATTATTGCTGAGTACGGACAACTTTTTATAATCATTGGTTGTGTTGTTGGCTTCTTTATGGCCTGGGGAATTGGTGCCAATGATGTTGCCAATGCGATGGGCACATCAGTTGGTTCAAGAGCATTGACATTAGGCCAAGCTGTAATGGTTGCATGTATATTTGAATTTGCAGGTGCATATCTCGCTGGCGGTGAAGTTACTTCAACAATCAGGAAAGGCATCATTGAAGTCGGTGTCATTTCAGATTCACCAGAACTGCTTATTTATGGAATGACCTCTGCTTTATTGGCAGCTGGCATTTGGTTACTGATCGCTTCGTACTTTGGGTGGCCGGTATCAACAACCCACTCAATAGTCGGAGCAATTGTTGGTTTTGCAGCAGTCGGTATCAGTGTAGATGTTGTCAATTGGGGAAAGGTTGCATCAATTGTGGCAAGCTGGGTGGTTTCACCGGTTTTGGCTGGAACGATTTCATTCCTCCTATTCACCAGTGTAAGACGATTGATACTTCAATCTGACAATCCTTTTATGAGCGCTAAAAGATATGTCCCTTTTTATATGTTTTTGGCTGGCTTTACAGTTGCAATGGTGACTTTCTTAAAGGGCCTTAAACATGTTGGATTAGAATTTACAGCATCTGAGAGTATCGCATGGGCACTAGTGATTGCACTTGTTATCTCCTTAATCGGGACCCTTCTCTTGCAAAAAATTGATGATTCTATCAAAGAAAAAAATGGGGCCATGTTCAATGGTGTTGAAAGAGTCTTTGCAGTACTCATGATATTTACAGCATGTGCGATGGCATTTGCGCATGGTTCAAATGATGTTGCAAATGCGATTGGACCTCTTGCAGCAATCGTTTCGGTTGTTCAATCAGGTGGTGAGATTGCAGCAAAATCGACTCTTCCGGCATGGGTGCTATTGATTGGTGCATCTGGGATCGTAATAGGTCTCGTGATGCTTGGTTATCGGGTTATGAAAACAATTGGAACTGCGATTACAGAGTTGACTCCAAGTAGAGGGTTTGCTGCAGAGTTAGCGGCTGCAGGTACAGTGGTGATTGCTTCAGGAACGGGTCTCCCAATATCAACCACGCATACGCTCGTTGGGGCAGTGCTTGGTGTAGGTCTTGCAAGAGGCATTGGCGCCATCAATCTGGGTGTTGTAGGGAAAATTATACTCTCCTGGATCGTGACACTACCTGTTGGTGCAGGCCTATCAATTCTTTTCTTCTTCGCACTAAAGGGTGCATTTGGCTAAAAGAAAAATTTAAACAAAAGATATCTCGGGGTGTGATATGAATAAAGTTTTAATAACTGCGGTACTTTTATCTCTATTTACTGGAACGCTTGCAGCTGAAGATTTTAATCTAAGCTATGATTTCCGCTTCAGATATGAATATACAGATGACAGCGGTAAAGCAGATACCAGAAATCGAAACAGAATCAGAACAAGACTTGGTGCAAAATACTCAGCCTCTGAAAAGCTTGATCTATTTGTAAGATTTGCAACCGCAGAAGAAAATACCACATCAGGAAATCAAACATTGGGAACTGGCTTTACAGTATCTGATATCGGTATGGATCAGATGTATCTAAAATATGATCTTTCAAAAAATACCGATCTTTTATTTGGAAAAATGAAAAATCCATTTTTTAAGCCAAATAAAAGTGAGTTGATATTTGATGGAGACTATAACCCGAAAGGACTTGCATTCACTCTAAAGTATGGAGAAATCTTCTCAAATATTGGCTACATAAAGTTTGATGAAAATCCCCTACAAACAATTGATTTGAGAAGTCTTCAGGTGGGTTGGAGTAAGAACATCAATGATTTATCCAAGGCAAAGATTTCTTTTGCAATCTATGATTTTGATAAATTAAATGAATTTAGTCCAAGCGTGATTACCTTCAATGGAAAAAACTTTGGTAACTCTCTAGATGACAACGGCAATTATCTTTATGACTTCAGTTTGAAGAATCTCTCATTGGAGATAAAAACAAGTTTGATGAGCATGCCTGCAACCTTTTTTCTGGATATGGTTAAGAACTCAGATGCAGATCAGAATGATAGCGGCTTCCAATCTGGATTAAGCCTTGTAATTAGTGATAAATGGAAATTTACATATCTATACAAAGACATCGAATCGGACTCAACCTTTGGTGCATTGACTCACTCTGATTTTGGTGGAGGAGGGACAAATCATAAAGGGCATCAATTTAATCTCAGTTATCCAGTTACTAAGAGGTTTTCAGTCGATGTGGTTTGGTTTGATAACAAAAAGAAGATGACCGTAGATTACAATAAACTCTTCTTGGATTTTAAATATAAGTTGTAAGAAAAAATCCTCTTAGATTTTGAAAAAAAAGATTGAAAAATAAGTTCAGTAATATTTCTGAAACATAAGGGATATAGTTTAGAGCGTGTGAGAGGCAATCTTCGTACAGCCCAATTAGAAGACTAGCTTCTCACAATCCCCCAGCCTTTCTCATAACCAATTGGTAGACCCGAATCTTTTGTAAATCCATATATACTCTCATCTGGTATGAATGACTGAACTTTGTTGGTCACTTCCAGTAGTTTATTGATATCTATTCCAGTTTCTACACCCATTGCATCGAGCATAAATACCAAATCTTCAGTAACAATATTTCCACTTGCTCCTGGTGCAAATGGGCATCCACCGATTCCACCCAATGAAGAATCCAATGTGGTTATTCCTTCTTCTAGTGATGCCAACGCATTGGCAAGCCCAAGTCCACGCGTATTGTGCAAATGCATACTTTTCAGATTCTCCTGACCGACTTCTTTGTTTAACAGTCTGATGAGTCGCTTGATCTGATTTGGATTTGCGTATCCAGTGGTGTCAGATAGGCCGATTTCATTACAGCCGAGTTCCATCATTCTAGCACCCAGCTTCAACACCAAGTCTTCCGAAACCTTGCCTTCCAAAGTGCATCCAAATGCGGTAGAAAGATTGCCTTCAAATTCAGGTCTCTGTGATTTTTCAAGTTGCTCTATATATTCTGAGATTTTTCTGATCTCTTCCAGGACTTCATCGTGGCTTTTTCTTAGGTTAGCTTGGCTGTGTGTTTCGCTTACAGATAGGGGTAAGCAAATCTTATCAGCGCCGGCATCAATTGCATTCTTTGCTCCAATGAAATTTGGAACAAGTGCAACCACGGTCAGATTTGGAATATCTTTTGCGTATTGAACAATTTCAAAGGCATCTGCCATTTGAGGCAATAATTTTGCAGGAACAAAGGAGCCAACCTCAATTTCTCTGACGCCTGATTCTGCCTCGGCTTTGATCCATTCTTTTTTATGTTCAGTCGACATGATGGTATCAATGCTTTGAAGCCCATCTCTTGGTCCAACCTCACTAATTAATACATCAATTTCTGTCATCACTTTCCTTTCTTGTTCTCAATTCAAAGTACACTCTTTGTTAGGAATCTCGCTGGTTCCAATTGCTTCCTTAAGTGAAAAAAATACATCAGTATTATCAATTACTCCAGTAAAGTTGATTGCACCAGGCCCATATGAGAACGCAGGAATCATGGTACCGGTGTGTGTTCCTTCTTCTAATGCGGTATTCCATGATACGAGCATGCTGCTACTGGGTTTTCTTCTCAGTTCATCCATTTCAATCAAAAGTCCGCCAGTCTCGTGGTCAGACAATACTATCAAAAGAGTATCATCTCTGGATTGAACAAACTCTAGCGCATGACCTACCACATCGTGAAATTCATCCATTTCTTTGTATTGATAATCAAAATCATTTTCATGTCCTGCCCAATCAATTTGTGAGCCTTCTGCCATGATAAAGAAGCCAGAGCAACCGTTTTGATCTACCATCTTTTTTGATTGATCAAGAGTGAACTTAAACATATCCAACAAGCTCGGTTCATCTTCTGACCTGATCAAGCCCTCTTTGGCAAAGAGTCCAAATATTCTTTTCGAGGCTCCACTATCAAAGCTCATAAGGGCTTCTTTTGAATCAAGGTAGATGCCGTCATTATTGATCATATCAAGCAAGTTAATTTCATCCTCTCTTTGTCCGCCTTTTGATTCAGGTATAAAGAAATCCTTGCCTCCGCCCATCAGTATGTGATTTTTTGATTCATACATGCTCTTTGCAATTTCGTCTGTGTTGTATCTTGAGATATTGTGAATTGTAAAACCCGCTGGTGTGGCATGAGTAATTTCTGATGTTGCAACAAGTCCAGTGATAAAGCCTTTCTGAAGAAGAATTTCTGTAATGAGCTCCACTTCATCACCATTGCTATCGACTCCTAGATAACGATTTTTTGTTTTAATACCAGAGCTAAATGCAGTGGCGGATGCAGCAGAGTCGGTAATGAGATTGTCAAAGGAATGTACTTTGACCAATCCTGTGAATGGAAATTGATCAAATGCAGTTGAATAATTGGGCCCACCTTTAGCAATTTTATATGCTGTGATTTGATTGATTCCCATGCCATCTCCAATCAGTACGATGACATTTTTCGCCTTTTTTTCTATTTTTTGTAGTTGCCTTCTTTCGATTTCTTTTGAGAATTCAATAGACATTCGTTGTGAAGTTTTCTCCGGTACCTCGACAATAATTGGTGCATGTTGATCCAAGTAAAAGATCGTCAAAGCAATAGATAATATAGCTACCAGTAGGTATTTAATGATTTGATTCATTTAGGATCTAATGCATCAAACTTCTTCTCGACCAATTCTTTCCTAGGAGGGCTGTAATCAAAATCGATGATAGCTCCTTCCCATGCTCCATACATTGGATTTGTAAGCATATACCAGGATGTGCCCCAGTATTTTTTATATTTTTTAATGGTTTCAACTCGTTCTTTTGGAGAAAGCAGATTTTCATTGATGTCTACAAAGTCACCAAAGTTATCACCAAACATCATTACTATTCGATAATCTTTTGCAATCAACTCCCTTCTTGATGTTTTATTAGATCCCCATCCATTTTCACCACGTGAAAGGATATGATCCTCTGAAGAGGTATCGTAACCAAGGGCTATATAGTTATTGACTGTGGCTTTTTCAATTTCAAGATCTCGGTTGGTTACAAAAAATATTTCCACTCCTTTCGACTCTGCATATTGCATGAATTCAAATACTCCAGGCATGAACTCAGCTTGCTCTTCTTTTGCCCAATCAAACCATCCATTTGGGTAAGAGATTCCTTTTTCTATAATTCTGGCTTGATATGCACTGTTATCTAGAACAGTTTGATCAACATCAAGAATGATTGCAGGAGGCTTATCGCTAAAATTTTCTAATTGCTCAAGTGCAGCTGTGTGGCTTTTATCTAATAATAATGCGTCCAAGTTATTCTGTGCTGCACGATAAATGGTGCTTGAGTTGGCATAAAACTCGGCAGAAGACTGAACGTATAGAGTTGCCATAAGCAATTCATGATCTTTTTCATTTGCATGAATACTCAAAGGAATGATTAATAAAAATAAGAAGATATTTTTCATAGCGACATCATAAACTATTTAATCGCAAAAACATCTATTTTGAGATTGCTATTTTACAACCACGGATTCTGCTTTAGATGTTTTTCTTCAAAGGAAGATATTTCGTCACTGAGCTTTAAAGTTTGCTGTATCTCATCGAGACCCTCTAAGAGCGAAGCTTGATATTTTTTATCGAATTCAAAATTAATTTCAGATGATCCAAAATTAATACTCAACGTCTCCAGATCAATTAGGATTTGATTTGATTCTGGGTCTTTTTCAACAAAATCAATTAATTTTTGAAGATCATCAGTGGATAGTTGAATGGGAAGTAAGCCATTTCTTATGCAGTTGCCATAAAAGATTGATCCAAATGTTGAACCAATCACTGCTTTGATGCCCCATTCTTGTAGTGCCCATACTGCATGCTCTCTTGATGAGCCACAGCCAAAATTATCGCCAGTAAGCAGTATGACAGATCGATTAAATGGCTCTCGATTGAGAATGAATTCATCATTTGGTGTTCTATCAGGAATCGAAGTGTATCTCCACTCCGAAAAGAGCCCTTCTGATAGTCCTTTTTTTGAGACAGCCTTTATTTCTCGGCTGGGTATGATCGCATCGGTATCGACATTGATCCTTAAAAAAGGTGCAGCAATTCCAGAAATTATTTTTACTGGATTCACGTTTCATTCTCCGTTAGATGTGCGGCTGTTATTTCACCTTTGATGGCTGAAGCGGCTACTGTAGCGGGTGATGCCAAGTGGGTTCTGGTTTTCTTTCCTTGTCGATTTTCAAAATTTCTATTGGTGGTTGATATCACGCGCTCATCTTCACCAAAGCTCTCTCCGCCTGCAAAGAAACACATGGAACAGCCTGATTCTCTCCATTCGAAACCAGCAGATTTAAAAATTTTATCTATGCCTTCTGATTCAGCTTCTTTTTTGACCTTAGATGATCCAGGTACACAGATTGCTTTTATTCCAGGAGCAATTTTATTTCCTTTAAGAATTGATGCTGCAACCCTCAAATCAGACAACCTACTATTGGTGCAAGAACCTATAAATGCAGCATCAATTTTGGTTCCTCTGATTGCATCATTTTCTTCCAAGCCCATGTAATCAAGGGCCTTTTTTATCGATGTATTTTCTTTAGAGCTGTTTGCTTGATCAATACTTGGTATTTTTTCTTTGATTTCGATAGCATGTTCCGGGCTAGTGCCCCAAGTCACATATGTATTTAATTTTGATGCATCGATATCAATGACCTTGGAAAAATGTGCGCCATCATCTGATTTTAAGCTTGCCCAGTACTCTTTTGCCAATTTTTGATCTCCTTTCTCTGGGGCGAATGCTTTGCCGGATATATATTCAATGGTTTTTTTATCAGGACTAATGATTCCGGTCATTGCCCCGAATTCAACTGCCATATTGCATAGTGTGAGCCTTGATTCTATGCTCATTCGATCAATGGTATCTCCCTGGAATTCAATCGCATGCCCATTTGCACCATTGGCCCCATGCTTTGAAATCAAATGAAGAATAATATCTTTAGCGGTCACTCCATCTTTTGGGATCCCATTGATGTTGATAAGCATGGATTTTGGTTTTTTCTTGACCAATGTATTTGTTGCTAGCGCATGCTCGCATTCACTTGATCCAACCCCCCATGCCAGTGCACCAAGCGCACCTAAGCTGCATGTATGTGAATCAGGACAGATATATGTTATGCCTGGGAGGGCAATACCTTGTTCAGGGGAGACCACATGAACAATGCCTTGACGAGAAGTATTCAGGTCAAAAAAATTGATTTTTTCTCTTTGGACAGATTCTCTAAATGATTCAATGAATTGTGACCCACTTGGCATCATTGTCTCATCTCCTCTGCCTGGAAGAGTGTCAACAATATGATCTATGGTTGCAAAGACCTGGCTGGGTTTTCTGACTGAAATCCCTCTCTCTTCAAGGCTTTTAAGTGCGACACTGCCAGTCCTCTCGTGAAGAAAGATTCGATCAATATAAATCAAATCATTACCATCTCCTAAGTCAGAGATGATGTGTTGATTCCAAATTTTATCGAATAGAGTTTCTGCCATTATTCTATTTTGATTGCCTAAACCACTGGCATTTCAAATACGAAAATTACATTATATCTTGCTGGTTAAATCCCAACCATGAATAATTAGAATTATGTTCAGTCATATTAAAAAAAATAATCAACCAGGCATGGTCGATGTGAGTGAAAAAGATATCACGCACCGAAATGCCAAAGCATCTGCTTTGATTCAACTTCCAAATGAGATTAAAAGCCTTGTTGAAGACGGAGAAATAGAATCAAAAAAAGGGCCCGTATTAACAACAGCGATCATTGCAGGCACACAAGCTGTCAAAAAGACTCACGATCTCATTCCTTTTTGCCATCCACTGAGTATCAATTCTTGTGATATTTCAATTGATTTTAATGATGAGTCTAATCTTGTTGTTACATGTACCGTAGGCATAAATGCCAAGACGGGTGTTGAAATGGAGGCGCTAACTGGAGTATCCGTTGCCTCACTTACAATTTATGATATGTGCAAATCAATCAGTCATGAGATTGTCATTTCCGATATTCAATTATTGGAAAAGACTGGTGGAAAATCTGACATTTCTTGAATACATACTAAAATGCTAGGCTTGGTTCTAACTGGTGGTCACAGCAAGCGCATGGGCAAAGACAAGGCTTTAATTAGAATCAATGGCATTACTATTCTTGATCGAACCATTGATTTATTAATGAACCACTCTGATCAAGTATTTGTTTCCTTAAGAAACGATCAGGCGAATGAGTCTCATCGTTCAAAATATGAGATGCTTTTCGATGATTCTGATTATAAAGGTCCAATTGCAGGAATCATGAGTGCTGCAACACATGATGCTTCTTCACCATGGATTATTGTTTCATGTGATTTACCTCTTTTAGATTGCGAAACAATTAATCAATTGTTAGAAATGAGAGCTGAAGATAAAGATGCAACCATTTTTTTCAATCATGAAACCGGAATAGAGCCTCTATGTGCCATATATGAACCAAGCTTACTGCAAAAAATAAAAGAGAAACCTGAAATAATTGAAAAAATGAGCCCTCAAATGACACTCAAAAAAATGAACATCAATATCATCGAACCCAAAAATGAGAGAGCTCTTTATAATCTGAATCGAATGACACCTGAGATAGCGAATATTATTGATATCGAATGAAAACTTGCATAATGCGCTTCATTTAGATAGTTTCTCGATTATTGAAATACAATTGGATAAAAAAATGAGCAAAAAAGACGATGTTACCAGAGAGCAAGCTGAAAGCGCTGTTAGAACCTTGATTCAGTGGGCAGGCGATGATCCTGATAGAGAGGGAATGCTTGATACTCCCAAAAGAGTGGCAAATGCATATAAAGACTGGTTCAGCGGATATAGCGAAGACCCACATGATTTTCTTAATCGAACGTTCTCAGAGGTCGAGGATTACGATGAAATGGTCACATTGAGAGCCATTGATTTTGAGTCTCACTGCGAACATCATATTGCTCTCATAACTGGTAAGGCATATGTTGCATATCTACCAAAAAACAGAGTGGTTGGAATAAGTAAATTGGCGAGAGTTGTTGATACTTATGCAAGACGTTTTCAGGTCCAAGAGAAAATGACAGCTCAAATTGCAAATTCAATTGAAGAAGTTCTCCAGCCCAAAGGAGTCGGAGTTGTTATTGTTGCAAGACATGCATGTATGACAACCCGAGGCGTTCATAAAAGTGGTGTAGATATGGTCACAAGCACCATGACGGGAAGCTTCAGGAAGAATGAAGCCACAAGAATCGAATTCATGAACACAATTGGAAATTTATCGATTGACTAATGACTCATACCATTTCTTCATACGATGATTTTAAAGCTCTTGAGGGATCAGAGATTGGTGTTTCAGACTGGTACCAAATAGATCAGAATCAAATCAATATTTTCGCTGATGCAACGCATGATCATCAGTGGATCCATACAGATGTAGAGCGAGCAAAAGATGAAATGCCGGATTCTAAAACAATTGCACATGGTTATTTGACACTCTCAATGACTCCTGCAATGACTGCACAATTTGTACAATTCACAAATCTAGAAAGAGCAATCAATTATGGCGTTAATAAAGTAAGGTTCATGAACATGGTCCCAGTTGATAGCCGTGTTCGAGCAAGAACAGAGATCATCAAAGTCAGACAAAGGGCAGGAGCAATTCAAGTGACTGCTCAAACCACAGTTGAGATTGAGAATAGAGACAAGCCTGCGTGTGTTGCAGAAACCGTCTCATTTTATTATTTGAAATAATATGTCACAGGAAAACTCACTCGATACTTCCATTGAGCGTTTGATTGAAATTCTCAGTCTTGAAATGATTGAGAAGAATATTTTCAGAGGCGAGAGTCAAGACATAGGAAGCCCACAAGTATTTGGTGGTCAAGTTTTAGGTCAGGCACTCAGAGCAGCATCTTCAACGGTCGAAGACCGCATGGTTCAT